>NZ_JACSPV010000044.1 GCF_014836955.1 Bacillus norwichensis
AGGTAAGAATCAGTTTTCATTCTAGACGGTGGCGACGAGAAACGTCGCCCGATTGTTTCCTCTGAAAATCTGTGGCAACCGCCGGAGGCTTAAACTTTATTCAGTGCGAGTTTGAACCCCCACTGAACGGAACAAAAATATGCATTCATCTCACCACTTATAGAAGCGGGAGACCTCTGCTGAATGAAGTTAAATTTACTATTATTGTTATTTTATCAAATGAACATTCTCCAGCCTATTCCTTTTCCATAAAAAAATTCCTCTTACTGAAAAAAGAGGAATTGTTTCATTCCGCTATAAGTCCCCATGTGTAAAGTGAACCACCTAAATTTCTTATATTATTGGCTTCAGCGCGACGACGGACAGGATGTCCTAGTGCAAGCGATGCGACAGGACGTCGCGCCTGAGCCTGACGAAGCCACAAATTGCGGCCCACGCACAAAAACACTATGACAGACTCAAAGCCTCCCTTGCTGAAACCTTTTCATCATGCTTCCTTATCCTGTCAAGCTTCACCGCAAACATCCCGTTTAGCTTCACCCTACACCGGATAAACAGGATGCTTTCTTGTACTAAAAACAACGTCCTTTGTCTCATATAAATGAAATCGGTCAATCAGCGTTCTCCTTAAATCTCCCGGATCGGTAATTTCATCCACGATCATCTCTGACGCTAGCTTGTATATATCTATATGTTTCTTGTATTCTTCGTGTTTTTCAAGAACAAATGAACGCCGTTCCTCCGGATCCTCAATCGCTTCGATTTTATTGGAATATACAGCGTTTACTGCTGCCTCCGGCCCCATAACAGCAATTTGTGCTGTCGGTAATGCAATACACACATCTGGTTCAAAAGCTGGCCCTGCCATGGCGTATAACCCTGCCCCATATGCTTTTCGAACGATGACGGATATTTTAGGAACAGTGGCGGAGCTCATTGCCGCGATGAATTTGGCCCCATGCCTGATAATCCCCGCTCTTTCAACTTTTGTTCCTATCATGAAGCCTGGGACATCTGCCAAGAACAATAATGGAATATGATACGCATCACAAAGCTGGATGAATTTTGCTCCTTTATCAGCTGAATCCCCAAAAAGAACTCCGCCTTTTACTTTCGGTTGATTCGCTATGATACCTATTGTACGCCCGCCCATCCTGGCAAAGCCAGTGATCAATTCAGAAGCAAAAAGTTCCTTGATTTCAAAGAAACTGCCTTCATCAATAAGGGCATCCACTGCTTCGTACATATCAAAGGGCGCATTTTGATTTTTAGGGATGATTTCTTCCAGCCCTCTTCCCTGCTTCGGGTCTTTTAGTTCAAAAACCTTCGTTTTCTTTGTAAAATTAGCCGGAAGATAAGATAAGTATTTTTGAGCGGTTTGTATAGCTTCTTCCTCTGATTGAGCTAATATATCCCCGCAACCGCTGACAGAGCAATGCATTCTTGCTCCACCCATTTCCTCAAGAGTTACTTTTTCACCAATGACTTTTTCCGCCATTCTTGGAGACCCCAAGTACATGGATGCATTTTTATCCACCATAATTACAATATCGCAAAACGCCGGGATATAGGCACCGCCGGCAGCCGAAGGGCCAAAAAGGATGCACACTTGCGGAACCATACCAGACAATTTCACCTGATTGTGAAAAATTCGGCCCGCCCCCCTGCGATTTGGAAACATTTCCAACTGATCTGTAATTCTCGCGCCAGCTGAATCAACCAAATAGAACAGAGGAACCTTCATTTTTTCTGCAGTCTCCTGCATCCTGATTATTTTCTCAACCGTTTTGGCACCCCAAGATCCTGCTTTGACAGTTGAATCATTGGCAATTACACAAACCGTTTGAGCATTTACTTTTCCTATCGCCGTAACAACTCCGTCTGCTGGAAGATCGCCGGCCTGATAATTGGCAAACAGTCCATCCTCTTCATAAATCCCTTCATCAAAAAGCATGGACAGCCGATCCCTTACAAACATTTTATTCTGCTGCTTTAATTTCTCATGGTATTTCTGACCGCCTCCTGCGTAGACCACACTCTTTCTCTCAAGTAAAATATCTTTGTCTGCCTTTTCAGTCATGTAAAAATCTCTCCTTGATTTCTATTATTCCTAGAAAAGCAAGCACCTTGGTCTGTGAGGATAAACAAGTACTTCCCAAAGGGAAGTCTCTTGATTCTAATGAGGTTAAGCGCTAGAGCTGGACAGGACAAACAGAGTATCCCCTTCATTAACAAAGTCTCCGGAAGAGACGTTCACTTCAGTTATTTTACCAGCCTCTGGACTTTCAATAGGAATTTCCATCTTCATCGATTCCAAGATCAATACGGTTTGGCCCGGTGTTACATCTTCTCCAGCCCCGACTTCAATTTTCCAAACTGTACCTGCCATAGTCGCCTGAATTTCTTTCATTTCCATTCCTCCGTCCCCTCAAATTTTCTATAACTTTGATAAAACTCAGTTAGACAGCCATCACGATGATGTAATCGCTTCCTATTTATCATTATATCTGAAATTTTTCATGCTTTGTTATATAATGAAATTTAATTACATAATTAAAAAGAAATATATAGAAAATGGGGATGAAAATATGTCAATGGATGTAAAAAAGCTCAGAATCAACTATAAAACATTGGAGGAATTTAAAAAATTCAAAGAATACGGAGCACAAGAATTATCCATGTTGGAGGATTTGCAGGACAATATCGTCGAAGATGATCTTGATTCTCCGTTTTATGGCATTTATTTTGGGGATAATCTTGCAGCCCGCATGAGCCTGTACAAAAGAGAAGCAAGGTTTGATAAATATTTTAACCCGCCGCAGGACTACTTGGAGCTATGGAAACTAGAGGTTCTCCCTGACTTCCAAGGAAAGGGTTATGGACAGACTCTAGTAGATTATGCGAAAAGCTTTAATATGCCTATCAAAACAAACCCAAGGTTAAACTCCCGCCCATTCTTTGAAAAGCTAGGCTTCGAAAACGTCAAGTATGATGTAGACAGAGATTTGGGAGAAAATCCGCTGGTCTGGTATCCTGAAGGGGTAACGGAACAAAAAAATAATGATTAAAATGAAACCATGTGTGCCCCTATCCCGTACAACATAATGTACTTATACTATATGGGAGGTTTTTTGTTTGAAACGGACAGGAGAAATAACACTTGGAATCATTGGCATTATTTTAAGTGCGCTGATGTCATTGGGTGGTATCCTATTAATATGGGCCAATCAATCTGGTGAAATTAAAACAGCGATGGAAGATGAATTTACTTCGGATCCGTCCTTGGAACTCAACAGCGGGGATGTTTCCATGGTATTAGATGCGTTTGGCACTTTTGGCTGGGCGATAGTCGTTGCTTCGATTATCGGTATCATTTTGGGACTAATTGGAGTAATTAGTATCAAAGGAAATAAAAAACCAAAATTAGCCGGATCGATGTTCATTATTGGCGCTGTATTAACAGGTATTATTTCCGTCGGATTCGGATTCTTACCTGCGATTCTATATTTGATTGCTGGTATCATGGCTTTTGCCCGTAAGGCTCCATCTGAATCGCCAGCTTATTAACAGCACCGGGCCGAAACTATTTCGGCCCGGCTCTTTGTTAAAGAAAAATAACAAAATTAAATGCAAGCAGTTAGATTTTTCCTAGCATCTTCTTTTCACCAAATCTGCAAGTTTATCTACTCAGCTTATAAAGCCCAAATCCACTGTAAATGTTTCGACCGTTTTAAGAGTATCAGAGGAAAATATGGATCTATGCATCGGTGACTTCATAGGCTGTTTCCTTGGCCGCCATTTTTCTCGCTTTATCCATAATTGAAAGTAATGTAGAATATTCCGCTTTCAAATTACCATATTCTCTTCGCAAATTTTCCAATTTTCCATTTAAGTCTTCGTTTTTTTGCCTCAATATTTGGTTTTCTTCTTTCAAAGCACTATATGATTGAATATTCGCTTCCTGATCCTCCTGCAACCCGTTTAAATAACTGATTACATCCCTTATTGATAAATGTGTATCATCTGTTTCACGACTGGCGCAGCTTTCGTTCGCTTCATTCAACGTTGGAGGGTTGTTTCTTTGAGCATCTTTCCTCTCTTTTTTCGCCACTGTAATTTCGCTTTGGTATGCTTTTCGCACATAAGAATTCCAACGAAACCCGCAGGCCGCAGCTGTTCTGGCCAGTTTAGCCCCAGCCTCTTTGAATGCCTTCAATTGAGTGCTTCCTTCCCTTATATGTGAAAGGACCAAATCTGCAAGTAGTCTATCTTCTTCGGTAGTCCATGCATCCTGTCTTCCAGTTGCCAATGAAATCACTCCTGACTTTTTAACACATACATATGCACATAATAGAAAAGATAGACTAACGAGCAATTAATATTTATCGTTTTAGAAAACTCGATACAACCTGATGATGCTCATCTTTTGCCCATAGTACCGCACAACGTCTGATTTCCTGCTCCATCCGCTGCTTTAAATTACTTGCATAAAATTTTCCAATCAGGGACTCCTTATACGATTTCAATACTCCTGCTTCCTTTGAAAGAATATCTTTCATAAATTTCTCCAGCGCCTTAAGAGGATCCCCTTCATAAATCTCATTGATGAAGCCGAAACTCTTTAATTCTTGCACAGATAGTACCTGCGCCTCAGTTAAGATTTGTATGGCCCGTGATGGATCTAGTTTTTCATAAAGAAGACTTGCTCCTCCCCACCCAGTCGTAATGGCAAGATTCGCTTGGATGAACCCGGCATTCGTCCCTGCTTTCGCTATCCTCATATCACAAGCTGCAGCCAGCTCACATCCACCTCCGAGCGCCAATCCATTCATAACAGCAACAGTCGGTTTAGGCAGAACAGTCAAGCGATATAACAAATTGCCCATTCTGGACAACATAGCATAAGCTTGCTTCTCTGTTTTTAGACGGTGAAATTGCACCACATCTCCACCAGAACAAAATGCACGGTCTCCTTCACCAGTTATAGCAACTGCTTTTATGGAAGAGTCTCGTTCTGCTTCATTCAGCATCAGCTCTAATCCGTCCATTACCTCATAGTTTATGGCATTTCTTTTTTCTGGCCGGTTGATTTTCCATACAAGTAAACCGTTCTCATATTTTGCAGAAGAAAATGCATTCACTTTCTTCTCTCCCTTCCACATTCAAAAAATTTCGGAAAACAAAAAACGTGAAGGATCTCTTCACGTTTTTCGAATTAGCTATTTACAACTGATTTTCCTTTATAAGTTCCGCACTCTTTGCAGACACGATGGGCAAGTTTCGCTTCACCGCAATTTGGGCACTCTACCATTCCTGGTACATCCAATTTGAAGTGAGTACGACGTTGTCTTTTAGCCGTCTTGGACGTTCTTCTTTTTGGTACTGCCATTCTTCCCACCTCCTTAAAGCTGGTAAATATTATCTTTGTTTTTCATCTTCGTCTTTTTGAAGCAATTTTGCCAAATCGGCAAGGCGCGGGTCAACTTTTTTCTTTTCACGCTCTCTGGCTTCATACAGCTGATCCTCTGTCAATACTTTCCAATCCTGACCAGATGGCAATGCAGAGCTTTCTTCTGCCTCCGGCGAAAACACCTGGATAGGTATTTCAAGAAGAACCAGTTCATGAACGACAGGTTTTAGATCGATGACTCCGCCTACAATCTCATGAATCTCTTCATCCTCATCAACCTGATAATTGAGCGGATTCAATGAAAAGGTCTCAATAGAATGAATATCAAATGGGTATTCTACATCTGCCAACGTTCTGGAACATGGCAAAATGAATGTCCCTGTAATGTGAAGATGGAAAGCCGCCTTATCAGGATCGACGTCCGCTCTTCCTTGGACTCGAATGGGAGAAACCTCTCTAATCTCCGAATCCACCTTTTTCAGTTCTTCGGCAAGATCGATCGTCTTGTCGAATGTCATTGCCTCGTACTTATATTTATGTAATTCGGCAACGGTCCATTTCATTATGATCACCTCTAGGCAACAAAAGTAATTATAGCTTTGGTCATACTGTTTGTCAATAAAATCTTCTTTACACTCGATGAATTTTACATTCATTATTTTAATTTGCCCCTTAGCATACAAAATGAACAATATATCTTACAAGAACTAATTCACTAAAACTTAAACATCTGGTTGGATATCAACATAGACTATTTGGAAATGAATTATATAAGAGGTGAAAAATTTATGAATCAAGATGGCAGACAGCTTCCGATCTCTAGCGGTTTTCCTGAATATGGCGGGGGTTTTCCTGGATATGGCGGGGGTTTTCCGGGGTATGGTAGTTTTCCGGGAGGCGGAGGTTTCCCAGGGTATGGTGGTTTTCCAGAAGGCGGAGGCTCTCCAGGATATGGTGGCTTTCCAGGAGGTGGAGGCTTCCCAGGGTATGGTGGTTTTCCGGGAGGCGGAGGCTCTCCAGGATATGGTGGCTTTCCAGGAGGTGGAGGCTCTCCAGGATATGGTGGCTTTCCAGGAGGTGGAGGCTCTCCAGGATATGGTGGTTTTCCGGGAGGTGGAGGCTCTCCAGGATATGGTGGTTTTCCGGGAGGCGGAGGCTCTCCAGGAGCTGGTGGTTTTCCGGGAGGCGGAGGTTTCCCAGGGGCTGGACAAGGAACCTTCGGACCAAGAGATTACGAATGAACATATAAGAGGAGGCTTCTCCTCTTATATGTTACAATTATCAAATACGCCTTGGCGTATTTGCGCCCAGATTTTATTGAGCTTAAGCTCGATAAATTTCCTCTGAAAATCTGTGGCATCCGCCGGAGCTTTAACTTCATTCAGCTGTGGTTTGCCCCCCATAGAATACAGGACACATTCATCTCACACTTACAGAAGGAAGAGACTTCTGCTGAATGAAGTTAAAAAATCCAGTATGATAACAAATAATTATAGAGGGGGAGTCAATTGAATGAGAAGTGTTGGGATCGTAGCTGAATACAATCCATTTCATAATGGACATTTATATCATTTATCACAGTCAAAAGAAGTATCAAAAAGTGAAGTCGCCATCGTAGTCATAAGCGGAAACTTCTTACAAAGGGGGGAGCCCGCTATCGTTTCGAAATGGGCTAGAACAAAGATGGCTCTGTCATCAGGTGCCGATATTGTCATAGAGCTCCCTTACGCGTTTGCTGTTCAAAAGGCGGAAACGTTCGCCTTAGGTTCTGTTTATATACTTGATACACTGAAATGCAGCTCTATCTGTTTCGGGAGTGAGTCAGGAAGCATCGATCCTTTTTTACATACAGTGGAATTTCTAAAAAAGCACAAAGATCTATATAATCACAAGATCAGATCTTATATAAAAGAGGGAGTGAGTTATCCGAAGGCCCTTTCCCTAGCCTTCTCAGATCTTGAAAAAAATAAAGACTCGGTTGATTTATCAATGCCTAATAATATTTTGGGGTATCATTACATTTCGGCCGCTGACAAATTAAACTCAAATTTGCAGTTTTTTACAATAAAGCGCAATACAGCCGAACATAATGATCAAACGATCCATGATGATCGAATTGCGAGTGCAACCTCTATCCGGAAACTGATAAGAGAGGAAGGTAATTTGGACCGCATGCGCCCCTATGTTCCGGAAAGTACATTCGCCGAAATGAATGTTTACTATAATACATATAAGCACTTACACGATTGGGAAGATTATTGGCCATATTTACAATATCGCCTCATCACCATGGGAGAAGAAGAGTTAAGTCAGATGTACGATATTGAAGAAGGACTTCCTTATCGTCTTCAAAAGGCTGCACAGACTGCTGAAAGTTTCCAATCTTTTATGGAATCGATCAAAACAAAACGCTATACATGGACACGGCTGCAAAGAATCTGCACCCATGCTTTGACTAATACTTCAAAAGCTGATATAAAATCCTCCGGGGAGACACCGGGATATATTCGCTTGCTAGGAATGTCAGCTAACGGCAGAGAATATTTAAACAAGGTGAAGAGGGATTTATCTTTGCCTCTCGTTTCAACAGTTTCCTCTTTCCCGCAGGACATGCTGGCACTCGACCGGAAGGCCGCACTTGTATATTCCCAAGCATTAAAAGAGCCCGCTAGAAGCAGGCTGTTATCCATGGAATATGCTCAGCCTCCTATTATGACCGATTAATCAGGAATTTTCTTTATGCCATCTTTGAATTGCCGTTTGGATAGACGGCATTTTTAATAAGGTGGCTTCTTCCCCCATTTCGATAATCTCACCGATATTTTTAAAAGCCTTTGTACTTAAATGCTCTACAGGCGGTAAAATCATGACATCAGACTCCACTTCCCTTGCGGCAATAATTTCCTGCTGCAGTATATCCAAGCTCTGCATAATGACATCATACACGGTAAGGATCTCTGCACGCCGATTCACTCTTGAAACATCCACTCCAATCACAATATTTGCTCCCATCTCCTTTACAGTTGTTACTGGAACCCGATCCGCTACCCCGCCATCAACCATGAGCCTGCCGTTTATTTTCTCAGGTACAAATATACCGGGAATGGAAATACTGGCCCTCACAATTTCCGGAATTGGCCCTTTCTTGAACACGACTTTTTCACCGGTCTGCAAATCGGTCGCAATGACGGCGACAGGAATATTCAAATCCTCAATCTGCTTTCCCTGCATGAATAGACGGATTAAATTCTTCACCCTATTGCCCATAATAAACCCCATTTTCGGCACTGTGAAATCTATATAGTATTGTCTTTTGAAAGCTTTCGATAATTTTATGAGCTGGCTGATATCATGACCAAAGCCATAAAAACATCCTACCAGTGCTCCCATGCTGCTGCCTGCAATCATATCTACGGGGATGGAATGATCTTTAAGAGCTTTAAGTACTCCCAAATGGGCAAAGCCCCTTGCTCCCCCTGATCCGAGTGCAAGGCCGATTTTCGGTCTTTCCAACATTCACCGCCCCCTTAGCCCCATTTTATGGTCTAAAAGGATAGCCTATGAGTATATTGGTTATGTAGGGTTCCTTGGACAAGGAGGGCTGAACTTGAACTTATCAAAAATAAAAACCGTTTTCCTTGCCGTAATGGTAACATCAATGGCCGCTTCTATGGTCCTTCTTCCAGAAAAATCTTTTGAAGCATCCGTCCGCGGCCTCAACATGTGGTGGGAAATCGTCTTTCCATCCCTTTTTCCTTTTTTTGTACTTTCTGAGTTGCTAATAGGGTTTGGGGTCGTAAAATTTATGGGAGTATTGCTCGAACCATTAATGAGGCCACTGTTCAGAGTACCTGGTGTTGGAGGATTTGCCTGGGCAATGGGAATGGCCTCCGGCTTTCCTGCTGGAGCCAAAATAACCGCACGGCTGCGTCAAGAGGGGCATTTAACGCGTGCTGAAGCGGAGAGGCTTGTATCCTTTACAAATTGCTCAAGCCCTCTTTTTATTTTCGGTGCCGTTTCAATAGGTTTTTTTCATAATCCAAAACTGGGCTTTCTTTTGGCTTTAACTCATTATATAGGCAATTTCTCTGTAGGAATCATCATGAGAAATTTTGGAAAAAAGACGACACGCAGCAAAAAGCCCCCTTATAAACGGCCTCTTTTGACCGAGGCTTTGTCCGCTTTGCATCAAACTCGGCTGAAAAATAAAAAGCCGATCGGAAAGCTGGTAGGGGATGCTGTTATTTCATCCATCCATACACTACTAATGATCGGCGGTTTCATTATATTATTTTCAGTAGTCAACAAATTATTGTTTCACATGCATATTACAGCATTTTTGGCAAAATTGATAGAAGGTGCCCTGATGATTTTTCATCTGCCAACATCTTTAAGCATCCCTTCCATTGCCGGGATTTTTGAGATTACTCTCGGAAGCCAGATGACCAGCCAGATTCAAGATGCAACCCTGATGCAGCAGGCAATTATGGCCAGCTTTATTCTTGGGTTCAGCGGGTTCAGCGTTCAAGCTCAGGTTGCGAGCATACTTGCCCAGACTGATATTCGTTTCCGCCCTTTCTTTATAGCTAGAATTCTCCATGGCTTTTTGGCAGGTTTTTTTACTTTCATTTTTTGGAAGCCATTTGAAGAAAGGTTCTTGAGCGGTCAATCCATGTCCATTCCGGTATTTTTTCAGAAAAATAGCATTTGGTGGGAAAATACGCTTAATTGGTTAAAGCAATTTGGGCCTCTTTTCACCATTTTTATGTTATTGATTTGTATAGCATTCTATGTACAAACACTCGAATCCAAAAATTAGTTTAGCTATGATCGAATTTCTCTTTCAAAGCTTTTTCTACTTCCCAAGGAACGAGTTCTGATATGTCCGCATTATATTTTGCGACTTCTTTCACTATGCTTGAACTTAAAAATGAGTATTGATTATTAGTCATAATAAAAAATGTTTCAATATTTTCATTCAGAACTCTGTTCATTGAAGTAATCTGCATTTCATACTCAAAATCTGAGACCGCTCTCAATCCTCTTATGATGGCATTGGCATGGATACTTTTCGCATAATCGACAAGAAGACCATTAAATGAATCTACTTTGACATTTTTTATATCTTTTGTCACTTTCCTAATTAATTCTGTTCTTTCATCTGTTGAAAATAACGGCTTCTTGGATGAATTACTTAAAACTACAACATACACTTCATCAAATACTTTTGCTCCACGCCGAATAATATCTAGATGTCCGTTGGTCACCGGATCAAAGCTACCCGGGCATACTGCGATGCTCGTCATCTTGCTCCCCCTCTTTTTTCCTCATGAATATACATAGTAAGACTGCTCATTCCATAGCTGGCGCTTTTCACCTGCTCTAGCTCACCAATCGTATCCGGAAGAATCACTTCGGGATCATGCTCGCAAATGATACAGCCTGACTCCTTCAGCAAAGACTTTTTCTCTATCATTTCCAATAACATCTTTAGCTTTTGTCTTTTATATGGCGGATCTAAGAAAATCAGATCAAATTGCAGGTCTCTTTTGACAATAGCTCTTAATGCGCGTTCTGAATCATTATTGTAAATCTCGCATTTATCATCCAATCCACACATGGAAACATTCGTCTTGATTGTTTGGATAGCCTGTTTATTATTGTCCACAAAAATAACTAAATTCATGCCCCTGCTCAGCGCCTCCAAACCAACGCCGCCGCTGCCTGCATATAAATCAAGGCAAGCACCCCCTGAAAAATAGGGGCCAATCCAATTAAAAATCGTTTCTTTCATTTTATCGGTAGTAGGCCTTGTTGACTTGCCTGGAACCGGCTTTAGCTTCCTGCCTTTGCAAATGCCTGATATTATCCTCATATTCGTCACCATTCGTCCTATATTGTCGCTTTTTATACTAACACAAATGTTTTCTACAATCTATATTAATCAAGCAAGACTTTATACACACATGATTGATTGCATAAGACATGTATAAAAGTTTCGTTAACGGTGATAATATGGATAACAACATCGCAGCAGATGTTGTTGCCAACCGCGGAGAAGACTTACGCTTCCCCATAAGTTCTTCCTCCGGTTTCTCCTCTCCCTTTGCCTTCTATCCGTTTATGCGGAATATAGAAGGACCCTGCAGTTTATTCTGCAGGGTTTTTTAATGTATGTTAATTTCCTGACTATTTTCCTCCACTTCCAAGTCAAACAGTCCCTTAAGTGCAGCTGTATCAAAATAGACTTCATTATGATCCATAGAAAACGGGTTCCGTTGAAAACCAAATTGCTGTCCGTTTTTGAAAAATAATTTCTTTGAAAAAATAAAGTGATATTTATCACCATCTTTACCAATTACCAACTCTTTTGGATTGGATGAATCCAATACACGAAAACCTAACATTTCGATCAATGGGACAAAGGATATATAGGTCCGATCATTTTGGAGCAAAATGTGTATGTTGTCAGTTTTTTTGCCGTTTATATATATTTTTCGTTTATCTAAAAAGTAAAACGGCTGGAACGGCTTGCTCATATCAGCATTTTTTTGAAAAAAATCAGTTTTTATTCCCGCAGTATCTTCAAGCAATTCATCAAGCAGCTGACTAGTAATTTTTGAATCTGATGAAAGAATACTTTCCAACCAGCGATCTGCTTGATCTTTGGTTAATACCGAGAAGATTGTTTCACGAATTTTTTCCACCTTGTTATTATGAGCAGATGTATGAGTTATAGAAGAAACAAGCAAATCGAGCATCCACTCTTTTTCATCTTTGAAAGAAAGTTGTTTTGTAAGCAACAGACTAGCAAGCTGTTTTTCCACATTTTTTTTGCTACCTGGCATGAATATCAGGCTGTCTGTTTCAGTAACCTCGCTAATATTATCCAACATGATTACAAATATTTTCTTGTCAGGAACGAGCTTTTCAAAAATAGAGCGCTGTAACGAAGGCTTACCTTCTGAATAAATCGTGAGATGCTGATTCATTTCCAAAGGAACGAGAGCTTGTTTCTGCCAAAATAGCGGTGGTATTGATCCTTCCGTCTCAAACACGTAATAGTCAAGGCCTTCCATTTTTTCTTTCCCAGCTAAATCCGCCCCTGCTGCCCAACTACCATTTCGCCAATTTTGCTCTGTCAACTGGATACGAGTGGAGGTGCTTGACACTTCTTCAATCATTATTCCCCATTCCTCCAGTAAAAAACTGGTAACTTGCATTGGCGCGTTAAGTTTATATGTAAATGTCAGAGGGCCTTCCTTTACTTTTAGTTGGCTGTTTTTTCCATCCAGCCATTTGCAAGCATGATCCTCTTCCAATTGACAATCGATATCCTTTGCTTTTGGCGGATAGTGGATATGATACTTTCCTTCTGGAAGACTTTCGATAGATTGTTTAATCACAAATTCGTCTTGTGTATGTCGGATAGTAAACGTTTGTTCAATATTCAATGCAGCTGCATCTTCTACAGAATGATAACCTTGCCACTGAATAAACAATATACAACCTGTCACAAACGCAAGAAACAATGAAAAGCGAATAATCCTTTTAGTCAAACTACTCTCCCCCATCGTAATAAAGCGGCCCCTATTATGGGCCGCTTTATCTCAAAGACCTATTCGATAATCGTATTCCTTCGCTTTGTCAGGCTTGGCATTTTCAAATTCCGTCTTGAGTTCCGGCTTGTAGGAAGGCTCCACTTTCTTAATAAATGGGAGGGATTCCAGCTTTTCCGACAAAGCCTCAAATTCACTTTGATTGCAATAGAGTACGGCATATTTCATTCGTTTGGAAACAAAATGCACATTTCCATAACGTCGCAACATTTTAGTGTTTTTTAAATTATACAACCATACGATTAATCCTTGTCTTTTCATATACATATTTGTTCCCCTTTACATCTCTTCCTTTGGTTATGCAGAACAGCCACAACCAGCTCCAGTTCCGCATCCTCCTGAGCATGCTGAACCTGTATCAAAAAACGGATTGCCTGTATTCACCTTGATACTGTCAGAAACAGCTTGGCTTAGAATCACGCTTATTTGATCCAGTAATGACTGCAAATCGTTCTCTGCCTTTCGGAAGTTGGCCACATTTTCGTCCAGATCCATCTCCCGTTTAAGCTCCCGCGTCTTTGTCATGATTTGCTTATACTCGGGATGATAACGTCCGAACCGTTGGACATCTTCGTACAATTCCTTCATTTTAACAAACTCAGCAATTTTCCTCCTTGTATTAGAATCTTTCTGCAATTTATGGTAATAGAACCGATACTGCTCGGCAATATTCGTTTCCTGAATAAGTTTCCCAAGCGTTTCGGCATTCTCGATGATTTTAATACTTTCAAGTGTAGCAAGCAAAGGGCTCACCTCCACCATTTATTTTACCATGTTTCTAGTTGGGCGGCGATACTATCTAGCTGACATTCGCCTTAAACTTTTGACTGATTCCAAGAGACTTGTTATCTTTGTCCACTATTTCAATGGTGAATGTATGAACTCCGCTAGAAAGATCTTTAACGACAAATGCGGCTGTATCATATTCATTGTACAATTGTCCGTCAACATATAAAAGAGCTTTACCCAATTGTCCTCCAGCATTTGAAGGAGAAAAAGAAATGCCAGGTATGAAACATTCGATATATATAGAATTGCCCTGGACATTGTGTCGTACAGTTATTTGCTTACTGGCCTTAACTTCTGTTTCCATCGCCTTTGCTTTTTCAGCTTCAGGGTCCGGCAGCTTTTGCGCACAACCAGAAAAAATAAGAGCTGCCAATGTATAAAGGATCATTTTTTTCATCGCCTTCACCTCTTACCCTTTAGTTTTTTCCCAAAGGTCAAGGTTCATGCAAAAAATAAGAACACATAAATTTTTTATGTGTTCTCCAGTTATGATTTCATTCCTTGCAGCAGACCCATCATCATTGAAGCCATTTGCACACCCCTGGAAAATTTTTCAACCCGATGCGGGATTGTTTTTTCGAAATAATGACTTGAGGCAATTTCAAACTGCTCCAATAACTCTGGTTTACGTGAAAGTGTTCGATACCATCGCGGCTGTTCCCTAATAAAACGCTTCAACTCATTATTTGAGTATATATATTGCAATACATCCGCCCTCATCTTTTAAAATCTCCTTAATCTTTCCGGAATGAAAATGGATTTCTTGGAGCATCATTTTGCGGTTGAGTATTTTCTTGATTGTTCCCTTGAAATTGCGTCAGGACTCCTTGGATTGCTCCTATGGCCTGGCTCAAATTATTAATATGATGCTGCATTTGATTGGCATCCATTTTTTTAACCACTCCGGTCAATTGCTGGACCCAAGTTTTATTATCGTCTTTTTGATGACCAGCCTTGGATGTATTTCCATTTGTATATTGGGCCCATTTGGGATCATCTTCACCGAGCAAATACCAATCCTCATATAGTTCTTGCCATGTGTATTCATTATCTCTTACTAATTTTATGAGGATTGGATGCTCTTTAACAAATGCTTTGAATTGTTCCACTGATGGATGGAGCTTTTTCCCGGCCATCGCTCAATCACCTCAATTTATCCTCCATTTATATTATGAAAATAGCGGGTGATTGTTCATGGCAAAACAGGAACACTTCACATTTCAGAATGCATAACAAAGTTCTGAGTATAATTTTTCTTAAATACCCCAACACCGATTAACGTATAGTCTTCATCCAAAAGAGCTTTACGATGATTCTCCGAATTAACCCAGCCTTCCATAGCGGCTGGTCCGTCGATATAATCAGCCGCAATATTCTCGCCGGCCGTTTGAAAGGAGACCTTTCCCTCCTTTAAACGTTTTGCAAGGTCACCGAATGTCGGTGAATCATGCGCAAAATAGTCATTTTCTCTCATATCCCTACTATGCCCATAGGCTACTTCTGCAATTTCATCATCCCATTTGAGCTCTGGGATATCAAAGCGCATGCGGAAATTATTCGTCAAATCAAATATCTGCTTTTCACTTCCTCTTTCAATCACTTCCCACAGATCATCGTCCGGTTCCTCTAAATCAATCAAGTCACCGCTGTAAATCAACTCATATGGCCGCTGACTGATAAGTGTCTTTTGATCCAAAAACCTGACACTAAATAATGTTCCGTTAAACTTATCAATGGAGAGTTGAGCAAAGATATCCCCAAGTTGGATGAGTGGCCGGATATTTAAATCCTCTTCTGTTAATTCGAACCGATAATTTCCCTCTTTGACATTCACTACAATCTCCGTCTCAAGCACAGTTGATCGATAAATATCTTCTACCGGTTGATCAATTTTAAATGGCATGATATTCAGTTGGCCGCCAACAGCGTATATGGTGACAACTTTTCCGTCTTGAATCCCTGCCTGCATATATGAATCAAGTTCATCATTATAAATCCACCATTCATATTCATAAGAGGAAGGCTCCTTCCGGTCAGGCTCTCCGAAGCCTTTAACTAGCTCAGCCTGCGGCTTTCCAATTAAAGAACCCAAGCCTTCAGAGGGCTGCTTGTCTGAATCAGTCAATGTGATATGCGGAATCGCTTCATCATTGTCATGTTTAGGAGGTAATGAATAAGTATCATCTTTTATGGGGCCCGTATCTTCAGGGGAATATATATAAAAGCTAATGACAAGCAGTGCTGCTGTAAAAATCAGGATTCGGAATAAGTTACGCAGTTTTACCCCTTCTCTCGGCTCTCATTATTTAGGTAATATTATACCACTTCCTGCCGCCTGAACATATAGAAAAAGCTTAGAAAAAGGCGGTCTATGAAGGGTTGAATGAAAAAGAACAAAAATGCTATACGCCAATACAACTTGTTTGTTAAAACAAAAAAAAATGAGGCGAAAGAAAAACAAATCGTTTTCTTTCGCCTGCAATGTATTCTTAGTGTACAGCCTGATCACCATCGTCTTCCGAGATTTCCGACAATGCGCCTTTTGCCTGATTATCCGTTAAATCCCTAACAGCCAAGTCCCCAAGTGCAACTATCCCGACCAATTCTCCATCTTCAACAACCGGCAAGCGCCGTATCTGTTCTTTTGCCATTAACCGTGCAGCTTCCTGTGTTGTCGTATCAGGAGAAACCGTATATAGATTTTCACTCATGACCTCTTCCACCTTAGAGGATGGAGGCTGCTTTTCAGCAATACAGCGGATTACAATGTCCCTGTCTGTAATAATTCCCATCAACCTTTTATCCTCTACAATAGGTATGACGCCTACATCCAAATCTTTCATTTTCACAGCCACGTCAAAAATATTATCTTTCAGCAAGCATGTTTCAACATCTGTTGTCATAATTTCACTAATATGGGTCATTTCCTGTACCTCCTCCATTTTTTTCACTTCATACCTTCCCTATCGTCACCATTTTTGTCCAAATTATACTTGAACAAAATCAACCTTCTGCAAATATGTGATTTCGTTGCAAGAAGGGGCTTTTTCGACTATTATAAAACATGGGGTAGTATTAGCGGCCTGAATTATTTAGGAGGGAATTTTAAGATGAAATTTGAAAACATCGAATTAGAATCGTTTAAAATCGATTTACACCGGCTTGATGAAGTAATGAGTAAAAACCGTATGGTACGCGCAGGTCAATGGGATTATGAAAGAGTTACATACGACCATAAATTCGTTATTCAAGAAGGTACATATTATTTGCGTATTCCTGGATATGCCCTTGAAGGAGATGTAGGAAGCGGTAAAGCGTTGATTCAACTCATGAACCCTTTGCTTGGTAAGCATTATTACCCACATGGTGTGGAATATGGAGAAGACGAAGTCTTCCCTGCACCACTTGTAAAACAATGCAACCAAATCTTAGAAGCAATCCAGAAAGACATTGCAGCATTTGCAGAGTAACACCTTTAAGAACACGGAAAATAACCGTGTTCTTTTTTTAATAAATATACAAAAAACTCCTGCCTCCCTACTATAATGTAATATAGCCTATAAAAGGAGGAGAGATTTGTTTGGGATAAAAAGAAAGCATATAATCGTTGGAATCTCTATTATGCTAATTGTACTGGCTTTCTATTTCATTATGCCAGTATCTATTCCTTTAGTCGCTGCACTGATTACCGCACTTATTCTGGACCCGCTAGTCAAAATTCTTCAATTAAAAACTTCTCTAAAAAGACATTTTCTCGTCATGATTGTTTTTACTGTATTTACCACCATTTTGGGAGCCTGTATTTTCTTTATTACAACAAAAGCTGTAGGACAATCAGTTAAATTTGTTGAGGATTTTCCTCAATATGTCAATCATATTTCTGAGACGTGGAGTAATTATGAGCAACAATTCAAGAACACGGCACAAAGCTTGCCCAAAGAAGTCGTACACTCCATTACTGAAGAAATCACCGAATTTTTAAATACGATGATGATCAGCATTCGAAAAAACTTAAATATAGAGAATATCAGCGCGATCATATCCTACATACCAAATTTCCTTGTGAGCTTCCTTGTATATTTAATTGCCCTGTTCTTATTCATGCTTGACCTGCCCAAAATCCAAAACGGTTTTTACAAGCACTTGACTGATGAAACCTCCGAGAAGGTTAAATTCATGACAAATCGGATTTCCAATTTTGTGATCGGTTTTTTCAAAGCTCAATTCCTTGTGAGCTTAATTATATTCGCAGTATGTCTCATTGGTTTGCTCGTAATTTCCCCCAAAGTCGCAATAATCATGTCGATTGTAGTGTGGATTATTGACCTTATCCCTATTATTGGCTCCATCATAATCCTTGGCCCTTGGTCACTATATCACTTATTATCAGGAGATATTGTTTTTGGAACGAAACTTGCGATATTGGCGATTGTACTATTGATCATCAGGCGCACTATAGAACCGAAAGTAATGGGCGTCCATATGGGGCTTTCACCACTTGCTACTTTAATTGCAATGTATTTGGGTCTTAAAACTCTTGGAATACTAGGGATTATTATAGGACCGTTGCTGCTGATTATATTTAAAGCTGCAAAAGAAGCAGGAATCATAAAGTTAAATTTTAAAATTTAAAAAGCATGCATGGCACTCAGGCCATGCATGCTTTTTAACCACCTAGAATTGCTTTAATCAAAGATGTTGTTTCTCCGCCTTTATAGAACACATACAGCAACAAATATACCAAGACTCCTGTAATTCCTGTGCCTAACCAAACTATACTGGTGAAAGGTCCCAATTTTCGGTGAATATTCAATCTGTCTTTTAATCCTGACGATATCGAAATAATTCCAAGTACGGCGCCAACAGTCGCCAAGGTAATATGGAAAAATAAAAAAATAGTATAAAAAACCTTTAAATTCTCCGGTCCTCCAAAAGATGTATTTCCTATGAAGACCGTTCTGCTAGCATAGATAATAAAAAAGATTACAGCAAAAACAGCTGAGGCAATCATTGTTTTCTTATGACTTTCAATTTGACCTTTTTTAATTTTTCCCCAGCCAATAGCCACAAGAATAGCACTGATAACAATACATACTGTACTAATTGTTGGTAAGATTGGAACTGACATCTACTTCCATTTCCTTCCTTGTCTATTTTCTAAAAAAGCGCAAGACGCAGCTTTAGACGACAAGCACATAACAAATTTTTAAGAAGGGGCACAGTGAAGCCTTTTAAATTGCCCCTCTACAGATATTCCTGCCGACTTAAAAGCGCAGACTCTGCAGATGCCAGATCCAAATCCTGCTTTATTCTCTGGCACCAATGGACTTCCTTTTTCAATCCGCTGGACGCGGGTCGTGTTGAATAAGGCTTTCATCAATAGGGTCAACTTCAGTCGATTCTTTCTTATACCATTCAAAAAAGACTTTCGACAGAATGGTAGCCAGTACAATTTCCTGAATGATTTTCATCAAAACGCCACCAAGCTGTTGGTCTTCCCTGGCAGGCATATTGGTAAATAACTCTGGACCACTTATGTTTAAGCCCGCAAGCGTTGCTCCTGGTACACAAAGCTCCATTGCCTTCATCCACATTTCCCCATCAGTGTAAGTTGCATACATAGCTTCTGGTGCAAAAATGATCAGCCCGCAGGCTGGTGTTAAAAGTACACCATCTCCAAGAATATAGCCAATTTTCTTCAAGCCATGAAGCTGATATTGCCCTGGCAGCTTATTGACAAGCGGCCACCAAAGGAACAGGGCAAAAACAAATAATACAACTGTGTATAAAGCATGGAGGAACATGTTCATTTTGACATAGTCCATAACCATTGGAATATGGTAGATGGAAAATAGACCGTTAAACATAACCAATGCAATCAATGGCTTTGTAAAGAAACGAAAGATCCTGTTGATGGAAGGTAACTCAATAAGATGTTTCCAGGCCCAGTTTGGTACTCCCGCAATAAGCAAAGGTGGTATTACCAAGTAAAGAAAAGCCATTTGAACCATGTGAAAAGTAAACATGATATGTGCCATTAAATCAACAGGTGACCCCTTGGTAATATAAAGTAGCAACATGCTGATCAGAAATAAAACAGCCTGGCCTTTTTTCAAGGGTTCGCTCTCTTTAAACAGATGGCGTTTCTTGACCGTCAAATAAAAATAGACGGCTACCAAAATGAAAATGAAAAGCAGAAAATAAGGGCTCCAAAGTGCACGAAAACCAAATATACTTAAAGGCACTCGCCTTCACCTCTTTTATGGTTTACAAATTTCTTCTACATTCCATTATACTTAGCTGATTTCTACACTACAACGATTCGACATGACAAGTTGATGAACATTGAAAGAAAAGCCCGCTTATCAGCGCAAACTAACGACCGCTGAAGAAGGTGTCATTTGGGCTTGGCACTGCTTTGGTTGCAATGCTTAAGTCGATAGCTCCCGACTGGCTCAGACAGCGCATTCTCTCCACTGCAGTTAAAGCGAAAGCGGTTTGTCCTTGCGGGGCTAGAAGCTCAACTGAATAAAATTGTTATAACAATCTTTACTCATGAGAAAAGCCAGTCAAAAATTCGACTGGCTTAAAATCTGCTTACCACCAAACGATGGTCAAGAAGCCTAGCAAGGTAACGAAACCTATAATGACTCCTCCGTATATAAACAACTGGACAGCTTCATGCCCTTTCTCGCTCATATGCATAAAGTAGTATAGTTGGAAAATAACCTGTACTACAGCGAGGAGAAGGATAAATGGAATGACAAACCATTTATCAAATCCAGCAGCTACTGCGCCAAATGCCACGAACGTCAAAAAGATTGAAATGGCAAATGAAATTACTTGATGGCGCATGTGTTCCTTATTTCTTCTGCGACGGTATTCATAATCAACACGTGGATTTCCTGAATTTAAGTATTGATCTTCCATACGTTATCCCACCATTCCCATTAAGTAAACGACAGTGAAGATAAATACCCAGACTACGTCGATAAAGTGCCAGTAGATACTTGCTAAGTAAAATTTAGGCGCATTATAAAGACTTAGTCCTCGTTTTGAGTTACGTATAAGCAATGCAGTAATCCATCCAAGGCCAAACACTACGTGTCCGCCGTGGAAGCCAACAAGCGTATAGAAGGCTGAGCTGAATGCACTACTTTTAAAACCAAATCCTAATTCTGTCGTGTAGTGATGAAATTCATAAATTTCCAGTACAAAGAATCCAAGACCTAGCAAAAGTGTGATAATAAACCACAATTGCATTTTTTTGTAGTTAAAGTTCCTTAAATGGTAAACTGCATACACACTTGTGACAGAGCTAGTCAATAAAAGCATTGTCATGGCAAATGCAAGCGGTAGACCAAATACATCAGCTGAAGTCAAGCTATCGCTGTTTGGAACTTTATCTTTAAGAGCCAAATAAGTGGCAAAGAAAGAGGCGAATAGAACAGTTTCGCCTCCAAGGAAAAACCAGAGACCCAAAAACTTATTTTTTCCTTCCAGAGTTGCTCTCTCCGGAGTCTCCGGCCATGTTTCTGGAGTAAATTGCTGTTCAACTGCCATTATGCCTTAACTCCTTTCTCGCTATCATCCATCAATTCTGACTTAGGAATATGATAGCCGTGATCGTCTTTCAAGGAGCGTGCAAGCATGGAACCAAAAGCAATGACTAAACCGATAATCAATACTGGTATTCCCCACGCATGCTCTTGGTTAAAAATTGCTCCGAATGATGCAACAAAGAAACCGAATGACATCATGAAAGGAATAAATGATCCGTTTGGCATGTGAATCTCACCGATAGGCTCAGCCGGTGTCATCTCAGTTCTGCCTTCCATTTTTTCCAACCAGAAAGCATCAAGACCGCGAACAAGCGGAAGCTGTTTAAAATTGTAAAATGGCGGCGGTGAAGGGATAGCCCATTCGATCGAACGTCCATCTCCCCATGGGTCGTTGGCTACAGCTTCTCCTTTAACAGTAGTAATTGCTACGTTAATTAGAAGAACAATAACCGCAACAGCCATTGTTAAAGCTCCAATGGAGCTGATCATGTTACCTGAAGTCAATCCTTGACCATCAAGGAAGGTAAATACTCTTCGCGGCATTCCCATCAAACCTAGGAAGTGTTGAATAAAGAATGTCAAATGGAAGCCAATGACAAACAATGCCCAAGTAATTTTACCCAATGTTTCGTTCAACATTCTTCCGAACAGTTTTGGCCAATAGAAATGAACGGCAGCAAAGATACCGAATACTACCCCACCAACAATTACATAGTGGAAGTGAGCAACGATAAAGTATGTGTCATGATACTGATAGTCGGCTGGTGCAGCAGCTTGCATGATTCCAGTTACTCCACCCATAACGAATGAAGGAATGAACGCTGCAGCATAGAGCATTGGAGTAGTAAATTTAATACTTCCGCCCCACATCGTTAATAGCCAGTTAAAGATTTTAATACCTGTTGGTACAGCAATAGCCATTGTTGCAACCGCAAAAATCGCATTGGCGATGTTACCAAGTCCTACTGTAAACATATGGTGAGCCCAAACCATGAAGCCAAGGAACCCGATCAATACAGTAGCGAAAACCATTGAAGAATATCCAAACAATCTCTTTCTTGAAAAAGTCGAGATAATTTCAGAGAAAATTCCAAATGCAGGCAAAATCAAAATGTAAACTTCCGGGTGCCCAAAAATCCAGAAGAAGTGTTCCCAAATGATTGTGTTTCCTCCAGCTGCTACATTGAAGAAGTTCGATCCGAACATTCTATCAAAAGTCAAAAGGAACAATGCAACAGTAAGTGGAGGGAATGCAAACAAGATAAGTGCCGATGTAATGAATGTTGTCCATGTGAACATAGGCATTCTCATATAAGTCATTCCTGGTGCACGCATGTTGATGATTGTAACAAGGAAGTTGATTCCTCCCATGAGTGTACCGAATCCAGAAATTTGAATTCCGGTTGCATAGAAGTCAACACCATGAGCAGTTGAATTCATTGCAAGCGATGCATAGGAAGTCCAACCTGCATCAGGTGCGCCGCCTCCAACAAACCAAGAAATATTCACCAGCAAGCCTCCGAAAACAAAGAGCCAAAGGCCCAGAGCGTTCAAAAATGGGAAAGCAACGTCCCGCGCTCCAATTTGGAGAGGCATAATCGCGTTCATAAAACCTACCAAGATCGGCATGGCAGCAAAGAAAATCATAGTTGTTCCATGCATCGTCATCATTTCATTAAACGTACCCGCACTCACAAAGTCATTGTTAGGCACTGCGAGCTGGATACGGATGATCATAGCTTCGATTCCGCCTAGGAGAAAGAAGAAGAACCCTGCGGCGAAGTATAAGATACCCACTTTTTTATGGTCCACAGTTGTTAAGTAGTCCCATACAGCGGCTCCGAAACTTCTCTTTTGAGCAATAGTACTCACTATTAAACCTCCCTTTGTTATACGTTACTTATTTTTGAACCTTCAATTCCATCAAATACGCAGCCAATGCATCCAATTCTTGATCAGACATTTTTGGATACGTATCTGTCATTTTGTTGCCCGGTTTAATTTTTTCAGGATCTTTGATCCATTTTTTAATTTCGTCTTCATTGTGATCGAGAATCCCTGCAACTCTTTCACGATCAGCAAACCCAGCAAGGTTTGGAGCAAGCTCTCCGCTTGGTTTCACCTCAGGTGTTACTGCGTGACATGTAATACAGCTTTGGTTGAAGATTTCTTCACCTTGTTTTGCAAGATCTGTAGTTGGTTCTACAGGCTCTTTAGTATTTTGCATGTCAGCAACCCAGTTTTCAAAATCTTTTTGTGGCAATGCTTTTACTTTGAAGTCCATCAAAGCATGTGAAGGACCACAGAGCTCAGCACATTTACCATAGAAGAGATTTCCTGCTTCTTCAGCTTTGTCACTGTCGGCTATCAACCAGAACTTATTGACGTTTTCTGGGTTTGTATCCAGCTTACCACCTAATGGCGGAATCCAGAAGGAGTGTTTTACGTCTTTACTTACTACTTGGAAGTAGACTTTTTCATCTGTTGGAATAACTAGGTCCTGGCTCGTTACAATTCCAAGATCCGGATATTCAAATTCCCACCAGTATAAGTGTGCATTGACGTTAACAACAAGAGCTTCCCGGTTTCCGTCAGCATCTTTCTTATCAATTGCAGAAACATCACCTTGGCTGAAAGTAACAGCAACTGTAGGTACTGCAAGGATTAGAAGTAAGATGATCGGAATAACAGTCCATACAATTTCTAGCGTGTGGCTGCCTTCTACCTGTTTCGGAATTCTTTCATCTTTACGTCGGAATTTAATAATGGCAAAAGTAAAGATAATTACTACAATAACGATTACCAGAGCCATGATCCCTAAACTGAGAAGAATGAGATCATATTGCTGTTTTCCAATTTCTCCTGCGGGAACCAGCCCGGATAGAAAAGGCTCGCCGCAACCTGAAAGCACGAGCGCCAATATCGCTAAAACGGATAACAGACGCCACTTTTGCAGCCATAGTTTCATAATTCAATCAAACCCCTCTTTCGTAAAATATCTTAGTGGTTGCAAGGACCGGGTCATTCTATGTGGATTTCTTTTAAAAAGAAAGAATTCCCAAGATCAAATGCGCCTTGGCGTGTTAGCGCCCAGATTTTATCGAGCTTCGCTCAATCAATTTCCTCTGAAAATCTGTGGCATCCGCCGGAGGCTTGAACTTTATTCAGCCGAGGTTTGAACCCCTGCTAAATGGAATGCAATAGGCATTCATCTCACCAACCTACAAAAGCGGGAGACTTCTGCTGAATGCAGTTAAATAACTGCGAAAATTACCATTGCTGTAAAAATAATGGTCAAATAGTTTAATGAATAGACAAACATGAGCGTTGCCCATTTTATGTCATTCTTCATTCTATAACCAGCAATTCCCATCACAAGCCAGCCAACATTTAATAGCGTGGCTAATACAACAAATGGTATTCCCAATGCTGTCATAAAAAATGGAATCGGCAGCAACAAAGTTACCCACATGATAATGCTGCGCTTTGTAGCTGCAAAACCTTTCACGACAGGCAGCATAGGTATACCGGCTGCTCTGTATTCCTCAGTTCTTCTCATAGCCAACGCATAAAAGTGAGGCGGCTGCCATATGAACATGATTAGAAACAACATCCATGCCATCGTTGGCAAACTCGGATCGATTGCAGCCCATCCAATCAGCGGAGGAACCGCGCCGGACAAGCTTCCAATAACCGTGTTGCTTACAAGCTTCCGCTTAGCCCACATGCTGTAGATCACCACATAGCTAAACACCCCAACCATGCCGATGAAACCAGCTGTTGCATTGGTAAGAAAAATGAGAATTAAGCCCAATGTCACGAAAGTAAACCCGACTGTAAGGACTTTCCCTCCACTAATTCGACCTGTAACTGTCGGCCTCGATTTTGTTCTTTCCATAATAGGATCAATGTCACGATCGATATAATTATTGAAAGCACATGATCCGGCCATAATAAAGGCAGACCCAAGCAGCGTGAAAATAACAGTGTCCAAGGATTGGAGGAAATGCTGTCCATTATATATGAGTGCAAGCCATAGCCCTGCAAAAACAGGTATCAGGTTGGAATTAACAATTCCTATTTTGATCAAGGCCATAAAGTCCGACCAAGCAGTCGAAGGAGAGGCTTCCACTTCAGATATGTGGCGACTGTTTTCCATATCTTTTTCCACTCGTCTCCTTTCCCAAAACATATTTACATATAATTCTTACTATAGGCCATCTCGAGACAACTTTCCTGTATTATGTATGATGTTTCAGTATTTGTTCACTTATTTTCCTGTTTTTTCAACTTTTACTTGAAAGCATGCCTAGAACTCCTGCACACATTATTGTAGCATACAGATGTTCAAAAGCCGAGCGCCGGTTGAACAGGATTGTGAACGAAGGCCTTCAACAATATATTTAATCATATAATTCAACGTTTTTCACATTGCATTCAGCCATTATTTTGTCCAAAATGTGTCACCCAAAAAGAATATATATAACCAAAATTCACCAACCGCTCATAACATTACTATCAAAATTTATCGCTTTTTTCAAGTTTATACCTTTTTAGGTCGTGTTAACAAATTTGTCGGTTGTATTTTCGAGTCCGTTTATGTAGTATCAAAGTTGAATTTAATCATTCCAATAAAAATTAATAAAGATAAGTGGGTGAAATTTTGCACCGTAAGTTAAAATGGTTTGCCGTACTTACCACGGTTGTGATGGTTTTTGTCCTTCTGGGCGGTGCTTTGGTTACAAAGACTGATTCTGGCATGGGCTGTGGAAAATCATGGCCACTGTGTAACGGCCAACTAATACCAACCGAAATTACTGCTGAGCTTATCATTGAGTTTGCTCACCGGATCGTTTCCGGAAGTGCTGCTTTGCTCGTTTTGATCCTCTCCATTTGGGCGTGGAAAACGATTGGACACAAAAGGGAAACAAAAGCTCTTGCCATTCTTTCAGTTTTCTTTCTTATTTTACAGGCTTTAATTGGAGCAGCAGCGGTTGTGTGGGGCCAATCAAGCTTTGTACTAGCACTTCATTTCGGAATCTCGCTCATATCCTTTGCCTCGGTATTTTTATTGACACTTCTCATTTTTGAAGTCGATAAAAAACTTGATACATCAAAAATTAAGCTGGACAGAAAAATGAAATTCCATACGATTGGTGTTACAGTTTATTCCTATATTGTAGTTTACACTGGAGCCCTTGTTCGCCATACAGAAGCAAGCCTTGTTTGCAAAGATTGGCCATTCTGTTTAAACAGCACGCCTTTCTCTCTGCCAACAAATCTGTATGAATGGATACAAATGGGACACCGGTTCATGGCTGGCATCATATTTTTATGGATTGGCTATATTACTTGGATGGCAATCAAAAACTATAAAGACCAGATGGTTGTTGTCAAAGGATGGATCATTGCTTTTATTCTAGTGACGTTGCAGGTTGCTGCCGGAGCTGTTGTAGTATTTACAAGCCTAAATATTTATGTTGCACTAGCACATGCATTATTTATTACTTGTCTCTTCGGCTTATTGAGCTACTTTATCATGCTAATCACCAGAGGCAAGATGGAGTTCTCCCCTGCTTCTCAAACAGATGAAAAAGAAAATGCTCAAACTGACATCAAGTCGCCAAATATGATTACACAATAAAAAATCTTGCGCAACTGCGCAAGATTTTTTGTCATTTACTTTTCTACTTCTATCAATAAGTCACCTGGCTGGATAGCATCTCCTGAATGTACGAAGATATCTTTGACGATTCCTGAAAACGGAGCTTGAACGGTTGTCTCCATCTTCATCGCTTCAGTCAGTACAAGATGATCCCCTTTTTGCACCTTCTCACCTTTTTCGATAAGAACCTTCAGTACTGTTCCCGGCATCGTAGCTCCAATATGTGCCTGATTTTTCGGATCCGCCTTCTGCTTAAGTACCACAGTCGACTTGATGTTCTCATCTTTAATGACAACTTCTCTCGGCTGTCCATTCAGTTCAAAATAGACTACTCGCGTACCGTCCGGCTGCGGCTGCCCGATAGAGACAAGTTTAACTATCAAGGTTTTACCTGTTTCAATTTCTACTTCGATTTCTTCACCCAGCCTCATACCATGGACGAATGTTGGAGTATCAAGTACTGAAATGTCTCCAAATTGGTTCAGCGTCGCTATATACTCAAGAAATACCTTCGGATAAAGGGCATAGGCGATTACATCTTTTTGTGAAACATCCGGTCCCATTTCTTCTGTCAATTCTTCCTGAAGCTGGTCAAAATCTACGTCTTCTAGCAGCTCACCAGGTCTTACAGTGATCGGCTCGCGGTTTTTCAAGATGACCCGCTGCAGTTCTAATGGAAAACCTCCGTGCGGCTGGCCTAAATAGCCTTCAAATAGTTCTACCACTGAATCCGGAAAGTCGATGGATTGTCCCCTTTCCAATACAGATTCCTCGTTTAAATCATTTTGGACCATAAATAGCGCCATGTCCCCAACCACTTTGGATGAAGGCGTCACTTTAACAATGTCTCCAAACATCCGATTGACCCGGCTGTACATATCCTTAACCTCATCCCAGCGACCACCTAACCCCACAGCTTTTGCCTGTTGTTGAAGGTTGCTGTATTGTCCACCGGGCATTTCATGTTTGTATACTTCAGTATGCGGAGCAAGCATACCGCTTTCAAAATCGTAGTAGTACTTGCGAACATCCTCCCAATAATAGGAAAGCTTCTCAAGAGAATCGATATCGATATTAATGGCCTTGTCCGTTCCTTCAAGCGCATAATACAGCGTATTCAAACTCGGTTGTGAAGTCAAACCAGCCATTGAACCCAGTGCTGTATCAATGATATCCACACCTGCTTCAATCGCTTTCGTATAAGTAAGAATGCCATTTCCGCTAGTGTCATGCATATGCAGATGGATCGGCAGATCGACCGTTTCCTTCAGTTCGGAAATCAACCGATAGGCTGCTTCAGGCTTTAACAGACCAGCCATATCTTTGATCGCTAGCATATGAGCTCCTAACGCCTCCAGCTCCTTCGCCATAGATTTATAGTAATCAATATGGTATTTCGGTCTTTCAGCATCGTTGATATCCCCTGTATAGCAAATAGCCGCTTCAGCTACCTTGCCTGACTGGCGAACCGAATCAATCGCCACTTCCATACCTTTAACCCAGTTTAAACTGTCAAAAATTCGGAATACATCTATGCCTGCATTCGCAGATTCCCGGACGAAAGCCTTGATGACATTATCCGGATAGTTTTTATAGCCGACGGCGTTCGATCCCCTGAACAGCATTTGGAACAGAATGTTCGGCATTTTTTCTCTCAATTTGGAAAGCCGATCCCATGGGTCTTCCTTCAAGAATCGGTAAGCAACATCAAAAGTTGCACCTCCCCACATCTCCATAGAAAAGAGCTCTGGGAGAAGATGTGCAGTTGGTTCAGCTACCTGAACGAGATCGCGAGTACGGATACGAGTTGCAAGCAGCGACTGATGTGCATCACGAAACGTGGTATCCGTAATTAGGACTTCTTTCTGGTTTCTAACCCAGTCAACCAAACCATCGGCTCCCTGCGTGTCCAGAATCTGTTTGGTTCCTTGTGAAACGGTTTCATCCACTGGAATAGAAGGAACTCTCGGGTCAGGTTCAATCGGCTTTTTCGTTTTCTCAATACCCGGGAATCCGTTGACCGTAACCGTCCCGATGTAGGTAAGCATTTTTGTACCGCGGTCCTTGCTTTCAGCAAAGGAGAACAATTCTGGAGCACTGTCCAGAAAGGATGTATCATACTCGCCTGTAATGAACCGCTCGTGCTGCATAACATTTATTAAAAATGGGATATTTGTTTTAATTCCGCGAATCCTGAATTCCTTCAGATTTCTGACCATTTTGGCTGCGGCTTGTTCAAATGTCAGAGCTTGAGTAGACAGCTTCATCAGCAAAGAATCATAATAAGGCGTGATGACAGCCCCCTGGAAACCGTTCCCGGCATCCATCCGAACACCAAATCCTCCACCTGTACGGAAAGCCATGATTTTTCCTGTATCCGGCATGAAATCATTTAAAGGATCCTCTGTCGTCACTCTCGCTTGGATGGCATATCCGTTCATTATAATATCTTCCTGTTTCGGAATCTGTACGGAATCCCCATGAAGCGAATACCCCTCGGCAATCAAAATCTGCGACTGTACAATATCAATGCCTGTAATCATTTCCGTGATTGTATGTTCAACCTGAATTCTTGGATTGACCTCAATAAAATAAAACTGGTCGCCTTCTACAAGGAACTCTACCGTTCCAGCATTGAGATAACTCACATTTTTCATTAGCTGTACGGCAGCCCCGCAAATTCTTTCACGCATTTCTTCATTTAGAGACACCGAAGGTGCAGTCTCCACTACTTTTTGATGGCGTCTTTGGACAGAGCAGTCACGCTCAAATAGATGGACGATATTTCCTTGAACATCTCCCAGTATCTGCACTTCAATATGCTTAGGATTTTCAATGAACTTTTCGACATAGACCTCGTCATCGCCAAAAGCGGCCTTCGCTTCTGACTTTGCGCGTTCATATGCCTCCTTCAATTCCCCTTTGCTTCGGACGATACGCATACCGCGCCCGCCGCCGCCAAGAGACGCTTTCACCATAATCGGGTAACCGTATTCATTTCCAAAAGCAGCAGCTTCTTCCAAGCTCTCAACCGGACCATTACTGCCTGGGACAGCCGGTATGCCCGCAAGCACTGCCTGATGTTTCGCTTTGACCTTATCACCAAACATATCCAAATGCTGTATGGCTGGACCGATAAAAGTGATTCCCTCTTCGGCGCAGCGTTTGGCCAGCTCAATGTTTTCGGACAGAAATCCATAGCCTGGATGGATGGCATCTGCCTCGGAACGTTTAGCAATTTCTATGATGCCTTCAATATCTAAATAAGCATCAATTGGTTTTTTTCCTTCTCCAACCAGATAGGCCTCATCCGCCTTATAGCGATGATAGGACCCCGAGTCTTCGCGAGAATAGATCGCAACCGTGCGGATTCCGAGCTCTGTGCAGGCCCGAAACACACGGATGGCAATCTCTCCACGGTTAGCAACTAGTACTTTGTTAATCTTTGTCATCTAAGCTCTCCCCTTCATAAACATCTATCTGTCTATTTAAGGTTCACCCATGGACGTTTATCTTGGTTGTTTTGCTGAATTCTGTCAGTCCGGGGAACAGGAACAGTATTTTTAGTTTTGAATTTTTCCTCATATCGATTGAACATGGAAACGTTGGCTAAAATCCCCATCGCTATCGAAAGGACAAGGATAGAGGAACCACCATAGCTGATAAATGGTAAAGGTACACCCGTGATAGGGATAATCCCCGACATACCTCCCAAATTAATAAACGCTTGTATTCCAATCATTCCTGATATCCCAATCGCAAGCATGCTTCCAAATGGGTCGCGGCTCCTTGTACTGATATAAATTCCTCGTAAAACAATGTAGGTTAGGCCTCCCAGTACAAATACAACCCCGAAAACCCCCAGCTCCTCAGCAATGACCGACATAATAAAATCTGTATGAGCTTCCGGCAGATAGCCAAGTTTTTGGACACTTTGCCCTAATCCAAGACCTTTTAATCCGCCTGACCCAATAGCCAAATATGAATTCACCAATTGAAACCCTTCATTTTGACCTGTGCCGAACGGATCCAAAAATCCATAGATTCTGCCGAGTCGAGTCTCAGTAAATATCTTATCGGATTTTAAAATCACAAAAGGAGCAAGGACAGCAGCCAGAAGCACACCCAGCAGCCCCAGCTTGAAAATTGTTTTTAAACGCATTCCAGAACATAGAATGATCATTGCACCGATTAGAAAGGTGATGAGAGCTGTCCCATTATCTGGTTCCATTGCAATGAGGAAACAAACAAAAATAAGGAACATCAGTGGCGGCAACACACCTTTATCCAGTTGGTTTATGTATGTCTGTTTCTTAGAATACACAGCGGATAAATAAATAATGATGCTCAGCTTGGCAAACTCCGAAGGTTGAATCTTCCTTGCACCTATTTTAATCCAGCTTTGAGCATTATTCGTTGCATGCCCGAAAATATCTACAGCAAAAAGACCAATGACTGCTGCGACTGTAACAAAAATTAGAAATTTTTTACTTTTGTATGCTTTATATGGAAATAAAGCAAAAAATAAAAAAAATAAAAAACCTACTGCTAGATTGATTTTTTGCTTTTGATAAAAGAAATCTGGTGGATAATCATAATATTGAACCGCCATCACCATGCTTGCACTATAAATCATGATTAATCCGAAAAAGCAAAGAAGCAAATAAACAACGATGATTGAGTAATCATATGATTTCAAGATTTTTTTAAACATTATTTTTCATCCAATCTATCAGTCAGATTTCATAAAGCAGGGAATAACAGATTACTAGTTTCCTGTAAAAATGAAGCCTCCCGGCCTATAGAGTTGGATTCAGACATTCAATTAGATAAAAAAACTCAAACAATTACAAACGAACTGTTTGAGCCTTATTGTTCGGTGAGGCGAAAGAGCTTGCACATTTTCATTTTTCACTTTCAGTAAATGCTTCGTGAAGCGCAGACAGCTTCCTTTCCAATGAAAAAATCAACTCTCTTCCATCCTTCTCATCAACCAGCCCAAGTCGGACGGCAAAATCTATCTCACGAGAAAGACCAAACATTTGAGTATCAAGAACTTCCTCGTATAAAGGACATTGAGGCATTGTTAAGTTGTCCATTTGCACCTGAATCAAACACAAAATTTTTTCCGCGTCTGCCTTCAAGAGAGCGTAGGCTTTTTCCCGATGATTCAGCTTTATATCAGACACCACATTTTATCCCCCTATCTCCGGACAAATAGACAATACTATCTGTAAATTTTACCCCTATTATTATGAAATTGCAAGGGATTGGGTGTTATTTTTGTCCTTTTGCAATTGGAAAGTTTCTACACTTTCTCTTATTGTACCGCTACTACATGATAAAATCTCTCTAACTTTTCATTTCATTTTTTTAGAGTTATACTATCTGAAGTGGAAAAGGAGGTAGCATGTATGAATACAATCATGCCCATTAAAGGAAAAGTGAAGTTTCCAATCACATTGGACGCCGGAGTATGGATCTTTGACGATCGGCGAATTGATTTAAATACATATTTTACAGAAGAAAAAAATGAAGAGGATACGGATGAGGTAGAATTTACAGTGGCTTCCAAACACTGGGACCGTGTAATTAAAGAAGGCGCTGTATCACCTCCGACACTTAAGTCGGAACGCCAATTTGAAAAAGTGAAGGTTTTAACAGGTTCATTTGGGATCATATTGAAACCATTCTTGGAAAATGCAGAGCCGGAGCCCGGAGCTTCCGAACTTATTATTGAAACAACAACCGGTGAACATTCCATATCACTCGATGAAGGCAAAGAATTGATTTTGGCGTTTTCCGAAAAGGGAAAACCGCTTAGTACAGACGGGCCGGTTCATGTATTATATCCAGATGGCTCTAATAAGGAAAACCCCATTAAAAATGTGAAGGGGTTTCGTGTGCAATAGATGTAAAGCAGGCGCTTCAACCGCCTGTTTTTTGTTTTAACTGATCTTCTTTATAAAATATCGGCTGCAAGCTGAGCAAGCTCAGACCTCTCTCCTTTAATCAGCTTGATATGCCCTGCAGCACTTTGCTCTTTAAATTTTTCCAACACATATACCAATCCATTATTGAATTCATCAAGGTAAGGGTGGTCAATTTGCTGAGGATCTCCCATCAGTACAATTTTGCTTCCTTCCCCTACTCTCGTCAATATAGTTTTTACTTCATGCTTCGTAAGGTTTTGGGCCTCATCTATGATGATGAATTGTTTTGGTATACTGCGTCCTCTTATATATGTTAATGCTTCAACCTCGATAGAGCCCATCCCCGCTAAAATCGAATCCAGTTCGCCAGGTTTTTTTGTGTTGAATAAGTATTCGAAGTTATCATATATCGGCTGCATCCACGGCCTCAATTTTTCCTGTTTTTCTCCCGGTAAATACCCGATATCCTTTCCAACCGGGACAATTGGGCGCGCGACAAGCAGTTTTTTATATTTCTTCATATCTTCTGTCTGCATTAGACCGGACGCCAAAGCCAGAAGGGTCTTCCCTGTGCCAGCTTTGCCGATCATTGTGACAAGTTGAATATCCTCACGAAAAAGAAGCTCTACTGCCATTGTCTGCTGAACATTCCTCGGTTTTATTCCCCAGATAGAATCAAAATGGGTGATCAGTTTTCGTATCAAGTTTCCTGTCTCATCAACAATTCCTAGTCCTGATGAAGAACTGCCAAGTTCATCCTTCATCACAATAAATTGATTAGGGTTCAGCGGCTTGCTATTCACCACTTCAGAACTTAGAATTTGGCTGGTTTCATAGAAAATCCTTAACAAGTCGATATTCACATAAACTTCCTGCGATCCAGTATATAAGTGATCAACTTCTACAACGCGGTCACTGAGAAAATCTTCCGCCTGCAACCCAAGAGCATCTGCCTTAACTCTTAATAAAGCATCTTTGCTGACGATGATGACGGGCTTTCCATCCTCTTTCTTCTCTTCTTCCATCGCTATGTTTTTCGCCACCGCCAAAATGCGATTATCATTTGTCTTCTCTAAGAAAATCTCCTGAAGCTGATGGAATGACCGATGATTGAGTTCAATCCGCAATGTCCCTCCATTTTCCAAAGCGATCCTTTCATGGAGTTTTCCGGTCTTTCTGAAGCCGTCTATCAATTTGGAAACATGTCTTGCATTCCTGCCGATTTCATTCATGTACCTCTTCTTTGAATCCAGTTCTTCCAGCACAACCGCCGGAATGACAATTTCATTATCCTGGAAAGAAAAGACGGCATTGGGGTCTTGCAACAAGACATTCGTATCTAAAACGTATATTTTCGTCAAATTGATGCCTCCTGCTCCTTTTTAATATCATATGTTGCTATAGATCGGCCGGTTCCATTGGAAAGTGTCACATAGGGACAACTCTTTGTCTGAAATATATGTACTTGTGCATAAACTTAGAAGTCTTATTGCACAATATAAAAATAATGAGAGTTGAAGAACTAACAGGAGGAAAACATATTGAAAAAAACAGCATTTATTTTCATCATTCTCACACTGTCAGCGTGTGGACAGACGAATGAAGCACAAAGAGACAACGGGAACCCTTCACTCCAAAACACAAGAAGTGATTTAAACCAGCAGGACCAGACTCGCAACAGTGAGGAAGAACGAGCAAATTATTTAGCAGCTCTGGCTTCCGACATCCCCAATGTAAAAGATGCAACAGCAGTAGTCGCTGGAGATTACGCCGTTATCGGGATAGATGTAGACAAAGATTTGGATCGTTCCAAAGTAGGCTCCATAAAATATTCAGTAGCAGAAAGCATCAAACATGACCCTTTAGGCGCTGGTGCAGTCGTAGTTGCTGATCCTGACATCAACGCCAGACTGAAAGAAATAAAAGACGACATGTCCAAAGGCAGGCCTCTCCAAGGCATCATCAATGAACTGGCCGATATCACTGGAAGACTAATGCCTGAGCTTCCTCCTCAGGAAGATGATAAAAACCCTCAGGAAGCACCTCAAAAACAAGATGATGAAATGGACAATCACGATAAGAGACAGATCGAAAAGGAACAGAAAAAGCAAACAAATGAATGACATTGAGGATTTCCAGAGGTTAGGATTCTTAATGCCCGTTCCTTGTTGCTTCCATAAAAATAGTCTCGATTGGCGAAGTTACTGTCCAATTTGCAGAATCAGCGAAAAAACCTTTAGGTTTTTTTAAACTCCCTATTTCGGGTAGAAATAATCATGTTAGAATCAAGGGATAACATGGTATAATGTTCTGTAAAAGAATATTATTCTTTTACAGAGGTGGCCAATATGAAAGTGCAATGCGTCATTTGCGATAAACAGCATGAGCTGGATAATGACACGCCCCTTGCTAAGAAATTAAGAAATAGGCCGATTCATACTTATATGTGCGATGAATGCCATGAAAGAATTGAAGAGAAAACGAAAGCACATCATGCAAGTGGGCAGTTTCAGTTATACAGTTTTAAAGGGAAAGAAAAGAATTTTTAAAAACAAAAGATAGCGCTTGTCCCTCCGCTGGTTCAAACAGCGAAGGTCCTATCGATTCGACTATTGTAGTAGGGCGCATTATTCGACAAGCGCTACTAAAAATAAAGGTTCTATGTCAAATGTTGGGGTAGAGTGAGGTGGAAGCTCATTCTACCCAACATGACTTCCAATTTTTTTATACTTATGTAAAAGCAGTATTCTCGCCCTTGCCCGAAGGAAATTCCTAAAACCAAAGGCGTTCCTC
>NZ_JACSPV010000045.1 GCF_014836955.1 Bacillus norwichensis
AGCAACATAATTGATAGGCTCAAGATTCAGTCTAGCCAACGATTAGTACTTATTTTGTTGGTGCGAAAGTTGAGTTAATTACTTTATTTTCTTTTTGTTCCTGTTCATCTGCAATTTAATAGTTAATCATTTCCTAAAGCACGATTTTAATATTTTGACTGCTTTTTCCACCGCTTTAGGTCTCTCAATTGGAGTGTTGTTTGTTAAAGAAAAGCGTAAGCGGCTGCGACTTCGAGGGGCTAGGTGCGGTAGATAAAGCTTCCTGTAAATAAAATTTTCCATAACAAGTTATACTTTTTGCTTATTAAAAAAATCCACCCTAAAAAAAGGTGGACTACTTGCATGCTTAAGTATTTAAAAAATGTTAATTAAAGTTGTATTTCTTATGAATTGTTTTTTTACAGATCAGTTTGTGCAACTACCAATTTTCGATTTCCGGACGTTCTTTTTTTAAATTGCCCTTTTTGGATGAGCGGTTCCGCAGTTCCTCTAACACAGCTTCAAGCGGTACATTTTGATCCGCCATTAAAACAAGACAATGGTAAAAGAGGTCTCCAAATTCATTGACAAGTTCCTCTTTATCTTGATTCTTAGCAGCAATGATGACTTCACCGGCTTCTTCTATCAGTTTTTTTGCAATCTTATCTGTACCTTTTTCAAATAAATAAGCGGTATATGATCCTTCAACAGGCTCCGCTTTTCGCTCTGTTATTTCATCATCGAGAGATGTAATAACAGAGGACAATGGCAGCTCTTCATGTTCACCTTCAATTGTATCAAAGAAGCAGGAATATTCACCTGTATGGCAAGCAGGCCCCAACGGATCTACCCTCACCAGCAAAGTGTCGCCATCACAATCTGCCTGGATGGACTTAACCCGCTGCTTGTTACCAGATGTAGCCCCTTTATTCCAATATTCCTTGCGGGATCTGGAATAAAACCATGTTTCCTTTGTTTCCAGCGTTTTATTAAAGGCTGTTTCATCCATATAAGCAAGCATTAGAACCTCACCGTTCTTGTCATCAACGACAATCGCCGGAAGCAGTCCTTTGGAAAAATCAGGAGTCACTGACGTTCACTCCTCGCTCGCGGCATTGCTTTTTTACTTCAGGGATACTGACGGTATTTTCGTGAAAAATAGATGCTGCCAAGGCAGAAGCACAGTCCGTCTTTTCAAATACTTCGACAATATGCTCCGAGTTGCCGCAGCCGCCGGAAGCCGTAACCGGAATGGCTACCACCTCGACTATCGCCTTCGTCAATTCCAAATCATAACCATCTTTCATACCGTCTCGATCAACACTTGTCAGTAATATTTCACCTGCACCCAGCTCTTCAAGCATTTTGGACCATTGCACTGCATCCAGTCCAGCATCCTTCATGCCGCCGTGAGTCATCACATGCCATGAGCCATCAGGGAATTGCTTGGCATCCACAGCTGCGACAATCTTTTCGGACCCAAATTTTTCTGCCGCTTCTTTAATCAGTTCTGGGCGATCTACCGCAGCTGAATTGATTCCGACTTTATCCGCACCAGCATCAAGAACTCGTGAAATATCATCCAAGTTTTTAATTCCTCCACCGACCGCAAACGGGATGGATATTTTTTCAGCTACCCTTTTCACTACATCCACCATCGTATCTCTGCCTTCTGTCGTAGCCGAAATATCAAGAAGTACTAATTCATCAGCACCATTTTCCGAATAATTAGAGGCCATCTCCACCGGGTCGCCCATTAAGCGAAGCCCTTCAAAATTGATTCCTTTCACCACTTGTCCATCTTTTACGTCTAAACAAGGAATAATTTTCTTCATTTTTCATGACCTCCTTAGTTTTACCGTGCCTTCGTACATAGCCTTTCCGACAATTGCTTCCTCAATGCCGAGACCAGCAATTGCATCAAGATCCGATTGGTTTCTAATTCCTCCTGAAGCGACAATCTTACACTCAACTGCATCATTGATCTTTTTCAACTGTTCAAGGTTCGGTCCCTGCATCGTGCCATCCTTTGAAATATCTGTGAAAACAATCGTTTCCACCCCAAGCTCTTCCATCTTCTTAGCGAACTTGATGTAATCAACTTCCGTCTCGGTTTCCCAACCTGAAACAGCCACTTTCTCATTACGGGCATCGATTCCAATCACAATATTTTTCTTGTAATCCTTCAATGCTTCTTTCAAAAAATGTTCGTCCTCGACTGCTGCCGTTCCAATAACAACACGCTCAGCACCTGCCTCAACGTACGCCTTCACAGTTTCAAGATTGCGGATCCCACCTCCGATCTGAATAGGAACAGGCGATTTTGCACAAAGCCTAGAAATCAGCTCAAGCTGATCAGGCCTGCCTGAACGGGCGCCATCCAAATCAACGATATGAATGATTTCTGCCCCATCATCAATAAATGTTTGAAGCTGAGATTCCGGGTCGCTTCCCACCTGTGTTGTTTGATTGAAATCTCCCTGATAAAGCCTGACGCATTTTCCATCAATCAAGTCCATTGCCGGTAAAATCTTCATAGGTTCCTCCTGCAAACATTTTGCTTTTTTTTATAAAAATATAAAGTTCACTAAGCTATCGCGCCGAAAATGAAAATGTGCTATATCCAGCTCCGACGAATAAGTATCAACGGCGCATCAGAGCCTTCGCCTTATGTCTGAAAAGTTGCATCAGTACAAGGTTCAAGTCGAATGGCTGTAACGACCATACAAAATTCACCTTGCACTTTTTCTTATTCCAACAAACCCTTTGTTGATAGAACCCCTTTTATATTAGGATCAATATTGACCGCTTCCCTTAAAGCACGTCCAAGTGCTTTAAAAAGCGCCTCGATTTTATGATGAGTATTTTCCCCGTACAAAACCCGGGCATGAAGGGTAATGCCTGAGTTAAAAGCAAATGCCTGGAAAAATTCCCTTACAAGCTCCGTATCAAAATTACCCAGTGACTGCATTTTAAAATCACCTTCAAAATGAAGGAATGGGCGGCCGCTAATATCGAGTGACACAAATCCAAGCGCATCATCCATCGGTATATAGGAAGTTCCAAATCGGACGATACCCTGCTTATCACCTAGTGCTTCCCTAATCGCTTTTCCCAAAACAATTCCTGTATCTTCTACTGTATGATGGCTATCAATATGAAGGTCACCCTCCACTATCGCCTTAAGTCCAAATCTGCCATGTCGCGCAAAAGCTGTCAGCATGTGATCAAAAAATCCGACTCCAGTATGGATCTCAACCTCCGTCGGGTCATCAAGACAAACTGCAAGCTCTATCTTTGTTTCACTTGTCTCTCTTTTACTTGACGCTTGTCGCATTATTTGTCACTCCAATTCATCAATGCCTCTTTCAGCTTCGCGTGCTCCTCCGCAGTCCCTGCAGATATCCGGACAGCCTCGAAGGAATCTTTACCGAAATAGCGAATTTTTATTTTTCTTTCATATAAAAACTCTGCTAAATCCTGTGCTCCTTCCATTTCCATTAAATAGAAGTTAGTGCTGCTAGGATACAGAACCGCTCCCGGCACCTTTTTGACAAATTCTTTTATGATTTCTTCAAGCTCAGCAATTTGTGCTAGCTGCATAATTAAAAACTGGTCCAAAAGCTCAGGCTTTTTCAAAAGCTGTGTGCCAATCTGAGCGGAAACGGTATTAACGTTATACGGCGGTTTAACTGCTGTGATCCCCTCAATGATCTGATCATTGGCTATCATAAAGCCAAGACGAAGTGCCGCCATTCCAAGCGCTTTTGAAGCCGTCCTCAAAATAAGGAGATTCTCATAATCGAGTACCTCTTTAGCAAAGGCTGACTCTCCCGCAAAGTCGATATAAGCCTCGTCTAAAATAAGGAGGCCCCCCGCTTTCTGCATCGCACTGATCAATGCTTCGATTTCCTCATTTTCATACAATCTGCCTGTAGGATTGTTCGGGTTGGATAAGAACAATAATTTAGGACTCAAGCGTTCGATCTCAGCCTTAATCTTATCCAGCGGCAATGTGAAGTCATCATTCAATTGGATGGTTGTCACTTCTGCACCCATGACGTGCGCATTTTTTTCATACATGGAAAAATCGGGTTCCAATACGATGACTTGATCCCCTGGATCAAGTGCATATTGGCAAATAAGTGTAATGCACTCATCCGATCCATTTCCGGCCAAAATATTATCAGCAGGAAAACCGAAAAACTTGCTGTAAGCTTCGATCAATGCTTCTGTGCTTTCTGCTGGGTAACGGTTCAGCAGCGTTTGTTCTAGCTCGGAAAAGTTGAGATAGGAAAGGAGGCTTGTGTAGGCCTCATTGTTATCAAGTCGGATAATATCAGCTTGTTCAGATGTCACTTTATAAGGTATCAAACCGCGGAGTGTTTTTCTCACCGTTCTAGCCTCACTTTCACAGCTCGCGCATGGCCATCCAACTCTTCCTTCGTTGCCAGAGTTTCCACATAAGGAGCCGCATTGCGCAATGCTTCTTCAGAGTAATAGACGTACGTTGTCTTTTTGACGAAATCATCAACAGACAGCCCCGATGAAAAACGGGCTGTACCTACTGTCGGCAAAACATGGTTAGGTCCGGCAAAGTAGTCACCAACCGCTTCAGGTGTGTGGTGGCCAATAAACACCGATCCTGCGTTTTTCACTTTGCTCAAATGCTGCAACGCATTTTCCACCTGTATCTCCAAATGTTCAGGCGCTAGAGCATTTGCCAATTCGAAAGCTTCCTCTACAGAATTAACTAGAACAATAGCTCCTTCATTTGTTAGCGAAACCTCTGCTATATCCTTCCTAGGGAGCTCCGAGCATTGCTTTTTCAATTCGACTATTGTTTCATCAACTAGCTGTTCGGAAGTCGTAAACAGGAATGAACGTGCTCTTTCGTCATGCTCAGCCTGTGCAATCAAATCAGCAGCTACAAAAGCTGGAGTGGCTGTTTCATCAGCAATGATGGCGACTTCAGAAGGGCCCGCAATCATATCAATGCCCACTTCGCCAAATACAAGAGATTTTGCGGCAGCCACGAAAGCATTCCCCGGTCCGACAATTTTATCGACAGAAGGGATTTTGTCTGTTCCATAGGCAAGTGCAGCTATCGCTTGGCTCCCACCTATTTTATAGATGGTGTCCACTCCGGCAATATCAGCAGCAACTGATAAAACAGCTGGAATCGTGTCTCCTCCTCTGACAGGAGTAACCATAACAATTTCTTGCACGCCTGCAAGGCTTGCCGGGATGGCGTTCATCAAGACGGTGGATGGGTAACAAGCCTTTCCACCTGGAACATAAATACCTGCTCGTTCAATTGGACGGAAAAGCTGACCGGAAATGATATCCTCCGTCATTTCCATCATCCGTGACTGCTGAAGCTGCTTGGAATGAAATCTTTTGATATTGGCGGCGGCCCTTTCGAGCGACTCAATCACTTCGGAAGAGACTTCCTTCCATGCCGCTTTTCTTTCTTCCTTTGTCACTTCCCAATTGTCACCACTGTAGCCGTCAAATTTTCCCGTATACTCTTGTAACGCTTGATCGCCGCGGGTACGGATGTCTTCTAAGATTTTTTTTACCGTTTCTAGCACTTTATCATCAAAAGGCTGTTTTTTCGTTTTTGCCGAAATGAATGTGTCTTTGAACTGATCTACTGTATACTCTGGAATCATATGGCAGCCTCCTCGATGCGGAATGAGTCAATAAGCGGTGCCAATACGGATTTTTTCAGTTTCAAGGAATTACGATTTGCAATACATCTTGCGGAAATGGACATCATTTCTTCCTTTACTACAAGTCCGTTTTCTTTTAATGTACTGCCCGTTTCAACGATATCCACAATATTGTCTGCCAGACCCAAAAGCGGAGCCAATTCAACAGATCCTTCCAGTTTGACAATATCAACAGATTTACCGCGCTCTCTAAAATACTTCGTTGTGATGTTCGGAAACTTCGTTGCTATTCGTTGTTTGCCGAAGGATCGAGCCTCTTCAGGCTCCCCCGCTATGGCGAGACGGCATTTTCCGAAAGGAAGCGGCAGTAAGTCATAAACGTCCGGCTCGAATTCAAGAAGGATGTCCTCCCCAACAATGCCCAGATCCGCAATCCCATGTTCAACATAAGTAGCCACGTCGACTCCCTTTGCAAAAACAGCAAAAAATTCGTCCGTCTCAATTTGAAGTTTTCTTCCTTTATCTGTCAAAGGCGTAATATCATAGCCTTTTGACTGTAAAAATGCGAGAAATTGTTTTTCCAATCTCCCTTTTGTCAGAGCGATCGTCGGTTTCACTTTTCCAACACCTCATATTTTCCGTCAATAAGTTTTATTTCTACTATTTTATCATAATCATCTGGATCAACCGTCTCCACACGGACATCAACTATGCAATTTTCATATGACTGTCTTAATTTCTCTGCGTAAACAAGCGCATCAAGATTCGCTATGATACAAACTTTTTCCAAAGGTGATACTTCCTGGTAAATTTCAGCAAGAACGTCTACATCGAATGCAAGGCCTGCAGCAGATACCTGACCTCCGTATCGATCATACAACTTGTCGTAACGTCCCCCAGAGAAACAGACAACACCTGTTTTCTTTAAAAAGCCTCTGTATAACATTCCTGAATAATAAGGAAGATTTTTTACTCTACCAAGGTCGACAAGGATTTCACCGCTGCCCGATTCAGTTAGAATTTGTGCGACCTTTTTCATCTGAGCAAGCATATCAAGCAGATCTCTCCTGTCCTTCCACCGTTCCTCGTATTCAGCGATCACTTCTATACCACCGTATGCATCAACGAGGGCTGCCAATTCCTTCGCCGTTTCCTCGTCGCCATAGTGAAGCGCGATTTCGTAAACTTCATCTTGTTTTTTATCATGCATGGCCTGGCGGAGCCGTTCCGCTTCCTCATTCTTCAAATCAAGCTCCTGAACAAGACTTTCATATAGTTCAGTGTGGCCAAGTTCGATGACATAATCTGTAATCCCAAGGCTTTTTAAAAACGAGCTGGCCATCAATAGACTTTCGATTTCCCCCATCAATCTAGGCATATGTAAAATTTCAATGCCAGCTTGGTGATCTTCCATACCTGGTCTGTCAGTCTTGAAGACAGATCCCTGATATGCCCACTTCTGCAGATTGTGATCCTGCGATGACAATGCCCGAGCAATAGACGTTGTCCAATCCGGGCGGAGCACTTCAATTTCTCCTTCCGAATTGAACCACTTCAGCATATTTTGAAGGTTCATCCCCACATATTCATTTGTAAAAGTCGATGCATATTCAACCACTGGTGTAGAAATTTGCTCATAGCCGCGCAACACTGCCACTTCCCTGAACTTTTCCATGACAGAAAAGCGGTTGCTAATCGCGGGCCCCATCTCATCCCTGCTTCCTGCTGGCAAAAACATAACAAGTCACTTCCCGAATCTATTATTCTTTAATTCTCTAGCGAACTAAAGGATTTCAGTAAATTGCTATTACTTTACCATAAAAAATAAATGTTCGTCAATTCCTATTCAGAAATAATCTTGACGGAATTAAGAAAAGAACAAGGCGCGCAACCTTAGGCAACAAGCACAAAGCTATTTTGATGAGGCACTTCCTCAGCCACCACACCAAAGCTGCTAATTTCATTTACATCGTGAAAAGCTTCTATGAGTATGCTTCATGCAGCTTTGTGACGAGGAAAAAAACATATGCTTTCTTGAAGCAGGGGGCACATTCTTCATGAATAAACTTCCGCGCGACTTGACCCTTGCGCCGATGGCGCCTGGCCGACTTAAAGATCCACATCCTTTTGGCGCCGTCAGCACTAGCACGTCCTGTGCGTGGGCTGGACATAGAAAAGTTTAATTTTATGCTTTATTATCTTTTGAGAAACAACCCATCATTTGGAGGTTCTGAGTGTTGGAGCTTTTATAAGAGAGTTGAGGCGCGCCATCGCCCAAAAGGGCTTGGCGCGCCCCAATCTCACCTTGCATTATTGATATAAGTGACACGCGGTAAAGTGACCGGGTTTCACTTCCTGCCACTCAGGCACAACTTTAGCACATACATCCATGGCTGCCGGACAGCGCGTCCGAAATACACAGCCACTTGGCGGATCAATTGGACTTGGAACATCCCCTTTGAGGATGATCCGCTCACGTCTTAATTCAGGATCGGGGATCGGAACCGATGACAATAATGCTTTCGTGTATGGATGCAACGGATCATCATACAGTTCCTCACTCTCCGACAGCTCGACCATTTTTCCAAGGTACATGACAAGTATCCGGTCAGATATATATTTGACCATGGACAAGTCATGCGCGATAAACAAATAGGTCAAGCCCATTTTGCGTTGCAAGTCCTTCAGCAGATTCACAACCTGTGCTTGGATTGAAACGTCCAATGCTGAAATGGGCTCGTCACAAACGATGAATTTCGGGTCCAAAGCCAGTGCCCGGGCAATTCCGATCCGCTGGCGCTGCCCGCCGCTAAATTCATGCGGGAAACGACTTATATGATCGGCATTCAATCCAACGAGCCGGAGCAGTTCTTTGACACGTTCTTTTTTCTTTTTACCGCTCAATCTATTGTGGATCGCAAACGGCTCCCCAATTATTTCTTCTACGGTCATCCTTGGATTCAACGACGCGTAGGGATCTTGAAAGATCATTTGAATTTCTCTTCGCAGCTTGGACATTTCTCTTTCATTATTAGAAAAGATATTTTTACCGTTATATAAAACTTCACCTGACGTCGGCTCATGCAATCTGAGAATGGTTCGACCAGCGGTTGATTTTCCACATCCGCTTTCGCCGACAAGGCCGACTGTTTCACCCGGATAGATATCCAGATTCAGCCCATCAACTGCTTTCAGTTTGTTATCTTCCACTGTAAAATATTTTTTTAAATTCTTCACTTGAATCAACGGTGAAGAAGAGGTTCCTTGGTCAAAAGAGTGTTTTTCTTTTAGTTCCGGCGTCATCTGCTTCCTCCTTTGTCACACACTTGCTCTCTGTTGAGCCATAGGATGATGAAGCCAGCAAGCTGCCACTTGTTTTGGTCTGACTTCCTCAAGATCCGGGTCGTTCTCTCTACAGACACGCATGGCAAATTGGCATCTGGCATAAAACGGGCAGCCTTTGGGCGGATCGATTAAATCAGGCGGTGTCCCGATAATTGGAGACAGCGGCTGCTTCTTATCCATATCCAATCGCGGAATTGAATTCAATAGTCCCATTGTGTATGGGTGCTGCGGATTAGCAAAGAGTTCCTTCACTGTTCCCGTTTCAACTACCTGCCCCGCATACATAACAACTACTCGATCAGCAACCTCCGCTACAACCCCCAGGTCATGCGTAATTAAAATAATAGATGTTCCCGTTTCCTTCTGAATTTTTTTCATCAATTCCAATATTTGCGCCTGAATAGTTACATCAAGCGCTGTCGTAGGTTCATCTGCGATCAGCAGACGCGGATTACATGCAAGCGCCATCGCAATCATGGCCCTTTGGCGCATCCCTCCCGAAAATTCATGGGGGTATTGATTGATCCGCTTATCCGGTTGAGGAATCCCTACAAGCCTCAACATCTCAATCGCTTTTTCAACAGCAGCCTTCTTGCTTATGTCATTATGTTTGAGTATAACTTCTATAATTTGATTTCCAACCTTGCTCGTTGGATTCAAGGATGTCATCGGATCTTGGAAAATCATACTGATCTGATTTCCTCGAATACGCTGCATTTCTTTCTCAGGTACATCCAACAAATTCTTTCCTTGAAATTCAATCGTTCCCTGCTTATATTTTACTGGTGGCGAAGGAAGCAGCTTCATGATGGATTTAGCCGTAACACTTTTTCCGGAACCAGATTCTCCAACAATTGCAACTGTCTCTCCTTCTCCAACATTGAAATTGACACCCCGAACCGCTTTTACTTCCCCAGCGTAAGTGTGAAAGGATACATGCAAGTCTTTTACCTCGAGTACGTTCTTCATACCGATTCTCACCTCTCTCATTCTCGCAACCTGGGATCAAGTGCATCCCTGAGCCCGTCTCCAAATACGTTAAAGGCCAGCATTGTCAAGGAGATTAAAATCGCTGGGATGAAAAGCTGATAGAAATGTCCCACATGAATACTCCCTAACGAATCATTGACAAGCGTTCCCCAGCTCGCCTGCGGTGCTTGGACACCTAGTCCAAGGAAGCTTAAAGTCGCTTCTGCAAAAATTGCCGTTGGAACACTGAGAGTGATGTTTACAAGGATAGGCCCCAATGTATTCGGTATCATGTGCTTTCTTAATATCCAGCCCATTTTTCCGCCCATTGCGTTGGATGCCTGAACAAACTCCTGTTCCTTCAATTGTAAAACCTGTCCCCTCACAAGCCTTGCCATCTGAATCCATCCAGTGATCGACAAAGCAATGATGATCGGCCAAATTCCTTTTTCCATTACGATCATGACTAAAATCACAACAAGGAGGTAAGGGATTGCATAAAGGATTTCAGCGATCCTCATCATCGCATTATCGACACGACCGCCTTTGATTGCTGAAATACCGCCATATGTCACACCGATGATAAAATCAATCAGCGCAGCCATCACTCCAATGAAAAGTGATATTCTTGCACCATACCAGCTCCGGGTGAACAAATCCCTTCCCGCTGAATCCGTTCCAAACCAATGGTCAGCATTAGGCCTCAAATTCTTTTTTGTAAAATCCTGTTCATAGTACGTATATCCGTTCAAATGTGGTCCGATAATTGCCATAATCACTAAAATCAATATGACAATTAATCCAAGCATAGCCAGTTTATTTTCAAACAGTCGACGCCATACATCAGCCCAATACGAAACGGAGGGTCTTGCAATTTTTTCAGCTTCTTTATAATTATCTTCCGCGGGCAAAAACATCTCTTCCGTCAACTTCAGTTCCTGCTTACTCATTAGCTGCTCTCCCTTGTAATCTTGATTCTCGGATCAATCCATGTATAGGCTATATCCACAATAAGAATCAACCCGATGAGAATGATGCTGTAAAAGATGGTAGACCCCAAGATAACAGGATAATCACGGCTGAAGATACTTTTTACAAACATTTCTCCCATACCTGGGATCCCAAAAATATGCTCAATGATAAAACTCCCGGTAACCAGATTAGCCGTTAGGATCCCCAACACTGTCACAACCGGCAAGATAGCATTACGGACTGCATGTTTAATAATAACGACGCTTCCTGACAATCCTTTTGCTTTGGCTGTCAGAATATAGTCCTGATTCATCACCTCAAGCATGCTCGATCTCATTAAGCGAGCAATATAGGCCATCGGCATCATAGCGAGCGCGATGGAAGGGAGTATAGTATGCGCCCATGACTTCCATGTAGCAACGGGAAGCAACTGCCATTCAACTGAAACATAATAGATTAGGAAAGTAGCTAAGACAAAATTCGGGACCGACAAACCGATGATGGCAAGTACCATCGAGAGGTAGTCAGGCCATCGATTCCTGTTTAGTGCAGCAATGACTCCGAGGATTAAACCAAACGTAATCGCTATTAGCAATGCTTGGAGCCCTAGATGAAGAGAGACAGGAAACCCTTTTCTAATATAATCATTGACTGTGATAGATTTTGATTTCAAAGATGGACCGAAATCAAATTGGAGAACTGATTTTAAATAATTGCCATATTGAACAATTTCAGGCTTGTCCAAATTATAATGGCGTTGCAAATTATTATATACAGCCGGTGGCATATTCCCTTCTTTTGCGAATGGATTCCCCGGAATTATTTTCATAATGATAAAAGTGAGTGTAATGATGACCCACACAGTGACAATTGCCCAGAACAACCGTTTTAATGTATATTTCCACATCGTGTACACCTCTTTCAAAGAGCTTTTCCTCTTGAATCCTTACACCCCTTATTAAGAATGCAAGAGTTATAAACCAATATTCCGCAATACCAAACCGGGTATGCCAAGAATGGCATACCCCTTAAATGGCTTGTTTACTTTTCAATGTCAGCATAAATGAACTGCGGATAACGATTGGTCGGTGTAAAGACCCCTTTTACATGCGGTTTGAGTGTAAACGGTTGCGTGTAGAAATAAACAGGAATAACAGGCATCTCACTGATTAAAATTTCTTCCGCTTTATGCATGGCTTCCATGCGTTCTTTTGGATCCATGGAAGCTCTAGCTGTCTTCAGATTTTTGTCGTATTCAGCATTGCTCCAATTCGGATCATTATGGGAACCTCCAGTTACCCATAGACCGAGGAACGTCATCGGATCTACGTAATCCCCAACCCAACCGCCACGGGAAATGTCATAATCTCCTGCTTTTTCACGGTCAAGTTTCACTTGGAATTCTACATTTTCCAAAGTTACTTCGATATCTAAGTTTTTGCGCCACATTTCCTGCGCAGCCTCAGCAATTTTCTTATGTCCTTCGTTCGTATTATACGTTAGTGTAAATTTCGGCATTTTATCCATGCCTTCTTCAGCAAGTCCTTCTTTTAAAAGTTTTTTCGCTTCTTCTCCATCTTCCTTAAACAAAGCTCCTGAGTTTTCCTGGAAGTCTCCTTCAACATCAGGAATTCCTGGCGGTACCACGCCATATGCCGGCGGCTGTTTACCTTGTGCAACATGCTCGACAATTGCTTTACGGTCAAGCGCCATTGATAATGCTTTTCTAACTTTAACATTGTTAAACGGTTTCACTTCAGTATTTAAGTTATAATAATAAACTGCTAGATCTGGTTCAATTTGCAATTCAGGATCGTCTGAGCTGGCAAGCTCTCCTTGAACATCCTGCGGCAACGGATAAACTAAATCAAGCTCATCTGCCTGATACATTTGCCATGCTGTATCTTCATTATCAATCATGACAAAGTTGACTTCGTCAAGATTAATTTTATCTTTATCATAATAATTTTCATTTTTTTCCAGTTTTATGCTATCTTTATGTTCCCATTCAGTAAGTTTGAAAGCTCCATTAGAAACATAACCGTCAGCTTCCAAAGCCCAATCCGGATTTTCTTCCTGAACTTTCTTGTTCACTGGATAATAAGTATAGAATGAGGTTAAATCAAGAAAATAAGGTGTTGGCTCAGCCAATGTAACCTCTAGAGTCTTTTCATCTTTTGCCTTAACCCCCACTTTTTCTTCTAATTCAGCATACTCATCTTTATTTTCCGAGCTATTGTACTCTTCCCCTCCAGCAAGATAATATAGCTGATAGGCATATTCGGAAGCGGTTTCAGGATTAAGCGCATACTTCCAAGCATATTCAAAATCTTCGGCTTTAACCGGATCACCATTCGACCATTTCACATCATCTTTCAGCTGGAATGTCCATGTAAGGCCGTCATCGCTGACCTCCCATTCTTTTGCCATCCCCTCGACAATTTCCCCTTCTGGCGTTTTCTTTGTCAATCCTTCAAAAGCGTGTTCTAGTACCCAAGAGTCATGAGTTCCTTCAGCTGTCCCCGGATGTAAAGACCCCGGCTCCTCTGTGTTATTCAGGTGCAACACTTTCTTCTCATCGGACTTCTGTTCTTCACCAGATTTTTCACTATCCGAAGAATCCGGCTTCGATTCAGTTTCGCCGCTAAAACAGCCGCCTAGCAGCAAAATGAATGCGGTTACAAAACTTAATAAAGTAAAACGTTTCTTCCTCATATTAATTCCCCCTTTTCGAGTATTTTGCAATGAACTAGCAAATTATTTCTACCACTGTTCTATGATGTTTATTACAATTTATTTGCTTTTCCATTACACCACTAATATACCAAAAAGGGAGTCATAGTTTCAAATATTATTATACTATCAAATTTATTTTCCCCGTTATAGAGCAACGGGGAAAATGTCATTTTAAGTCTTTTTTTGTCTATTTTATGCGATTAAGACGCGATATCACGCTTAGTGAAGAATAAAAATGCTAGAACGTGAAAAATGAAAAAATAGATAAATAAAATTATAATGGAAAACTTCATTGTCATACTTTCGACCAATGGCATCCCATCGACATATTGCATCAAATTTGTATTTGCGAACAAACTGTATTTTGCCCATTCAAATTTAGCTGCCAATAAATTTGTTATCGTTTCACCTGTAAAAAGTAGAAAAACGGATAAACCAATTGCAAGTGCACTATTCCTAAACACTGCCGAAATCATAAACGCCATGGCAGCAAGCAAAAAGATGCTTAAAGCGTTAAATATATAGGATTTGATCAAATACAAGAACAGACTTTGCTCCTCGACTTGGCCGTTTACATATGCAAGGTGGACATTTTGCGCAGCTTCACCTGTTCCAAATAACACAACCCCGGCCAGTGCTGAAAAAACAAACAATATAATGAGTAAAAACAGAAGGAAAATATTTACCGCAATATATTTTGAAAGTAGGATTTTCCATCGTTTATATGGCTTCACAAGCAGTACTTTAATTGTCCCCCTGGAAAATTCGTTGGCCACAATTCCCGCGGCGATGATCAAAACAAACAATCCTGGAAAAGGAATCAGTCCTGTCGAATCATTGATAAAGGTCCAAACAGTGCTTTCAGAAACTGGTGGCAAGTCATTTTTTATTCGATAATCATTTAAGGCCATCTCAGTATCATAGAACTCTTTCAGGGATGGAGTCATGACTTGCACATTTCCGGCTTCCTGTTTCATCGATTCGTTTTTCGCCATCAACTCCTGCTTCCAGTCACTTCCTGATGACGGCTTTTCTTTTGTTTCAAGGTATTTTGTCATGCCTGCATAGGCAAACAGGATTAGGACGAGTAATCCAATCATGAGAATGGTGCTTTTTTGCCTATATATCTTCTCCCATTCATTCCGTATTAAATTAAACATGGGCTGACACCTCCTGATGATTGGTTATCTCCAAAAACTTTTCCTCGAGTGACTTTTTGAGAGGACGGATTTCGAACACAAGCAGTTCATTTTCCAGTAATAAGCGCAATGTATCCGGAACCTCACTTGTCTCCAAAAAGATTTGAATACCTTTATCATGCTTTACGGCTTGAATACCGTTCCTTGATAAAACTTTTATTGCCTTATTCTTATTATCAACATCACAGAAATAAGTTTTCCTGTCTGTTTCTGTCTCCTCGCTTAAAACATTTTGAACATTTATCAGCTGTCCTTTTTGAATGATAGCGATTCGGTCGCACATCATTTCCATTTCGGATAACAAATGGCTTGATACAATAATGGCTAGGTTCTTCCTTTCGGCTAATTTTCTCAAATAGTCCCTGATCTCTCTTATTCCGGCAGGATCAAGACCATTTGTCGGCTCATCCAGAATAAGGATTTTCGGGTCATGCAGAAGACTTTGAGCAATACCTAACCTTTGTCTCATTCCCAAAGAATACGTTTTGACCTTATCATGAATTCGCCCTGACAAACCCACAAGCCTAACAACCTCATCAATTTTTTCCTTGCTTACGCCTTTATACGCACGAGCAGCCTGCTGAAGGTTCTGGTATCCGGTCAAAAATTTATACAACTCAGGATTTTCAACAATAGCTCCTACATAACTAATCGCCTTTTCATAATCTTTGCTGACACTGCTCCCGCAAATTTTAATTTCTCCAGATGACATACCAATGAGTCCAACAATCATTCTAATCGTTGTCGTTTTCCCTGCGCCATTCGGCCCTAAAAAACCGAATACCTCGCCAGCCTTTACATTAAAGGTCAAATCATCAATAATTGTTCTTCCTTTAATTGTTTTCGTTACTTTTTCTAGCTCAACGACTGCTGTCATCAAGATTCACTTCCTCTCGTCGATTTTCCATTATTGATTTAAACCATTTTAAGACAGAGATTCCTTGTTCTTCCCGAAGACTTTCCACATTTTCGCGACCAATAATATCTCCGTTATAAATGACGACGACTTCATCCATAATCGGTTCGATCTCGTCAATTTCATGTGTTGCGATAATAACTGTCTGCTTATCAAAATTAATATAAGTTAACAGACTTTTAACGATTGAATCTCTCACCATCGGATCCAATCCAGAAAATGGTTCATCCAATAAAATGACAGGAACATCTCTCGCCAATGTTAGAACAAGCTTCAGTCTTCCCCTGTTTCCTTTTGAAAGCTGCTTGATTTTTTTATCTGCTGGAAGCTCCATTTCCTGTAAAAGCTGAAAGGCCTTTGCCCTGTCAAAGTCTGGAAACTGAGAGTCGTAAAATTCAATCATTTTTCCAGTGGTAAAAGAATCGTAGAACATATCCAATTCCGTCAAATAGGCTACTTTTTGACTGATCCTCCGTGTCACATTTTCCTGTAAAACCGAAACCGTTCCGCTGTTTGGGTAGACCAAACCTGTGATCAACTTTAAAGTGGTGGACTTTCCGCTTCCATTTGGACCGAGTAGACCATAAATTTTACCTGGCTCAAAATCCAATGTTACGTTGTTCAAGGCCTTTGCCGAACCATACTTTTTCGTTACGCCGTTTAACTTAATAATCATTTTTGCTTTCCTCCTTCCAAGTAGTTCTTCAGCCCGTTCAACATCTGCTGTTTTGATAATCCCAGTTCCTCCATGCTTCTTACAAATTGTCCAATCACTTCTGTTTGCATAGATTCCTTCAGTTCGTCTACAATACTCCCTCGTTCTATGACAAATGTCCCCTGCCCACGCTTTGTTTCCACAATTCCCATCCTTTCCATTTCGGCATATGACCTCTGAATCGTATTTGGATTTACACCCGACTTCACAGCCATTTCTCTTACAGAAGGCAACTTTTCCCCGGGTTTTATTTCACCGCGAATGATCCTTTGAAATATCTTTTCAGTAATTTGTATATAAATGGGTTTGGATGCTTCAAAGTCCTTAGCCATGTTTCTACACCTCCACTTTCCGGTCAAGCAGCCAGCTAGCGAGAAGGAAAAAGATGAGAGACAAAACGATGTACAAACAGATCGTCATAATTGGTATATGGGCATCAGTTTGCAAAATGGCCCAGCCATTTTGTTCCTGATAACTCATTCTTGGTGCAATATTTATACTTACACCAAACGAAAACAACTCATTTTTGAACAGCCTAGTTTTAGTAAGGAGAACTTCCAGCGCATTGTAAGCAAAGCAGACAAGAATGACCGCAATCCAACGGAAGCTTCTGATAGTCGGATACTTTCCAAGAGAATGATAAACTGACCAAAGAAAGATACACCAGATGGAGATATACATTGACGCTCCAAAAATACCTAACTGCATAAGAAATCCATTTTTAAAGGGCATAAAGCCGTTGAAACTGTCGATCAATCCATTATTGAGTAAAACTTTCATAACAAAAAGGGCATACAGAGAAACAAAAATTTGCGCAATCAATTGAATAATGGCTGCCGAACTGATTTTCGAAAGCAGTAATTTAATGCTGCTTTGCGGGTTGTAAAGCCATAACTGTGTTTTCCCTTCAATATTCAAAACAGTAAGGACCGATAGTGGTGCCAAAAACACCTGGAAAGCAGCAATCGTCATAAGAAAAGGAACAATGATACTTGGTTCCGATGAATAAACTGATAAGGCATAAACCCCAATCATTCCAAGAAACATGAAAACAAGCCAGACCATCCACCAAAATTTCATTAAGTTTAAATCTTTCTTTAATAGTCCGTTAAATGCACGCATGCTATTGACCTCCGCTCACTTTGTATTAGTGTATTAATTAGATAGTACACTAATACAAATATACATGTCAAACCCATTTTTGAAAAAAGGGGGTGTAAGAGGGGTTTTTATAACACATTTGAGACTTTGCCATGAGTTCGGACATCTCTGCTCCGCATTCATTACCATTTTCGAGATTTTCCCATGAGTTCGAGCCGCTTTACTACACATTCGTTATTCGATTTTAGACTTCTCTACGAGTTGGGAATACCTGTGCCATTTCACATAATGCACCAGATTCTTTTCGGTATCTGGTTGCGTTTTCGTCCTTCTTACTTTTCAAATTTCTTATCAAAATGTGCCTTGGCGTATTTACGCCCAGATCTTATCGAATTCCGTTCGATAAGTTTCCGCTGAAAATCTATAGGGCTTTAACTTTATTCAGCCAGACTTTGAACCTCCACTGGATTGAATACCGATATGCTTTCACCCACCTCTTACAGGCTTGGGAGGCTTCTACTGAATAAAGTAAAAAAAAGAACCTCCAAAGTGGAGATTCTTTCATCTCGAAACATATGAACTTCCCTTAATCCAAAAACGCCACGGGTAATGCCGCGCCTCCCCCGTATTCTGAATACCAATTCTTGTTCCCTGCTCAATTTCTTCCGGCGGACTTCCTTCACTGATGAATAGAGGCGGCTCATAAAACTTCCGACCATAATCCTCCATTGTGATCCCCATAGCCTTTGTCAATTTTCCCGGACCGTTCGTCAAATTTTTCTTTTGATCGACTGGACGTCTCTGTTTCATTAGATCAATTCCTTCAACAGGTTCTAACGCGCGGATTAGAACAGCTTCTGGTTCATCAATTCCTGCACTGACCACATTGATCAAACAATGGGTATGCATGGCATATGTATACACAAGGCCAGCTGTGCTGAACATGATTTCCGTCCGCTTTGTCCTCCGGTTACCATAGCTATGTGCGGCACGGTCATGCGGTCCTTTATAGGCTTCTGTTTCCACTATCATGCCCGCAGCCAGCCCTTCCTCTGTCTCCTTTACAAGAAGACCCCCTAAGAGTGATCGAGCCAATTCAAGAGTCGGCTGTTGAAAAAAATCTTTAGTAAGAGGCTTAAATGAATCATTCATGACAACCACACCAATTTCTTTAAAGTTTTAATCTAATTCATTCAGATAAATATCACTAATCTTTTTTATTTTATTTTTTTCTGCATCATATTCGTATATTTCCATATACTCTCCATCTATAATCATTCCAAAACGTCCATCACCTAATTGGATCACGTTTTGTTGCGGGGCACCTTCAAAATCATCATCTGGATAGTTCACACTGACATCCGAGTTACCACCGCTTATCAAGGTGACAATCACCAAAAAAATCAATGTAATCCGGATTCTTCTTAGTTCCCTTGCCTGTTCTTCCAAACACGTTCACTCATTTCTTTATTTTTTCACTCCTGCCAGCGCATCATCTAAAAACCCTTTGACCTCTTCAACGTATTCTTTAGAATTTTGCTCAAAGGATTTGACATGGCCCTCTCCTTCTGTCAACCACAGAGTGAAATGCTTCGGATCTTTCTTCACCATCATTTCGCTTTCTGTATAAGGTATGGATTCATCACCTTTATTATGGATAAAAAGAATAGGCCTTGGTGATATTTTATCCAGTACACTGATCGGGCTTGCCTCTTTCAAATCAATATCAGCCATCATTGGTATGATGGTCAATATTAAAGGCGTGAATGGAAAATTCGGCAAATCCGTCCATACCGGCATGTTGACCTTTAAATAATCATGAAGGTCACTAAAAGGACTGTCAGCAACAACTGCAATGACATCTTCCGAATCAGCTGCGGCCAAAATTGAAGTGGAGGCTCCCATTGATATTCCCAATAATCCAACAGGTTCTTTATAATTTGCAGTCGTCCAGTCAACTGCTCCGAGTAAATCAAGTTTTTCTTTTACTCCGACCGTTGTCATCTCTCCCTCCGATTGCCCAGCATAGCGAAAATCGAACATGATGACACGATAGCCGTCAGCTAATAAGTTGCTCGCAAGCGGCAGAAACGGAATATTCTCTTCATAGCGATTCCCTTTGTACCCATGGGCAAAAATCACATTCATTTTCGCCGGAACAGGCGGTTCAAGCACCCATCCGGAAAGCTTTGTCTCTTTGTCTTTGCTCATAAACTCAATATCTTTATAAGCCATTTCATAATCGCTTGGCAGAACCTCAATCTCTTTTTTCTCAGGCTTTGTCAAATTCGTCCCTACATATACGGAAATTCCGATACAGGTGGCAAAGGCTAACAAAATGACGATGATTCCAGCAGTCCATACGATTTTCTTATTGATCCATCTACCCGGCCTCTTCCCGGTGACAGGCGAGCTGTTCATTGGTTCCAGCATCATCGGACTCCTCCTCATGTTTAGCGTCTAACACATAATATTTCGAGAAAAATATTTGAATTCCTTTTCTCCTTGTCACATTCTTGTCAAAAGCAGCAAATAGACTTTAAAAAACCTTGACTTTTAACGCCACAATGTCTACTATATAAAAACAAATGTACTTTATAGATAGACAGAAAGGTGAGGAATTTGTAATGAAGAAAGACTATGTATCTATCGGATTATTAGGTTTAGGAACTGTTGGTTCCGGTGTCGTTCAGTTGGTTAAAAATCACCAAGATGAGCTGGTTCATCAACTCGGCTGCGGCGTCAAAGTGAAAAGCATTCTTGTACGGAACACGGAAAAAGAAAGAGATATTCAAATCGGTCAGACACTCCTCACCTCCAACCCAGATGATGTGCTCCAGGACCCAGAAATCGACCTTGTCGTTGAAGTGATGGGCGGAATTGAAGAAGCTAAAGAACATATCACCAAGGCCATCCAGGCCAAAAAGAATGTTGTTACAGCGAATAAAGATCTGATTGCACTCCATGGACCCGAATTGCAAAAATCTGCCGTAGAAAACGGCGTTGATCTGTTTTATGAAGCAAGCGTCGGCGGCGGTATCCCAATCTTACGGGGGTTAACCGAAGGTTTGGTATCAGACCGTCTGAAAAAAGTGATGGGTATTGTTAACGGTACTACAAATTATATCTTAACTAAAATGGAAGAGGAAGGTCAGTCTTATGAGACTGCATTAAAAAAGGCACAGGAGCTTGGATTTGCCGAAGCTGACCCGACTGCAGATGTAGAAGGATTAGATGCAGCCAGAAAAATGGCGATCCTTGCAAGACTTGCTTTTTCTACAAGTGTAGCGCTTGATGATGTCGAGATAGAAGGTATCAGCAAGCTATCCCTTGAGGATCTGCATTACGGACAAAAGCTTGGCTATTCTATGAAACTAATCGGTTTTGCCCAGGTGGATGACCATAAAGTGGAAGTGACTGTTCAACCGACATTTTTATCCAAGAGCCATCCGCTTTCCTCTGTCAAAAACGAATATAATGCTATCTATGTGCAAGGTGAAGCAGTCGGTGAAACAATGTTCTACGGACCAGGTGCAGGAAGCTTACCAACTGCAACCGCAGTGATGGCTGACGTTGTAGCCGTCATTAAAAACCTGCTTCTAGGTGTTAATGGAAAAAGCGCTGTAGCCCCAAGATATGAAAGTGTGTTAAAATCTCCTAAGGAGCGTTTTGGACAATTCTATTTCAGGCTTCATTTGGCAGACGAAGTTGGGGCATTTTCACAAATCACCACTTTGTTTAACGAGTTGGGGATTAGTTTTGAAAAAATCCTGCAAACTCCACTCAACAAAGGGGAATTGGCTGAAATCATCATTGTTACACACACAGTTTCCTTGGAGAACTTCCAAGAGGCCTTAATGAAGCTTAGAGATTTGTCAGTTGTAAAAGACGTAATCAGTTATTATCGTGTAGAGGGGAATGGAGAAAAATGAACTGGCCGGGCCTGATCTCGCATTATCAATCTTATTTGCCTGTGACAGAAAAAACACCTAGATTAACACTTCAGGAAGGTAATACTCCTTTAGTACATCTGGCCCATTTATCTGAAGAATTGGGAATTGAGCTGTACGCAAAAGTTGAAGGAGCCAACCCTACTGGATCATTTAAAGATCGTGGAATGGTTATGGCTGTTGCAAAAGCTGTTGAGGATGGAAGCAAATCAATCATTTGTGCCTCAACTGGAAATACATCTGCTGCCGCTGCGGCTTATGCAGCCAAAGCTGGAATCAGAGCAATCATCGTTATTCCAAACGGAAAAGTTGCTCTTGGTAAATTGGCGCAGGCAATGATGTACGGAGCGGAAATCGTTGAAATAGAAGGCAACTTTGATGAAGCTTTAACAATGGTTCGTAAAGTCAGTGAAACAGCACCTGTTACACTCGTTAACTCTGTCAATCCTTACAGGATTGAAGGACAGAAAACTGCTGCATTTGAAATTTGCGACCAGCTTGGCACTGCACCAGATATTTTGGCCATTCCTGTGGGAAATGCCGGAAACATCAGTGCTTATTGGAAAGGTTTCAAGGAATATAACGAAGAGAATCAAACTGGCCTTCCTAAAATGTTCGGTTTTGAAGCCGAAGGAGCCGCGGCAATTGTAAAAGGTGAACCGATCGCTCAACCTGAAACAGTGGCAACTGCTATCCGAATCGGAAATCCTGCCAGCTGGAATCTTGCGGTTGCAGCAAGAGATGAATCCGAAGGAAAAATCGAGTCCGTGACTGATGAAGAAATTTTAGAGGCTTTTCAGCTGATTGCTCGCAGAGAAGGCGTGTTCGCCGAACCAGGATCATGCGCTTCGATTGCCGGAGTATTACAGCAGGTGAAAAACGGCAATATCAAAAAAGGAAGCAAGGTCGTTGCAGTACTAACAGGCAATGGATTGAAAGATCCGCAAACTGCCATTTCTCAAATTGAGTACAATCCTGTTGTTCTTCCAAATGATGAAAATGTCATTATAGACTATATTAAAGGCGTGGTTAATGAATGAACGGCTTCACTATCACTGTTCCGGCAAGCACCGCGAATATCGGCCCAGGGTTCGATTCTGTCGGATTGTCTCTGAACCGTTATTTGACATTGCACGTGCAAAGCAGTGATGAATGGGTATTTGAGCATCGCTCAAAGCATCTCCCTTCAGCAGGGGCGGCACAAGATCACTTTATTTGCCAAATAGCAAAAAGGATGGCTGCGGAATGTGAGGCCGTCCTTCCTCCTTGTAATGTGGTAGTTGAAAGTGAAATCCCATTAGCTCGCGGCATGGGAAGCAGTGCTTCCGCAGTTGTGGCTGGTATTGAACTGGCCAACCAGCTTTGCCGGCTGGAACTAGATCAAGAGCAAAAATTAGAATGGGCCACAAAATTTGAAGGCCATCCGGATAATGTCGCTCCCGCTTTACTCGGTGGTTTAATTGTCACTGCAGAAACAAAGCAGACAGACAAAGTGGATTATATTCAAACGGACGAACTCGATTTAGATCTTGTCCTGTATATTCCAAACTTCGAATTGAAGACAGAAACTGCCCGCAAAGTCCTGCCTGAAACATTCGATCGCGCAGAAGCTACTGCTGCAAGCGGTATCGGAAATGTCATGATTGCCGGATTACTCTCTGGCAACTATGAACTGGCAGGCCGAATGATGGAAGCTGATCTCTTTCACGAGCCATATCGCGCTTCCTTAATTCCAAACTATGAAAAAATTCGTCAGGCTGCCAACGAAATGGGAGCTTTCGGGACAGTCATAAGCGGTGCGGGACCGACAATGATTTCGTTTGCCCCTAAAGGAACCGGGAAATCAATCGTAAAGGGAATGCAGGCAATACTGCCGGACTATTCCGTTGAATTGATGGAGGCAGATCGAAACGGTCTTCGTGTTGAGGAACTGCAGATTCAGAAATAAAAGCTACGGTCCAAGTGATGAGCATCACTTGGACCGTTTTTCGTATAGGAAACAAACGAAATGGAATTATTGTGCGAAAACAGGATTAGCGTGCGAACTCTGGAATTATCGTGCGAAAATCAAGATTATCGTGCGAACTCCGGGATTAGCGTGCGAAAACAGGATTAACCGTTCGCAGCCCCCAGATCATCGAGCGAAGACAGCTAATTATTTCTTTCACAGTATACGGCCTTAAAGCGTTGATTAAGAAAAACCTCTTGAAAAATTGATCCACATATATTAATATTTTCTTATCATTTTTCTATGCTGGTGTAGCACAGCTGATAGTGCACGTCACTCGTAATGACGGGGTCGCAGGTTCAAATCCTGTCACCAGCATTTGATTAAATGATTATGATGCAATAATCTTTTTCTATTTGGAGAAGTACCCAAGCCCGGCTGAAGGGGATGCACTCGAAATGCATTAGGGCGGGCAACCGCCGCGTGGGTTCGAATCCCACCTTCTCCGTTATTTCAAAGTCAAAAGCGCCTGTTAAGCTCGAGAATCTTAGGCGCAATAATGAGTAGGAAGTGTTAATGTGATTGGCGACCAGTTCGAGATATGCGCTACATTCTTGGACTTTCCGACAGCGGCACACAATCGGACAAATTCGGCGGCCTACGTCACTGTACATCAGAGGCCTAGACGAAGTATCCAGTCTCTTCGGTTGCAATTGCACTTTCAGTTGAGCCTAGTTTGACTTATCACACAGTCTGGACTAGATCCTATTATAAGATCGATTGTTTTACGATTCCCCCAACAAAAAAAGGAACGTCCATGCTCATTCACATGGACGTTCCTTTCTGTTATTTTACCTCAATTTCATGTTCTTCATGCTCATGCAAGCCTTCGTCATTCTCCACATGCACTTGAACTTTGTATGTCCCAGACTCTTTAAATTCATAATGTCCGGTGTATTCTCCAGTTTTGGACTCCTTCGCATCCACAAATTCATGTTTATCAGAGCCATCATTCCAAATTTCAAAGCGCACACGTGCTGCTTCCATAGGTTTGTTCTCAAGTTCAAGATGAGCCATAAGCTCGATTTTCTTTCCTGCTTCTACATTCTCTGGTTCCATGAAGTGCATACTGAAACCTTCTGTATCATGGTGCTCACCATGGTCATCTCCGTCATGTTGGTCATGCTCACTATGCTCTGCATGCTCCTCATGATCACCTTTTTCACCAGCAGCCCCTTCACCAACAGTGACTGTTTTTTTAGGCATGGTGTGTAATCCTCTTGCAGTTACGTGAACCTGAACAATATACACGCCGTCGGTATCAAAAGACTTCTCTGCTTCGTATGTGCCGTCTTTGTTATTTTTCGATTTGATCATTTCACTGTCTGCTTTATTTTCTTCTTCCCAGACTTCAAATTCTACTTCGTCGGCATCTGCCACTTTTTCATCACCTTGTGTTACGGTCACTTTAAAAGGCACAGCTTCACCAGCATTTGCTGTCTCCTGCACTTCCAACTCAGCCTCAATAGACTGAGGAACAGCGTCTTCTTTTACTTCATTTCCAGTCTTTCCGCAGGCAGCCAGTACCAGAACAAACAATCCAACCATAATAGGCCATAGTCTTTTTTTCATATATTTCCCCTCCACAAACAAAAAATATTTCTATATTTCACTGTACACTCCTATTGTGAGAAACTCGTGAAATCAGCGTAGCCAATTATTGAAAAGTATCAGGAATAATTGGCAAGCTGATGTAAACAGTTGTACCCTTTCCGTATTCACTTTCAATATGAAATGATCCGCCATGCAGCTTCGCCAAGCTTTCAACAATAGGGAGCCCCAATCCGGTTCCCCCTTCTTTCCTTGTTCTAGCCTTATTCACCCGGTAGAAGCGTTCCTTGATTTTTTTCAAATCTTCGGCAGGGATCCCCTGACCAGTATCTGTTATCGTAATCAGAGCTGCAGCTTCATCGTTCAATGTTAAAGAAACCGTTATGGTTCCGTTCTTCTCAGTGTGCCTAATGGCATTGTCAAGTAAGTTCAAAAGCATCTGCTCCAAGCGGCCTTCATCCACTTCGGCAATCAAATCATAGTTCAACTTACACTCAAGATGAATCCCTTTCTGGAAAAGACGTTGTTTCACTTTTTCTATCGATTCCTCAATTGTTTGTGCCAACGGCGTAGGCATCTTATTCAAAGTGAATTCCTTAGATTCAAACTTCGCCAAATCTAACAAATCCTCAACTAAGCGCTCCATCCTAGCAGCCTCACGCAATATGATCCGATTGTATTTTTCTCTGTCTTCCGGCGCGGCTACCCCCGTCTGAACTGCCTCCGCATACCCTTTAATAAAACTTAGTGGTGTTCTGAGTTCGTGGGAAACATTTGCAAGAAATTCTTTTTTCTTTTCATCTTCCTTTTGAATGGATTCTGCCATTTCATTAAATGTATGAGCAAGTTGGCCAATTTCATCATCAGGATAGTCGGCCACCCTTACAGACAGATTGCCTCCCGACAAATCCTTGGCAGCAGTCTGCATCTCTTTCAATGGATGAATTGCCTTTTTTAACCACTTATTCCCCATTGTCAAAGCAATAAGCAGAAATAGAATAGCACCGCCAAACCAATAAACAGAATAATGGAGTATCATTTCACTCAAATTAGCCAGCGGGTAATACAAGTAAATGACACCTTCCAGCCTTTTTTCATCTAAAAGAGGAATAATAACCGAAATGACATCGCGATCCAGACGCTCAACATGACCTTTTTTATAAACGGCTTCCCCCTTCAAAAGGGTTTCCCGATCCTCACCACTAATCAACGTTTGATAATCCACCTCAAATGGAAGGCACATGCTCAATTCACGTGGGTTTTTCACAGCAAAAGCTTCAAACTGAGACTTCTCCCCAAACCAGTTTACTTCATCTATAAAGGATTCCGTGACCGTCCCTCCATCATAAGAGTGAGCAAGACGTTTCCCGGTATCAAGCATTTCCGTTTTGAGGCTATTTACATACAACCTTTCATATAAGTAGTAGGAAAATAATGAAGCATACAAAGTGGACACCGTAAACGCAAGCAATAGGGCAATAGACATTTTTCTAGACAGACCTATTTTCATTTTGGCACCACAAATTTATAGCCGCAGCCCCAAACGGTTTGAATATAACGTCCTGCCTCTGTCCCAACTTTCATCCGCAGCGTTTTTATATGAGTATCAACGGTCCGCAATCCTCCTTGATATGCGATATCCCATACCTTTTCAAGCAGGTCTTCCCGAGAAAAGACCTTGTCCGGATGTTTCATCATGACTCTCAGTAGTTCAAACTCTTTAAATGTCAATTGGATTTCATTGCCGTCAACAATGAGCCTTCTTTGGTCCTCGTCCAACTTAAAATAGCCATACTCCATAGCTGACCTGCTTTGATTGAACTTGCTTCTCCTTAGTACTGCATCAATCCTTGCCACAAGCTCACCTGGTGAAAATGGCTTGACTATATAATCGTCTGCCCCCATCCCGAGGCCCTTCACCTTATCCCATTCCTCGCCTTTTGCAGATAAAAATATGATGGGAATATCGCTTTTCTCACGGATTTTTCCACATATCTCAAACCCGTCCATACCGGGGAGCATGATATCAAGCAAAATAAGGTCCGGCTCTTCTTTTAGAAGTTCATCTTGGAGTTGATCATATCCATCAGCTTCAGCTGTCCGGAATCCAGAATTTTGCAAGTACATGGAGATCAGATCTCTCATCTCTTCTTCATCATCCACGACCAGCACATGTACCATCATTTCACCTTCTCACGTGTAAAAATAACAAACGGCCCCTTACCAACATCAACAGCTCTTTCGATATCAAGCGTTTCGGGGTCAACCCAGTACAGTTTTTCACTGTCAAAACCTGTTACAACAAGCTTTCCATCAAACGAATCAATCGCAAAAGGATTAGCTCCTACCTCAGTTTTTTTGATCAGTTCTTTATCAGGATTATATTGATATAACATATTTGTACCATGACTTAAAGCATATATCCCTTTATCATTTTCAAAGAAGTTAATAGGCATCAAAGGAGCAGGAATTTCTTTCACCAGATTCCCTGTTCTCAGAGAATACACAGAAATGTCCGATTGAGGTTCATCCCCTTTTCCATGTCCTCCAATCCAGATTTCCTTTTCCCGCAGGAGCATCCCTGCTGTTGAGGCAGGAATTTTGAACTCCTTCTCAATTTCATGATTTTTTAGGTTGATGATTGAAAGCATTGCCCCCTTAAATGAAGCAACATACAATTTCTCTTTATCTGCCTCCATCGCCATCGGATATTCCGCTGTTTTTACATTTTGCGTTTCTTTCCCATTTTTATCAAAAAAACGGACTTGGTTTAGGACTTTGTCAGCAAAAGCGAATTTAGCATCCGATTCCAAATAAAGAACATTAGATATGCCCTTTCCGGACTTAAAGCTCTTTTTTAAGGACCCATTTTTAAGAGAGTAAAAGTCAACCTCCTCAATTTCTGGACCATATAAGATCAATGTATCACCATCAGGCAGGAGAGTAGCGCCAGTATACGGCTTTTTCAATTCCCATCGTGCAAACTTCTCACCAGCCGTATTTAAAAAATCAATACTGAAATCTCCTACATTCAAAGTAGCTGTAAATAATTGTCCCTCATCAATCGGCTGCTGTTTCTTTTGCAAGCAGCCTGACAGAATGAAAAAACATGTCAATAAGATAAAAATCAAGCGGGGTTTACTCATCTTCTCACCTTCATTTTAATACATGTTACGCATCACTATTACTATAAGCATAACTCAAAATTGTGTAATTTTAATGAAGTGAGTATGTATTTTCTTAGATTTTGTCCAATACATGCTGGGTCTCACCATCAAAAGACAAGTAGATTCCATCAAATGACCAAGCTATGAACACAACTGGCAGTGCAATTGGAACCACTTTTTTTGCTTCAGTTTTGTTGTATTGTTGCTCCCGGCATTTTTTTAAAAAGGATGTCATAAAGGTCAGGGAGATTGGAGTTGCAAACGAGTGTACAGGTAAGTATTTCTGGGGGAAGTTACTGTATTCCGGGCGGCATCGCGAGTAAGCACAACTTTCAGTAACCTGGAAAGAGAGCTCAATTCAAAAAAATCATCCGAAAACAATATCAAAAAGTTTTAGCACATTAAAATCCGATTATTAAATGGATCATAATCTTTTGATTAAATAACATGATTTCAACCATTAAAACCGATAAAAATTGCTCCAAATTAAAATGAATAAACCGCGTAAAATCAAATATAAAAACTTGATTTCGCGCGGTTTTATTTTCATGATTTGGCTAAGACAACTCAGTTTCAGCCTCATACTTTGTTCCCTCTCCAGCTAAGATACCATTCTGAAATTTCCGAATCGGGTTCTGTACCATACTCTTCCAGAAGCATTTCTTCCAGCTTGCTAAATTGCTGCTCCACAAAATGACGTTCACCAAGCAGATCATATAATTGCATAAGCATAAAATAACTTTCCTCACTATAAGGATTCAACGCCTGCATACGTTGACAGATGAGTAGTGCTTTTGTATATTCCTTTTTTTGAATGAGCATTTCGATCGTTTTCTGTGTGTAATACAGCCATAAAACCCTTAGGCGTTCCCGTTCACTCTCCGCCCACAGATAGCTTTCTTTTTCCAGATAATCTCCAGCATAAAGGTCTAATAATTGTTGGACCACTACAAGGTCAGGATTGCCATCATTTATCATTTCTTCAAGTTTTTCAAGTTCATCTACATCAATCTTGATTTGCTGCATATCAAGTATATAGCTATGATCACGACTGATAATTTTGATGTTAAAGCCAATTGAAGCCAGCGTCTTTCGGATTTGATAGATAGCTGCATACAGCTGTGCAAAACCCTTCTCCAATTCTGATTCTGGCCAAAATAAATCAATTAACACTTCTTTTCTCACAGGTTTTCGGCGGTTGTGAATAAGAAAAGCAAACACTTCTTTTGCCTTGGATGTCCGCCAATGAACCTTAATATTTTCAGATTCGTCTCCCTTTAAAATGAACTGCAGCGTCTGAAAGCAACAGATCATTCCGGAACGATTGCCTGTTCCTTTTTTCAAATGAATCTTCTTTAATGGTTTAAGCCTATTGAGAGTTTCCGTCAGCCGTTTTTTATGAACGGGTTTCATGACATAATCTACAGCGTTCAGTTCAAAGGCTTTGACAGCATATTCATCATAAGCAGTCACAAATACAATATGTACATCCGGGCAATGGTTCTGAATCTCCTCCGCTAGTTTAATCCCTGTGATTGTGGGCATCTCAATATCAAGGAAGACAGCATCCGGCCGCTCTTTTATAATTGCTTTAAGTCCTTCTGTTGGATTAAGATATTTCCCTACAACCTTCAATCCATCAATGTCTAAAAGGATCTTTTTCATATGCTCAAGCGCCAGAGGCTCGTCATCAATTAAAATTACTCTCATGTTGCTTACCACCTTTTAATTGTGTTTCGGTATTTTCACAAACAAATTCCACAGAAAATATAGTTGATTTAAAGAATTGTTAATTTGAATGTTCAGAAACTGAAAGGCCATCTGTTAGGCTTGGAATATATAAAATAGATTAGGAACATCACCAAAGTGCCCTGATCATTTAATCCTTATCTTTGACATCAGGACAAATTCATCAAAGCAGAACGTAAAATTTTAGATTTTATCCTCGCTTTAGCGTCGCGCTAATTTTAGCTCTTTAACTGGTTCATTCCATTAGCTTTTAAGCAAATCATATCCTAAGTACTTTATTACATCTTACACTATATTACAAGTTATTTACATTTTTTCATTCATATTAAATGGCTGTTTCAATATTATATTATAACGAAAAAACTTCCACATACTCGATTCGTATGTGGAAGTTTTTTTAATTATTGTTGCTTTTTGCGGCTAATGCGTGCAAGCAATAAGCCTGCGCAAAGCAGTATGATACCTGCTAATGCATAGTTGAATAGAGTTGTTGCTGTGTTAGGCAGTTTAGAACCGTTTTGACCTGATTGATCTGGTTTTTTCTGAGTTTCACCAGTTTTTTCCGGGTCACTTGGTTTGCCATCAACTGGTTTTTCAGGATCTTCTGGAGTTATCGAAGGTATTGCCTTATTCTCCACAATCAAGGTTAATGCCTCTTTCTGATTTTTCTCGATTGTGAATGTAATTGGCTTTTTAAGCTTTTCATACCCTTCCGGAGCTTTTGCTTCGATAAATTGATAATCTCCCGGCTTCAGCCCTGTCACTGACAGTTTACCAGATTGATCTGTTGTTAAGCCTCCCTGAAGCCTTTTCCCTTCTTTATCCTGGAGCTCGAATTCAGCACCAGCCAAAGTAAGCTTGTGGTCTTCTTTGTCGACCTTGGTTAGTTGAACCTCACCAAGAATCAATTTGTTCGTGATATCATAACCGGAGACTATTGATTCGTAGCCTTCGAGATCATGTTCCTTCACTGTATAAGTATAGACTTTTCCTTCTTCATCATATTTCTCCAAGTCGGTAAAGCTATACTTCCAGTCAGTTTCAACTGTTACTTCTTTTGTTTCAATTACTTCACCGTTTTGAAGAAGATCAACTTTGATCATTTCCGGACGATCTTTGAAATGATCATCGTCCCATGTCTTCGTTCCTTTTACAGAAGTTTTCCCTACACGTAAGTTAGTAATATCGTAGCCTTCTACTGCTGACTCATAGCCCTCAATTGCTTCTTCTTTTACAGAATACTCGTAGGCGACCCCGTTGTTATCATAGGCTTCTAAATCGTTGAACTCATATGTCCAATCATTAGCAGCTGTCACTTTTACGGTATCAATTACCTTGTTATTTTGAAGAAGATGCACTGTGATATGATCTGGACGATCCTTGGAATTATCATCCTTCCAGCCTTTTGTTACGGTAACGGAAGTTTTTTCTGATCTGGTATTTGTGATGTCAAAGCCATCCACTTCTGATTGATATCCAGGAACACCTTGCTCTTTTACTGCATATTCGTAGGCTTTCCCTTCTTCATCATATTTCTCCAGATCTGTGAAACTGTATTTCCAATTAGAATCAGCTGTCACTTCCTGTGTATCAGCCACAACGCCATTTTGTAGGAGGTTCACTTTGATCATTTTCGGACGATCTTTCGAGTTATCGTCTTTCCATGCTTTCGTACCTTCTACAGCTGTTTTTCCAATGCGGACGTTTGTGATGTTATAACCTTTGACTGTTGATTGGTAACCTTCTACAGCCTCTTCCTGTACAGCGTACTCGTAGGCTTTACCATTTTCATCAAATTCGTCCAAGTCGGTAAAACTGTATTTCCAATCTGTAGCAGCTGTCACTTCTTGTGTATCAATCACTTGGTCATTTTGGAGAAGGTTGATCTTGATCATTTCTGGACGATCTTTGGAATCATCATCTTTCCACGTCTTCGTACCTTCTACAGATATTTTCCCAACTCGCAGGTTTGTGATGTTATAGCCGTCAACAGCAGATTGATAACCTTTTACAGGCTGCTCTTTCACACTGTAATTGTAAGATTTTCCTTCTTCATCATACTTCTCCAAATCGGTAAAGCTGTATTTCCAATCTTTAGCAGCTGTCACTTCTTGTGTATTGATTACCTCACCGTTTTGAAGAAGATCAACTTTGATCATTTCCGGACGATTTTTCGAGTTATCGTCTTTCCATGTCTTCGTACCTTCTACAGTTGTTTTGCCAATACGTAAATTCGTGATGTTAAACCCATCTACAGTTGATTTGTAGCCTTCTACTATTTTTTCTTCAACTGTATACGTATATTCTTTACCTTCTTCATCATACTTCTCTAAATCGGTAAAACTGTATTTCCAGTTGTCATCTGCTGTGACTTCAACTGTTTTAATAGCCTTGCCATTTTGGAAAAGTTGGATTTCAATCATTTCCGGACGATCTTTAGACTCATCATCTTTCCATGATTTTGTACCTTCTACAGATGTTTTGCCAACTCGCAGATTGGTGATATCATAGCCTTCTACTGTTGACTCATAACCCTCAACTGCTTCTTCTTTTACAGAATACTCGTAGGCAACCCCATTGTCGTCATAGGCTTCTAAATCGTTGAACTCATATGTCCACTCATCAGGAGCTGTAACTTTTATCGTATCAATCACTTTGTTATTTTGAAGAAGATGCACTGTGATATGGTCTGGGCGATCTTTGGAATTATCGTCCTTCCAACCTTTTGTTACAGTAACGGAAGTTTTTTCTGATCTGGTATTTGTGATGTCAAAACCATTCACTTCTGATTTATAGCCAGGAACACTTTGCTCTTTTACAGCATATTCGTAGGCTTTACCTTCTTCATCATATTTTTCCAGGTTCGTGAAGCTGTATTTCCAATCAGTATCAGTTGTCACTTCTTGTGTATCAGCCACAACACCATTTTGAAGGAGGTTCACTTTGATCATTTTCGGACGATCTTTCGAGTTATCGTCTTTCCATGTTTTCGTACCTTCCACGGCTGTTTTACCAATACGAACGTTCGTGATGTCATAGCCTTTAACTGTTGATTGATAGCCTTTGACAGACTCCTCTTTTACAGTGTATTTGTAGGCTTTACCATTTTCATCAAATTCGTTTAAGTCGGTAAAACTATACTTCCAATTATCCGTTGCTGTGACTTCCTTGGATTCTATTTCTTTTCCATTCTGAAGTAACTTAACAGTTATAGAATCTGGACGATCTTCGACATTCTCATCTTTCCATGTCTTCGTCCCAGATACTTCTGTTTTTCCAACACGGAGGTTTGTGACGTCGTAACCATCCACAGTTGATTGATATTTTTCTACAGCCTGCTCTTTGATTGTATATTCATAGACTTCACCATTTTTATCGTACTTGTCTAAGTCTGTAAAGCTGTATTTCCAATCAGAATCAGCTGTGACTTCTTTCGTGTCAATGACTTCACTGTTTTGATGGAGATCAATTTTAATCATTTCCGGACGATCTTTAACATTATCGTCTTTCCATGTCTTCACGCCTTCTACGACTGTTTTGCCGACACGTAAGTTCGTGATGTTGAATCCATCTACAGTTGATTTGTAGCCATCTATTGCTTCTTCTTCAACTGTATACGTATATTCTTTGCCTTCATCATCATATCTCTCTAAATCAGTAAAACTGTATTTCCAGTTGTCATCTGCTGTGACTTCAGCTGTTTTAATAGCCTTGCCGTTTTGGAAAAGTTGGACTTTGATCATCTCCGGACGATCTTCTGAATCTCCATCTTTCCATGTCTTCACACCAGAAATGTCCATTAATTCAATGTTAACGATATTGTTCCCATCAACTTTAGAGAGGTAACCTTCAACCGGAGCTTCTTTGATGGTATAGTTAATTTCTTTACCATTTTCATCATACTTCCGTAAGTCTTTAAAGGTGTACTTCCAGCCATTGTCCGCTGTAACTTGTTTCTCTGAAACAACCTTGTTACCATTCAACGCTTGAACTGTGATGAATTTCGGGCGTTTTTCTTCTGAATTGCCGTCAATCCATTTTTTCTCTCCGGAAACATTGACAACTGCATCATTATCAATGGTAATTTCTGTTGTTTTTCCTATTTCTATCTTGATGTTATCCAACTTGGCTGCAATCTGATATCCATTCGGCGCTTGAATCTCTTCTACCTTATACTCTCCGAAAGGTACTTCTGCCTCTGCAATACCTTGGTCATTCGTTGTTAGTTTGAATTTCTGGTTTGTTTCAATATTAATTATCTGGAAGGCTGCATTTGCTAATGTTTCTTTTGTTACTGCGTCCTTCTTAACAATTTTAGCTGTACCTTTTTGACGCTCATTCACAATTTTCTCTGTTTTGATACCTTCAGGCATCTTATCATAATCAAGCTTAATCTTTAACGGGGTTTCGGCTAAATAACCTGTTGGCACAGTCTCTTCTAAAGTATAATCTCCGTATTTAAGACCAGTCCAATGAAGCTTCCCTTGAGCATTTGTGCTTCCTTCACGGACGACAATTTCTTTACCACCAACGACTGTTTTTAATACGAAGGCGACGTCCGCCATAGGTTTATTCGAACCAGCTTCAACTTTTTCAAGGATCAGCTCTCCTGTCCCGCCTTGAGTAGGGCCGCCACCCGAGCTGACTTTTACCTCAACTGCTTCAACCTTATCGATTGTCCCAACTACATTTTCATCAGACTTGATTTCAGCTTTATTTGTGATGTTAGTTGTAAGCCCGAAATATAAATAAAATAAGCGCACCTTTTCGGTGCGCATGCCAAACAGCCGTCTATTCTTATGTTTT
>NZ_JACSPV010000046.1:0-29113 GCF_014836955.1 Bacillus norwichensis
AACATAAGAATAGACGGCTGTTTGGCATGCGCACCGAAAAGGTGCGCTTATTTTATTTATATTTCGGGCTTACAATGAAGGTTTCGTAAAATCAATAAACAAAAAAGAAAAGCACATTAAACCACCCAAATTACACGCGCTTTCCACCTTACAAGCTGTTGCAAATAGAAAGTGGAAGTATAGCCCTGCCAATGTATTAAAGACTGTACAGGGCTTATATGAGAAGAAATTAGTTACTTATCCCCGAACAGATACTCAATTCATTACGACCAATGAATTTGCTTATCTTAGCGCGAATGTGGAGCGTTATCAAGAAATTGCAGGTGTTTCATTTCCAATAGCTTCGAAAAGAGCCAATAAGCGATATGTAGATAATACTAAGGTTCAAGAGCACTATGCCATTATACCAACTAAGACCATTCCGACTGTAAAAAAGATACAAGGATTGTCTAATCAGGAACGAAATTTATATTTTGAAATTTTAAAAACAACTCTGGCTATGTTTCATTCGAATTATATTTACGAAGAAACAAAAATCATCACTGATGTAAATAAGCTTGATTTTGAATCTACCGGAAAGACAGAAATTAGCAAAGGTTGGAAAGAGCTATTTACACACGCCCAACAGCAAACAGTTAAGAAAAAAGACGAAGAAATTCAAATACCTATTCTGGAAGAAAATGAAAAGGTGTCAGGGGTTATACAAATGAAAAAAGGAATGACAAAACCTCCTAAGCCCTATACTGAAGGTCAATTAATTAATATGATGAAAACATGTGGTAAGAATATAGAAAATGAAGAGGAAATGGAAATATTAAAAGAAGTTGAAGGATTAGGTACCGAGGCAACTCGAAGCGGTATTATCGAAACCATTAAAAGACATGGCTATATCAATGTTAATAAAAATATTGTTAGTGTAACTAAAAAAGGTGAAATCCTCTGTCAATCTATACAAGGTAACCTTCTTTCCAGTCCTTCAATGACCGCAAAATGGGAAGCATACTTAAAAAAGATAGGGAATGGCGAAGGAAAACCTAATCACTTCATTTCTAGCATTGCAAGATTCCTAGAAAAATTAATCCAAGAAACTCCTCAACAACTGAATGTCAAAAAGCTGGATCAAAGTATAGCAATGACACAAAAGAATAATAAAATCGCAGCTTGTCCTACTTGTAAAAAAGGGAACATCATTCAAAGAAAGACGTATTATCGGTGTTCCGAACACGAAAACGGTTGTAAGCAAACTTTTCCAGGGCAGATATTGGGCAAAAAGCTGACGGAAAAAAATATTAAAGACTTATGTACTGAAGGGAAGACTAGTATGATCAAAGGAATGAAATCTAAAAAAGGGAAACGTTTTAATGCTTATCTAAGATTAAAAGAAGGTAAAATTACCTTCGAATTTGCAAATCATAGTAAGAAGTAAAACTATCCAACCTATAAGCATTTTCCTTTAGAATTACCTTAAATTTAACCTTGGATGATGAGAGTGGAAGTGATTATATTAATGAAAAAGATTAAAGAATTAAAAAATACTTCAACAACGGCCTATTTAGTAACCTTAGATGGTGATAACATTAAGACTGTTAACCTTCAAATCATTACAAAAAAGCGAAATTCAAATAAATACTTATTACTAATAAGTTCTAACGGAAAACCTATCCAGGAAGTGTTTTATTTTATAAATTTTATTTGTCAGTATGACTCGTTTAATGCCAGATTGCAGTCAGCTCAAGCTTTAAAGCTATTATATTCATTTTCAGAAATTGTACCAAAGGATATATCGCAATTCACTAAAAAAGAGTTTGCTGATTTTTCAAGATTTATTTTAGGACAAAGTATTAATGGTTTGCAAGAAACATGGCAATTGAAAACAAGTAGGTCAATTAATACACATAACGTTTATATGGCTACAATAAGAAAATATTATGCCCATTTGGGTCTTACAGACAAAAGTATCTTCGAATCCACAGTAGTGGGGATTGACAAGAGTACTTTTGGTCTTTTTGGTCATACGGAAAAAAGAAAAGAGAATAAGTATAACTCAAGTATTTCCAGAAAGAGAATAGATAAAGTACCAAAGTTTATAACGCTTGAGGAATATAAGGCAATAAAACTAAATTTAGAGTCGAACCCAACTTTGTTGAACCTAAGAAATGAAGTGATAATTGATCTTATGTATCTCAAAGGACTTCGTTTAGGTGAAGTGTTGGGTCTGACTTTAGAAGATATTAAAGAGCATGCTGATTACGAAAATGCGGGAGTAATTATCATTCGAAATAGGCTGAGTGATCAACCCCATCAGTTTGCCAAAAATAGTATACACCCAACGAGTAAAAATGACTATAAGACAGCGATTTATAGGGAACGTGGAGTACAGAAAATTGTAATCCCGGTGGGATTAAAGAATAAAATTGATAATTACATTTTCAAGAGTAGGGATTTATTCAATATATCTGATAAGGTAATCAGTAACATGTTACAAAACTCGATAGCAGACTCCATTGATTCGAATGAGAAGAATTATTATTTATTCTTAAGCAAAAATGGATCACCATTAACTTCCTCTGGCTGGAATGATTGGTTAAGAAAATTTTTTAAAAAGTTAAGTATACATACAGACAAAATATCTAAAAAAACAAATTTGAGCCACAGATTTAGACATGGTTACGCAATGTATCTGATAAATGAATTAAACTTAACTTTGGAAGAGGTTAGCCGATACATGAGGCATAAGTCGATTACCTCAACTTATGTTTATTATAACCCGACTGAAGACGAGATAATGGATGGCACTCTAATGATAGAACAAAAGATGAACCAAGCCTTGACAGAAGGGGATGGTATAATTGAGGAAAATTGATGTATTTTTCAATGAAATTCAAGAATTAATATCTCAATCAAAATGTGAGATTCTTCGGGAAGAGCTGGTTTTATTTTTTGAAAAGCATAAAAAAGGACTTGACAAGCAAATCGGTGGAAAACAAATAGCATTTTACTTTCTTATTATTAATTTGAAAGATATTAATATTAAAGAAATCAATTGGGAAACGTGTGTAAGGTTACATAATTTAGCGATGTATGAGGAATTAATGGTGGATAAAGGCAAGCTACCTAAGTCGCTAAAAACAACGATAATAAAAATATATGATAAAGGGTTGTCTACTGGTCTTTTTTCATATCAAATGTACGTAAATGATCTTTTTCGTGAACTTTATAAACAACTGAAACATAAGTATATCAATATCCAAAATATAAAACGATATGAAAAATACTTGGTATCTCACTATTTTAAACATGATCAAAAAAGATTTATTGATTATAAAAATGAGGAATTTTTTTCTGCTTTAATAAATTATCCGTTGGACAACGATTACACAAAACTAACTAAGTTAATTCTCAAAAATGGAAGTAGGAATTACTGGATAAATACAAATTCTAAGTTTATAAGAAAATGGGTTGAAAGATATATAAATGATTATGCAATGAAATACATTGAGCCAGTGACATACAGGCTAGTAGGATATTTTTTTGTTGATAGCGTAAATACATACAAAAATCTAGTGAATGATTTTGGAGAAGTAAATAATGATTTTTTAAATCATCAGTTAGAATATTTTAAGAAGATACCTAATGAAATAATTCAAAGAATCAGTCCTAGTAAACCCAATGTATTTATTAACCAATTGATAATCATGTACAGACTATTATTAGATGCTGCTGATGCAGACCAAGAAGTGGTTAGTTTAGCAGAGGAATATGCCAACTTGTTAAAATGTGAAGAGGCAACCACTGCGTTTAAGGGAGATTATTGCCCGATTTATTTTAATCCATACGAATCAGTCCCTAGCTCAAGTGTTAAGAAAATTGTTTTTTTAGCAAACGAATATACTAGGAATGGTGCTAATTCACGTAATTTCGACCTTACCTTTTTAGATATTAGCAATTTTCCGATGCAGATTAGAGGTGACATTTTAGAGTTCATCTGGTGCGGGTCTGGTACATTTTACACTAGGCAAAAGTTCAATTATTTAATTAAAGATTTCTATAAATTCTTAGAAAAAAATTCTTCTGAGTCCTTACAGACCGAGTTTGAAATAGAAAATCAGATAGACCATAAGACGCTTTTTAAATATCGTCAAAAATTGGAGTTCAAATATCCTGATACTGCAACTTTGAAAAATGCTTTAAAAATTATCAGAAACCTTCTTAAATACCACGGGAAAAAGTATAGTATTACAAGTAGTATGTTGAAAGTGTTGAATTTAAATAATCTAGAGAAAACATATGGCGGAAAACCAATTACAGAAGACGATTTAAGAATTATTTACGATGAATTTAAAAAGTACAGTGATAAAAATAAATTAAGTTTAATCGTCTTTGAAATATTTATTCTTACTAATTTAAGAATCGGTGAAATACTTAATTTAGAAAGGGATTGTATAGAATATAAAGATCCCTTGGGAAGAGCTAATATTAGATATCTATCTAAAACAAGCAATGGAGAGTATACAAGTCAATTAATGTCTGAAAAGGTTACTTATTTACTTGAGGAAGCAATTCGACTTACAACCTTAGTAGCTGACTATGATTCTCCTTTATCAAAGTATATATTTATCGAACCTGTGCAAAGAAAGATTAATAATAAGCTTAAAATTATAGATTTTGCCTACCTTTTTAAAAAGGTTTTAACAAAGATAGAGGACCAATTGGAGAATAAAAATTATAGTGTAAACAATTTAAGGCATACATACATTAACAATGTTTATAAGGAAGGTACAAAACTCAATTATTCATTGCCTAAGTTGGCAGCTATAACAAATAACGGGTACAAGACTGCAAAAATGTATTACCGAAAAAATAACGAGATTGAATTGTACGTAGAAGCATTATCCGGTGTAACACTTACCGATGTTGACATAAATGGCGAAATTAAGAAGGTTAAGAATAATGAATATAAAAATAGTGTGAAGGATAATTTGGGGCATTGTAAGGAAAATACATGTGTCTTTGAAGCAATGGAATGTTTAATATGTCCGCATTTTGTAACATTTACAAATAGAATACCTAAGTTTGAAAACAAAATTAAAGCACTGAATAGTACCATTAAAAACACCTCTAATCCAATAATAATAGAAGAGGCTGTTTCTCAGAAAAAGCTATTATCTCAGTACTTAAAAAATATGATAGCTCTTGAGGAGAATGATTAGTATGGAACAAGTAAAACTTGATAAACAACATAGTGAAGACACAAACCTTTTTGACGCCTTTCAGAGCAAAGAAATTCAAGGAATGCAAATTTCAAAACTAAGTACATTTAAGAGTCAAATTTGGGATTTTAGTTATTTAGATAGCGAGGAAAGAGCGACTAAGAGTAGTTTAGTTAAATTTCAAGGAGTTCCAAAAGAATATTTATTTTACATTAAAACTCACGCTTTAAAACAAATAAAACTAGATAATAAAGCATTCAGTACAATTAATAAAAATATTGATTTACTAAAAACAATAAGCAGGGAATTTATAGAACGAGGTATAGACAGTATATTTAAAATTTCTACCGATGAAGTAAAAGAATATCTTATGGAAAAAGAAAAAAGCTGTTCATTTCTTTATCTTGAAAGACTGACTGGTGCTTTGAAATCTTTTGTTAACCATCTTGATGAATATGAAGGTATAAATTATGAGAAGCTAATAGACTTCTTAATGGAAAAGCAAAGAAAATATTCTCAACATAGAAGTAAGACCGCGGTTAATGAATACATTCCAGATGCATTTTGCAACCAGTTAGTTTCTTGTGCTATCAAGGACTCTGAGAATGTAAGTTTGGAGATAGATGAGAGGATTGTGGCTTGTTTAATTATTATAGTAGCTGAAACAGGTATGCGAGCAGAAGAAGTAACTCATTTAAAAACAAATCAGCTTCGTACTTACAAAGTTAGTGAAAAGAAACAAGTGGATTATTTGCACTTTAAAACCTTTAAAACCATAAGAGGCAACGGATCAGAGTCTACTTATTGCTATTTAACACCAAACGCAGCTAAGGCTTATAAATTAGCAGAAACCTTGGTTGATCAAGCTATTAATAATTTGAGTGAATTTGTGTTTATGAAAAGAATTTATGAATTAGCGACCAATCAGGAGATCCCAAAGTTAAAACATTTAAATTCTGAGCACAGGGCTATCATCAATCAACTTAAAAATAAACAATTAAGTGATTACGAGAACAAGCTAAGAGAATATCTTTTTATAAGTAGTAAGACTGGAAAAAGAAGAGTCGGCACTGCCCCATTAACTGAAAATTATTGGAAGTTTATCATAAGAAATTACGAAGAGTTAAATAGTGTTGATCTAACCAACGAAGAAAGAGAGTCTTTGAACTATCTTCAGGTTACGAGTAAAGCAAGGTATAAAAAATGGTTTAATGTTGATTTCAGAAAGAAAAATACATTCGAAGAAACAAGAAAAATAAAATATCCTTATGTCAATCTTCATCGCTTTAGAACAACAGTATGTACAAAATTGTTTAAACAAAAGGTTCACATCGATTTTATAGTAAAGCACATGAATCATATCTCAGCAGATATGACTAACTACTATAACAAGAGTTATCAGCTTGAGAACAAACTGGAAAAAAGTATGGAGCATATAAAGGGGTTAATTAACGAACAAGGACTATTAATCACAAATAAAGAAGAAGCTTCTGAGGCGTATATAAAAAATGAATTAGAGTTAGAATCCTCTGTTGAGAAAATAAAAAAGATCAACAACTTTTTGATGAAAAACAATTTAAATATTAAAAGGGATGTAAAAGAAGTTTTAAATATACTCAGAAAAACGAATTCTCCAGCTGCCGAAAATGAATTTGGTATGTGCTTAAGAAGCATAATTCATAGTGTGTGTGAGCGAAGGAAGTATTTCCATACTTTTGATGATAATTATAACCTAGAAATAAAGCTGGACTCTTACAAGTTTTTAAATTTCGAGTACGAAAGGTTTAAGCAAAAATTGGAGGTAGTAAACTATAATAAATCCCTTGTTGAAAAGGAACCTGGGTATGCTGTTGAGTTTGATAGAGAATTAAAGGCTCTGAATAAATTTGTTGATGAGGTCTTAATAAGACAATTAGAGTCATTAAATAAAGATATAGATATAAAAGGCGAAAATGCGATACTCGAAGAATACCCCAATCTAAAAGAGATAGTAAGTAATAGAAATGAGATACTAACCGAGGTGATAACTTGGAAAAGATCATAAAGAAAATAAATGGCATATTAACTCAGATTAATTTGCCACCTACTGATGCAATTCCGGAAAAGACACTACAGAGATTAATAAACTTTGAAGAATATGCTAGTAATGTTGAAAAGTTAAATACAGAAAGCATTGAGGAAATCAAAAAGAGAAAGATGACCAAGGTTTCAATATCAAATTCTCCTGAGTTAAATATATCTAGAAAAACACTTTATAACGATAAAATTCTGCTGAAGTATGTAGAAGCAAAGATTGAGAAGCAAGTTGACTACTTTAATGAAAAGAAGTTGATGAAGCTACAAGAGCAATACCAAGAATTAAAATTGCAATATGAGAAAGTAACTGATCATTTATTAGATACCAGTATACTTCAAGCAGAAATATTACAGTATAAAGAAAAAATAGAAGAATTAATCCAGGATAAGAATAGATTATATATGATGCTGCAAAAATATGAAAAGTAATTAAATTAAAACTGTTTGGGTTACTATGATTTTCTTAAAAACCATTTCAAGTGATTGTAACCTTCTCTAGTTATTAACAATGTATTTCCTTTTTTGCTAACACTGTCTTTAAGAAGGATTTTGGAGTCGTTTTTCCAAAGTAAGTAAATATACTTTTCATTTTTTCCTAATTTTAAGCTAGCTTCTTTGGCTGTCAGTATATTGTTCCAATCCATTTTTGCATTCCTCCATCTTTATTGTATATTAGCTTTATTAGATTATTTAACCAAGGGGAATTCCTCTTTGAAATGCTACTTATAGTCTGTCGATTTATAGTCATCATTTTATCAGAATTATGATATGAAGACTAATAAAAATCAAAAACGAATCTTAATAACAATTGGAAATAACATTAGGAAATACAGACTTAAAAAGGGTTGGTCACAAGAAGAACTTGCGTTTGAATGCGAATTGCATAGAACTTATATAGGTGCGGTGGAAAGGGGAGAAAGGAATATAACCGTATTGAATTTAATTAAGATCAAGGAGAAGTTGGATGTTAAGATAGGAGATTTATATCCAGATTAAGGTATTATGTGAAACTTATGAATGCTTATTTATTACAAAATCGTGATGAAGAGGAAGATACAATGGAAAAAATAGAGATGGATAAAATAGAAAAAATAGTAAGCGCGATAAAGAAAAAGGAAGAAGAGTTAGATCCTATCATCCAGGAAATCATTCAAGATAACATAAAGAATAATAGTAAAGATGATTTTTATATGCTGTTAAATAAATTACTAGATGAGCAACCTGGAGAAGATGGAGGACAAAATGCATTAACTGGATTTTATTTTCAAATGTTGTGTACTCTATATTATCTCGCAGAAGTTCTGGAAGGAAGATGGGATTTTTTAGTATTAGAACTTCATCAAGATATAATTGTTGGTAATAGTTCAACAATAAGATTTACTCAAGTGAAATCTGAAGTGACAACTAAGAAAAAATTATCAAAAGAGGTTACAAAAACAGAGTTATATACGGGAGGATGGGTTCAGAAATTAATATCGATGGCTAGACTTTTTCCAAAAGGGCAAGGTGTAGAAACAGAATTTGAACTTATGACAAATTTTATAATAAAAGATTCTCCAACTGTAAAGGTTGAACATTATTTATATAATAAAGATTTTGATCATCACATAGCAGATGATGATCACCTACTTCAAAAAGTTAATGATTTTAAAACTAGAGGTCTAGATGATAAAGATTTTAATTACGAAGTTTCTTGTAAAGAATCGATTAAAGAACTGTTATCTAGATTCCGAATCAACCCAAAAGCAGTAGATATCAATAATCTAGAAGATTTTATTGGAACCGTTTCAAATAAATTAGGTCGATTAATACATGAATCAGTGGCAATTTCTTTTAAGGATATAAATTACCTTATTGGTGAACTTTGTTTTGAATGTAATCATTCAAACCAGGGTTCTTTAATGTATATTGATAATGAAAGGGCATTTGAATTCTTGCAGATCCTTAAACAACGGGTAAGTTCTAACCTAGAAGAATTCTATACAACAACGAATAATAATATATTAATTGATGAAATTGTTACAAAAATTAATTCAAGTTATACAGAACTTAAAGAACCAATGAAAAACCAAATATATGATGAATTAGAGAAATTTAGAATTTATTTAAAGAATAGTATAAATGATGAGGGATTTTCTATAAATGTAATGGTACATCGTTATTTGGAGGGTAAATCCTTCTCTTTAAAATATAATTCAATGCCTCCCTTAAAATTAAAGGAGAAAATAGAAGAAATATTTAAGACGCTTTTAATTTTAAATGTGTTACATGACGACGACATAAATTTTTCAAATGAATTTACAAGTATTTTAATAAAAGAGGCTAAGAATTCTTACATATCATTAGTTGGGCTTGATACTGATCAAACAATGGAAGAAGGATTAGAAAAATTAAGGAATATTATAGAAAAGGCGACTGACAAAGAAAAAATACTAATTTTGATGAAAGAGAATCATACGATATTTCAAGGGGAATATGATGATGAAGATATTCAGGAAAAACAAACAATTGATGCTAGTGAAGTAATTAATTTTGAGAATGATTTTTTTCCACAAGAAAAAAGTATAAAAGATGTTGATTATCATTGGACGATAATACCCGGCAGGAAGTTTATAGCATACTTAAGAAGAGTTAGAAGATATGAGGATATATATACTTTTAAACATGATGTTCGAAAAGGATTAGGAGTTTTCTTTAAAGTGGGGGAGTAGGTGAAGATATGGAGTTTAATCAAATTAAGGAATGGTTAAGAAAAAGTAAATTTATAGTAATACATTCAGATGATTTCTATCCAGAATACTTTTTTTGTAAAAGAGAGCAGATAAACGTGATAGTTAAAGAATATGAAAATGATGGTATATCTAGTGAAGTAAGAAATGATGCGGTGAATATAAGGAATATCTTAAATAAAATTGGTGAGAACATATGGAATTCGTATCTTTTTGTATGCAACAAAAACGGGGAAATTGATATCTCGTATTCAATAGAAAAAGATTCTATAGGTATAAGAAAGTATGTAATTAATTCTAAAGAAGATTTTAGAAGGATTCCATTTTTAGACAATAATCACTTCAGTGATAGTAATGATTTACCTTTCATTAATCTACCAGAAATTGACGAAAGTTTAACATTTAAGAAGGTCGTTGACTCTATAATTTCCAATGATGGGCTTCAAAGAGAATTAAATAATAGCGAAGTAAAAAACATATTAGCAGAGTTATATGGGATGGATGTGGTGAATAATGAGAATTGAACAAATTAATATTGAAAATTTTCGTTGTTTCAAAGGGTTAAATAAATTTAATGTAGATGGAAAAACCATAATTATATTTGGTGAAAATGGATATGGTAAGAGTTCCATTTTTGACGCAATCGAATGGTGTTTAACCGGGGAAATAGATCGTTTTAAACAACCGGGAAAAGGTCTGAATAAAAAAGTTATTGCTAATCGTCAGGCTGAGGAAGGTGAAAAATGTTCCGTTGAATTGACAATAGATGAAGTGAAATTCATAAGGTCTTTTCGCATTTCGGAAAATCCTAGAGAAAGTATAGTTGTAAAGAATTTATCAGATAAAATAATTGCTCAGGGAAAAGAAAACGTTGAAAAGTATATTGAGGAGAATATCGCAAATAAAAACACTAATAAGAAGCTACTTTCTGCCTTGATTAAAAGATCTCATTTATTGGCACAAGATCAAATTACAGATTTTGTGTTGAGAGATAATCCAAAAGACAGATTTAATGCTTTAGCTAACATAATGGGATATAGACAATTAATAAATATGGCAAAAAACTTAAATAAGGTGAAAAATAATGTTAATCAGTACATATCTAGTCTTTCCCAAGATGTTTCAACGTATAACCAGATTATTGATTCCAAACAAAAAGAAAAAGTGGAATTTAACTTAATCGATTTTAATAATCAATTAAATAGATTAGGAATTAATATTGATCAGGAAAAAGAACAAGTTCAGTCTGAAATAAAGAAAAAAGAAGAGATATTACTCGATAGTAAGAGCAAATTAGACAGTAAACTTTCTCAAATACAAAAAATTAATAATCCAGTTAAAGAATTGTCTTATAATAATTTGAATGACTCTCTGATTCATTTACAAAGCCTAATTCAAAAAGATAGGGAAGATATAAATAGGATAGAGTTACTAACCGAAAAAATAAATAGTGAAAATAAAGATATCACATCGAAAATAACTAATATTGAAGCACAAAATAATTTATTTGTTGAAAAAGAAAAATTGGAGAAAGAGATAAGTATCCTGGATTCTGAAATAAAAGAATATGGCTTTCTGGAAAAAGATATTACAGAACAGCTCAATCAAATAGAGCATTATCAAAATCAACTTTTTTATGCACAAACCCATTTAGAGAGTTATTTAAAGGATCAGAAAACAATTGAAGATAGTTTAAGAATAATGCAATCAAATAGATTATATATAGAGAAGTCAAAGAGAAGAATATCTAGATTTAATAAATATCTAAGTATATTTAACCCTTTACTAGATAACGAAAGAGAATCTACCTCATTAAATAATTTAAATGATGCTATTAAGGAAGTTTATAGTTACGTAGAGAAAAATAATAAGGATAAAGTTTGTCCAGTATGCTCAACTGAAAAAGAAAATCTATCGCAAACGATTTTGGATAATATAGAAAGAAACCTATATATCATTCAAAAAAATTCGAATAAGATTTCAAAAACTAACGATATAGTAAAAAGGATAAATAATAAAATTAATGACTTAACTAAAAGTATATCAAAAATAAATAATGAACAAAAAAATTTAAAAACAAATTTAGAATTAGCAAAAAGTAATATTGATGTAGTTAGTAAAAATGCTTTGTTCAATAATGAACTATTTGAAATGAGTTATGAAAAAATAACAGCCGAACTTAAAGTTTCCTCTGAAAGAATTAATGAGTTTAACAGTATGAAAGTAAAATATCATACTATAACAACATTAAAAAATAAATTAAATAAATATCCCAGAACAAAAAGAAGCGAAAACTTCTTAACGGAGAGCGATTTACAATCTAGGCTTAAGACTCTAGATAGAAGAAAAAGCTTTTTACAAAAACAGAAAGAGAATAAAGAGAAGATAATATCAGATAACGAGTCAATGTTCAATAAAAATAATCAAATTTTATTCATGTTGTCAGATATCTTACCTAATGATAAAAAAGATGTTACTATTGAATCGGTATTTGAAGAGATTAGGAAAGAACGTAATGAAATTACTGTACAAATTGATTTAATTAGGAATGTTTATGATACATATCAAAAATTAATAAAAAACTCTAGTGTAGAATCCTCTATTAGGGAATACAATGAAGTAGTTTCTAAAAAGAAAAAAGAAATGGAAAATTTTACGCAAGAATATAATATGATTGATGAATTTAGAGAAAGGATTTATGAACAAGTGGGTGATAAAGCTTCTGATTTATTGAATAAACCAGATTCAAAAATCCAGAAGTACTTTAGGTACTTAAATCCAGTGCCAAATGTGAGTGAAGTTCTCTTTGATTCACCGAATCCAGAAGAACTTGAAATTATATTGTCCTATAAAAGTACTAGCGAAAAATCTGAAAACAAAATTAATGTTCAACATTCTTTAAGCTCTGGTCAATTATATGTCCTTGCTATTTCGGTTTTTTTAGCTATAAATGAAGAACAAACTGTTAGTAAATTAGATTTTGTGGGTATTGATGATCCAATCCAAAATATGGATGATGTCAATCAATTTTCTGTTTGTGATGTATTATCAACAATTGAGAAACAATTGATATTCACCACACATGATTGGGATTTTTTAAAACTTTATTTAAAGAAAAATGAACATAAAAGTGATTCAATTCAAGTTTTTTTATTGGAAAACAAGGATAGCTTAGTGACCAACATTAAAAAAGTTACATTTAATAATTGATATTTTATAAAAAAATGTGTAACAAAATAATTTTTTAAAACATTGAGGAAATGTTTAAATGGCAGGCTTTCATCGCTAATACACATTTCCTCAACTTGTTATAAGTGAAGGTGAAAATATTGCAAGAAGTATAATCTTGTTGGCAGGTGCATGGAATAAGCCAACCAAAAGATTATGGATCAATTCTTTGGAAGTGGAAGAGATTCAAAGGGGCTTCCAAAATTTAAAAGTAGGACATGATTATATTTCGCTGTACCACGAAGCACAGACGAGACAATTTAGTGACTGGCTTGTCGGCATGAACGCTTCACGATTGTATACGTTGTTGCTCCAGCAAAAGGGAGTTCGGGGACCTTTTAGTGTTGGGCGAGTTCAGACACCAACACTATATTTGATCTATAAACGCCACCAAGAGATTGAAAATTTTAAGTCGGAGCCTTTCTATGAATGGATAGGAGATACAACGGTAAAAAATGGGCAATTTGTAGCAAAGCATAAAGAAAAATTCAAATCGAAAGAAGAAGCACAAGCTGTAATAGATAAGCATAATGTTGTCCCAGGGGAAAATAAGGGAGTCATTGATCGGGTTCAAAAAGCGCTGAAGAAAACAAAATCTCCCCGGCTACACTCACTTTCAACTTTACAGGCGAAAGCCAATAAGTTTTGGAAATACAGCCCTTCTGAAACTTTGAAAACTGCACAAGCGTTGTACGAGAAAAAACTAATCAGCTACCCTAGGACGGACACTCATTTTATAACAGAAAATGAATTTAATTATTTGAAAAATCATCTTTCCGACTATCAAACCTGTGCAGGAGTGACTTTAGAAATGGCTTATGCTTACCCTCAGAAGCGGTTTGTCGATGGGAAGAAAGTTCAGGAGCACTATGCGATCATTCCTACAAGGAAAACAACGAACTTAAGTGCATTGTCAGTAAAGGAGCGGAATATTTATCGAGAAGTGCTTTTAACCACCCTTGCGATGTTTGCTCCAGATTATGAATACGAAGAAACGAAAGTATCGGTAGATGTTAATAAGATGATCTTTGAAAAAACAGGAAAAGTTGAGCTGAAAAAAGGTTGGAAAGTGTTGTTTGGCAAGGAAGAACCCAAAATGGATTCAAAAAAAGAAGAAGATGCAGCTCTTCCCCAAATGAAAGAAGGGGAAAGCTGCATGGTAAATGTGAAATTGAAAGAGGGAATGACTCAACCGCCGAAACCTTTTACAGAAGGGCATTTGATTCAGGTAATGAAAAATGCTGGAAAAGATGTCGAAGACGAGGAAGCAAAGGAGATGTTAAATAAAACTGAAGGGATTGGAACTGAAGCGACTCGCGCAGCCATCATCGAAACATTGAAGCATCAAAAATATATTGAAGTGAAAAAGAACATTGTGCATATTACATATAAAGGAGAGAACCTCTGCCAAGCAGTGGAAGGTACATTACTGTCCAGCCCGGAGATGACCGGAAAGTGGGAGCAATATTTATATAAAATTGGTCAAAGTGAAGGAACCCAAGAAGTCTTTATCAAGCAAATCGAAAAATTTATTCAATCCTTATTAGAAAGTGCTCCAAGTAGTGTCAGTCAATTAGATGTTCAGGTCAAGGATAACATTCAGAGTTCGTTCATCGGAACATGTCCCGTGTGTAGGAGCGGGAGGGTTCAAGATAAAGGGAAATTCTATGGGTGTGCTGACTATCAAAACGGATGTACATTCACCTTGCCTAAGACTTTTTGTGGAAAAAAACTAAGCGAAACGATGATCCGAAAATTATTAAATAGTGGAAAAACTGGACTGTTGAAAGGATTCAAAAGCAAGAAGGGAAAGTCTTTTGAAGCTTATTTGCAAATTGAAAATGGGAAACTGACATTTGAATTTCCTGGAAGGAAGTAAGTTTGATCAAAATGGCTAGACATACGCCGTTTCCCCTTTGTAATATTCAAAAAAATTCCCATAAACTAGCGCTATTAAGGAGAGTCATTTTCATGGAAGGGTTTTTAAACCTTTTGGCGGAAAACAATCTAGTGACGCATTTCTATAATAGAAAATGCGTCACTCTTTCAGCTTAAGTAGAACCTTTAATTTTACGAATATAGTTGAAGCGAATAAAGAGAAAATAAACGATTTGGATTGCAGTAAAGCTGCCTAACACCAAGGCTGTAGTCTTGAACAAGTTAAAATGGAACATATGTTGTAAAGCGGTAAGGGCAACTGCACCGTGGATGATTGCAACTGCAATTGGAACAAAGAACAATAAAGCCAATTGGATGGTCAGGATTTTGGAAAGCTCTTTGCTTGTTAAGCCAAGCTTATTAATCGCAGAAAATTTCCTTTTCTCATCTTCCAAATCTGCATAGAGCCGGAAGTATAAAAAGCTTCCAGAAGCAACAAAGAAGACTGCTCCAATAAATAATCCAACAAATAAGGTCCCTCCGGATGCTTGATTGAAACTGTCCCAATCATAAGCCAGTGAGAAGAAGCTGAAATGATCATCATATCCTCCAGTATTTTCTAGGCCCAGTGCTTTTGAAAGTGTTTTCCCAATTCCCACTGTACTTTTCCAATCCTTCACGTAAAAACCGTAATATGATCGAGTTGAAGAAAAATCTTTGATCTCATTATAAAGCTCATCATTAACAATAAGATAGTCCTCAGATGTTCGAGTCAAATTCATCGGTTGGATTCCGATTTGTTGTACTGTATGTCCGGCAATCTGATGACTTTCGTTTTTCTGCATATCGGGTATTTCCATAAGGGGATTGTGAAAATAAAGCATCATAGCTTCATTGCGCTTAAGTGATACTTGCTTATCCAATTGTCTGGCTACTTTAACTAAGCGGTTATATTCAGATTGTGAAACAATTCCCCGTTTTACAGAATTCTCTCCATCGGGGTTTCCCATAGTAACATGCTTAATGGTTATGCTCGCCTTTTCATATTTCGTCGAATCTAATTCTTTTTCGATCAACTGAATATGCTGTTTTTCTTGTTGATTGCCTTGATCTGACACATATTCAAAGGCAAATGGCCGATCCTCAGTCAATGAAGTCGTAAGCATGTAACGAAAGCCAACGAGTGAGCCAATTGCTGAAAAAGCTACTGTTGATACGATAGACACAAAGAAAAAGGCGCGGGCATTATCCTTCATTCTGTAGGCTAGATCAGATAAGAGCAGAAGATTTGTTTTTTTCCAAAATAGATTCTTACGTTTTTTCATACGATTAATCGTAAAGACACTGAACTGAGTAAAAAGAAAGTATGTTCCAATAATCACAACAATGGTAACTGGAATCATGGCTTTCACAATAAACTTATCAGGTAGGGAGAGGGCAACAACATAAGCGATCACCAACAAAAATACTGCCAAGAATGAAAGTGTAATCGATTCCCTTGGTTCCTTTTTCGGTGCAGAGCTACCTTTAATTAAATCAATAAGCTTATTTCCTTTAAGAATGGTGACAGTGAAAAAGGAAATGATTACAAATAGCATTAAAAATGCACTAAATGTTAAGAGCAATGCTTGCCACGGAAAGTAAAAGGGGAGGGTATGATCCAATTTTAATATCCTCTCTGCGGCCATTAATATTAATTTGGCAAAAACAAGACCAATTCCCATCCCTGAGATCGTTGCGAAAAATCCGATTATAACATTTTCCAGAAAGACCATCCGGCGCAATTGATTATTCGTCATTCCCAGCATGACCATTAGACCAAACTCTTTTTTTCGTGAATGCAAAAAAGCACTCATTGATATCAATACGAAGATGAAAGAAAAAACATAAATAATCCCTTCGGCAAAATGTAAGCCAATTGCTACGCTCGTATTAACTTTTGTCAATTCTGGGTGGAAAGAAAAGATAGCGTAGACAAAAAACACCAGAACAGCAAATAAACTGCTTAAAAAATAGGCGGCATAGATCCGTTTATTTCGGAAAACATTATTAAACGCGAATTGACGAAAGGTCACTTGCATTCCCTCCCAACAGCGACAGCACATCGATAATTTTTTGGAAGAAAGCCTGGCGATTATCCCCGCGATGGATTTCATTAAACAATTTCCCATCTTTAATAAAGACAACCCGTTCGGTATAACTTGCTGCAATTGGGTCATGAGTGACCATCATCATTGTCGTACCGTCCTCCTTATTAATCTGTTCCATCATCTCCATGGCTGATTTTGATGATTTAGAATCGAGATTCCCCGTTGGTTCATCAGCCAATACCATTTTGGGTTGGTGAATAATCGCACGAGCAATGGCTGTTCTTTGTGCTTGTCCGCCGGAAATTTCATACGTTCGCTTTTTCAAAATTGATGTAATGTCTAATTTGTCCGCAACATCCTTGATTTTTTGATCTATTTCTTTTACACTCTTCCCGTCTAAGGTCAAGGGGAGAACAATATTTTCCTCAACGGTAAGGGTTGGAAGTAAATTGAAATCTTGAAATATGAAACCTAATTCTTGGCGACGAAATAAGGCTAGTTCGTTATGCTTCATCCTCAAAGGGTCCTTGCCATTGATGATGAGCGAACCTGATGTCGGGAGGTCAATCGTGGCAACCATATTCAGTAAGGTTGATTTCCCACTCCCGGACGGTCCCATGATCCCAACAAATTCACCTTTATCAATTGTTAAATTAATATCAGATAATGCTTGGTAAGCAATCTTTCCATTGTAAATCTTACTTAAATTTTTAATTTTTAACATTTCCATAAGAAAAAACCCCTTTCGCATCTACAACTATTGTAGAAGAAGCGGGGCTTTCTTAACATCGTTTCAGCTTTCATAACTCTTACATTTTTGTAAGCTTTCATTATTATATTTGAAAGATTAGCTTGACGGTCGTCCCTTCCTCTTGAAGGGATTCAAGTTTGATTCCGTGCCCCATCTTTTCACATACTTCTTTAGCCAAATATAGCCCCATCCCGGTTGATTCACGATACAATCTGCCATTCTCTCCTGTGAAAAATGGATTGAAAACGCGCTTTACATCTGTTTTCGGGATTCCGATTCCAAAATCTTGGACAATTAGTTCAACTTGAGTTGATCGTTTCGTTTCGGCGATGATGATTTTACGTGATTTTCCAGCAGAATATTTTACAGCATTAGTAATAAGTTGATTGAGAATAAAAATAAGCCACTTTTCATCTGACTCGACAACCGTTGATTGGACATCTATCTCAGGATATACTTCGTTTTTTATAAACAAGCGCTTGTTCTCACGAATAGCTTGCTCTGTTATTTTTTTTAATGAGACCGATTGAACTTGGAAATCATGTTCGAATGTCTCCAGTCTTGCTGCATAAAGAACCAATTCTAAACCCTTTTCTAGTTTATCTGTTTCACTTCTGATGCTCATCATGTATTCCTCATCGCTTTCCTGAGCGATTAACGCTATGACAGATAGAGGCGTTTTCATTTGATGAACCCATTGATTAATGAAGGTTAGATGGTTCTTGCGGCGCTTTTCTTGGTGAGTACGTTCATTAAGATGAAGAGTATACTGCGATTTTAACAACTTTGAAAATGCTTCTGCCAGAGGAGCTGAGTGGAATGTCTCAAACGCTTCGTCCAAATGCCTCATCGGCTGAGCAAGCCTTTTATAAAAGCTTTTGTGTGTGATATAGCGGTAAATTAAATAAATGGTAAGGAAAAAGACACCTAGAAAAAGCGAATACAAAACCAGTGGAACAGAGCGATAGCCATCTAGCCAAAAAACCAGAATAATAACGGTTGTTTGTAAGCAATTGATAATGATTAATGGTAAGTGTTCTCGAAAAAATAGACTCATGTAAGATTCTCCCAATTGGGTATAAGTCGATATCCAGCGCCTCGGACTGTTTCAATTGCATCCTCCATACCAAGTTCTAGCAGCTTTTTGCGGACCCTTGTTATATTTACGTTTAATGTATTTTCGTCGACAAAAGATTGGTCATCCCAGAGTTTTTCAAGGATTGTTTCTCGAGTAGCGACTCTTGGGGAGCGTTTCATTAATACTTCCAGTAAGATAGCCTCTTTTTTCGTCAACGAAACGACTTCAGTACCCTTATGTAATTCCATCCGTTCCGAGTAAAGAACAAGTCCATTTTGTTGAACAGTTCTTTCTTCTGTTTTTGGAGCATACTCTCCATAAGCTCTGCGTAAACTGCTGCGAATTTTGGCCAGTACAACTTCGTAGTCAAACGGTTTTGTAATGAAGTCATCACCGCCATTTTCCAAGGCCATCACTTGATCCATTTTCCCAGATCGAGCAGAAACAAATAGAATGGGGCATGTGGATATCGTCCGAATTTGGCGGCACCAATAAAACCCGTCATAATTTGGTAGATTGATATCCAACAAAACGAGATCTGGTTTTTCTTTCTTAAAATGGTCGATGATGTGATCAAACTCCACCGCAAGTATTACCTTAAAGCCATATTTTTCAATGTGACCATGCAATAGCGAAGCAATTTTTGGGTCATCTTCTACAATCATAATTTTAACCATGTCGCATCTCTCTCCTTATATGTAAAGAGGGCGAACTATTCGCCTGTTAGAGTTATAGATTATCTTTTTATACTAGGATATATGAAAGAGGGCTCCTTTGCCAGCCCACATTGTACGTGAATCCTACTTCAGAATGAAACTAGGAATCCTGTTAAGTGAACACGAATAATACTTGCTAGAGGGAGAAAATGAAAAAGCAACAAATAAGCCTAATGACAGAGTCCCTGCATATTACTATTTTTTAGGGAGGAGTTTTCATGTTCTTTATTATTTTGTTTGCAGTGTTGATTTCAACACTTTTGGGAATAATACATTATCTTCGTAAACGTAAAGTATTTGCTGCAGTGCCATTTTTCATCATGTTTTTAGGCTTCGGTACTATTTTGGTCAGTATTTTTTTTCCGGGGGGTTTTGAAGGAATGGCGATAGGTTTTTTGGGATTCACTATTGGTATATTAGGTCTAATTTGGTTGATAGTATATATGATTGTAAAAAAATTCACTGCTCAACGTTCAGGTTAATAATAGAAGGGGATGACTGAGGAATCTATCTGAATCGAGATTTTGACTTTTTACTGCTAAGAGATGGAGATTATTGTATTTTGCGTTGTCTAAGTTGGAGGATTTTACAAGAAAATTGAATTATGAAAGAAAAAAAGAGCTTAAAATTGAATTTTGTCGTCTTTTGACGAATGATTTCAACAGGTAAAATATCCCTTTTGTCGAATTATTACGCATGAAAGGGGAGAAAAGAAAAAATGGGCAGAAAGATTTATTTGGGATTATTGAGCTTAGTCATTTTCTTATTCACTATCCCAAGCTATACAAGTGCTCATCCAGGAAGAACAGATTCAAATGGGGGACATACTTGTAGAACGAATTGTGAAAAATGGGGGTTGGAGTATGGAGAATATCACTATCATAATGGTGGTAACTCCAGTGGGAGCTCTAGTGGAAATGGAAGTGGAAACTCAACAAATACGGGGCCTTCAGAACCAGCTCAAGCTCCTGAGGTAAATAATCAAGCATTAGAGGAACAAAGAAAGCAAGAGGAGTTAGCGCGGCAGAGAGCGGAAGAAGAAAGGAAAAAAGCCGAGGAAGAAGCGAGAAAAAGAGCTGAAGAAGCAGAGAAAAAAAGACAGAAAGCCATAAAAGAGCGTAAGCTGGGAGAAGAAGAAGGAGCCGAAAAAGCCGAAGAGGATTTTGATACATCTGAAAAAAACGATCCGGATAAGCATTTAGATGGTAAATCCTCAGATTATGCTGAAGGCTTTAAGAAGAGCTATGCCGCGTCTTGGAAAGAAAAAAAGGAACAGAAAAAATATTTTCAAAAAGGGTATGAACAGGGGTTAGATCAAGAAAAAATCGATTTGGATGACATTCCTAAAAAAAGGCATGGAATCTTTGAAGATGGTTTTAAAGCAGGCAATGAAAAACGAGAAAAAGAAATAGAAAAGCAGTATAAGCTGGGAAAGAAACATGGGCTGAAAAAGCAGGACCCAAAACCAGGAAACAAGGATAAAGAAGCCTTCATTGAGGCATATAAAAAGGGGTATAAATTAGGAATAAAAGAAACAATAACCAAGGAAGGAAAAAAATCTGCGAAGACTAATTACAGTGTCAAGATCCCTAAAGATTATAAGAAAAACAAGGATTATTCGAAATGGTATGAGCAAGGGTTTGACTCTAATAAAAAGGCAGCAGAGGTCAGGAAAGCTGGCTTTAAGAAAGGACAAAAGTTTTTCTCGACAAGCTGGGTACCTAAAAAGTATAAAGAATATAAAACTCTATATAAAGAGGCCTATCGACAAGGAAAATCGGCCAAGTAAATATTTTGGCATCTCTCTGGGGAGATGCTTTTTTCATGAGTTATAGAAAATGCTATTTAAGGAAGCTTTATCTTTGTCCAGCTACGCCATACAAGACGTACAAGTGCAAGCGAAACGGCAGGAAGTCGCGTTCTGGTCTAGCCCCTCGGGGTCACAAGCCGAATGCACAAGGCACTTTCTCTTTTGTGTTAAAAGTACTGTTTCCAACAGATCAATTTAGTCAGGGAATTTTTCTTAGTTTGCATACCAATAAGCAGGCGCTTGTGCTAGATATTCACTTTCTTAGGTCATTAGGAGGATTTATTTTTTTATTAATAACCTTTAAGCTTAGAAAGTATTGCGTTTTTGGCTTGAAGTGGGTTGTTTCATGGGTGATGATGCTGGTAATCCTTTCACTCGTTTTATCATTGAGGGGATCTACCATTCTTTTATTAACAGTAAAAGAGGAATTTGAAGGTATATGCTGGTGATTATTATTCGTATTCTTACTATAACCTATATGAACTCTGTTTTATTGTGAACCGGCAGTCATTATCTCTAATGGAGGAATTATTGATCAGACCAGTTATATTGCAGCGGCCTTGTCATATGGAATGGAATTGAAGTGCTGGATTTGATCAGCTTTTCTAGTTGGATTTTATCTTTGCATTCTTTATAATTGACCGCGAATAGACTCATTATTCGGTTATGAATTGTAAGTCAATATAGCGGTTGAAAATCTGGTCTGTTCCAGTGATGAGTTGATTAATCTTATTAATCAACGTTGGAAAAACGCCATGACGACTGAAAGTTAGGTGAAAAGGACTGATTGTTTTATAGTTCATAAGAATCATTTTTTGATTCTATGAAACTATATGACCTTTAATCCGTACATAATAACAAGCATCTAGACGCTTTACAAAATTTTTAGGGAGCTGAATTTTTTAATGAAGAAAACAATGTCAATCATTTTCGGTGCGATGCTAATGCTGATGCTCGCAGCGTGTAGCCAAACGGCTGATCCAGTGGACAAAAAGGGTGAATCAAAGCAAGGAACATCGACAGAAAAAGCGAGTAAGGATAAAGAAAACGAACTTACACTGGAAGATGTATTTAAGAAATCAGAGGCTGCCAATAAGGACGTAAAGAGCTTCAATGCCAAAATCGATATGAAACAAACAGTTGAAGCGGCTGGCCAAAAACAAGATATCAATTCTGATATTGATATGTCGTTTGTGACTGAGCCAATGGCAATGCACCAAAAAATGACAATGTCGCTTGATGGACAAAAGCAGGAAATTGATTCTTATTTAACTAAGGATGGCTTCTATATGTATGAGCCGACTCAAAAAATGTGGATGAAGCTTCCAGAAGAGTTTTCTGGTCAAATCTTGCAAATGTCTGAAGGCCAGTCAAATCCTTCTGGACAGTTAGAACAATTAAAAGCTTTTGTTAATGAGTTTGACTTTAAGCAAGATGACAAGAATTATATTTTGACATTGAAAGCAGATGGAGATAAATTCGATAAGTTTTTAAAGGATAGTGTTCAAGACGCTTTGCCTTCTGAATTGCAGGCAGAGGGACTTATGAACGGCATGAAATTCAATAAGGTTGATTATGAGGTCTTTATCGATAAAGAAACTTTCTATTTAAATGCGTTGAACATGGTCATGGAGATGTCTACAGAAGTGGAAGACCAAAAGATGAATATGCAAATGGATATGAAATCCACATACAGCGACTATAATGCTGTGAAAGATAAAGATGTTGAAGTTCCGAAAGAAGCATTGGAAAATGCGCAGGAAGTTGACATGAATCAAGCAGGCGGACAGTAATACTTGTGTAGTTTAAATAATGAAACGGGATGCTCAGAGCATCCTGTTTCATTATTTTTTTGTTGTTAAAATGCCTCAGGAGTAAATATCATATTGATCCTTAATGCTCAGTCCAGCTCCAGCGCCTTTCAATTAGCGAAACTCGGTTCACCTTCGATAAGTCAACATCGGTTCCAACGAACAGGACGTCACAGTTTGAGCTTGCCAGCGGCAGGGGAGGTCCCTTCGATCAATCCAATGAAGTCAAAGAACGACTTCACTGGATTGCCCTCTGCTGGACGGAATGTCCTAGTGTCGCGCCAGCGCTTGTCACCCCTAAACGGCGTCCTCGACATTTCAGCTCAGTCTGTACGTGTTTCGCTTTTCTTGGTAAACTAGTCAAATTTTCAAAGACACACCACCAGCACAGGCTTTTAAAATCGTAGCTGCAAACTCCTGATCAAACACCTTAGCTAGATGCTCTGGAACAGTCAGATAGAGAATGCCATTTCCTTCTAGCTTCGGAGAAAAGCCGAGTGGGATGGTTCTTTTGATTAATTGAGCATAGAGCTCAGGTTCAGAAAGTTGTCTCTCAAAGTATTGATTCGCCATAACTTTTACAAGAGCCAGCGCTCCAGTAACATGAGGAGTCGCCATAGATGTACCACTTAAAGTGGCATATTTCCCATCTAAATATGTTGATAGAATTTCTTCCCCAGGTGCCACTAAGTCAACCTCATTGTGAGAGCTGGTGAAATCAGAAGAACGACGGTCAAAATTGACAGCTCCAACGCAAATGACTTCATTATATCTCCCTGGGTACGCGAATTCATCAGTTATTTCGTTGCCATCTCCCTCATTCCCAGCGGCACAGACTACTAGTATATTTTCAGAAACTGCTTGTTTGATCACACGATAAAGTTCTGGGTTGTTATCAGGTCCACCGAGAGACATGGAAATAATATCTACATTTTGTTCAATCGCATACTTGATACCGTTGATGATCCAATCATGTTGACCTACACCATGCCTATTAAGAACTTTTACAACGAGTAAACTTGCTTCTGGAGCTACGCCGACTACCCCAATGTTGTTTTCAGTTGCTGCAATAGTCCCCGATACATGCGTACCGTGACCATTATAATCTTGAAAGATTTCAGGGTTGCCTTGATCATCGTCCGTAAAATTTCTGCCTCCTATAATCCGATCTTTTAAATCTAGGTGGTTGATATCACAGCCAGTATCTACAACTGCGATTTTAATTCCTTTCCCCTTAGTGTCTTTCCAGATTTTTGGAGCCTGAATCAATTCAATTCCTTTTGGCACTTCATTTACTTCATTTAACTTCTGTACAACCCTAAATGGAATTCCTCGAACAAATTGTCTCATTTCTTTTCATCCTCCTTATTAAAATTGTAATTTTCCGTCTATTATCGAGGGAATTTGTCACTTTTTGGTTTCTAAAAATGAAAAAGCCGTTTTCACACGGCGATGCTTAAGAGACGTTGTTTTCGAGTGACTACGGATACTTTTTCTTTTTTTTCATTCTTTGTATCTCTATTTGAATATATATGACCCAAACAACAATCAACACTTGGATCCAATAGGCCAACATCACTTGTAAGAACTTGGTTAAAGCTTGTCCTGTTTTTAAAAGCACATCTGGAAAGATTAGCCCGAAAATGGTAGCAGTTACTCCGACCCATGGCAGCCACCAGCTATTCACATTTGCCCATTCTTTGAACCTTTTCAACAGATTTCCCTCCTTTCTCTGTATGTAAATGAATGAGCAACTTTTAAAACCAATTTTTCATGAAATGCAAAAAATTCCCAGAGGAGACGGGTTTTAAAAACAGGGCTGATTAATAAAACATTAATGAAACCATGTAGATAGAATAATATTTTATTTTGCTGGCTAGATATAGCAAAATAATTAACTTTATAGACAAGGTTGAGAAAAATCATTGTGAATATCATGGAGGAAGGTCATTAAAGCGGGTAAACCGCTTTCAATTGATGGAGTGCAGGCAGCCATTCAACAACTTTACCATATGTTTTGTGAGGGGCAATTAAATTTATTAATGTAGGTCACATAGTTGAGGTTAGTTATTAGTTACCCGCTGAAATGGAAATTAAACTATAAAATGGAAAAAACAGGACTTTATATCCAGTTTTATAAAGAAAACAAACCTGAACTGGTCAGGCTTGTTTTAAAAATAGTTCAGACTACGAGATAGGCTGCATTTTATTTGATCTTGCTTTATAAAGTTGATAAATCAAAAATGTAAAGACTGAGATGATCAATCCTGATATGTATGGGAATCCGATAGAAATGGAAAACAACCAACCACCTAGTGGTGGCCCGACAATCCTTCCCAAAGAGTCAAATGATGAAAGCAATCCGGTAGTGCTCCCATGGCCTGCGGTAGAGGTCTTTGTCAGTAAGGCAGAAACACTTGGACGAATTACTCCATTTCCAATTCCGAATATTGTTAGGTAGATGGCAGCCGTCGTAAAGCTATTTACTAGCAGGATTAGTCCGAATCCAATGGCTGAAACCACGATCCCAGTCTGGATGACTGCTCCCTCTCCATACTTTTTCGTCATTCTTCCAACCAACCCACCTTGAACAATAGCTCCAGCCAATCCCATGATCATAAACAGGTAGCCTAACTGAACCGTATCCAGCCCAGCTTTTTTCGCCGCAAAATAGGCAAACGTCGCTTCAAGTCCAGCCAAAGAAAGGGATGTGAATAATTGTAAGACATACAGAACGGTAATCGGTCCGCGCAATGCTTTGCGCAACGGTGTTTTTTTCGCTATCTGTCCTCTTTCCTCTGGTGGCAAAGATTCTTTTAAAAGCAGCAGAACAAAAACGAATGTTAGGAGGCTGGAAAAACCAGATAAATAAAATGGCATATTTAAGCTTGTTTTGGAAAAGACTCCTCCGATAGCAGGCCCCAAGATGAAGCCCAGACCAATTGATGCACCAATGATGCCCATTCCTTTTCCACGATCTTCCTCTGATGTGATGTCAGCTACATATGCCATAACCGTTGGCATGTTGGCGGATGAAAGGAAACCTCCGACAATTCTAGCTACAAACAGCATCCATAGTGAGGAGGAAAGTGCCATCATGAAGAATGATATGGCCAATCCGAATATACCGATCATCATGACTGGTTTCCGTCCAATTCGGTCGGAAACTCTGCCCCACATAGGTGCGAAAAGTAATTGCATTAATGAATACACGGCCATTAACAAGCCAAGCTCTGCAGGGGATGCTCCCATATCTTCTGCATAAAACGGCAGGACAGGAATGATAATTCCAAATCCAACCATCACAAAGAACATGACAGCAAATAGTATAGGTAACGCTTTTTTCGTGTCCAAACCAAGTCCACTCCAGTCTCAATGAATCTCCGATGAAAGGGCCCGAATGAACGGTTGCCCAAATTCCTTTTCACTCCATATTAACATCGAATCAATGATGGGTGTTAGCATAAGACCTTTTGGCACATTCATGTTTATAATTCAGTTATTTCATATTGGTAACGGATTATATAGAAAAATCATAAATAAAGTAACAGTATATAAAAGCATCGCCGCTAATGCAGATTTCTGTCATTCTGACCTTAACTTCGAGTTAAAGGATATTCTATTGCGAGAAGCATTCATCTCATCCGGAAATGGAGTTGGCCGGTGCACAGTGGTCGTCTGCTCTGAATGGCTAGTAACAAGCTTTCAACCAAGTTAGGGAATCACAGTTCGCGAAAACCTGTCGCTTAGCCTGCACAGGTACTTTTTTGTATGTGGATAAAATTTCTGTTCGATTTTATGCTTTCCTATAAGCGAGTATAAGTGGGAATTCGCCAATGCCCTCTTGTTTTTTTGACTAAAAAAGGTGACAATGCATATAAAAGGGTACAGGGAGTTGCGCTAAATCATGAATGATGGATCAGGTTTCCGGCATAATGAAAAATTAATTGCAGAACTTGAAAAAGACTTGAGATACATATCTGTTATCTTGAAGCAAAAAGGGCGAGAATTACTGGCAGACTATGCCATCACGCCTCCACAATTCATCGGGCTTCAATGGCTTTTTGAAGAAGGAGACATGACAATTGGGGAATTATCCACTAAAATGTTTTTAGCATGTAGTACAACGACAGATTTGATTGATAGAATGGAGAAAAAAGAACTGGTTGAACGGGTAAAAGACCCGAAAGACCGGCGTGTCGTTCGCATACACTTATTAAAAAAGGGCGAAATTATCATCAATGAAGTGATTAAAAAAAGACAAGAATACCTACAAGATGTCTTCGGAGATTTTTCGGAACAAGATGCCATGGCTCTAAAAGACAGCTTGGCTAAATTACATCAAGAAATGAAAAAAGAATGAGGCGTTTGTATTGAAAGAAGCTATAGGAGTAATGGATTCGGGCATCGGAGGGCTGACAGTTGCAAAGGAAATCATGCGCCAGCTCCCTAATGAAACTATTTATTATCTCGGTGATACAGCCCGTTGCCCCTACGGTCCTCGACCCGAAGAAGAAATAAAAGAATTTACTTGGCAAATGACTTCCTTTTTAAGGGAATTTAACATTAAAATGTTAGTGATCGCCTGTAATACGGCGACAGCTGCAGTATTGGACGAAATTCGCGCACAACTCTCCATACCGGTCATCGGAGTCATTTCACCGGGAGCTCGAGCAGCTCTAAAAGTAACCGAAAACAGCAAAGTAGGAGTGCTTGGTACCGCGGGAACTGTCAGAAGTGAGGCTTATGTAAAAGAACTGACCCTCATCAATCATGAAGTGGAAGTAACACAGCTCGTCTGCCCAAAGTTTGTCCCACTTGTTGAAAGCTTCCAGTACCATAGCGAGATTGCCAGAAAAGTAGTCAAGGAAGCATTGATGCCAATCAAAGATAGCGGCATCGACACGCTGATTCTTGGTTGCACTCATTATCCTTTGCTCGGTCCCCTGATTGAGCAGGAAATGGGGCCACAGGTTAAGGTCATCAGTTCAGGTGAGGAAACAGCGAGAGAAGTAAGTACCATTTTACACTATCAAAATATGAGAAATACAGATATGGAACCACCCAATCACAAATTCTTTACAACGGGTTCGATAGAAATCTTTAAAAAAATATCATTGGATTGGCTCAAAAGCACAGAGATGCAGATCCATTCCGCCAAGCTTGGCAAATATTTGACGCAGCCGAGCTGACCGTAAGCAGCCGTGGGAAAACCGCGGCGCTTTTTGTTTTTAGGCTCGTAGGGGATGAAGTGCCGTACTGGTGTAATTGTGCGAAAAACAAGGTAATTGTGCGAAAATAGCAATAATCGAGCGAAAATCGGGATTATCGTGCGAACTCCGAAATTATCGAGCGAAAAAGGAAAATATCGTGCGAACTTCGAAAACATTAAGTGGGGATCGAGAAAATGTTTCGAACCTAGTAAGGCCGATCGAAAAATGGTAAGGCATATGCTTTTCGAAAAGATCGTGAAAAATGGATAATCATACGATCTTTGGAATGGTGTACGTGTGGATCGTTCGAATTGCGCAGTAATTGTGCGAAAAACAAGGTAATTGTGCGAAAATAGCAATAATCGAGCGGAAATCGGGATAATCGTGCGAACTCCAAAATTATCGAGCGAAAAAGGAAAATATCGTGCGAACTTCGAAAACATTATGTGGGGATCGAGAAAATGTTTCGAACCTAGTAAGGCCGATCGAAAAATGGTAAGGCATATGCTTTTCGAAAAGATCG
>NZ_JACSPV010000046.1:29213-34451 GCF_014836955.1 Bacillus norwichensis
TACGTGTGGATCGTTCGAATTGCGCAGTAATTGTGCGAAAAACAAGGTAATTGTGCGAAAATAGCAATAATCGAGCGAAAATCGGGATAATCGTGCGAACTCCAAAATTATCGAGCGAAAAAGGAAAATATCGTGCGAACTTCGAAAACATTATACGGAAATCGAGAAAAAGTTTCAAATCGAAGCATTGCCGTTCGGAAAGCCGGTAAAATCATACGACATCCAAAATAATTGCACGCCCCCTTCATTGCCATTTTCCAATCCTTCCTATTGAATTACTGCATCGACATCAGTGCTTAAATAAAAAGATAAAGTCAAGCGGTCTAAATGAAACATACGGCTCGTATACATGAAAGTACAAACTGTTCTAGGAGGGGTACAAATGTGTAAACGGGCGAAAATAGCCGCGGTTGCTGTGATATTGGCAGCAAGTGCGTTCATATCTGGCTGCGGTCTTTTCGGTAAAGGGAAGGAGAAACTGGATCCGCCTCAGGATGTATCTTACTTAAAAGAAGGTGAGGACCTGGATAATGCACTTGAAGAGACAGCATCTGATAAGGAAACAGCATCAGATAAAGAAACAGCATCAGATAAAGAAACAGCAGGGGAAGAAAAAGCGGATACCGTCATGCGTGATCTTTACTTGATTGACCGTAATGGTATGGTTGTATCCCAGACACTTCCTCTTCCCAAAACAGAAAGTACAGCTAAACAGGTTATGGAATATCTTGTTGCAGATGGTCCGGTAGCGGAAATTTTGCCTAATGGTTTCAGAACAGTCCTTCCAGCAGGTACAACAGTGGATGTGGATATAAAAGATGGAAAGGCGATTGTTGATTTCTCTGAGGAATTTGCGACCTACGATGCAAAAGATGAGAAGAAAATATTACAGGCTGTCACCTGGACTCTGACACAATTTGAATCCGTAAAGTCTGTGGAATTAAGAATGAATGGACAGCAATTAAATGAAATGCCTGTAAGCGGAACCCCGATTGGTGAAGAGGGGCTTTCACGTCAGGATGGAATCAACATGGATGATTCTACAGCAGTGGATATAACGAATACTCGACCTGTGACCGTTTATTATTTAGCGCAAGCTGATGATGAAGTCTATTATGTGCCAGTCACCCGCCGTATTTCAAATAAAGAACAGGATGATGTTGCTGCGGTGGTTAAGGAGCTGGCGGATGGACCAGGAATGATAAAAGGGCTGGCGAGTGCATTAACTGGTGATGTGAAACTGTTAGAAGCACCTAAAGTGGAAGATGAGGTCGCCACATTGAATTTCAATGAATCTATTTTTGGCAGTGACGAAAAGAGCATCATTACGGATGCAGCCCTACAATCTCTTGTTTTATCTTTGACAGAACAAGAAGGCATTAAAAGTGTTTCAGTTCTAGTGGATGGAAAAGCTGAAGTAGCAAATGAAAAGGGTGAGCCGTTGACTGCTCCAGTAAGCCGGCCAGAAAAAGTTAACGCAGTACGTTATTAATTACAAGAGATTTGTTATACTATAGATAAGCTCGAAGAGGCCGGCATAAATAGGTCATGCCGCCTCTATTGTTTTTTAAAAGGATGTTTAAAAGGTCACCAAATTTTAAAGCGGCGAATCTCATTGATGGCTTGTTCCTGTATCTGAAAACATAAACTGCGCTGTCTCGCCCTTGCTTTTTAGTTTGGCAACTTATTTAAACGCGTATTTTAAGGAGGATTTGTCATTGCGTGTTGATGGAAGAAAAGCAGATGAATTAAGAAACATACATATTGAAACCGGATATTTGAAGCATCCGGAAGGTTCTGTCTTGATTACAGTGGGAGACACAAAAGTAATATGTACCGCAAGTATTGAAGACAGGGTGCCGCCCTTTTTAAGAGGAGAAGGAAAAGGATGGATTTCAGCGGAGTATTCCATGTTGCCGAGGGCAACGGAAACGCGGAATATCAGGGAATCATCCAGGGGAAAAGTATCAGGAAGAACGATGGAAATCCAGCGGCTTATTGGACGAGCCCTTCGTGCAGTTGTTGACCTTGAAGCGATTGGCGAAAGGACCATCTGGATTGACTGTGATGTTATTCAAGCAGATGGAGGGACAAGAACAGCTTCAATCACGGGTGCATTTGTAGCCTTGACGATGGCTGTTGCCAAACTGGTCGAGGAAAAAGAATTGCCGTCTTTCCCAGTGACAGATTTTCTAGCTGCAACAAGTGTAGGAATTATTGAAGAGGCTGGTGTTATTTTGGATTTGAATTATATCGAAGACAGCGCAGCTTTGGTTGATATGAATGTAGTTATGACCGGATCAGGAGAGTTCGTTGAACTGCAGGGAACGGGAGAAGAATCGACTTTTACAGCCAACCAACTGCAGGAAATGCTTGCTGCGGCCGAAAAAGGAATGAAGGAACTATCAACCATTCAAAAAGAAGCTCTTGGGGCATTGGCTGAAAAAATCGGCTCAAAACCTGAAGATTCAGCAGGAAGTGAAAAATAATCATGCAAAATGTCATCATAGCAACGAAAAATAAAGGTAAAGCTAAGGAATTCGAGCAATTGTTTTCAAAATATGGTATGGAAGTAAAGACATTGCTTGATTTTCCGGATGTAGCAGACATTGAGGAAACAGGTGAAACCTTTGAAGAAAATGCAATCATCAAGGCAGAGGCGATTGCCCAACTTACCAATTCATTCGCTGTGGCAGATGACTCCGGATTGGTGATTGATGCTCTTGATGGGAGACCAGGAGTTTTTTCAGCTAGGTATGCAGGGGCAGGAAAAAATGATGAAGATAATATTGATAAAGTTTTGGACGAAATAGAAGCCGTTGCTGACGAAGAAAGGACAGCACGCTTCTATTGTGCTCTTGCTATAGCTGGCCCCAACTTTGAAACTGTCACTGTTAACGGCACGTGTGAGGGCAAGATTCTGAATGAACGTAGAGGTTCCGGAGGATTTGGATACGATCCCATCTTTTTCGTGCCGACTGAAGGAAAAACAATGGCAGAACTGACTCCCGAAAGGAAAAATGAATTGAGCCATCGTGCGGCTGCTATGAAAAATCTGGAGCCATACATCGAAAAGCTTTCTTCCAAGTAAAACTGGAAGTTAAGTGCGATTTGATACACCTGAGCTTCATATTCTGTTAAAATACGATTAGTTCGTATTAGAAATCAGGTGAAAAGGTGGCAAATGAAGTCAGAAGCAGTGAAAAAGCATTTTGGTCCATTATCTCTGCTGTTTTCTTTGGGAATTTTCTGGCGGTTATGAACACGTCAACTGTAAACATCGCAGTGCCAGCCATAATGGGAGAATTTTCTACCCATCTTCCGACTGCCCAATGGACAGTAACAGGGTTTATGCTTGCCGCAGGTGCAGCGGCTCCATCAGCAGGCTGGTTCGGAGCGCGCTTTGGCTATAAGCGAGTCTACATTGCCGCTTTATCAGGTTTCTTCTTGTTTTCAGTCATTTGCATTTTATCAAGTTCGATAGAAATGCTGATTATAGCACGGATGATGCAAGGCGTTTTTAGCGGCATCATGATGCCGGCAACCATGACACTCATTTATCAAACAATTGACAAGAGCAGGCAGGCTTATGGAATAAGCCTTTGGAGCCTATCTTCAGCATTAGCCCCTGCTGTCGGTCCGGTTCTGGCAGGCTTTCTTATTGACATTTTTGACTGGAGAGCGTTGTTTTATTTTAATCTTCCAGTGAGCGCAGGGGCCATTATCGCAGCAGTCAAATTCCTTCCGGATACTGATAAGGGAGAGAAAACACCATTTGATTTCTGGGGATTGGGATTTTCTTTTGGAGGAAGTATCCTATTGTTAACTGCTTTTGCAAAAGCAGGAACATGGGGATGGACAGATGTCAAAACACTGTCTTTAATTGGAGCAGGAGCGTTCTTACTTCTTCTATTCGTAAAAAGGGAATTGAAGATAGAGTTTCCACTTTTAAATTTTTCTGTGTTTCAGCATCGTAGATTTGCCTATGGAATTATTTTAAATGCGATTTTGTCGATCGCGTTGTACGCGGGAGCATTTCTAGTTCCTATCTTTTTGCAGACTTCACTGAATTTGGGAGCGCTCCATACAGGCCTTATCATGATGCCAGGGGCCTTTGTCATGGCGTTTTTTACACCTATCACGGGAAAATTGTATAACAAGATTGGGCCATTGCCATTGATCATGGCAGGTTTGATTGTCATGGCTATAGGGACTTTTATGATGGGAGAGCTAACCATCGAAACAACTGCTCTCTATGTCATTGTTTGGACATCTATCCGGTACTTGGGGATTGCTCTTTGTAATATGCCAATTATCAATGTAGGGATGTCGGCTGTTCCACTTCAAGTTGCTGGATATGCTTCAGCATTGAACAACTGGACACGTCAGTGTATCGCTTCATTGTCGATTGCGCTGTTTTCCGGCTTGATTGCTTACCGATCCAACATCCGCTTGGAAGCGGGGGGAGATTTGAGTGCAGCCTCAGCAGCAGCGGCGGGAGATGTATTTTTAATTTCGCTTATTCCGCTGATTATCGCAGTACCTCTAACACTTTTGCTAAGAGAAAAGCACCAATCAAGCGAAAATAAAATTTTGGCTGGCGAAAAGGTAAAGAATCAATAATAACTTTGCGAAAAACTATTGACTTTCCGAAGCGCCAGCCTTATAATAAAAAATGTCTTTAAAAATAATATGTCCCAGTAGCTCAGCTGGATAGAGCAACAGCCTTCTAAGCTGTGGGTCGGGAGTTCGAATCTCTCCTGGGACGCTACTTGCAAAACCGCCAAACCCCTTGTGGATCAAAGGATTTGGCGGTTTTTCTAATTCTCTTCGATTATGAAGAATTTTGTTGAAAAATCATTTTTGGGGTTGAATTGGGGTTTCTCCACAATTGTGCCCGATTGCAGCATATTTACTTCGTTTGATTGAAACAACCCTTACAAAAAATTTTACTTTCTTTATTTAGATATGCTTTGATTTCAACCATGATAGAATACTTTGGAGCCTTTATTTTAGCAAAAATTTCTTCACCATCTTGAACTTCTCAATTGCAATTGGAACAGTATAATATGCGTTTAAGCAATTTAGTGCCACCTCTGTTTATCTGGCCGGTTCAAAGAAAAAGCACACTGACTTATTCAATAAGTGCGCCCGATTGTCATTAACTCAACTTTCGCAGAGAGAAATTGGCAAATAAGCCTTGATGTAGTTGGGAAGGCCAGAGAACCACTGCTCAAG
>NZ_JACSPV010000047.1 GCF_014836955.1 Bacillus norwichensis
GCACCTCCTTCAGTTGATACATTGATCATACTAAGAGGGGCTGCATAAAAATATGCGTTGTTTGATTGGGGGCTTACCCTTCATTTCGCTCCAAAATATTATGCTGTTTCATTAGTGCTTGGACTTCTTCTATTTTTTCACTTTTAATTTTTGCTTTTCCTTTATACATGCCATTTTTGGCGGTAAAGCTTCCTTCAATTTCATAGAAAGGTGTAGAAACAAATTGTTCTATTTCTTTTTGACGTTGATAAATAAGGTATACTGTGGGAGACTGTACCCGTCCAATCGAGAGACTGTCATTAAACCCCTTTTGTTGTAAGAGGAGGGTAAATAACCGGCTTCCGTTCATTCCAACAAGCCAATCACTTATTTGACGTGTCTTTGCTTCGTAATAAAGTAATAAGTCTTTTTTGTTATCTTGAAGATTATTGAATCCTTTCCTTATTTCATCAACCTCTAGTGAATTGATCCATAATCGTTTAATTTCCTTATTTTTTGCTCCAGTCATGTAGTAGGATGAATAAAAAATATTGGACCCCTCGCGGTCCGAATCACACCCGTTTACAATTGTTCTAATGCTAGAGTCATTGAATAGCTGTTTAATAAAGTTGAACTGCTCTCTCTTATCGTAAGACACCTTATACTCATAGTAGTTTGGCAGAATCGGTAAAGAGGACAAATTCCAAGTTGCCCACTCTTTTCGATATTCTTTTGGTTCTTTCAATTCTACTAAATGTCCAATTCCCCACGTGATAATTGCTCCAGTGGGAAACGTTTGACACGGATTTAATTCAATATGTGTTTTGTGACGTTTTTTTATAGAAAAAGCATCAGCATAGGCTTTGGCTTGCGAAGGTTTTTCGGCAAATATCGCTATATTGCTCATCTCGTTCCTTCCCTTCAAATTATTCTATCTTTGAAAAGAAGAAACATAATAAAACATGTTTCTTCTGTGTGTATCTATTAATATAAAATAAATTTTCATGCTTAATCTAATACCTCTTAATAATCTCCATCCAGAGGAACTGGTGAGGCATCATTATATGGTAATCTATAATGTTATCACCATAGTGTAAATTAACCTATAGATTTACCCTCATCACAACCTCATTAATAACTTCTTGTAATTTTTCTAACGATACTACAAACCACTCTTTGGGAACTAACATCTTCCCATTTGGTCCTTGTATCAATACATCTAAATTATAGTTTGCTAGCGCATGATGCATTGTTGTTTCAAATTTTCTGCCATTCATGTTGTATACTTGATATGTGGTAACAATTTCAACTGGAGCGTAAAGGTATGTTGATTCATTCTCAGCGTTACTAATCCTCTTTTCCACTGAATCTTTTGTAAAGCCAACTTTATATAAATCTTTTATAGAGGCTATTTGTGGATTAGTACTTAAAGATCTCAGCACGTAAATAAATCCTGTCGAAATATCATCTTCCCTAACGTGATCCAATAACGTATCTTCATTGTCAGTAACTCGTCTACCGTGTTTATAAAGTTCTGCAGCTAGTGAACGGAGTAACATATCTGATTCTGTTCCATTTTCAAAAATACAATGAAGCCTAGCATTTGTTTTACCCTTAATTTTTTTACGTTCTCCGACACTTTCCACAAAAAGGAGTACCCCTTTTAGGATATAAAAACTATTAGGGTGAATGTCTTGTTCATTTTTAAAAGGCACTATTTTTCTTTTACCTTCTGTAATTTCTTTTTGGCACTTCTTAAATAATAGCTCATACTCATCAAAATTCTTTATTTTCTTTCGTTTCGCAACATACTCAGGCATTGTGGTAACCTTAGGTAGCGTGCTTGTATCAAAAATAGAAGAAGCCAGATCATCTCCCAGTAATTCAGAAGAACCGCTATTTAAGATATCCTCTATTGAAGAAATTTTAGGTATCTTGGTTTCTCCTGGATTTTTATCAAATAAACCTATATCATCATACTGCTTCAAATATTCCATGCGTTCAGGGTTCTTTCGAATTCCAATTAACCTACTAGCTAGTCTTCTTTCAGCTAAGTCAGTTGGAACCTTTTCAGGTTCTCGGCCATTTTCTTTAACAAAATCTACTATCTCTAAAAACCTTTCTGCTTCAAGATCATATTGAACTTTAGGTGCGCTTTTGGACGGTGCTGTGATTTCGTCAAATAGAGAGCTTTCTATTATTTCATCAATTGAACGATACCTATTTGCCACTATCACGTTTCCTCCTTAACTCTTGCATATAAATTACTGCTTCACCCATACGTTTTTCAATAGGATCGGAAGATTTCGCATCGGGGCGTCTTCCTGTTGACTGATAAAACTCTTCGACTTTAGGCCAAATATAGACTAGCTCATCTTCATCAAATGAAATGCGCTTAGCGTCAATAGATTCTTGAATCAACTTTAGAACTGGCGAATTCAGTTCTTTAGATAAAACCTCAAAAGCTTTTTGGAATGGATTAATTGAATCAATAAGATTAATATGTAAATCTTCTATATTAATAAACTTATCTGCCATTCGTATAAACTCTCTACTTCCAACGACTTCCGATTTTGCACCTTTCATCACCGTATCTACGACAATATGTTGCCTTACTTCCTCAATTTCATCATCTGATAAATTAGGGTAAGTTTTTTGAATTACTTTTGGAATCAATACTTTATTTAAAACTTCTGGTTCAACATCACCTGTAAATGTTTTTTGAACTTGAGGATCTTGAAAGATTTTTGCTTTTAAATCAGTGATATCATTTTCAATAATCTTTCTGACATTCTCTGTTGACGGTTCTTTTAATCCCCTAACATACATTTCCCCTGCTGTGGATTGCTCAGTTTCACTTCTTCTCCGTTTAAATTTAAAGTCAGGTGTAAGTACTTGTTCCATTAATAGAGACGCAGAAATAGCTTTAAGCATTGTATTAACCGTGTATGTTACTTCTTCATCTTGTGCATCCGGCTGTGCAATAAGGTTAGTGAACTTAGCAGAGGTCTTATTGTAACTGTCACGGGTACAGCGTCCAATAATTTGTACAATCTCTGTAAGTGAGCCGCGATATCCAACTGTTAGAGTATGTTCACAGAACGGCCAATCGAATCCTTCTTTAGCCATTCCAAGAGCTATAATAATATCTAAGTCCTCTAATTTTGAAATATTTCTCAAATACTCGACAACCTTTTCTCTTTCAGCCTGGTCATCAACTAAATCAGCAATCTTCAATATTTTTCCGTCAGTATGCCGTTTAACATGGATGATTCCAGTTACATCATCCTGATAATCCACTTCACCAATGATATCGATAATCCTATTCACTTCATCGTATTTATCTTTTGTTGATTCACCAGAATTAACATTAGGAATATGAATGATTGTTTTCAGATTCGTATCTAAAACTTCGCCTATTGCTGAAGTGTACTTGCCTTGATAAAAATGATATCCTATTCCAAAACTCTTTAAATACTCATAGCCATCAAGTTGCTCATAATATGTGTATGTAACTTTTTCGAACTGTTCTTCTTCTTGTGGAGAAAGAATTGGAACAGAATCTCCCCTAAAATATGAACCGGTCATAGCTACAATATGTGCTGATGAATTACGAATAACATTACGAAGCACTTCACCTAAGCGTGAGTTTGTATCTGCCGAAACATGATGAAACTCATCAATTGCTAATAAGCAATTATCAAAAACTTTATCATCTAACTTTTCATATGCAAACCGTAAAGTCGAATGAGTACACACTAATATTTCATCATCAGATTCCATGAAACGAACAAAAGCATTTACCTTTGAACTGTCTCCACCTGCAGTTGTCAAATTATTTCTAGGATCAATTCTCCAGTCTGCAAAGAATCCATAACTTTTTAATTCTGTATTCTTAAAAGAGGAACCAATGGAACGTTCAGGAACAGCAACTATAACTTTCTTCAAACCTTGATTAATCAATTTATCTAAACCAATAAACATTAACGCTCTCGATTTCCCTGAAGCTGGTGGAGCTTTAACTAATAAGTACTGAGAGTTACGCTTTTCAAATGCCCTTGCTTGCATCTCACGCATACCATATTCATTTATCAACTTACTTTGGCCTGTTTGATTATATTTAATCTCTACCAAGTTCTCCATATTTCCACCTACTCTCCAGTCATTTCCTGATACATATTAAGAAGTAAACTTAAGCGTTCCTCATCATTTTCAAAACCTCTTTGTCGATAAGCCCGATCTACAATTCCATCTAATTCTTCATGTGCTTCCTTTAAATCCAATGGCATAGTTAAAGGATTATATAATTCTGCGAGTGTTCCTCCCATTTCTTCCCTAATATCAATTATTTTAAGAACTACTTCTATAATTCTATTTTTTCTAGTTGTTGATAATTCAGGAAGTGGGAATGTATTATAACACAGCCCAGCTGAGTAATTATATCGAGTTTCTAATCTACCACCTACTGCCTTAACCCATGTCATATGCATTCTAGACATCAAAATTCCAAGCAGATAAATATCGGCATCATAAATTGCGTAAACTCGATTTGATAAAACTGTATCTGCACCAACTAATCCCATGGGGATATAAAATCTATTTTCTGAAGAAACAGCCGGAATAACAATTGAATATTTGTTTGCCTCATGTGTATCTCTGAACTTCCATGGTGTTAATGCAAGTTTATTCGTTCCTTTATCCTTCGATTTTTCCCTGTGTTGTTTTGTAATTGAAATTCTTTTTTGAACTAAAGGAATAGATTTTATCTCTTCATATTTTTCCTTGTTAAGCCATAGACAATATCTTAAACCACCATTTATAAACTCATCCGAACCTATAAATTTTTTAAAATAAGGAACTAATTGAGGGTACTGATTGATTGCATCTGCATATTCAGTAATAGTAAAGAGTAACCCACCACCATCGTTGGGCATATTACCAAACCTAAGCCTTGGTAAATTCGAAATTGGTTTACTTTTAGTAGATACAAGTATATTTTCACCATCTGTTAGATAAGGGCTAATATTAGAAACTAGCTTTTTAGTGCCGTCAATAAACAAGTATTTATTTTTTTTAGAATTAATTGGACCAAAACCGATAATTACAACAGTTACTCCAGCATTTCCTATAGCATTATTCGACCACTTAAATGATGTGTAAGCAAAATTAATTTCGATATTAAATTTAAATAGCTGATTCCATAAAGTAAAAACTTGTTCTCCATGAGTAATTGAATTGGTAGAAACAAAAGCTACTTTTGCGTTTGTTGTTTGTGAATATTTTGCACCCAAGAAGAACCAAGCTGATATATAGTCCAGCATTTTTCCGTTTTTTACATTTTTAAATATGGTAAGCATATCAGCTTTATGTTCTTTGTTTTGTTTTTTAGACCCAAGATAAGGTGGATTACCAAAAACATAAACTTCCTCAGACTCTTGCACAGGGCAAACATCCAACCAATCAACTTTAATAGCATTTGCACAACGTATATCTCCAGCAGATTGTAGTGGAAGTGTTGCACGGACTTTATCACCAAATATTTCCTCTAATTCTATATTCATTTGATGCTCGGCAATCCAGAGCGATAACTTGGCTACATCATGTGCAAATTCATCAACTTCAATTCCATAAAATTGACCAAGTGTCACTGAAGGAAGGTACATTAAATTTTCCGTCAATTCTCTCTTTCGTAACAAAATCTTGATTTCTAAGCGTCTAAGTTCTTTGTAAGTTATAATTAGGAAATTTCCAGAGCCACATGCCGGATCAAAGAACTTTATTTTTCCAATTCTATCATATAAAATATCTAACTTTTCTACGCTATCGTACGCTTGTTCAAATGCCTTATTTAAATCATCTAAAAACAACGGTTTAATCACTTTCATTATGTTAGGGACACTTGTATAATGCATACCTAAATGACTACGACTTTCATCTGTGGCAATGGCTTGAATCATTGAGCCAAATATATCAGGATTTATTTTTGCCCAATTTAGCAATTCACCAGAATCAATTATAAGTTTTCTAGACTTTGCTGAAAATGTTAACTCTTTGTGTGGTTCAGAAAATAATTGTCCATTTACGTAAGGAAATTCTTGTAAATAGCTAGGCACATCCACTCTTTCTTTTGTATCTAAAACTACAAATAAATCTGTGAAGAATTTATTAAGATCTGATCCATCTGTTCTTGTTAATGTTTTTATTGCATTAGTAAAACTACCTCTTTTAAATATTCCTGTATCTTCCGCAAACAAACAGAATAATAAACGCATAAAGAAAATATCTATCCCATTTTTAGTATCTATGAGATTATTTTCTTTTTTTACAATATCGTATATTCTAGCAAAACGTCCCGCTGCTTTAATATCAGCGTGACTTTCTTTTTCGAAATCAACCTTTTCAATACCCTTCCACGCTAAAAAGAAACTAAAATGCTGAGGGAGTTGCTCAAACTTTATATCTAAAGCTTCTTGTGTTTTTGTGTCTTTCACTAGTATCCCATCAAAATCTGTAACTATGAGATAGCGTGGCTTGGCAGATAACTCAGCTACTTGCTGTTCTATATCCACAAAGCCATCAAAAATATTCCCCTTGCCCACTTCCTTAAACCATACCTTATTCTTTAAATGAACTTCTCCTGCTCTCTTTGCAAGATTGAGATTTCCATTTTTTAAACGGGTAATTGTTGCCCGGGGAGTATCATACACATCAAGCAAATCATATAAAAAATCCGAATGATCTTCCCTTTGTACTATTTCGACAATCCTATCCTCATAATCTATAATTGACATTTTACCCTTCCTCCATTGAATTACTATGCTGACTCTAGTAAATATATAAAAGCTCTAATTTTCATAGTTAATAATTTTTCCTAGGCAACTATTTATAATAATACCTGAACACATTATATTTTTACACATTTTTATAACTGCCCATAACTTCACGGTCACAATCCGTTGCAACAATAACACCTGATGATGATTGAAGCAGTTTTTTTACCAAGGCAAACTGCTTCCTTTTATCTTTAGCCACTTGAAATTTGAACTGCTCAGGAAAAATCGGCAGGGTTTGCATAGACCATCTTTTCCACTCTTCCTTATACTGTTCAGGCTCCACCAACTCAACTAAATGGCCCAGCCCCCATGTGATAAAAGCTCTTTTATTAAAAAAGCGGCTGTCTTCCACTTCTATATATCCATCTTTTTTAATCGCATTTCGAAATGCATCAGCATAAGCCCTTCCTTGACTGGGCTTTTCTGCTAAGATGACGATCGACATTTCACCATTCCCCTTTTTGATCTTAACGGTTTTCCTAAGGCTCTTTTACACATTATAGAACATTTGTTCTAAAATCTAAATGAAAAGGACTCCTGTTTATCATACAGGAGTCCTTGAATTTTGCATTATATATTTAATCTTCATCAGGATATGGATAAAATTCTTAAACCGAGATCAAGAAGATCAGTTGGGATTTAATAGAACGACGGTGAAATTCACCGTCCCCGTAGGAATGAAAGAATCCCTTTCTGGATCATCATAAAATCAGTAGTGATCGTCGCCGGGTTCCAGCCTTGTTTTCATATATTTTGCCAAATCAAGCCTTGTTTCCTGACTAATGGTATCTATATGTGATTCTGCAATTTCCTTTGTAACAAATTGCTCAATCCATCTTCGTATTAGTGCTGAAGAGTTTATCCTACTTTGCTTACAAGTAAAATAAAAGTCTTCCTTTAATTCTCTAGGTATTTTTATATTCATTTGATCATCCATTTTCATTTTGCCGTCAGCCCCCTCATTTGATACACTCCCATCTGCCTTCAAGTGAAAGCAATGGTTTCATCCGCTATTTTAATTTTCCACCAGCTGTCTTTTATCAGAAAAGGGATCAAAGCTTTATTTTTTCTTTCCACAAATGATGCAAGTACCTGAATAGTAATCGATTCTATGCTTCTGAAAAAATTTGCACTGAATCCACCATTTTATCTTCTTCATGTTCAACAGCCTCGTTTTCTCATTCTTATTTTGCGTTTTATATAATTTTTTTGGAAACCCCCGCAATCTAAAATACAAATCCTGCCGTTTGTGCAGGCTTCAAACATGGAGACTGACTATCTACTATGCCATCCATTTCGGAGGTGTGTTCTTAGACCAATAGATTTCCCCTATTTCATGATGCTTTTCAAAGTTATCTTTGCTTAAATGATAATGAAAATTAAACCAGTAGCCTTCCAAAGGACGTTTATCCCTCCGGACATGAAATCTAGCAACATCTTTTTCATTCCGTACATCATATACATGAAAGATTCTCTCCCCGTACCCACTGGAAGGCTGATCAGTGATTTGAAAATGGGCAGTTTCATGAGATCCTGCTTCAATCAGTAAAGAGCTCAACACTTCTTCCATTCCCGGCAAGATCCCTTCTATGAATTCATCTTCCACCTGTTTCAAAATTCTTGGACCCAGTTTCGCCATCGCCTGTTCTCTTGCCAGACTGGTGAGTAGCAGCGCTTGCTTTTCTTCTGATATACCAAAACGATCCGCAGCTTCTGCTTCAGAATCACCCAAGGTTTCAAATGACGTAAGAACTTCGCTCTCTTCTTTGACTCCTGCCTCTTGTTCAATGGAAGGTATATAAAATCCTAAGGTCAAAAGAGCAATAAGAAAGACGAACACTTTCCTGATCCAAAGCTTCATTTCTATATCTCCTGTCCTCTTACTGAAAATGATTTAATGCTGTTTATTACCGCAAGTCAATTCCTTAACCTCTTAGGAATCAGTTTAACTTTCTAAGACCTCCGCAGTTCTGTTCAGCCTTTCAATCTCGAGCAACAGGAGACTTGCTCTCCTGTCCATCATTTTTCTTACGTTATATTTTCCTAATTTTCCTTCTATCCGTTCAATATTATGTAGGATAAACATCTTGTTACCATGTATTGGATTAACTAATCACTGTTCGTTTCTCCCAATTTTGGTGCCATTTTTGAATATGTTCACTCGGTAGGGAACCAAATTCTTCTTGCAGCATATCTTTTAATTGTTTATATTCCCTTATCACTGAATCACGTTCTCCTACGGTGTCGTATAGCTGCATAAGCATAAAATATATGTCTTCTTCAAACGGGTGAACTTTCTGTGCACGTAAATAAAGCATGATGGCTTCAATGTAGTCTTCTTCAAAAATGAAAAAGTCCGCCAACCTTTTTACATAATCCAACCAAAGGAGCCTTAGCCTGTTCTGCTCCGTCTCAGTCCACCAAAAATCATCCTTCTCAAAATAATCCCCTTTGTATAGGTCAAGTGCCTGTTTAAAATCAAGAAAAGCTTCCTTAGTGACCAATGACATTTCTTTCATTTTAATTTCCCACTCATCCACATCCAGCAGCACTCCATTCAAATCTAATCTGTAGGCATTCTCTGAATTGACGATTTTAATGGGACAATGGATGGATTTCAAAGTCTTCCTGATTTGATAGATAGTAGAATACAGTTGAGATAATCCGTCTTTCGGATTAGATTCAGGCCAAAAATGTTCTAGCAACTCCACCTTGCGCACAAATCCTGCGCGATGGTGAAGCAAATAAGCAAATACTTCTCGTGCTTTAGTCGTTCTCCAATAGACATCTATTACTTCAGATTTTTTTTCGTCGATTTTAAAATGTAATTTATGAAAACAACAAACCATTATTCTACTAGAACAATCTTCACTTTTTTCACTTGTTCCCAAAAGCCTGTTAATCGTTTTAATTAAACGCTCTTTCATAATCGGTTTCAGTAGGTAGTCATCTGCACTCACTTCAAATGCATCAACAGCGTATTCACGATAAGCTGTAGTAAAAATAATTTTGACGTTTGGCAGTGACTGTTTCATTTCTTTTGCCAGATCTAGTCCATTAACCCCCGGCATCTCTATATCTAAGAAAACAGCATCGGGCTGCTCATTTTTTATTCCTTTCAACCCGATATATGGATCAGAATATTTTCCAATAACCTCTATTCCAGCGATTTCTCCCAGTCTCTTCCCTAAATGCTCAAGAGCCAATCGCTCATCATCGATAAGAACTACCCTCAAACAAATTCTCCCCCTCTTTATACCTGAATCATTTTTTTTATATAATTTTTACATACCCCAATTATATGAAAATTAAGCATTTTCTATCAAATTTAACTTGAATATAGAAAATAATTTTAACCATCTCGCTCACCATGAATTAACAACCTTTGATAATTATGACGATAGGGATGGCAGGTTAATAATGTAGCCAGATCCTTATCTTTCACAATTTCAAGCGAGTCCGTTTCATGCGGATAAATCACTTCTTGGTTGATGACACGATAGGTTAAGGTTTCATTCATCGTTAAAATGTAAAAGACGTCACCTTCGTTTAGCTCATCAATATTTCGAAACATGGCCTTAGTCCCCATCCCGCGGTGACCCGCCAATACGGTATGGGTATTTCCCCCCCCAAGTGGTAAGGAAGAGCCCTCTACCTGTCCAATTCCTTTGCTTAACACTTCTTCTGATGAGCCTAAATAAATAGGTATCATTAATTTCAGTTTCGGTATTTCAATGGCTCCGAAAATTTCATCCTCATCCAACCCCAAACAGTCATTAAAAGCTGTTAACTTTTCCTGATGATCTCCCCACGGATCACGAAAACCGTTCAAATCATAATAAATTTCCTTATTGCAGCTTTGGGCTTGTTCCATTAATTCGTTAATCTCGTCGTCCGATAAATTTTTTAATGCGCTTTGAAATTCCTCTACCTGGTTTTTTTGAAAAAAATTGTTCATGATTTGCGCTATATGCGGGTAAGCCATAATAAGGAGGCCTACAATAAATAATGACATAATCCCTTTATGCTTCATCATTAGCCCCCGCCTTCTTCTTCCTTCGATACCATAAATAGACAATAGAAAGGAGAATAAGAGTTGCCAACACATACACATATATAGGTAACCCTTTGTTTTCAACTGCTTGTTTTTCATCAGAGTGATATGGTACGCGTTTACCAGTAACGAGCAGTCGATGCGAATTGATCATATACGGATCGCACGTCAGTAGGGTGACTATATCCTCGTCTTCCTTCATTTGCAGCCAGTCCGTTTCGTGCGGAAGAACGACGTCAATCTTAAATACCTCATAGGCCATAGTTTGATCGAGGACTTGGACATAAAATTGGTCTCCATAGGTTAATGAATCCAAATGTCGAAACAACTTTGCTGACGGCAGCCCGCGATGGGCTGTCAAAACACTATGTGTTCCCGGCTTTCCTGTAGGCAATGAAGAGTTTTCTAGATGCCCTACGCCTTTGGATAATACTTCTTCACTCGTCCCATGATAGATGGGAAGTTTCATATCTATTTTTGGAATTTCAACACTGCCAATAGCAGGACCGATATTCAACGCATCATAGTAGCTTTGATTTCCTCGCCTGTTATCCGCTTCAGCATCTTCGGAAAAAGGATCAACAAAATCCAATTGCGAATCTTCTAATTCTTTATTGTGCAAATCCGCCTTTTCCTTCTCTTTCTTTATCCGATCCTTATCCAAGCTTTTGACCGTATCACTATAATCCTCTACGACAGATTGATGTACTTTGGTAGACAAAATATTACTTATCATAGGATAGAAAAAAATGCCCAATCCAACGATGAATATTGATATGACCAGTACTTTCTTCATTTTTTTCTCATCCTATCGTAAATAATTTTGATATTTTCCCATATTAAATGGGAGAGAAAATATCTCTCTCCCATTTATTAATGTTTAGCCTACTTGAGCTTCTGACTTTCTGCGGCGCAGATATAGTGTAAATGCTGTCATCATCAACGCAAGTCCGATAAGCGTAAACAAGATTGTACCAATCCCACCTGTTGTTGGAAGCTCCCAGCCAGACTTAGAGTTTTCAACCTCATAAGCCAAGTCTTTTTGGTTTTCGACTTTGACCTCCACAGGTTTTGTCAATAGACGATATGGTTTTACATTTCCTTTTTCGTCTGTGTAAGTCGGTGCTTTTGTTTCGTGTAAGTAGTAAGTGCCTGGTGTTAATCCGGTAATGTTAAACGTACCGTCTTTGTCAGTTTTTAAGTTTTCTAATTTACCATTAAACACGACACCATTTACTTTTACTACCTCACCTGCTTTAGCGGTATCAATAACATTTCCGTCTTTATCAGTTAATTTAAATTCTGCACCTTCTAATTTAATGGTGTTATCCTTGGAATCTACTTTGACTACCTTTAATCCACCTTCAGTTGGTGTAACAACTGGTGGGTTTGTTGGCTTCTCAGTTCCATACCCGCCTCTGTCATTGTCAAAATCAAGATTTGCTGTGTTCGGAATACCTGTTTCTTCTGGCTCCAACACTGCATCAGGTTTGATTTTTGCTGTGAAGGTGATTTTGATGTCTTGACCTGGCTCAAGTAGTGATAAGTCCTTTACATCCCAAATTAGCTTTTGACCGTCTTCTGTGAAGTTAATATTCTCCTTGGCTGTTCCTGTCACTTCCCACGAACCCGCATACTCTAAACGGTTATCTAGTGTATCCGTTAAACCAAGTGTTTTATATTTATCGATGTCTTTAGGAGTTTTGATGGTCAAGTTGTACTTGAACTCTTTATCGCGATCGATGTCTACTTGCTGTTCTCCTTCTGCATCTTTCTCAACTTCAGGCGTTTTGTAGTTGGTGACTACTCCGTTTTCAACGAAACCATCAATTTTTTTCCATACAACTTCAATTTCTTGGCCTTTGTCTCCCGTTTTCTTTACTTCGAACTCGATTTTTGTATTATTAAGCGCATAACCGGCAGGAACCTTTGTTTCTTGAAAATAGTACTCGCCAGCAGCCAATCCCGCTACTTTGATCTTTCCATCTGCACCTGTAGTTAATTCAGGAATTGCATTACCTTCATTGTCCACAGCTGGTGAACCATCGGCATTATAAAGCTTAAAAGAAACACCTGCTAGTGGTTTGCCATCTTCATCTTTTTTCACTAATTCCACGTCAGAGCGAATTGTTTCGTTCTTTGGATATGCATGAACATCATAGTTTAATGTTGCTCCGTCCTTACTTGTCATAGGAACGTCGACAGAGAAAGAATCTGGATTCAAAATAATATGGCTAGGTCCATTTGTTTCAGTAACTTCGTAGCGACCTAATTCCAATCCTTGGTCTTTTGTGAAAACAACTTGTCCGTTTGCTCCAGTTGTTCCTGTGATTGTCTTTCCATCGTTCACTTCAATCCACTGATCATTTTCCACATCATATTTGTGTGTTAATTTTAAAGTGAATTCAACACCTTCAACTGCAGTACCTTCAGCATTTTGTCCTGGCAGCCCTGTTCCTTCCTCCCCAGGTTTAGCACCAGGTTCTTGCTCAAACTTATGAATAGTCAATTGTGGGTTGTCCGAATCTCCTTTAATGTCGTAAGCCAAGGCAATACTCGGTATAAAAAGTGATACTAATAATGTAAAAGCCAACAGAATGTGTAGTGACTTTTTCTTAGCTACAGCCATTGGAACGTTCTCCTCTCACCTTTAAATTTTATTTAATCTTGTGTAGACTCTCTTGTTCTCTTTTTTCTCAATAAGAAAACAAGGGAAATAATCATTAAAATCGCGCCTAAAGCGTAAAACAGGGTTGTTCCCATTCCTCCGGTATCCGGTAATCCCCAACCGCTTTTAGAGTTTTCAACTTTCTTCTCAACGTTCAATTCATTTGCGGTAATTTTGACATCAATCGGCTTACTCAGCAGACGGTAACCTTCCGGTGCTTTCGTCTCAACAAGTTTGTATTCGCCCCAGTCAAGATTTTCAAAAATAACCTTCCCGGTTTCGTCCGTTGTTTGAGCAGCTCCTACGCTATCCCCGTTTTTATTACGCAATTCAAACTCTGCGCCGGCGAGTGGAGCACCCTTTTCATCTACCTTTATTACCGTTAATGAACCGAGTTTTTTCTTATATATATAGATGACTGTCTGTGGATCTTTTTTGAATTTTCCTGTTGCTGGTGCACCGTCTTCATCCACTTTTACAAACTCGTATCCTTGGATATCTTTTTGCTTTGTAGTGTATGTATCACCAACTTTTCCAGTGAACACTTCACTTTGTGCAATTTCGTCTCCGTTTTCATCTACATACTTTGCTGTAACATCCCCAGCGACTAAATCTTCTGTCTTTACATATCCGAACCAAACCGTTTGAAGCGGTTGTTCAGGCTTCAATGCAATGTCCGTAGGGTTCTCCCCAACAATTAGCGTGTAATCAGGAACATCATTCGCTGTTACAGAATACGTTTTATTGAAAAGCAAATCCTCACTGTTATTTTCCTGGTGAAACTCTTCATAAAACTGTTCCGCTTCTGCTGGACTAGATACAACATTTCCATTACTATCAACTGGTTCACCATTGGTGTTTACGCGGTAACCTATTTTGATAATTTTTCCTTTTTCGATTGCTCCTTCAGGAATTGGAAATGGCTTTGTTGACGGATTACCTTTTGGGTCCTTATAATCCAATGGTGTATCGCCGTTCATAGGATATGAGACATTCCCTTGCGGATTTTTATCCCAGTCAATCGTTACTTTATATTTGAGTGTGTAAACCTCGTTTTCTTTGATTGCACCCACATTCCATGTGAAGGTCTCAGTCGCATCATCCCATGTGACCGTTCCATGTGAGGCTTCAAAGTTTTGCCCATTGTAACTTTCATCCTTAACGAGATTAAACATCTCTCCCATCGGGTCCGTAACGACTGCATCAGTAGCCGCGTAATTCAAGCTCGCAGCTATTTCCTCAAAAATACGGCTGAGATCGTCTTGACCGCCTAAGTAATTGCCTTTATTCTGGCTATTCTCAAGCACATATCTCGCATCCACATTATTCCCTACCTCAAGACCCACTGAATAAATGCCGATTCCAGAATTCATAGCATGTCTTGCTTCAGAAATTGTTGCGATGCCGTTTGTTCTGACGTTATATCCGTTTACGGTATATCGTTGATTGCTGTTCAGATTATAATTATTACCAGGCCCAATTCGGTTATTGTAATTAAAATTGGAAAGGATAAAATTATACTTATTTCCAGGCCATGTATAGGCCTCAGCATTTCTAGCACTAAAACTATACGTTGGTTCCCCGTCACTTAACAGCACGATTGTTTTTAGGTCGGCATTACTGCCTGCAAGTAATGTTTGAGCTTGATGAAGCCCCGCTTGTATATTTGTTCCCCCGTTTGCTGGAATCATATTGATTCTATTTTTTAATTGCTGTTTATTACTGTATCCCGTAAAATCTTGATCCCTGCTTGACTCTGTACTAAAGGAAACTAACGCAATTCTAGTTGAAGATCCTTCGATTAATAATTGATCAACAAATTCATTTGCCGCAGCTTTCGCCTTGCTCAGTCGTTGACCAGTGCTCATACTTCCTGACTTATCAAATACAATGACAATATCAGAGCTTGTCTTTAGGTTTTTTCCTTGAATGGTTAGCTCAACTTCCCATTCAGCATACTTACCTGTCGGAGTACCATCTTTTGTTAGTTTGAGTGAGCCCGGATCTGGCCAATTTGGCCCGCTGCGAACCCCCTTCAAGGCATTTGGCCTTGACGTTGTTAGGAATGGCGGATGAGGCTGGCCATTTATTTCCTCTGAATCTACTTCTTCTGAATCTGACTCTTCATTTTCGGAAGAAGCTTCAAGATCTTTTTCTAATGGCGTTTCTTCTCCTGCTTTTTCTTTTTCCGCATCTGTTTCTTTTTCCTTCACACTTTCAGGCTCTTCTTTTTTACCTGCATTTTTACTCTCTTCAGGTGCTGGTTCTTTTTTTGGAACTGTTCGGCTCAATGCGTCAAATTTACCATCTGAGTATTCAGATATAGTTGCCAATTCATAAGCTGATTGATTCGGATCACTAATGCCTGCTTCTACCTCGAATTCATATGTTTCTTTTCCAGCAGGTGTTTGGATATCATAACCCTTATCTGTTTTTTCAATTTTGGCATTTTTCATTTCAGTGATTGTCCCATGTGACAAACCTGCACTAAGGTTTATCTTTGTACTGATTCCATCATTTTCTGTTCCAGAAGCATTGATCGTGACCAGCCATTTGATAGACTCTTGACTTTGATCAATGTTTTCAACTTTGATTCTTCCGTCACTATCTTCCTCAGATGTTTCGGCAAAAGTCGTTGAAATCGGAACTAGCAATTGCAGGACTAACAGGATACTAATCACTACCGAAAGTCTCCTAAATGTTGACATCTCATTTCCTCCTTTCTTGTTGGATTAGGCCTGTTTTTGCAACTTCATGTTGGACCCATTCGAAGTATAGCAAACGGTGATATGCACCTACTGTTCAAAAACTGGACATTAAATATACGGATTTGAGAAGCAAAAAAGCAGGGGAAAAACAATAAAGTTTTTCCCCTGCTTTTCTACTTTTGTCGACAAAATTCGTGTAGAATCCTGTATGATATTGTCTCTAGAACTTTGATAAAAAATCGTAATCTAAAAAAATTGTATCTACATCCGCTTGTAAAATCTGTTCCATTATTCCAGAACCAGTCTTCATTAGAGAAATACCAGATCCGCTGCAATCTTTTTTTATTGTGCTTTTCCAATCCTTTCCCTTCAAAATAATAGATCAAACTGTTATGAAACCATAAGTTTCTGTCATTACTGTGGTGGGAATGATTTAGCAAAATCCGTTCAATTGTTACCGTGATCGCCTAAGTCTAAAAACCCAAGGAATAGTGGCAAGGAATTTGGAGATGGGGCAGTTACTTTTCTTTGACATGTAATCGGGTAATGACCTTGCTCTTGAAGCATAAGACGCGCTAGGGGATGCAAATTCTACCACATTTTCCTTAGGGCACAATGTCAATAGTAAAACTGAAGTCGATAATATAATGGAACAAACGCAACTAGCCAGAGCACTGATTTCCCCTCGCAGCATTTTTTTGGGAGATAACTCTGATCATATTCAAGACTCGGATGGCCATTTGTAGGAAGTAGTTTGGAACCCCGCTTGGAATTCCAATTAAAACACCGCTTTAGCGCATTTGCGCCCAGATTTTATCGAGCTTGACTCGATAAACCGCTTCTGAAAATTTGTGGCATCCGCTGGGGTTTGAAACCCCACTGAATGGAATAGCAATACGCATTACAGAAGTCGGAAACTTATGCTGAATAAAGTTAAAAGCCCTATCAGGAGAGATTCTGATAGGACTTTTAATATTTTACTATGACTGAAACTGGGCTTCTTCTGTTGAACCTGTCAATGCTGTTGTAGAAGATGTTCCTCCGGAAATGACCATTGACACTTCATCGAAGTAACCAGTACCTACTTCACGTTGATGACGTGTAGCTGTATACCCTTCCTTCTCAGAAGCAAATTCTGCTTGTTGCAGTTTGGAATAAGCAGCCATTCCAGAATCTTTGTATCCGCTAGCCAATTCGAACATACTGTGATTGAGAGCATGGAAGCCTGCAAGGGTAACGAATTGGAATTTATATCCCATTTCGCCTAACGCTTGTTGGAAGCTGGCAATCTCTTCATCACTCAACTTACTTTTCCAGTTAAAGGAAGGTGAACAGTTATAGGCAAGCAGTTTCCCAGGAAATTTTTCATGGATAGCTTCTGCAAAGCGTCGGGCTTCTTCGATATCTGGTTCTGCCGTTTCGCACCAGATAAGGTCTGCATAAGGTGCATAGGCAAGCCCTCTTGCAATTGCCTGATCAAGTCCCGGCTTAGTATAATAGAACCCTTCTGGACTTCTTTCGCCTGTTAGAAATTCGCGGTCATATGGGTCAACGTCACTTGTAATCAGATTAGCTGCGTTCGCATCCGTTCTGGCAACGATAACAGTAGGCACATCCATAACATCTGTAGCAAGCCTTGCTGCAATTAAATGGCGCACAGCCGTTTGCGTAGGTTGAAGAACTTTACCGCCCAAGTGTCCGCATTTCTTCTCGGAAGCAAGTTGGTCTTCGAGATGGACTCCGCCAGCTCCAGCCTCAATCATGGCCTTTGTTAATTCAAATACATTGAGAGGGCCTCCAAATCCTGCCTCCATGTCTGCAACAATAGGAGCAAACCAATACGTATCTCCTTCTCCCTCTGCCTGTTGGATTTGATCTGCACGCTGAAGTGTCTGATTGATGCGCTTAACTACTTGTGGGACGCTGTTAGCTGGATATAAACTTTGATCTGGGTACATTTGTCCAGCAAGGTTCGCATCAGCCGCAACTTGCCAGCCGCTCAGATAAATGGCTTTAAGACCTGCCTTTACTTGTTGAAGTGCCTGATTACCAGTTAAAGCCCCCAACGCATTGATATAATCTTCTGTATTAATCAGATTCCAAAGCCTTTCAGCACCCATCCGTGCTAATGTTTGCTCAATGACAACTGATCCTCGCAGCTTCACTACATCCTCTGCGGAATATGGTCTTTTGATACCTTTCCATCGGTCTGCTTTCCAGCTTTCTTCAACTTGGCGGATTTGTGCTTCTCTTGTCATGATAAACCTCTCCTATCCTATGTTTTTATATTTAATTAACAGATTGAATCAATCTATGATTCTCACCTGTAATATATATGTTTCAACTATTTTGATAATGTTATATAACAGATATGACAAAAAAATTATTCAACGTCCTCGCAGCATTGAATGACTTCTTTATATGTTGGATGCTCCATTCCACATTTGTTGCAGATGTTTTCAATTTTCATTTTTTCTTCCTCCCGGATGACAACCACTTCTTTCGTTGCCAGCGGCTCAACATCAAACGAACCTTCAGTATTTCTTTTTAAAGTTAACAGTTCGTTCCCAAGAACAAAAGTTGTTCCACTCATTTCTTCAACAGTCTTTCCTTTAGTCATCTCTGCCAAGATCCACTCTTCAATATAATCTCTATCCGTTGTCTGTTTCGTTTGCATGTTCTCCACCTTCCTATGCTTTTTATTAGGTTGCCACTAATATATAACAGAAAATAATTTTAGTCAATTGTTATAATACAATATTTTTCAAAAATTTTCTTAATTTGTTTTTTCTGCTTCTTTCAGATATCACTAAGACTGCTTTATGGATAGTTTCTGTTTAAATTCCAGGCGGCGGCGATGAAGAATTGGTTCAGTATACCCACCAGGCTGTTCTCTTCCAATCAATACAAGATCGCAAGCAGCTTGAAAAGCAACGGACTCGTCAAAATTAGCCGACATTGGTGTATATTTCGGATCTCCGGCATTTTGCTCATCAACAACGGCTGCCATACGTTTCATCGTTTCCAAAACTTGCTCCTTGGTGCATATTCCATGATGAAGCCAGTTAGCCATATGCTGACTTGAAATCCTCAGTGTTGCGCGGTCTTCCATTAAACCAACATTATGGATATCTGGAACCTTTGAACAACCTATCCCCTGCTCAACCCACCTGACAACATACCCCAATATTCCTTGAGCATTGTTATCAAGTTCCTCTTGTATTTCTTCATTTGTAAAATGAGGGTTAGGTGCAAGCGGAATATCCAACATTTCATCCTTTACATCCTTAATTGCTTTAGACAGGTTATGTTGAATTTCCCAGACATTCTTCTGATGATAATGCAAAGCATGTAAGGTAGCAGCAGTTGGTGAAGGAACCCAAGCTGTATTAGCCCCCGCCTCTACATGTCCGATTTTTTGCTCTGTCATGGCCTTCATCTGATCAGGCATGGCCCACATTCCTTTACCGATTTGCGCTCGACCGGGAAGTCCTGTTTCAAGCCCTGAGAAAACATTCGACTGTTCATATGCCTTTAGCCATCCGGACCCTTTCATGTCATTTTTTCTAATCATCGCGCCGGCTTCCATAGATGTATGAATTTCATCGCCAGTGCGGTCAAGGAACCCTGTATTAATAAAAACAATCCGATTTCTGGCTTCTTTAATACAAGCCTTCAAATTTAATGACGTCCGGCGTTCTTCATCCATGACACCCATCTTCAGCGTATTTCGTTCCAATCCAAGCAAATCCTCAATACGATCAAATAGCTCATTGGCAAACGCCACTTCTGCAGAGCCATGCATTTTCGGCTTTACAATATAAACAGAGCCTTTTTCAGAATTTTTCCGAGCTGTGTTTCCTAGTAAATCATGTTTGGCAATCAAACTTGTCATCACTGCATCAACAATGCCTTCAGGGACTTCTTCCCCGGATTGATCTAAAATGGCTGGTGTTGTCATCAAATGACCTACATTACGTACTAGCTGGAGTGAACGGCCTCGCAGTGAAAATTCAGTACCATCCAATGACTTATAACTTCGATCCTCATTCATTTCTCTGATGATATTTTTACCATTTTTTTTAAATTCAGAGCTGATGGTTCCCTTCATCAATCCAAGCCAATTTCTATAAACAAGGACCTTATCTTCTGCATCAACTGCCGCGACCGAATCCTCACAATCCATAATGGTGGACAGGGCCGATTCGATAAGCAGGTCTTTGATTCCAGCAGAATCAGTCTGGCCAATTGGATCTTCCGAATCGATTTGTACTTCAACATGGAGACCATTATTTTTAAGTAAAATAGCACTCGGATGATTCTTGCTTCCCCGAAATCCGGCCAACTTCTGATGGTCCTGGAGCTTCGCATGTTTGCGATCTCTTAGTTTGATAATCAATTGACCGTCGGAAATGCTGTATTGAACAGAGTCATGGTGGGAACCTTGTTGTAATGGAGCAATCTGATCCAAAAAATCTCTCCCGTAATCAATGACTTTTTGACCACGAATGGGGTTATAGCTACTAGTCAGTTCGGCTCCATCCGTTTCATCAATCACATCCGTTCCATAAAGCGCGTCATATAAACTTCCCCATCTTGCGTTGGCGGCATTTATGGCATATCTTGCATTATTTACTGGAACAACAAGCTGCGGACCTGCTTGCACAGTAATTTCTTCATCTATATTTTTGGTGGTGATGGTAAACTCTTCAACCGGCTCTTCCAAATATCCGATTTCTTTAAGAAATAATTTATATTTTTTCAGATCAACTGATCCTCTGTTTTCCTGATGCCACTGATTAATTTTCAACTGCAAATTTTTTCGTGTTTGTAAAAGCTGTTTGTTCTTAGGCGCAAGGTCTTCAATGATACTACTAAAGCCCTTCCAAAAACTTTTACTATCGACCCTGCTATCAGGCAATGCCTCCTTTTCAATAAATTCGTGCAAAATGGACGCCACTTTCAGTCCATTCACATCCAGATAGTCCTCCATCTCTCTCTCCTCCTCTGTACTAAAGAAAAATCTCCCTTGTGTTATACATCAGATGTTAGTTTCATTGATTATTATATAACAACATCCCCAAAAATAAAAGTCATTTTTTATATTAATCTATCATTAATGAATTTTATGACATTTAACCAAAAATATTTCTATTCCTACTTAAAGCGGGTTAGAATGAAAAAACTTTGCGGGACTTTCCAGTACAGAACAGCGAGAACAAGCAAGACGATTCCTGAAAATGCAGTTCTTCAATTACCATAAGGAAGAGGCTTGTAGCCTTAAGGCTAGGTGCTGCAACTAGAATAAGATAAAGCTTCTTTGAATAAAAAACTTATACTTTACTCATAAAAAAAGAAAGTCCTTCACGGGCTTTCTTTTCCAAAATTATAGACAGGAATATCCAGTTCATACAAAGCGCGGGGACGTCCTTGTGTGTATGTCATTTCCTCCCCGACCACTTTTATTGAACCGTGATCAACCAGCTTTTTAATCATACGTTCTGCGGATCTTCGTGTCACCTGGAGATATAAGGATAAGTCCGCCGCAGTGAATTGAAGGGTTTGACGATATTGGGAGAATTGAATGATTTTTGATAAATTTGCTGGACTGATTTTAATCGCTTTAGCCAATTTTACAAGTTCAGGATGGACATTTACCAAGCTTTGAAACTTTACATCATCCGGATAAGGACCATACAACTCCTTCTTTTCCGTCAAAATATAAGCACAGCTTGTTTTTTCATGCTCTGCAAACCGTTGGGCGATCTTCGCATTCTCTTCGGCATCTGAAGCTGTTTCTCCATAACCGAATCCAACAGCAACAGCCTCCTCCCCGCTATGCAGGAATTGGCGAAATCTTTCTGTATGTATGGCACTTTCAATATCCCCGCGGGTACAGAAGAGGGAAATAGCAGAATCTGTCCTTTGATGAACCGAGGCCTGGATGGACTTAGCAAGACTGTCCACTTTTGAATCCGGATAGGCGAAAGAAGGAAATGACAAATAACAAACTGCAATCGTAGCGGCATTCTTTTTTATCCATTCAGCTTCCGCCTTCGCATTCAGAAGCCCTAGAATAAGTGCTTTGGAAGGATCAATCATCTGCTGTGCAGGTATCCCATTTTCAACCAGCTGATCATAAACAGAAGATATACTTGTTAGCGCCATTTTTGTGTGGCCGGTTCGATACAACTCCCGATGAAACTGGACGATTTGACTGATATCAAAATTTGCCGGCAGCATGCCGACAAAATCAATCACATGATGTTTGGTTTCAGGTGCTCCAATATTTTTCAGGACGTTGGAGAAATAAGAAGCATCTAAAACGTCTACAGACAAATGCTCCAAAGGGATGTTTTGATGATGAGCAACTGAAAGGAGAGAAATGGCGATCGTCATTTCATCCTGTTCCATATAAAGTGCAGGGATCGTCAAATGCTTTCTGGCTTCCATGGAAAAATGGTACGGAAGCCCGCCTGAATAAAACACGATATCACAAGGTTTTAAATTTCTTGTTATGGCAGCTGCTTCTTCCGGCTGCGAGTATATGTAAGGAACAATTTCCACATCCTTGATTTGTTCGGCCAAAAGAGTTATATTATGCATAAAATCAGTTGGTCCTATTACTGCGATTTTTGTAGTCATTAAATCTGCTCCTCCAATTAGCGACTATTTAACGACAATTCTATTCAAGAAATTTATCTTTGTAAAGTGAAGGGATTGATTCATCATGAAAATTGAAGCTATACATATCCATGCCATCCGTTTGCCATTACATAGCCCTTTTATAGTAAGCTATGGCACATATCATGATATGCCGACCATCATCTTAAAACTAGAAACAGATGAAGGCATTGTAGGTTATGGTGAAGCTTTGCCGGACGAATACGTTACCGGAGAGTCTCTTGAAAGCACGTATTCCCTTTTAAAACATACTCTTGCCCCACTGCTAATCGGCAAAAATCCAATGGAATTTGAAAAACTCCATGATCTGATGAACGAGACGATTTATGCTGTTCCTGCCGCAAAAGCCGCTTTGGACATTGCTTGCTTTGATGCTGTGGGTAAAAAGCTCGGCCAGCCTGTCTATCAGTTGATTGGCGGACGTTATCACGAAAAGTTCCCTATCACCCATGTCCTCAGTATCGCGGAGCCGCAACAAATGGCCGACGAAGCAGCTGCCATGATAGAAAAAGGCTATGACTCCTTTAAGATGAAAGTTGGTACAGCTGTTCAAAAAGATGTTGAACGGATTCAAGCTGTAAGAGAAAGAGTTGGAGAAGGTATCAACATTCGCGTCGATGTCAATCAGGGCTGGAAAAACAGCGCTGATTCCCTTGTCGCCATGCGTTCATTAAAGGAGTTGAATATCGATTGGGTAGAACAGCCTGTGAGCGCCGATGATATTGACGGTATGGTTGAAATCAAATCCAAAACTGATATTCCAGTCATGATTGATGAAGGTATGAAAGGCCCACGCGAGCTGCGAGAAATTATCCGCAAGCGGGCAGCGGATAAAGTAAATATCAAACTAATGAAATGTGGCGGCATCCTTCCAGCAGCAAAACTTGCGTATCAAGCTGAAATGGCCGGAATCGAATGCCAGGTGGGGTCAATGGTCGAATCTTCCATTGGATCTGCTGCTGGTTTTCATGTAGCTTTTTCAAAGAAAAATATTACAAGCGTTGAATTGACAGGACCATTAAAGTTTTCTAAAGACATCGGAAACCTTACATATGACGTCCCTTTCATTCAGCTCAATGAGAAGCCTGGACTCGGTGTGGAAGTGAACGAGCAAACATTGGATGAATTGACAAAGTTCAAGGACGTTGTTCGATAATGAGCTATTTTTTTGAAGGAGTTTTAAAAAATAGCATTCCCTATCAAGTTCGCCGCCTATCAACAAATGATATGGCACAGATTCTTGCCCTGCAGGAAATTGTTGTTCAAACATTGGACAATAAAGATATATTACAGCCGCTGTCTTATGAAGAATTTCAATTTATTACTGATGGGAATGGTATCCTTATCGGTGCATTTGCGGAGCAAAAACTGATTGCCTTCCGGGCTCTACTGGTTCCACCTGTTGATGAAGACGGCCATTTAGGCCTTGATATTGGTTTGCCAAAAAACGAACTTCAAAATGTCATTTATCAGGAAATATCGAATGTCCATCCCGACTACCGCGGCAATGGCCTGCAACAGCAACTTGCACAGTTGATTATGCAGGAGCTTTCAAAAGAAAAACAAACATATAAATATATTTGCGCAACGGTAATGCCTTTCAATATCCCAAGCCTGAAGGACAAATTCAGCCAAGGTATGATAATTGCAGTCTTAAAAGAGAAATATGAAGGGCGCTTGCGTTATGTCTTTTATAAACGGCTTGGGGAGGATGCTCCTTATGAATGGGCTGAAACAACGGAGCTAGCCATGAGTGATATCAAAGGCCAGCAGAACCTTCTCGAAAAAGGCTGGCGCGGATTCAAAATGGACAAGCGTGAAGGAAAGCTTGTTGTCGTTTACGGGAAAAGAATATCTGGAAGATAACTTGATGTTAGGATGGGCTTCGTGCCTATCCTTTGTTGCTTGTATTAAAAGCGGGCACTACTAGCGCCCCAACTTCAAAGATAAAAGACCGCTTTTCGGGTTGTTTTCTCCTGCTTGGACAGTATTTTTCCTTTTTCGGACAATACCTTGGGCAAACTGGATTGTATTTCGCTTTTTCGGATAGTATTCCGTTTTTTTGGATAGTATCCCCTCTTGTTCGGACAGTTTTTCGGATAAGTTGGACGGTACGGCTTTTTCAGATGGCGTTTTTCCTTAGTTGATTCGTGTTTCCGTCAAACTGCGTCCCCGTACGGTTGATTTTTTGACGGTCCTACATCTTTTAAATAGGCAGCCATTCCTATTGCTATGGCTCAACATATCCCGAACCTCACAAAAGCAAAATCAGTCGGAGAGAAATAACTCTGACTGATTTATCTTTGTCCTTATTCAGTTGAGACGGCTTCTGCTTGTTGAGGGGACTCCTGCCTTGCTTCCATTTTTCTGACGATATAGATGCTTACTTCATATAGTAATGCCATTGGAATCAATACCATCAGCTGACTTATAAAATCTGGCGGTGTAATCAAAGCGGATAAGATCGCGATAACCAAATACGCCCATTTTCTCACCTTTTTCATTGTTTCCGAGGTCAGCACACCGATGGATGCCAAAAACATTGCTATAATCGGTAGTTCAAATAATAATCCGAGCGGCACTGTTGTCATAATGAGAAAGTGCACATACTCCTGTGCCGAAACGATAACATCAAAGTTCATCGCGCCAAAGTTCATTAAAAAATGATAACTTAAAGGGTTAACTACAAAGTATCCGAAAGCCACTCCCATAATAAATAGCAAAAACATGGCGGGTGAATATAATCCAAGAAAGCGGATTTCATTGGATTTCAAGCCCGGTTTAACAAATTGCCAAATAAAATGGACGAAAAATGGAAGAGATAGTCCCAGCGCAATGGTTACACAAATGGAAGTGTAAAATTTGATGATTTGGAAAGGTCCAAAAACAACGAGTTCATTTCCTTTCGTCACATAGGGAAACCAGAGATTCATCGTTGTGAAAACAAGTATTAGGAATAGGACAAATACAACAAGACTCTTGATCAGTTGCTTGCGAAGATCGGATAAATGTTCAATCAAGGCCTCTCCATTCGATTCTTCCTCTTGTTTCTCTATCTGGTAATAAGGACGGTCCCTATCAAGATCTTCGGGATTTTTGTCCAAGGGACTGAGAATTTTTCTATTCTTTTTCGGAACTTGTCCCATGCGATGCACCTTCTAAGTCAAGTCTCTTTATTGTTTTCTTGTTTTGCTGCTGTTTCACCATCATCCATGATTTCCCGAGTAGATTTCTTAAACTCGGATAAGGTTTTACCCATAGCTCCACCAATTTCCGGCAATTTTTTCGGTCCAAATATAATCAGTACGATAACCAAAATAATAATCAGACCAGGTATACCAATTTGTGAGATTCCCATCCTAACTAACCTCCTTTTATAAGAGTAGGACGTCTTCATGCCACAGGTCACAGAATAGGCGGCTTTCAGACGTCCTGACAATCCCTTGACTTAGAGACTCCCAAATCTAAACAAGGCTTCCCCCATTCTTCCTGTATTTAACAATCCCTTCCGCACATCTATAGGCTAATGCTCCAACGGTTCCTGTCGGATTATAGCCGCTGTTATGTGCAAAATTCCCTGCCCCGACTACAAATAAATTATCGGCATCCCAATGCTGCAAATAGTTGTTGACAACACTTGTAGCAGGATCTGCTCCCATAGTCGTGCCGCCCGTGTTATGCGTGGTTTGATATGGAACTATATCATAGTCGCTCAAGGCGTTGGCAGGGACTACTTCTTTAGCCCCCATATCTTTTATCAGTTCAGCAGATTTCTCTGTCGCAAATTTGTGTAATGCCCGGTCTTGATCGGTAAAATTATATGTCATCTGTAACAATGGCAAACCGTAGGCATCTTTATAAGTCTGATCAAGTGACAAGTAGTTTTCCTTATGAGGTAAAGAAGCTCCTTGACCTCCCACAAACAATGTGCGAGTGTAGTAGTGAATAGATGCCTTCTTGAACTCCTCACCCCAGAGTGGAACATCCGGAGGAACTGGATTGCTCGAAATCGGTCTAGTCCCGGCCTGCGTAATCCAGATGCCGGCTCCGTGAAGAAAGTCTGCTTTATCGTGGTCGAAATTGTCGCCATTAAAATCATCCATGTACATACCAAGTGACCCTGCACCCATGAAAATATTCATCTGGTCGTCAAAAAAGCCTGTCGCCCCGGCATTCAATTGATAACAATAGTTGCGTCCAAGTGTTCCTCTTCCCGTATCCGGATCATACCGCTCTCCGATATCAGAAACCATAAGCAGCTTGGCATTGTTTAGCACATAGCTTGTTAAAACTACTATATCTGCTGGCTGGATATATTCATTCCGTGTCGTAGTGTCGATATATCTGACCCCTGTGACTTTATCGCCTTTTTTCAAAATCTCGACGACATTGGCATTTGTCCGTACTTCATAATTGCCGGTCTGTTCCGCTGCCGGAATAACCGTTATTTCAGGAGACGATTTCGCACCATATTCACAGCCGAACCTTTCGCAAAACCCGCAATACTGACAGGCAAAAATCTTCTGGCCGTCTGGATTTTCATATGTTTCGGACAAATTTGCCGAAGGCAGCATATACGGATTATATCCTCTGTCTTGCGCCGCCTTCTCAAACCTTTGAAGGATCGGCGTCTTTTTCATAGGTGGAGTTGGATAATCACTAGATCTTTTCCCTCCGAGTGGATTTGTTTCACCAGAAATCCCGGCTGTTTTTTCAAATTTATCAAAGTAGGGCTCCATCTCATCATATGTAATACCCCAATCCTGAAGCAGAAAATCATCTGGAATTTTACCTTTTCCATACTTTTTTTCTGTCATGCTTCTGATTTCAAAGTCATAAGGTAAAAACCTGAAAGTCCACCCATTCCAGTGGGTTCCCGATCCTCCAAGACCTTCTCCCAAAAGGAACGATCCCATCTGCCTCATCGGAAGTGCTTTCTGTTTTCGGGTATTTCTAAAGGTGACAGTCTCCTTAGATAAATCCTGCATCAAATCATAACGGATAGCATACCGGTACTCGTCATGAATCCGCTGGTAGTCCTGTGTTCCCCTTCTTTCTCCACGTTCTAGGCCCAACACTTTCAATCCGGCCTTTGCACATTCAGCTGCTACAATCCCTCCGGTCCAGCCGACTCCAACAGTTACAACATCCACTTTATCCAATGTTTTAGCCATGTCCCTCAACTCCTTTAATGATCCATACTCGCCAAAGATTTAGGGTTGATTTTCTGAAATTTATCGCTTTCCACAACGTTTATATAGGCTGCTTGATGACCCGGGAAGTTTTTCATCTTCCAGCCGTCCATATTGTTATTACCTCCATAAATCGGATCTGAATAGGCCCCTTCCAACGTTGCCGACCTAAGCAGTTTAAAGAAAAAGTCTGACGTTATTCCATCCATTTTTATTTTCCCTTTTTGAAAGTCCGTTAATATTTCATCCATTTGTTTACCTTCCAGACTGGCAAAACTTTTTTTGTAACGATTCTGTGCTTCTTTTTCCATCATTCTAAGCCCCGCTAAAAAGGCCTCCTGCCGATTGAGCGGAGTTTGATATCCTTGGGTAGCTTCTCCAATATCAAACGGCCCCTGCATATACTCCCTTGCATTCACTCCATAGCTTCCAGCCAGCTGGCTGTCAATAAAATAAGGAACACCAAGCTCGATGGCCCCAGGACCTAAATCATCCTTTGGAAAAATCCGTTCGGTTGCTTGTGATAAAACATCAAAATCATTATAATTTTTGAAGAACTGCAATCCTTTTGGAGTCGATTTGTCTTTGCCTTTGCTCTCCTTTCGTGCAATTTCGGTTTGCTGATTGGCGTTATATCCTATCAACCCACCAATCAGACCGCCTCCAATCAAGGTACCTGTAGCGATTCCGGAAGTTTTCAGAAAGTCACGACGCGTTAATCCTTTATCTTTTTCCGACATCTAAACAGCCTCCTTAGCTTTTAAATTAAAATGGGAACAAACAAAATAAAAAAACCGCTTGGGACTATATTTCCCATAACGGTTTTTTTCATTCTTTTTTTACATTTTTCATATATTCCAAGTGCCCATCAAATTTTCCAATTTGATACGGTTTCAAAGAAGTTTTGACCAGCGAATCCTCTTACCTGATCTTCCGAGTAATATTTTAAAAGCTCATTTATTAAATTTGGATAGTGAGAGGCATTTTCCAGCCCGTTAATATGTCGGTCAATCCCGTCAAAGTCAGAGCCAAATCCAATATGGTGAACACCGCCCAACGAACAGAAATGGTCGATATGCTTGATAAGATCAGGAATCGTCACTACTTCTTTTTTCGTTATAAATTCAGGAAAAAAGACAACATGGAGCATCGCGTTTTTTGCAAAGAGTGCTTCAGCCTGCTTATCTGTCAAATTTCTTGGATGATTGCATAATGTCTTTGAATTTGAATGACTCGCTATCGGATAATCCGCCAGCTCCATCACATCCCAAAAAGCTCTTTCGCTTAAGTGGGATACATCTGTAAGCATCTTTCGTTGATTATTCAAGAGGACGACTTGTCTTCCAAACATTGTCAGACCCGCACCGCGCGGTTCCTCTGCTCCATCCGCTGCCAGGTTGCCATAATTCCAAGTAAGACCGACTGCCCGAACTCCCATATGATTTAAAAGACTAAGTTTTTGGAGGTCATTGCCGATACAATCCACCCCTTCAAGCGTTAATACTGCCCCAGTTTGGCCAGGTTTCAAATCCAGAATATCTTTCCAACGTCTAATCTGTATAATGTCGGAGTTTTTTTCCAAGACCTCTGAATAGAAATAATCAATTTGCTCGAGAGCAGCCTGAAACTGCTCCGTTGATTTAAGCTCTGGAGGAACGAAAATAGCGAAACATTGAACTTTAACATTCCCTTTTTGTAAACGTTCCTTATTGGCATCAAGTTCCGGGGAATCTTTGAAACGAATCATCCCATGACTTTCCCACAATTTCCATAAAACATCACAATGAAGATCGATAATATTCATATGCACCACGCCACTTCCGATTAAATTCTTTTTAATGCCTCTTCAATTGGAGTTTCCCCAGAAACAAGATCGAACGATTTGTTGTACGTATGTTTCTCTTGCAAGCATTCGACAACAGTTTTTGCCACATCTTCTCGCGAAATAATGGCCCGCTCTGTCATTTCACCCACTGAAACTTCGCCTGTTCCTGGCTCATTCACAAGACCGCCAGGCCTCACAATGGTATAGGTCAACTCACTTTGCATCAAAGCCTTATCGGCATAATGCTTGGCAACATAATAATGTTTGATCTTCGAGTTCCAATTTTCTCGATTATTTGCTTGAAAAGCACTGACCATAAGAAAGCGATTTACCTTTGCTTTTTCAGCTGCTTCAACTGTTTTGACGGCTCCATCCAAGTCTATCAGTAAGGTTTTATCTGCTCCTGTTTGACCACCAGATCCTGCTGTAAAGATGACCGCATCGTACCCTTTCATCACCTCTGTCAGATCTTGCACGCTATTCTCTAAGTCCGCCACTAAAGCTTCCATCCCTTTTTCTCTGAAAGCTTCAGCTTGCTCTTCTCCTCTCACCATCGCGACCCCAATATAATCCTTATTTTCCTTTAACAAACTCATGATATGACGGCCAATTTGACCATTTGCACCAACAACCAATACTTTCATGCATGCCACCCCTTATACCATTTTTCTATTCAATAAGAATTGCCCCATTCATTTGACGAAATAATCTGATTGTCCTTAATCGAATTCTACCTTAAGAAAGCCTTTTCTGCTAACATTTTTCCTTTCATTTCTTGAATAAGTTCATCTACCTACTTCCTAATCACCTCACTCAATCCTTCACATCTATCATCACCTTATTTTACGCTATATCGGCAATACTTCGATGTGTTATACCAGTTGAAGTTAGGCTTACCTCAAACAGAAAATAACCCCCTAAACGGAGGTTATTTTCTGCAATCTATGCTTTAACATCGTACCCTTGATCTTCAACTGCTTCTTTCATTTTACCAGTATCCGTTTCAGAAGGATTATAGGATACTTTTACTGTTCCTTGAGCCAAGTCTACTTCGGCTTTTTCTACACCAGTGAGAGTGCCTAATGCTCTTTCAACGGATTGCTTGCAATGCCCGCATGTCATTCCTTCTACTTTTAAAACTGTTTCTTGCATTTTAATCTCCTCCTAATTTATTTATAATTTGATTCTTTTTAAACGAAGCGAATTAGAAACTACCGAAACTGAACTGAATGCCATTGCAGCCCCAGCAACCCATGGAGCGAGCAGCCCTAAGGCTGCAATCGGAATTCCAGCAGAATTATAAGCGAGGGCCCAGAAAAAGTTCTGATGAATATTTCTCATTACCGCATGACTAAGGCGAAATGCTTTAGGAATCAACATTAAATCTCCGCCTAAAATTGTAAGATCAGCAGCCTCTATAGCAACGTCTGTACCAGTTCCAATGGCAATCCCGACATCCGCCAATGCAAGGGCCGGAGCATCGTTAATTCCATCCCCTACCATTGCCACTACTTTTCCTTGAGCTTTCAGTTCTTTCACTTTTTCCGCTTTGTGTTCAGGCAGTACTTCAGCAAATACTTGCTCAATTCCGACCTGATCTGCAATTGCCTTTGCTGTTCTTTTGTTGTCTCCTGTCAGCATAAGGACTTCGATACCTTCTTGTTTCAAACGATTAACGGCTTCTTTTGCATGGTCTTTCACGGTATCTGCGACAGCGACTATTCCTGACAAACTTCCATCTACAGCAATAAACATGACTGTTTTTCCTAGGCTCTCCAATTCTTCAACCTTTTTCAGCTTTTCTTGATATAAAACAAGATTGTCGCTCATTAGCTTTCTTGTTCCAATCAATATTTGGTGTCCCTCAATTACAGCCTTGATTCCGTGCCCTGCAATGGCCTGAAAGTCTGTTACCTGCTTCATTTCTACGCCACGCTCTTTACCGTACCTGACTATTGCTTCTGCCAATGGATGTTCAGAAGCATTTTCGCCAGAAACTAGATAAGAGAGAACATTATCATTGTTATACTCAATGTCTGTTACTGATGGTTTTCCCACTGTGATGGTACCTGTCTTATCTAATATGACTGCATTCACTTTATGTGCCATCTCCAAATGCTCGCCGCCTTTGAACAGGATACCTGTTTCTGCCCCTTTCCCTGATCCTACCATGATCGATGTTGGAGTAGCCAGTCCAAGGGCACACGGACAAGCGATGACAAGAACTGTGATTGACGATTCCAGGGCTTTTTCAACATTCCCTGGGTCTACGATGAAAAGCCAAGTCAAGAAAGTTAGGATAGCAATCCCTACAACAATCGGCACAAACACACCGGAGATTGTATCCGCAATCCTTTGAATGGGAGCTTTACTGCCCTGAGCTGCTTCAACGATTTTAATAATTCCGGCGAGAGCTGTTTCTTTTCCAACCTTCGTTGCCTTTATTCGAATCATACCATGCTCATTGATTGTTGCTCCAATGACTACATCGCCCGGCCGCTTTTCCACCGGAATGGACTCTCCTGTGAGCATCGATTCATCTATTGACGTTTCACCAAAAATTAGTTCTCCATCAACCGGAATTTTTTCACCCGGCCGCACTACGATAATATCTCCTGGTTTGACCTCATCCACCGGTATTTGCTGTTCTTCTTCGCCTTTCAAGACACTTGCGTTTTTCGCCTGAAGGCCCAATAAATGTGAAAGAGCTTCAGTCGTTCTCCCTTTAGCCCGCGTTTCAAACATCTTACCGAGAAGAATGAGCGTAATCAGTACTGCACTTGTTTCAAAATACAAATGCGGTTCATATCCTGGGTACATCCAAGATCGAACACCTTCAAGTACACTGTAAAAGAAGGCGGCAGATGTACCAAGCGCCACGAGTACATCCATATTAGCACTTTTATTTCGTAGTGATTTATAGGCACCTCTGTAAAATTGACCGCCGATATAAAATTGAACTGGCGCCGCTAATATGAATTGAAGTAAAGGATTCATTAGGATTGCCGGAACTGGAAGTGCTAAGCTGCCAGGCAAATGTCCAAGCATTGTATAAAGCAACGGTAAGGAGAAAAGGGCAGAAAGAATGAATTTCTTTTTTTGTTTCTCATATTCCTTCGACTTGACCTCCGCTTTTTCTGCCTGCGTTGTCTTCACCTTAGCATCATATCCGAGATTTTGAATCCTTTCGATAATGTCTAAAGCGGAGGCTCCCCCCTGCTCAAGCTCCACAGCAGCGGTTTCTGCAGCAAGATTGACTGTTGCTTTTTGGACCCCATCCATTTTATTAAGTACTTTTTCAATTCTTGTAGAACAGGCTGAGCAAGTCATTCCATATACATCTAAATCAAGCTGCTCGGTTTTTACGCCATAACCGAGATCTTCAATTTTCTTGGCTATGTCCTGAGCAGATACTTGCTCATCTAAAATCGTTACTGATGCCCGTTCCAGGGCAAGATTGACATTCGCTTCAACTCCCGGCATTTTGTTCAAAACCTTTTCAATTCGGTTTGAACAAGCTGCACATGTCATACCTTCTATGGGTATATCTAATGTCTTATTTGACATTCCAAGCCCTCCTTTCACTAGATTTATGGATTAAGTTATGTCTTGACCAATTGATTCACAATTTTCATTAGCTCATCAATCGCATCGTCGCCGTCCCCGGATTTGATGGCATCGGCCACACAATGATGCGTATGTTTTTCCAGAAGCGTTAAACCCACCTGCTTCAACGCGGAACTGACGGCTGTCAGTTGAATAAGTATATCTGCACAATAGCGGTCATCATCCACCATTTTTTGAATTCCACGTACCTGTCCTTCAATCCTCTTTAAGCGATTTTGAAGCATTTTCTTTTCATTAGGATTTCTGTGGACATGTCTCAATTTTTCACTCATATAGGTCCCTCCGTTCTACTGCTTTTATATACTATACCCCCGTACAGTATAAAAATCAAGTTGTTTATCTTAGAATGTTGAAACAAACTTATGGTAATACTATCGAATATTACTTAATAAGGTGTGATTTAATGGAACCATTTCCGGTCATACATACAAACTTTTGGGATTCAGTTATCGCTGTCCCTGTAGTGCTAATTGTCACCCAGATCATTAAAGTCCTGTTTCCAATCCCTCGAGTTCTCATACCAACTGTCGCTAATATTCTCGGATTAGCATTTGCTCTTTTTATTGCTCATCGATTCAATTTCTGGGGAGCCATCTTTATGGGACTATTTTATGGGAACGCTGCTGTAGGCGTGTATGCATCGTTGAAAACATCATGGCATGCCTATAGAAATTCTGATCAAAACAAATCAAAACCACCAGTGTGAACTGGTGGTTTGCTCTGCGGCTGAAAGCCTCTCTTACCGGCCTCGGCCTAAAAGGCC
>NZ_JACSPV010000048.1 GCF_014836955.1 Bacillus norwichensis
AACCTCCAATTTCGCACGATAAAACGAAAAATCGCACGATAAACCCGATTTTCGCACGATTCCTCCAGATTTCGCACAATAACCGATTCGAAACCAAAAAGATGATCCCAGGACAAAAGCGATAACCAGTTCGAAGTGAAAAATATTGATCCAGAAGCCAAAACCTCTATAGCCCAATGTCTGAATCAGATCCGTTCCCACTCAAAGACAAAACCCACAGGCAAAGATTGCTGCATTTCCCCAAAAACCTCACCATTTCACACTTGTAAAGTTTACATCCTCGGAACGGCCCTATAAAAATTTAAATCATAAAGGTTGTTTCCAGCTGAATACTTTCCCAGAATTAAATAAACTACAAACTAGGAGGAGAAGCGTATGACCATATTCGACATAACTGTTAAAAGAACTGATGGTAAAGAACTTTCCTTAAGTGAATTTCAAGGGAAAGTGCTGCTGATTGTCAATACAGCTAGCAAATGCGGCTTTACTCCTCAACTAAAAGAGCTACAGCAGCTACATGATACATACAAAGATCAAGGTTTCACTGTGCTTGGTTTTCCGAGTGATCAATTCATGAAACAGGAATTTGATGATATTCAACAGACGTTGGATTTCTGTCAAATAAATTATGGTGTAAGTTTTCCAGTTTTCGCTAAAGTCCAAGTAAAAGGTGAAGGGGCTCATCCATTATTCAGGTTTCTTATCGATTCTAAGAAGGGAGTTTTGACAAAGGAAATCAAATGGAATTTTACAAAATTCTTGATTGATCGACAAGGCCAAGTTGTAAAGAGGTATGCGCCGCAGACAAACCCTTCTAAAATTAAACAAGTCCTTGAGGATTTATTATAGAAAGGTAATTTCCAAAGATGTCTTTTGTCCCAATTTGCTTTAGGTAGTGTTGAGTTTATGAAAGAATGGGTATGATAAAATAAAGTTATTGATTGTCAATGGGGTCGTATATTTTGTATAATATAAGTCAAATATAGTCAAAGTCAAGCAAGGTAAGGAGGTGCTTGATGTGCGGAATATATCCGATATTATTGAAAATTATTTAAAGCACGTTTTGGAACTAAGTGAAAGCGAAATCGTAGAAATAAAAAGAAGCGAAGTAGCGGATAAATTTCAATGCGTCCCATCCCAAATAAACTATGTTATTAACACCCGTTTCACTATGGAAAGGGGATACATGGTGGAAAGCAAGCGTGGCGGAGGAGGCTATATTCGCATTTCAAAGGTTAGGCTTCATACTCAAGCTCATTTGCTTGATCAATTGAAGGTTTTAATTGGTCAAAAGATATCACAAAACAGAGCAGAGGATGTTGTGTTGAGGTTATTGGAAGAAGATATTATATCAGAACGTGAGGCGAAGATTATATTGAATATGATTGACCGTTCTGTATTGTATATAGATTTGCCAGAAAGGGATGAATTAAGAGCCAGAATGCTGATGGCCCTACTACGGACGATAAAATATGACTAGAAAAAAAGGAGGAGGGCTTTGATGATTTGTCAAGAATGTAAAGAAAGGCCGGCCTCTCTGCATTTTACAAAAGTAGTGAATGGGGAGAAAACGGTTGTACAGCTATGTGAGCGATGTGCGCAGGAAAAGGGTGAAATGTTTCTTTTGGAAGGAGATTCGGGATTTCCAATCAACGCCTTGCTTGCTGGGTTGTTGAATCCATCCTTTCATAGTACTACTTCTCACTCTGCGCTTGGAAGCAAGGTCACCCAGTGCGATGTTTGTGGTATGACCTATCAGCAATTCGCGGATATTGGCCGTTTTGGCTGTGCCAACTGTTACAATGCTTTTAGAGAACAGTTGATACCTATATTAAAAAGGTTACACAGTGGAAACATCACTCATGGTGGGAAGGTTCCAAAGAGGATTGGTGGATCTTTGCACTTGAAAAAGAAAATCAAAAAATATAAAAACGAGCTTGCTGCTTTAATTGAACAAGAAGAGTTTGAAAAAGCTGCAGAAATGCGCGACCAAATCCGCTCCCTTGAAAAAAAATTGGCTGAAGGGGAGGAGAAAACGGAATGAGTCTCGAAAAGTTCCTTAATCAGGCTGTCAGTTCCTGGATGAGCTCAGAAGGCCCCGATTCTGATATTATTCTCAGCTCCCGGATAAGATATGCCAGGAATTTACGTAATTATATGTTCCCCACTTTGTTTACCAATGATGAGGCAAGAGAAATAATTAACAAAACGAGAGGTATCTTTGAACAAAAAGTTAACAAGGACTTTGGGAAACTGGAATTTTTGGAAATTGATGATTTGAAAGGTCTGGAAAAAAGGGTGCTGGTAGAAAAGCATTTGATCAGCCCACGCTTGGCTGAACATGCAACGCACGGGGCTGTTTTGCTTTCAGACCAGGAAGATATCAGCATCATGATCAATGAAGAAGATCATATCAGGATCCAATGTCTGTTCCCGGGCCTTCAAATAAGCGAAGCGCTGGAACGGGCGAATGTTATTGATAATATTCTGGAAGAAAGGATCGATTATGCCTTCGATGAGAAGCTGGGATATTTAACAAGCTGTCCGACCAATGTTGGTACGGGGCTACGGGCATCTGTCATGGTTCACTTGCCTGCCCTAATTTTAACTCATCAAATGAACCGGATTATTCCTGCAATTAACCAACTGGGACTTGTGGTACGCGGTATTTATGGTGAAGGCAGCGAAGCTTTAGGTAATATTTTCCAAATATCTAACCAAATTACGCTTGGGAAGTCTGAAGAAGACATCATTGGGGATTTGATTAGCGTTGTCCAGCAAATAGTTGCGCAGGAAAGAGCAGCTCGAGAAGCGTTGGTAAAGACTTCAAGCATTCAATTAGAGAATAAAGTTTTCCGTTCCTACGGAATTTTAGCAAATAGCAGGATTATTGAAACAAAAGAAGCTTCTGAATGTTTATCTGATGTCAGATTGGGCATAGATACAGGATATATTACTCATCTTTCCAGAAATATTTTAAATGAATTAATGATTTTAACTCAACCAGGGTTTTTACAGCAATATGCAGGAGGGCCGCTTCGTCCTGTAGAACGAGATATCAAGAGGGCGGCATTGATACGGGAAAGATTGAAACTAGAAGAGAGTCGGACAGGAGGAGATTAGTATGATGTTTGGTCGTTTTACAGAGAGAGCTCAAAAAGTATTAGCCCTTTCACAGGAAGAGGCAGTTCGTCTTGGTCACGGCAATATCGGAACTGAGCACATTTTACTGGGATTGGTCAGAGAGGGAGAAGGGATAGCAGCTAAAGCGCTATATGGACTCGGTCTGGGTCCGGAGAAGATCCAAAAAGAGGTCGAGAATCTGATTGGACGTGGAAAAGACACATCTCAAACCATTCATTATACGCCGCGTGCGAAAAAAGTAATTGAACTGTCAATGGATGAAGCAAGAAAGCTTGGACATTCATACGTTGGCACTGAACATATACTGCTGGGCCTTATTCGTGAAGGGGAAGGGGTTGCAGCAAGGGTATTAAATAATCTCGGTGTGAGCCTGAACAAAGCTCGTCAGCAGGTGCTGCAGCTGTTGGGCAGTAATGAAGCAAGTAGCCATGGCGGAACTTCCGCGAGTGCCAACACTCCTACACTTGACAGTCTGGCACGGGATTTGACAGCGATAGCGAGAGAAGGAACTTTAGATCCTGTTATCGGCCGAAATAAAGAGATCCAAAGGGTTATTGAAGTATTGAGCAGGCGCACCAAAAACAATCCGGTTCTCATTGGTGAACCTGGAGTTGGTAAAACAGCGATTGCAGAAGGCCTTGCACAGCAAATTATCAATAACGAAGTGCCTGAAACTCTCCGTGACAAGAGGGTGATGACACTAGATATGGGAACGGTCGTAGCAGGTACTAAATATCGTGGTGAGTTTGAGGATCGTTTGAAAAAAGTCATGGATGAGATTAGGCAGGCAGGTAATATTATTCTATTTATCGATGAACTTCATACATTGATCGGCGCAGGGGGAGCAGAAGGAGCTATCGATGCATCAAATATTTTAAAGCCTTCGCTTGCTCGTGGAGAGTTACAATGTATCGGTGCTACAACTCTGGATGAATACCGCAAGTACATCGAAAAGGATGCTGCACTAGAGCGCAGATTCCAACCTATACAAGTAGATGAGCCAACAGTCGAAGAATCCATCCAAATATTGGAGGGGCTCCGCGATCGCTATGAAGCTCATCATAGGGTATCGATTACAGATGACGCAATTGAAGCGGCAGTAAAATTGGCAGATCGTTATATTTCAGACCGTTTCCTTCCTGATAAGGCGATTGACCTAATTGATGAAGCAGGTTCCAAAGTCCGACTTCGATCCTATACAACACCGCCCAATTTAAAAGAATTGGAAGTAAAGCTTGAATCCATTCGCAAAGAGAAAGATGCAGCCGTTCAAAGTCAGGAATTCGAAAAAGCTGCTTCTTTAAGAGATTCAGAGCAAAAGCTCCGTGAAGAGCTAGAAGAAACGAAGAAGACATGGAAAGAAAAACAGGGACAGGAAAACACAGAAGTGACGGTCGAGGACATTGCACAAGTTGTCTCAAGCTGGACTGGTGTTCCTGTATCCAAGCTGGCCTCAACGGAAACAGAAAGACTGTTAAAACTCGAAGAGATCCTTCATTCACGGGTTATCGGGCAGGAAGAAGCAGTTAAATCTGTTGCAAAAGCAGTACGGAGAGCAAGAGCAGGACTTAAAGATCCGAAGCGTCCAATCGGTTCCTTCATCTTCTTGGGACCAACCGGTGTAGGTAAGACAGAGTTGGCCAGAGCGCTTGCAGAATCCATGTTCGGAGATGAAGATGCTATCATCCGTCTTGATATGTCCGAGTATATGGAAAAACATTCAACGTCTCGTCTTGTTGGGTCGCCTCCTGGATACGTCGGATTTGAAGAAGGCGGTCAGCTAACTGAAAAGGTACGCCGCAAACCATATTCTGTCATCTTATTGGATGAGATTGAAAAGGCGCATCCTGATGTGTTTAACATTTTACTCCAAGTGCTGGAGGACGGACGCTTGACTGATTCAAAGGGAAGAACAGTCGACTTCCGAAACACTGTTCTCATTTTGACATCGAACGTTGGAGCTCAGGCATTACAACGCAATAAATATGTCGGCTTTGCCATTCAGGATGGCGAACAGGATTATAAAGACATGAAAGGCCAAGTCATGGAGGAACTGAAAAAGGCATTCCGTCCCGAATTTTTGAACAGGGTCGATGAAATTATCGTCTTCCATGCTTTGGAGAAACCACACTTGAAGAAAATTGCCACATTGATGGCCAACCAGTTGATCTCCCGCTTGAAAGAGCAGGATATGGAACTTGAGTTGACTGATGCAGCAAAAGATAAAATCACGGAAGAAGGTTTTGATCCTGAATACGGAGCCCGTCCACTCAGAAGGGCCATTCAAAAGTTTGTAGAGGACCGACTCTCGGAGGAACTGCTGAAAGGAACGATTAAGATGGGGCAAAAAGTCGTCGTTGATGTCGAGGATGGGGAATTTAAAGTAAGAGCAGCAAAAGAAGGGTCTGCTATTTCCTAATATCTTAGGGGTACATGGAGAACGGATCCGTGTACCCCATCTTTGTTTGTCAGCCCTGACTTGACAGATAATAAGACATTATAACATTAAACAGAAATGCCAATGTCCTAGAGCAAAGGAACAGGATTAGCTGAAGGATTATGACAGAACGGCTTTTAAGCTTTGCTGCTCAGTTTATTAGGATCATAAGCTTAAACGGAGAGCCTTTAAGGAAACTGAAATCATTCCCTCAGGTTTTTCACAAAGTAAAAAACCAGTTGCATTTGTTGTTGAAACATACAGATTTGACATCTGTCTGACATATAGACCTTTTATAGTTGATAGATGAGAAGGGGGAAGAAAGTAGTTGGCGAAGAAAAAGACAAAATTCATGTGTCAAAGCTGCGGATATGAATCCCCTAAATGGATGGGACGTTGTCCTGGCTGTGGAGAATGGAATCAAATGGTTGAAGAGGTGGAAATCACCGGGAAGGGTAGAAAAGGATCTTTAAGCCCATCTGATGAAGCAGGGGCAAAAGCGACGCCGATCACCACCATTCAAACTGAAAATGAACCGAGAGTAGAGACAAAACTGAAAGAGTTCAACCGCGTGCTGGGTGGCGGAGTTGTCGCTGGTTCTCTTGTGTTAATCGGTGGGGACCCGGGAATCGGGAAATCAACCTTGCTTTTGCAGGTATCTTCCCAGCTGGCAGAGACGGATAGAAAGGTATTGTATATTTCCGGCGAGGAATCTGTCAAACAGACAAAGTTAAGAGCAGACAGACTCCATGTTTCTTCCCCCAGCCTTTATATATATGCAGAAACGAATCTCGAATTTATTCACCAGACAATCTCAGATTTATCTCCGGATTTTGTAGTAGTCGATTCGATTCAAACCGTCTATCATCCTGAGGTCACTTCTGCACCAGGAAGTGTTTCCCAAGTTCGTGAATGTACCGCTGAGCTAATGAAAATTGCGAAGACGAAAGGAATCGCCATTTTCATAGTAGGACACGTAACAAAAGAAGGAGCCATTGCAGGACCGAGGCTTTTGGAGCACATGGTGGATACTGTTCTGTATTTTGAAGGGGAGCGGCATCATACATATCGCATCCTTAGGGCGGTAAAAAATCGTTTTGGTTCTACAAACGAAATCGGTATTTTTGAAATGAAAGAATTTGGCTTGGATGAAGTAGAAAATCCTTCTGAGATTTTTCTAGAAGAGAGGTCAAAGGGAACGTCAGGATCAACGGTTGTTGCGTCAATGGAAGGGACAAGGCCGGTGCTTGTGGAGATCCAGGCGTTGATTTCGCCGACAAGCTATGGAAATCCACGTCGAATGGCCACCGGTATTGATCATAACCGGGTCTCCTTGTTGATGGCAGTATTGGAAAAACGCGTGGGTTTACTATTGCAGAATCAGGATGCCTATTTAAAAGTGGCCGGTGGAGTAAAACTGGACGAGCCGGCAATCGATTTGGCGATAGCTGTAAGTATTGCCTCAAGCTTCCGGGATCAGCCGACGAGACAAGCAGACTGCATCATCGGGGAAGTGGGATTGACCGGGGAAGTGCGGCGGGTCTCCAGGATTGAACAACGGGTACAGGAAGCTGCCAAATTGGGTTTTACCCGAGCCTTAGTTCCTGATAAAAATATTGGCGGCTGGAAGGTGCCCGAGGGAATTGAACTGATTGGTGTGGCAACAGTCGAAGAAGCGCTGCGGCAAGCTTTTAATTAAGCTGTGGGAATCATAATTGTTACAGAAGTGAAATAGACTCACTGAAGTCATTTTGCTAAAGTAGTAGTAAGTGGACTGAACATACTATAGCTATATTAGTATAATAAAATCATGGGGAATAAGAATGATTCTATAATTAATTAGATCCTTCATGTTTTTAAAATAGGTAAGTTGCTTATAATTAGAATAAGGAGGTGAGAGCATGTTAAAACGAATAGTTCAGGCGTGTTTTTTGCTTATCGGGGGAACTCTTGGCGTTTTCTTCGTCCCTGAACTTTTAAAATTGGCTTCTCTCGATCAAATCGTTTTAATTAATAATCCATTAGTAAATGCTCTTATAGGTGCTATCATAATTTATGTCATTACTTTTTGGGCGGTTGACCATGTTGTCCATTTTGTTAAATGGTTTGAAGATCGCATTGTCAAAGCCCCTGTCTCGGATATTTTATTTGGAAGTCTGGGACTGATTTTCGGACTGATTATCGCCTTCCTTGCAGGACTGGCCATTAACCAGACTGAATTACCTATTGTGAATGAAGTGGTTCCGATTTTACTGACCCTGCTGATGGGGTATCTTGGCTTTCAAGTCGGCTTTAAAAAGAAAGAAGAACTAACCAGTTTTTTCTCCTTCAATCGTGCAAATAAAAAGAAAGAGGATGCGGAAGAGGCTGCCAATAAATCCAAGTACTCTTCAAGAAGGCTGAAAATCTTGGATACAAGTGTCATTATTGATGGAAGAATTGCAGATATATGCCAGACAGGCTTTTTGGACGGTGTTCTGGTTATCCCTCATTTTGTGCTTGCTGAATTGCAGCATATCGCAGATTCCTCGGATGCGTTGAAACGAAACCGTGGAAGGCGCGGATTGGATACATTGAACCGTATTCAGAAGGAAATCAACATCGAAGTGGAAATGTACGAAGGAGATTTTGAAGACATTCAGGAAGTAGATAGCAAGCTTGTCAAACTGGCGAAGTTAATGCATGGGACTGTTGTTACGAATGACTTTAACTTGAATAAAGTATGTGAAATCCAAGACGTTCCTGTATTGAATATCAATGATCTTGCAAATGCAGTAAAGCCAGTTGTATTACCTGGGGAAGAGCTGAATGTCCAAGTCATCAAGGACGGTAAAGAATACAATCAAGGTGTTGCTTATCTTGATGATGGAACAATGATTGTTGTGGAAGAAGGAAGAGATTATATTGGCAAAAGAATTGATGTTATCGTTACAAGTGTTTTACAGACATCTGCTGGCCGCATGATTTTTGCCAAACCAAAATTATTGGAAAAAGCTTTATAGGAACAGGAGAATTTCAGTTGGATTATCAGGTGATTATCCCCGCTGCGGGATCGGGAAAAAGAATGGGAGCAGGTCGAAATAAGCTATTCATTGAAGTGGCCAACCGGCCGGTTATCCTTCATACACTGGATGTGTTTGAAAGTGACCGTCACTGTAAAAAAATAATCCTGGTTATTCAGCCGGGCGATGAAAATTACTTCAAGGACATTCTGACTGGTCATCCGAAACATGGAAAAATCGAATTTGTTTTTGGTGGTGATGAGCGCCAGCACAGCGTATATAATGGATTAAAAGCTGCCAGTGAAGAGATCATTCTAGTTCATGACGGCGCTCGTCCTTTCATCCGCCAACAAACGATCAGCCGGCTTGTTCAGTCGGCACATGACAACGGTGCTGCCATAGCAGCTGTCCCTGTAAAAGATACAATAAAAAGAGCAGATCAGAATCAAGTGGTTGAGACAGTCGATCGATCGGGCTTGTGGCAAATTCAAACTCCACAAGCTTTTCGTTTGCCAATTTTAATGAGTGCACATAAGCAAGCCAAAGAACAAGATTTTTTAGGAACGGATGAAGCCTCTCTTGTTGAAAAAATCGGGTTGCCTGTCATGATTATAGAAAGTGACTACGACAATATTAAGTTAACGACCCCCGAGGATTTATATTTTGCCGAAGCTATTTTGGCAAAACGAAAAAATGGGGATCGGTGAGGGGAGCAATAGATACATGTTTAGAGTTGGACAAGGATTTGATGTACATGAGTTTGCAGAAGGAAGGCCTCTAATTATAGGCGGCATCCGCATTCCTCATGAGCGGGGTCTCATTGGCCATTCAGATGCAGACGTTTTATTACATACAGTTGCTGATGCCTGCCTGGGAGCTATTGGAGAAGGCGACATTGGCCGGCATTTTCCAGATACAGACATGGCGAATAAGGACTTGGATTCAGCCCGCTTACTTGCATATGTGTGGCAGCTTGTGAAAGAAAAAGGTTATAAGCTTGGGAACGTTGATTGCACAATCATGGCTCAAAAACCTAAAATGGCACCATATATTGAACCGATGCGGGAGAGAATCGCTGAATTGCTTGAAGCCGACAAAGAACAGGTGAATGTAAAAGCAACGACAACAGAGCGCCTTGGATTTGTTGGGCGGGAAGAAGGCATTGCTTCACAAGCTGTAGTTTTGATTACAAAATCGGATGATTAGAATCGCCGGCTTTCAAGAACGCCAGTGTTATTGTAAAATAAAAGGAATAGCGCAAGTGCCTCTGATGTGATGAAGATAAGGAAGTGCGAGAGCATCTGCTTGTCAACATAAGGAAAGTGAACGTTGAAAAACCATAGTACTGGCAGCCGGATAACACGGACGCGTCTTGTAGCCGGGCTGTCCACCGAACGCGAGATTTTTTGTCGCTTCACCTGTACTATTCAAAACCAATGTTTACTTAATCACAGGGGCGGCACGAAGTCTGCTAGTTAGAGCTAGGCATAATGTCTAGACAAATTCATCATACTTAAGCAATTATGGAAATATTGAGGAGGCATTACACAATGTCAAGCGACATAAGGGTACGTTACGCGCCAAGCCCTACAGGGCATCTTCATATAGGAAATGCACGTACTGCATTATTCAATTATTTATTTGCCCGCAATAAGGGTGGAAAATTCATCATTCGGATCGAAGATACGGACCAAAAAAGAAATATTGAAGGCGGAGAGCAGAGCCAGCTAACCTATTTAAAATGGTTGGGGATCGATTGGGATGAGAGCATTGACAAAGATGGAGGCTACGGTCCATACCGCCAATCAGAACGCAATGATATCTACCAAAAATATTATAATCAGCTTTTGGAGAGCGGACAGGCTTATAAATGCTACTGTACTCCGGAAGAATTAGAAGCGGAAAGAGAAGCGCAAATTGCCCGTAAGGAGATGCCGCGTTACTCTGGAAAATGCCGTCATTTAACAGCAGAAGAACAGGAGGAACTCGCAGCGGAAGGCCGCGAACCAAGCATTCGCTTCAAAGTACCTTCTGGAAAAGAAATTGCTTTTAACGATATGGTTAAAAATAAAGTTTCTTTCGATTCCGATGGGATCGGTGATTTTGTCATCGTAAAGAAAGACGGCATTCCAACGTATAATTTTGCTGTTGCTGTTGATGACTATTTAATGGAGATCAGCCATGTTTTACGTGGAGATGATCACATTTCTAATACACCGAAACAATTGATGGTTTATGATGCATTTGGGTGGGAACCTCCGGTTTTTGGCCATATGACACTTATTGTCAACGAGAGCCGCAGGAAGCTCAGCAAGCGGGACGAATCAATCATTCAATTTATCGAGCAGTATGCGGATCTAGGGTACATTCCTGAAGCTTTATTCAACTTCATTGCTTTGCTCGGTTGGTCGCCAGAAGGGGAGGAAGAAATTTTTTCAAGACAAGAATTAATCGACATTTTTGATGCCAATCGCTTGTCGAAATCCCCAGCTTTGTTCGACAAAAATAAGCTTGCCTGGACGAATAATCAGTACATGAAAAAGCAAGACTTGGATAGAGTTGTCGAATTAGCCATGCCGCATTTGAAAAAGGCGGGATTAATCCCTGAACAGCCAACGGCGGAAGAAGAAAAATGGGCACGGAGTCTCATTGCTCTTTATCAAGAACAAATGAGCTACGGAGCAGAAATTGTTGAGTTTTCCAAGCAATTCTTCCAGGATGATATTCAATTTGGTGAAGCGGAAAAGGCTGTTTTAGAGGAGGAGCAAGTACAGGAAGTACTTCAGGCGTTTTACCAACAGGTTTCGGAATTGGATCCGTTTGAAGCAGGGGAAATTAAAAAGGCCATGAAAACTGTCCAAAAAGAAACCGGACATAAAGGCAAGAAGCTGTTTATGCCAATTAGAGTTGCCGTTACAGGCGAAATGAAAGGCCCAGAACTTCCAAATGCGATTGAATTGTTAGGGAAGCAAAAAGTAAAATTGCGGTTGGAACGCCTGATCCAAGGATAACAAAGACACTATTTAGGAAAGCTCCAAAGCAAGGGATATCAGGCAGATTCCTTGTAATGGTCGCCTAAGTCTACTTGCCTTTGCGCTTTCCTATTAACATTTAGAACAAAATGTAATATATTATAGTCATAGTTAAAAGCAATGACGAGGAAAAGTAGGAAATCGATGCTGATCAGAGAGAACCGCCACTGGCTGAGAGCGGTTTGAGCTACTCGTTTTTTGAACATGCACCTCGGAGCCTTGTGTTGAACGGCTGTTTGCCAATTAAACGCAAGCGGGTACCCTACGTTACAAGGGATAAGTTGGGGTGTGGAAATGTTTTAAAGACACCCAACCAGAGTGGAACCGCGCCGTAAGCGTCTCTGTATATAGAGACGCTTTTTTTATTTTCGGAAAAAAGAGAGGAGTGATCACCATGTTCAAACGAATGAAGGAAGATATTGCAACAGTGTTTGATCAGGATCCGGCCGCCCGCACAAACATTGAAGTCATCTTAACGTATTCCGGCTTGCACGCCATTTGGGCTCATAGAGTTGCCCATGTATTCTTTAAAAGAAAGATGTTCTTTATTGCAAGGCTGATTTCACAGATTAACCGCTTTTTTACGGGGATAGAAATTCACCCGGGAGCGAAAATCGGCCGCCGTTTCTTTATTGATCACGGAATGGGAGTGGTAATTGGTGAAACTTGCGAAATCGGTGATGGTGTCACCGTTTACCAAGGGGTGACACTCGGAGGAACAGGGAAAGAAAAAGGTAAGCGGCATCCAACTATTAAAGACAATGCTTTAATTGCAACTGGAGCGAAAGTCCTTGGCAACATTACTATTGGAGAAAATTCTAAAGTCGGCGGAGGCTCAGTCGTTTTAAAAGATGTTCCTCCCAACTCCACTGTAGTCGGGATTCCAGGTCGGGTTGTCGTTAGAGATGGAGTAAAAGTAAGGAAGGATCTGAACCACAGTGATCTGCCAGATCCGATTTCAGATAAACTCGCAACAATGGAGCAGGAAATTGCCCGCTTGAATATGGAGCTTTCAGCTCTAAAGAAAGAGAGGAGTCATTCAGGATGACAATCAGGATATACAACACATTGACGCGACAAAAAGAGGAATTCGTTCCGCTCGAAGAAGGAAAAGTTAAAATGTATGTTTGCGGACCAACTGTTTACAACTATATTCATATTGGGAATGCCCGCCCGGCAATTATATTTGATACGGTCCGCCGTTATTTGGAATACCGGGGCTACGACGTCCATTATGTCTCCAATTTCACAGACGTTGACGATAAAATTATTAATGCAGCTAAAGAACTTCAAATGGACGCACTTACGCTTGCCAATCGGTTTGTTGATGCTTTTTTCGAGGATATTCTTGCCTTGGGCTGCAAAAAAGCCGATGATCATCCACGGGTGACGGAAAATATAGATGTCATCATCGAATTTATTGAAGTGCTTATTCAAAAAGGATATGCCTATGAATCTGGTGGGGATGTTTATTACCGGACAAGGAAATTTGATGGGTATGGAAAACTGTCACACCAATTAGTTGATGATTTAAAGGTCGGGGCTCGTATCCAACCAGGTGAATTGAAGGAAGATGCTCTTGACTTCGCCCTTTGGAAAGCGGCAAAGGAAGGGGAGATCTTCTGGGAAAGCCCATGGGGAGAAGGTCGCCCTGGCTGGCATATTGAATGTTCCGCAATGGCAAGAGAGTATCTTGGTGACACAATCGATATTCATGCGGGAGGACAGGATTTGACTTTCCCTCACCATGAAAATGAGATAGCCCAATCTGAAGCCATGACTGGAAAGCTTTTTGCCCGCTATTGGATGCATAATGGCTATATTAATATCGACAATGAAAAGATGTCTAAATCACTCGGAAACTTTGTGTTGGTTAACGACATTATTAAGCAAGTTGATCCGCAGATTCTTAGGTTTTTCATGTTGTCTGTACATTACCGAAATCCGATCAACTACTCGGAAAATCTCGTAGCAGATGCAGGTGCTGGACTTGAAAGGCTGAAGACATCTTACCAAAACTTGAAACACCGCCTTGAAACAAGTGCCGACCTGGCGGGCGATGGACAGGAATGGATCGATAAAATAAAAGCTCTGCATCAGGAATTCGTAGACAAGATGGATGATGACTTCAATACTGCTGATGGTATCTCTGTCCTCTTCGAACTAGCAAAGCAAGCTAATTATTACTTAATGGAGAAAAATACTTCTGTTGCTGTCATTCGGGCATTTATGACTGAATTTGAAAGTTTATTCCCTGTATTGGGGCTTGAACTGGAAGCAGAAGAGTTGCTTGATGAGGATATCGAACAACTTATTGAACAACGGAATCAGGCCAGAAGGGATCGCAATTTCCAGCTGGCAGATCAAATCCGCGACCAGTTAAAAGACATGAATATCATTTTGGAAGACACGGCACAAGGTACTAGGTGGAAGCGGGGATGACCATGAACTTTCCGCCAAAAGTGGATTATAAACAGTTGAATAGTTTGGCACTCGCCTATATGGGCGATGCCATTTATGATGTTTTCATTCGCGGCCGTTTGTTGGAAAGCGGGAAAACAAGGCCTAATAAGCTTCATTTGGAAGCCACTCGCTATGTCTCAGCAAAAGCACAAGCGGCTGCTTTGAAGGTGCTGATCGATACCAATTTTTTATCTGGGGAAGAACTCGAAATCGCCAGGCGGGGCAGAAACGCCAAGTCAGGAACGGTCCCTAAAAATACGGATGTGCAAACATATAGACATAGCACGGCTTTGGAAGCATTGATCGGCTGGTTATACTTGGCAAATGAGCAAAAACGTTTGGAAGAGCTAATTGAAAAAATCATCGAGGTTATCAATCAAGAAAGAGGAGGAGCTATATGAGCCAGCAGTGGATTGCAGGAAAAAACCCCATATTGGAAGCACTCAGGTCGGAACGAGACATTCATAAGATCTTGATAGCTGAAGGATCTCAAAAAGGGCAGATGCAAGCCATCATTAAGCTGGCAAAAGAAAAGCGGGTCCAAATTCAATATGTTCCAAGGAAGAAAATCGATCAGATGACTGAAGAAAACCATCAAGGTGCCATCGCTGAAGTAGCCGCTTATCGGTATGCTGATTTGGAAGAGCTGTTCGAGCGGGCAGCATTAAAGGGAGAGGATCCTTTTTTTCTTATACTGGACGAGCTTGAGGATCCCCATAATCTGGGCTCCATCCTAAGAACAGCAGATGCGGCGAATGTACATGGAATCATTATCCCGAAAAGGCGGGCAGTCGGTCTGACATCAACGGTTGCGAAATTATCGACTGGTGCAATTGAACATATCCCGGTTGCGCGCGTAACGAATCTTGCAAGAACAATGGATGAGTTAAAGGACCGGGGCGTTTGGATCTTTGGGACAGATGCTGAAGAAAGCACGGATTACCGCCAGATGGACGCTTCGCTCCCACTTGCTGTTGTCATTGGCAGTGAAGGCAGAGGAATGAGCCGGTTGGTTAAAGAAAAATGCGATTTTCGGATACATTTACCAATGGCTGGGCATGTAACATCATTAAACGCCTCTGTGGCGGCTGCACTCTTAATGTATGAAGTATACCGAAAGCGCCAGCCGCTGGAGAGGTGATCACATGAATATTTTGATCGTCGATGGGTACAACATGATCGGTGCCTGGCCCGAGCTGGTGCAGCTGAAGCAAAAGGATTTGGCGGAGGCAAGGGACAGGCTCATAGAAATATTGGCAGAATATCAGGGGTTTACTGATTTCAAAGTGATTGTTGTTTTTGATGCTTATGATGTAAAAGGGATTGAAAACAAATATACGAAGCATCGCGTTGATGTGATTTATACAAAGTCGGAGGAGACTGCTGATGAGCGGATCGAAAAGTTGGCTAATGAGCTGAACAATCGTACGACGCAAATTTATGTGGCAACCTCTGACTTTACTGAACAGTGGGCGATTTTTGGACAGGGAGCCCTAAGAATATCAGCGCGGGAGTTATTAGAGGAAATATTAGACACAGAACGCAGAATTGAAAAGAAGGTCGAAAAAACGCAAGAAAGGGCCCCTTTACGCAGGATTAATTTAAGTCAGGATATGACAGAAATCTTTGAAAAGTGGAGACGAGGAAAAAAATGACTGGTTGACGTTAGAAAATTCTGTCATGTATAATAATTCTATCGACGGTTTTACAGGAGCGGGGGATCAGAGTGATTTCATACATTAAACTAGATAAAGACACAGCTTTTGATTTGCTGGAAGATGAAGCACTGATTGAACTGGTACACAAAGGTGATAGTGAAGCTCTTGATTATCTAATTAAAAAATACCGCAATTTTGTAAGGGCGAAGGCCCGGTCCTATTTTCTAATAGGAGCGGACAATGAAGATATTGTACAGGAAGGCATGATTGGGCTTTATAAAGCAATTCGTGATTTTAAGGAAGAAAAACTCGCCTCATTTAAAGCTTTTGCTGAACTTTGCATTACAAGACAAATCATTACCGCCATCAAAACTGCTACCCGTCAAAAACATATTCCACTTAACTCATATGTTTCCTTGGACAAGCCTATTTATGATGAAGAATCAGACCGGACACTCATGGATGTTATTTCTGGAGCGAAGACCATGGATCCGGAAGAACTGCTCATTCATAGAGAGCGGTTTAATAGTATAGAAGATAAAATGACAGAACTGCTGAGCGATTTGGAAAGGAAAGTGCTTGCCCTTTATTTGGATGGGCGCACTTATCAGGAAATTTCCTATGAGCTGGACCGACATGTGAAATCGATCGATAATGCTCTCCAAAGGGTGAAAAGAAAGCTGGAACGCTATTTGGAATTGCGTGAAATCACATTTTGAACACCGTAAGCCATGTTGACGATACTTTCTTTTCATGGTATTTTTTAAAAGATATGTTGATATAAGGTGCGGTTGTGATGAAAAGTAAAATTATATGGGCTTGCAGTGATTGTGGTTCTAGAAATTATACGACGGACAACAGAGAGAAGTCATCCAAGCGGCTGACAATCAAGAAGTATTGTAAAAACTGCAATGCACACACAGTCCATCAGCAAACAAAATGACCCTTGTAAAAGAAGTCCGTTCATTTACAGATGTTGGAGGTTCGATCATGTCAAGCATAACTCAATTTTTCCGCAATGTCGGCTCGGAAATGAGAAAGGTGAGCTGGCCGAAGCGGAAAGAACTTGTAGGATACACCATAACGGTTGTCACAACAGTCGTGATACTTGCTCTATTTTTTGCGCTTGTCGATCTGGGAATTTCTAGAACTGTTCGGTTCTTTCTAGATCTATAAAACAACTGACTTTTATTTGATAAATTTGTATATTAGCCTGCTGCTCGTGGTATAATATAAGAACAATAAAGATGCCGCCGTATTTTCAAAAAAAGCCCGGTTAACGGGTTTTTTCATTTGCTTAAAGAAAAGCATAAGCGCCGTTTAGCGACGTACAAACTGGAATTGTGGAAGACGGCCGTTTAGGGGCGACCTTGAACTCCTGCCGTCTAAAGCTAAACACTGGAGCACTCCACTAATGAGATAAAGGAAACACGGCAATGAAGGCCTCATGATGCGACAGTCTGTCCGTCGGAGATAAAATTTAGATTAAATAGGGAGGGAAGGACATACAGTCCTGCTCAATGGAAAAAAATTGGTACGTTGTCCACACATATTCCGGATACGAAAACAAGGTGAAAACAAATCTTGAAAAAAGAGTAGAATCCATGGGGATGCAAGATAAGATTTTCCGCGTTATTGTTCCAGAAGATGAAGAAACAGCCACGAAAAATGGAAAGACAAAAACAGTTAAGAAAAAGGTTTTCCCTGGGTATGTACTAGTTGAGCTCATCATGACGGATGATTCTTGGTACGTCGTAAGGAACACTCCAGGAGTAACGGGATTTGTCGGATCTGCAGGATCTGGTTCTAAACCGACTCCACTTTTGCCAGAAGAGATCAATTATATATTAAAAAGAATGGGCGTGGAGAAGACTCCTATCGATGTGCAATTTGAAGAAGGCGAATCCGTAACAGTGAAAGAAGGGCCGTTTGCTGAATATACGGGTAAAATTGATTCGCTAGATTTGGACAAGGGTAAAGCGAGAGTGCTTGTGAATATGTTCGGACGTGAAACCCCTGTTGAACTTGACTTTGCTCAAATTGAAAAAATAACATAAAACAACTTGTTTTTTGACATCAAAAGTGATAATATTTTTAAGGTTAGATCTCGTAAGAGATGTTCTAGAAGATGAGTGGGAGGGGAAAGACCCCCTATTACCACATCACGGACTTAAGGAGGTGTGTCTCGTGGCTAAAAAAGTTATCAAAGTAGTAAAACTTCAAATTCCTGCGGGTAAAGCAAACCCAGCTCCACCAGTTGGACCGGCATTGGGTCAAGCAGGTGTAAATATCATGGGATTCTGTAAGGAGTTCAATGCTCGTACATCAGATCAAGCGGGATTGATTATTCCGGTTGAAATTACTGTGTTTGAAGACAGATCCTTTACTTTCATTACTAAAACTCCGCCTGCGGCTGTTCTATTGAAGAAAGCGGCTGGCATTGAATCAGGTTCCGGAGAACCGAATAAAAAGTCGGTTGCTACCGTAAAACGCGATAAAGTACGTGAAATCGCTGAAACAAAAATGCCTGACCTAAATGCAGCAAGTGTTGAAGCAGCTATGCAAATGGTTGAAGGCACTGCACGCAGTATGGGAATTAAGATCGAAGACTGATCGTTTAGGAGGTTGCAGAGCTGCATTCTTGTACCCTGCAACCTTTATTCGTGGGAGGTTTTTCCGCTAAAACCACAATATAGGAGGATTAATGATGGCTAAGAAAGGCAAGAAATATCTCGAAGCTTTAAAGCTTGTCGACCGTTCAAAAGCTTATGCAATCAATGAAGCAATTGAACTTGTCAAAAAAACAGACTTTGCTAAGTTTGACGCTACTGTTGAAGCAGCATTCCGTCTTGGAGTAGACCCGAAAAAAGCGGACCAACAAATCCGTGGCGCGGTTGTACTACCTAACGGTACTGGAAAAACTCAACGTGTCCTTGTTTTTGCAAAAGGGGAAAAAGCGAAAGAGGCTGAAGCCGCTGGTGCTGATTATGTAGGAGATGCAGAATTCATCAACAAAATTAACCAAGGTTGGTTTGACTTTGATGTAGTTGTTGCTACTCCAGACATGATGGGTGAAGTTGGTAAACTCGGACGTACGCTTGGGCCAAAAGGTCTAATGCCTAACCCGAAAACAGGTACAGTTACATTTGATGTTGAAAAAGCTGTAAATGAAATCAAAGCAGGTAAAGTGGAATACCGTTTGGATAAAGCTGGTATTATCCATGTGCCAATTGGAAAAGTTTCCTTTGAAGACGAAAAACTTCAAGAAAACTTTACAACAATATTTGATACAATTTTAAAAGCTAAACCAGCAGCTGCTAAAGGGACATTCATGAAAAATGTTTCCGTCACATCTACGATGGGACCTGGAATCAAAGTGGATCCTTCAACAGTAACTGTGAAAGCATAAGTTGACAACATTTTATCTTGTTGATAAAATATAAAAGTTGAAAAATAACATTTGTACCGTAGACAGCAGGTGCTCCACGGAGCTTAATTTCCCGCCGAGGTCATTGCGATATATTATATTCAATCTGTTTGCACAGATTGAACGCAAAACCTCCATGTCTATTGCCTGGAGGTTTTTTATATTTATCCGGTATGAATGTTCATCTGAGAATTGGGAGGTGTAAGGATGAGCAAAGTAATTGAGCAAAAGAAACAAATCGTTGAAGAAATTGCAGGCAAAATGAAAGCTAGTGTATCTACTGTTATCGTAGACTACCGTGGTTTGAATGTAGCTGAGGTGACTGAGCTTCGCAAACAGCTTCGTGAAGCAGGTGTTGAATACAAAGTTTACAAAAACTCTATGACACGCCGTGCGGCTGAGGAAGCAGGTCTTGCTGAACTTAACGAACAGCTTGTAGGACCAAATGCGATTGCATTCAGCACTGAGGATGTCGTTGCCCCTGCGAAAATCTTGAATGATTTCGCAAAAGGTCACGAAGCTTTAGAAATTAAAGCAGGTGTCATCGAAGGAAACGTTGCTACAGTTGAGGAAATCAAGGCGCTTGCAAGTCTTCCTTCCCGCGAAGGATTGCTTTCCATGTTGCTTAGCGTTCTTCAAGCTCCAATGCGTAACTTCGCACTTGCAACTAAAGCTGTTGCTGACCAAAAAGAAGAAGCGTAAACTGGCCATAGCCATATAAAATTTTAAAAAATCTGGAGGAATAAATCATGACGAAAGAACAAATCATTGAAGCTGTCAAAGAAATGACAGTTCTTGAGCTTAACGATCTTGTAAAAGCAATTGAAGAAGAATTCGGCGTAACTGCTGCTGCTCCTGTAGCTGTTGCTGGTGGAGCTGCTGCTGCAGATGCTGGTGCAGAGAAAACAGAATTCGATGTAATTCTTGCCAGCGCTGGTGCACAAAAAATCAAAGTTATCAAAGCTGTTCGTGAAGCTACAGGCCTTGGCTTGAAAGAAGCAAAAGAGCTTGTTGATAACGCTCCTAAACCAATCAAAGAAGGCGCATCTAAAGAAGAAGCTGAAGAGCTTAAAGCGAAACTTGAAGAAGTTGGAGCAGAAGTCGAAGTTAAGTAATGATGTATTGATGGAAAAGCTCGCTTTTATTAGGCGGGCTTTTTTCGCACTTTTACTAGAAATGTGTAAACGCCAAGAGAAACATGGTGACCAAGAAAGCGCCAATTCGCAGCATCTGTGTGTCACTAGATAATGAAAAAAGCATAAGCTCCTATTTTTCGACGTTTCTTATCAATCGGAGGTTGCTATGACAGAGCATTATTATTCGCGTAAACCTGAAGTGGGCAGTGACCCTATTTATTGGGATGCGAGGTTACGGAATCATTCTTTTCGTTTCAAGACAGACCATGGTGTTTTTTCAAAGCAAGAGGTAGATTTTGGTTCTCGGCTTTTGATAGATACTTTTGTAATGCCGGATTTAGATGGTCCTTTGCTTGACCTGGGATGCGGCTATGGTCCTATCGGGCTAAGTCTTGCCAAGGACTTCCCAGAGAGAATGATCCACATGGCTGATATTAATGAACGTGCGATTGGCTTGGCGAAAGAAAATGCAGCTGCCAATCAGATTGAAAATGTGAAAATCTATGAAAGTGACAGCTTTCAAAGTGTTGAAGAAAAAGGCTTCGCAGCCATATTGATCAACCCGCCTATCAGGGCCGGAAAACAGGTCATCTTTAATATGTTCGAAAATGCCTTTCGTCATCTCGCCGATAATGGAGAACTGTGGATTGTGATTCAGAAAAAACAGGGCGCCCCTTCCACAAAAGCAAAATTGGAAGATATCTTTAGCCAGGTCCAGACTACGGGTAAGAAAAAAGGCTATTATATTTTTCAATCAAAAAAGTTTGCATCTCTTTGACTCTTGTGCTAATATTGTAAGATGCTAATACCATGCTTTCCATAAAAAAGCTAATAGTTGTATATTTATTGGTTATTATGGGAAAAATTATTTAATATAGGTTCGTCTCGGGAAATTGTGGTTTTCAAAGTAAAACCATTTTTCTTTTTGTCTGATGATTCGTATCCTGCTTGATTAGAGCGGATAGAATGAATAAAATGCATGATTTTTGAGGGGTGAATCAGTTGACAGGTCAACTTGTTCAGTATGGACGGCACCGCCAGCGCAGAAGCTTTGCTAGGATCAGTGAAGTATTGGAACTGCCAAACCTTATTGAAATTCAATCTTCCTCTTATCAATGGTTTCTTGATGAGGGCTTAAAGGAAATGTTTCAGGACATCTCCCCAATTGAAGATTTCGCCGGGAATCTATCATTGGAATTTATCGATTATAGTCTCGGTGAACCAAAATATTCTGTGGAAGAATCTAAAGAGCGCGATGCCACATATTCCGCTCCACTTCGCGTTAAACTGCGTCTTTTAAATAAAGAGACTGGCGAAGTTAAAGACCAGGATGTGTTCATGGGAGACTTCCCGCTGATGACAGAAATGGGAACATTCATCATCAATGGGGCAGAGCGTGTCATAGTTTCACAGCTGGTGCGTTCTCCAAGTGTTTATTACAGCGCTAAGATTGATAAGAATGGCAAGAAAGGCTTCACTGCCACTGTCATTCCGAACCGTGGCGCATGGCTGGAATATGAAACAGATGCGAAAGATGTTGTGTATGTCCGTATCGACCGGACGAGGAAACTGCCGGTAACGGTTCTTTTGCGTGCACTGGGTTTTGGTTCTGATCAAGAAATCATCGAATTAATAGGAGATAATGAGTATCTCCGCAATACTCTGGAAAAAGATAACACAGAGAGCGCTGAAAAAGCGTTGCTTGAAATCTATGAACGTCTTCGTCCAGGTGAACCTCCGACAGTTGAGAATGCGAAAAGCCTTCTTGTTTCGCGCTTTTTCGATCCGAAAAGATACGATTTAGCCAACGTTGGACGCTATAAAATTAACAAAAAGCTTCATATTAAAAATCGTCTTTTTGGTCAACGATTGGCAGAAACCTTGGCTGATCCGGAAACCGGTGAAATTATTGCGGAAAAAGGTACTCTACTCGACCGCCGCACATTGGACAAATTGATTCCTTACCTTGAAAAAGGCGCAGGATTCAAAACATATAACAATAATGGCGGTGTGCTAGAAGAAGACATTACCGTTCAAACTATTAAAATATATGCTCCGCATGACGATGAGGAAAAAGAAATCAATGTCATCGGTAATTCTTTCATAGAGGAAGAAATTAAGAATATTACACCTGCCGATATCATTGCTTCCATCAGCTATTTCTTTGACCTTCTTTATGGAGTCGGTGATACAGATGATATCGACCATTTGGGTAACCGCCGTCTTCGTTCTGTCGGAGAACTGCTTCAAAACCAGTTCAGAATTGGATTGTCTCGTATGGAGAGGGTTGTTCGTGAGCGGATGTCGATCCAAGACATCAACACAATCACTCCACAACAATTGATCAATATCCGTCCGGTTATTGCATCCATTAAAGAATTCTTTGGAAGCTCCCAGTTGTCACAGTTTATGGACCAGACGAATCCATTGGCGGAATTGACTCATAAGCGAAGATTATCTGCTCTTGGACCAGGTGGTTTGACTCGTGAACGTGCTGGAATGGAAGTTCGGGACGTCCACTATTCACACTATGGACGTATGTGTCCGATCGAGACACCGGAGGGTCCAAACATTGGATTGATCAACTCGCTGTCCACTTTTGCGAAGGTGAATCGCTTCGGTTTTATTGAAACACCTTACCGTCGTGTTGACCCTGAAACAGGCAGAGTAACTTCCCAAATTGACTATTTAACTGCAGACGAAGAAGATAATTACGTTGTCGCGCAGGCAAATGCTCCATTGACAGAGGAAGGCACTTTCGAAAATGACGAAGTCATTGCTCGTTTCCGTGGAGAAAACACCGTGATTAGAAGAGATCGAATTGACTACATGGACGTTTCTCCTAAGCAGGTTGTGTCTGCTGCAACAGCATGTATTCCATTCTTGGAAAACGATGACTCCAACCGTGCCCTAATGGGAGCGAACATGCAGAGACAGGCCGTTCCTCTCATGCAGCCGGAAGCACCGCTTGTAGGTACTGGAATGGAATATGTATCCGCGAAGGATTCAGGTTCTGCTGTAATCTGCAAGCATAATGGTGTCGTGGAACACATTGAGGCGCGAGAAGTATGGGTGCGTAGAATTCAGGAAATTGATGGGCAGGAAGTAAAAGGTGATCTTGATAAATACCGCCTGCAAAAGTTTGTCCGTTCCAATCAAGGAACCTGCTATAACCAGCGCCCAATCGTAAGTGTAGGCAACCGTGTTGTCAAAGGTGAAATCCTTTCAGACGGCCCATCCATGGATCAAGGGGAATTGGCACTTGGCCGAAACGTCCTCGTAGGATTTATGACATGGGAAGGCTATAACTACGAAGATGCGATCATCATGAGTGAAAGACTTGTAAAAGATGATGTTTATACATCGATTCATATTGAAGAATATGAATCAGAAGCCAGGGATACAAAACTTGGTCCTGAAGAAATGACAAGAGACATTCCAAACGTTGGGGAAGATGCTCTTAAAAACCTTGATGAGCGCGGAATCATCCGGATTGGTGCGGAAGTCAAGGATGGCGACTTGCTCGTCGGAAAAGTAACACCAAAAGGTGTAACGGAGCTGACAGCTGAAGAGCGCCTGCTTCACGCTATCTTTGGTGAAAAAGCACGTGAAGTCCGGGATACTTCCCTCCGAGTGCCTCATGGCGGCGGCGGAATCGTCTTGGATGTAAAAGTGTTCAACCGTGAAGACGGCGACGAGCTTTCTCCAGGTGTGAACCAGCTTGTCCGTGTATATATTGTTCAGAAAAGGAAAATTTCCGAAGGGGACAAAATGGCGGGACGCCACGGTAACAAAGGGGTTATCTCCCGTATTCTTCCGGAAGAGGATATGCCATACATGCCTGACGGCACACCTATTGATGTCATGCTTAACCCACTTGGGGTTCCTTCAAGGATGAACATCGGTCAGGTGCTTGAACTACACTTGGGTATGGCCGCGAGATACTTGGGACTGCACATGGCATCTCCAGTATTTGACGGTGCAACCGAAGAGGATGTATGGGCAACGATTGAAGAAGCCGGCATGGCTTCTGATGCGAAAACGGTCCTTTATGACGGACGAACAGGAGAAGCTTTTGATAACCGTGTCTCCGTGGGTGTCATGTATATGCTGAAACTTGCGCATATGGTTGATGATAAGCTGCATGCCCGTTCTACAGGTCCTTACTCACTCGTTACTCAGCAGCCGCTTGGTGGTAAAGCCCAGTTTGGCGGTCAGCGTTTCGGGGAGATGGAAGTATGGGCGCTTGAAGCATACGGTGCAGCATACACTCTTCAAGAAATCCTTACTGTAAAATCTGACGATGTTGTTGGACGTGTAAAAACATATGAAGCAATTGTCAAAGGCGAAAACGTCCCAGAACCGGGTGTTCCAGAATCATTTAAGGTTCTGATCAAAGAACTGCAAAGCCTTGGAATGGATGTTAAAATCCTGTCCGGGGACGAACAGGAAATTGAGATGCGCGAGCTTGAGGACGATGATGATCTTCACCAGGCAGACACATTGAACATTGCTCCTGAAACTAAAGTGGAAGAAACAGCTGCTACAAAGGAGTAAATGATGTCAGATAAGGCAATTAGGGTAAAACCTGTATATGAAAAGGGAGGTAGGCCCCTTGCTGGATGTAAATAACTTCGAGTATATGAAAATCGGTCTTGCTTCACCTGATAAGATCCGTTCATGGTCTTTTGGTGAAGTAAAAAAACCGGAAACAATTAACTATAGAACTTTAAAGCCAGAGAAGGACGGTCTTTTCTGCGAGCGGATCTTTGGTCCGACTAAAGACTGGGAATGCCACTGTGGAAAATACAAACGAGTGCGATATAAAGGCGTCGTTTGTGACCGATGCGGTGTGGAAGTGACCAGAGCAAAAGTCCGCCGTGAACGCATGGGGCACATTGAACTGGCTGCTCCTGTTTCTCACATCTGGTACTTCAAAGGAATTCCAAGCCGGATGGGACTTCTATTGGATATGTCCCCCCGGGCTTTGGAAGAAATTATTTATTTCGCTTCTTATGTAGTGACAGATCCTGCAGACACTACGCTTGAGAAGAAACAGCTTTTATCTGAAAGGGAATATCGTGCTTATCGTGAAAAGTACGGTTCAACTTTCAGTGCTGGAATGGGAGCGGAGGCTATTAAAAAGCTTCTGCAAGACATAGATCTTGACAAAGAAGTTGAGATCTTGAAAGAAGAGCTCAAAACAGCGCAAGGCCAGCGGCGTACACGCGCTATCAGAAGGCTTGAGGTGCTAGAAGCTTTCCGTCACTCCGGAAATCATCCGGATTGGATGGTGCTTGATGTACTTCCTGTTATTCCTCCGGAATTACGCCCAATGGTTCAACTCGAGGGAGGCAGGTTCGCTACATCGGATCTGAACGATTTATATCGTCGTGTAATTAACCGGAACAACCGTCTGAAAAGACTCTTGGATCTTGGAGCTCCTGGCATCATCGTCCAAAATGAAAAGCGGATGCTTCAGGAAGCTGTTGATGCTCTCATTGATAATGGACGAAGAGGCCGTCCGGTTACAGGACCTGGAAATCGTCCGCTCAAATCCCTCTCACATATGCTGAAGGGTAAGCAAGGGCGTTTCCGTCAAAACTTGCTTGGTAAGCGGGTAGACTATTCAGGCCGTTCTGTTATCGTCGTTGGACCAAGTCTGAAGATGTATCAATGCGGACTTCCAAAAGAGATGGCTTTGGAATTGTTCAAACCATTTGTTATGAAAGAACTCGTAGAAAAAGGCTTGGCTCATAATATTAAAAGCGCCAAGCGTAAAATCGAACGTGTTCATCCGGAGGTTTGGGATGTACTAGAAGAGGTCATCCGTGAACACCCAGTGCTTTTAAACCGTGCACCGACGTTGCACAGGCTGGGAATTCAGGCGTTTGAACCAACTCTTGTTGAAGGAAGGGCAATCCGCCTTCATCCGCTTGTATGTACGGCTTATAATGCGGACTTTGACGGTGACCAAATGGCTGTCCATGTTCCGTTATCTGCTGAAGCTCAAGCAGAAGCAAGGCTTTTGATGCTGGCAGCACAGAACATCTTGAACCCAAGAGATGGCAAGCCAGTTGTTACACCTTCTCAGGATATGGTTCTCGGGAACTATTATCTGACACTGGAGCGCGAAGATGCTACAGGAGAGGGTATGGTATTCGGCAATGCAGATGAGGCGCTTTTGGCGTATTATAACGGGTATATCCACCTGCATTCACGGATTGCAATTCATGTAGATTCTCTGCCAAATGAAAGATTCTCTGAGGAACAGCGTAAAAAATTGTTGGTAACGACTATGGGTAAAATTATTTTTAATGAAATTTTGCCAACTTCGTTCCCATACATCAATGAACCGACGAAAGAGAATTTGGAACTAAATACGCCAGAAAAGTATTTTGTTGATACAACAGAGAATGTTGCAGAATTTATTAAGAAACAACCGCTGGTTAAACCATTTAAGAAGAAGATTCTCGGGAATGTTATTGCGGAGATCTTTAAAAGATTCCAGATTACTGAGACATCCAAAATGCTTGATAGCATGAAGAATCTTGGTTTCAAATATTCAACTAAAGCGGGAATTACGGTTGGAGTATCTGATATCGTGGTTCTTGCAGAGAAAGAAACTATTCTTGAGGAAGCTCAGACTAAAGTTGACAATGTCCTGAAGCAGTTCAAGAGAGGTCTCATCACAGATGAAGAGCGTTATGACCGCGTCATTTCCATCTGGAGTGCCGCAAAAGACGAAATTCAGGATAGGTTGATGCAATCCTTAGAAAACCTCAACCCGATTTACATGATGAGTGACTCTGGTGCGAGGGGTAACCCTTCCAACTTCACACAGTTGGCGGGTATGCGTGGACTCATGGCCAACCCGGCTGGGCGGATCATCGAACTTCCAATCAAATCAAGCTTCCGGGAAGGATTGACAGTACTCGAGTACTTTATCTCTACCCACGGAGCGCGTAAAGGATTGGCGGATACCGCTCTGAAAACAGCCGATTCAGGTTACTTGACAAGAAGGCTGGTAGATGTGGCGCAGGATGTAATTGTCCGTGAGGACGACTGTGGTACTGACAGAGGCCTACTTGTTTCATCGCTAAAAGATGGCACAGAAGAAATCGAGCCTTTGGAAGAAAGACTGATTGGACGCTTTACTCGCAAAAAGATTGTTCATCCTGAAACAGGGGAAACTATTATTGAAGAGAACAACCTGATTACGGAGGATACGGCGAGAGAAATTGTCAGCGCAGGAATCGACAAAGTCTGGATTCGTTCGGCGTTCACATGTAATACGCGCCATGGTGTTTGTAAAAAATGCTACGGTCGCAATCTGGCAACTGGTTCAGTAGTAGATGTTGGTGAAGCGGTAGGAATCATTGCCGCTCAGTCAATTGGAGAGCCAGGTACACAGCTTACGATGAGAACCTTCCACACCGGCGGGGTAGCTGGAGACGATATCACGCAAGGTCTTCCGCGTATTCAGGAATTGTTCGAAGCCCGTAATCCGAAAGGGCAGGCAGTTATCTCTGAAATCAGCGGTGTTGTTACTGCCATCAATGAGGGCAGGGATCGTCAGCATGAAATTGTCATACAGGGCGAGATTGAAAGCAAATCATATAATGCGCCGTATACTGCTCGGTTGCGTGTAGCAGTGAACGATCGAGTGGAACGTGGACAGGAATTGACCGAAGGATCCATTGATCCGAAGGAACTGTTGCGTGCCAAAGATGTGGCTGCTGTACAAGAGTATCTTTTACTCGAGGTACAAAAGGTTTACCGCATGCAAGGGGTTGAAATTGGCGACAAGCACATCGAAGTGATGGTTCGCCAGATGCTGCGGAAAGTCAGAGTAACAGACGCGGGAGAGACCGATGTACTGCCGGGAACATTACTCGATATTCACCAGTTTACGGATGCAAACGAAAAAGTGTTGCTTGAAGGAAACCAGCCTGCAACCGGACGTCCGGTATTGCTCGGTATTACAAAAGCATCGCTTGAGACAGATTCCTTCTTGTCAGCTGCTTCATTCCAAGAAACAACACGTGTGTTGACAGACGCTGCCATCAAAGGCAAGCGGGATGAGTTGCTTGGCCTGAAAGAGAACGTCATTATTGGAAAACTGGTTCCTGCCGGAACTGGAATGCAGCGCTACAGAAGAGCGAGTGCTGTGTTGAAGAAAGAAGAAGACGATGCAGTCAACGTAGAATAACAGTAGAGCCGCCGGCAGTTTTTGCCGGCGGATTCTTATAAAGAAAAGTTTATGTAATTTGGTAGATCTCTCTGAAAAAAAGTGCTTTGTCCAGCCTTTCAAGGTCTAAGGACTGCCTTCTCAAGAATCGACTTGTGCTTTCTAGTGCTAAGCAGGGCGCTTATTTTCTTAAGCAAAATTCGCTTTTATTGTTGACATTAAAAATACCAGATGATACTATATTCAAGGTGATCCTATCATAATAACCTGTTACTTTGGAGGATGCGTAAAATTGTCTTATGAAAAAGTATTGCAGGATGCAAATTTGATTATAGGAACAAAGCAAACAGTAAGAGCTCTGAAATCAGGTCATGCGAAGGAAGTTTTCGTTGCGCAGGATGCCGACTCCAGGATTACGGATAACATCATAAGTACAGCGAAAGAACTGGATGTTCCCGTTACTAAAGTCGACTCCATGAAAAAACTTGGCAAAGCATGCGGTATTGATGTAGGTGCGGCAGCTGTTGCCATCATTCACTAAAGGTGTTTTTGCAGAGGACGCGTATGTTGTCCGCAAAAACTTGTTTTTTTGCTTTAAAAAGAACCACCTGGATGTGTGGGTCTATAGAAAACCGGAAAGGAGGAAACATTAATGCCTACAATTAATCAGTTGGTACGCAAACCAAGAAAGTCAAAAGTAACTACTTCTGACTCTCCAGCACTTAACAAAGGGTACAATAGCTTCAAGAAAGCAAGCACAAACGTTTCTTCTCCACAAAAGCGTGGCGTTTGTACTCGTGTTGGTACAATGACACCTAAAAAACCGAACTCTGCACTACGTAAATATGCTCGTGTTCGTTTGACGAACGGAATTGAGGTAACTGCCTATATTCCTGGAATCGGACATAACCTTCAAGAGCACAGCGTTGTATTGATTCGCGGTGGACGTGTTAAAGACTTACCGGGTGTACGTTATCACATCGTTCGTGGTGCACTTGACACTGCTGGTGTTGAAAACCGTGCACAAAGCCGTTCTAAATATGGAACAAAACGCCCTAAAGAGAAAAAATAATGTAATATTATTCACTGTTTGTGAAAGGAGGAACACCAATGCCACGTAAAGGACCAGTCGCAAAAAGAGACGTGCTTCCTGATCCGTTATACAACTCTAAGCTTGTAACTCGTTTGATCAACAAATTGATGATCGACGGTAAGAGAGGAAAAGCACAATCTATCCTATATTCAGCATTTAACCTAGTTCAAGAAAGAAGCGGTAAAGACGCAATGGAGGTCTTTGACCAAGCTTTGAAAAACATCATGCCGGTCTTGGAAGTAAGAGCTCGCCGTGTAGGTGGAGCAAACTACCAAGTGCCAGTTGAAGTTCGTCCAGAACGTCGTTCAACATTAGGTCTTCGTTGGTTAGTGAACTACGCACGTCTTCGTGGAGAAAAAACCATGGAAGAGCGTTTAGCCAATGAAATTCTAGATGCTGCAAACAACAGCGGTGCTTCAGTTAAGAAGCGTGAAGATACACATAAAATGGCTGAGGCAAACAAAGCATTTGCCCACTATCGCTGGTAAGATTATCACTATTTTATTTATATACTAGGAAGGAGAAAGACGAGATGCCTAGAGAGTTCTCCTTAGAAAAAACTCGTAATATCGGAATCATGGCTCATATTGATGCCGGTAAAACAACGACAACCGAGCGCATCCTTTTCTATACAGGGCGAATCCACAAAGTGGGCGAAACTCACGAAGGTGCTTCCCAGATGGACTGGATGGAACAAGAGCAGGAGCGTGGAATCACAATTACATCTGCTGCTACAACAGCACAGTGGAAAGGATACCGCGTCAATATTATTGACACTCCTGGTCACGTAGACTTCACTGTTGAAGTTGAACGTTCCTTAAGGGTTTTAGATGGAGCTGTAACAGTTCTTGATGCCCAATCAGGTGTTGAACCACAAACTGAAACAGTTTGGCGCCAGGCAACAACTTATGGAGTTCCACGAATTGTTTTCGTTAATAAAATGGATAAAATCGGTGCGGACTTTTTATATGCAGTAAAAACTCTTCATGATCGTCTGGATGCCAATGCACATCCAATTCAGCTTCCAATTGGGGCAGAGGATACTTTTAGAGGTATTGTAGACCTTGTTGAAATGAAGGCTTGGATCTATGAGGGCGATGTATTAGATGCTACTGAATCAGAGATTCCGGAAGATCTTCAAGATCAAGCCGAAGAACTGCGTGCAAGCTTAATTGAGGCTGTAGCAGACTTTGATGAAGAGCTTATGATGAAATATCTCGAAGGAGAAGAAATCTCCAACGAAGAGCTTAAGGCTGCAATCCGTTCAGCAACTTTGAAAGTTGAATTCTACCCTGTACTTTGTGGAACAGCTTTCAAAAACAAAGGCGTTCAGCCTGTGCTGGATGCAGTTGTTGATTATTTGCCTGCTCCGACAGATATTGAATCAATCAAAGGGATTGTACCTGGTACAGACGAGGAACTTGAGCGTCATGCTGATGATAAAGAGCCATTTTCCGCTCTTGCTTTCAAAGTAATGACTGACCCTTATGTTGGTCGTTTGACTTTCTTCCGCGTGTACTCAGGCGTTCTTGAGTCTGGTTCTTACGTTCAAAACTCTACTAAAGGGAAACGTGAAAGAATCGGACGTATCCTTCAAATGCATGCGAACCACCGTGAAGAGATCTCTACTGCTTACAGCGGTGACATCGCGGCAGCGGTAGGATTGAAAGATACAGGTACAGGTGATACGCTTTGTGACGAAAAGAATCTTGTAATTCTTGAGTCTATGGAATTCCCTGAGCCGGTTATTTCAGTCGCTATCGAACCAAAATCAAAAGCGGACCAAGACAAAATGGGTACTGCACTTGCGAAATTGCAAGAAGAAGACCCGACTTTCCGCGCTGAAACAAACACAGAAACTGGCCAAGTAGTCATCTCGGGTATGGGTGAACTTCACCTTGATATCCTTGTTGACCGCATGAAGCGTGAGTTCAAAGTAGAAGCCAACGTGGGTGCTCCGCAGGTTTCTTACCGCGAAACATTCCGTTCTTCCGCCCAAGTAGAAGGAAAGTTCGTTCGCCAATCAGGTGGACGTGGACAGTTCGGGCACGTTTGGATTGAATTCTCTCCAAATGAAGAAGGAAAAGGTTTTGAATTTGAAAATGCGATTGTTGGTGGTGTTGTTCCACGTGAATACATTCCTGCAGTCCAAGCTGGACTTGAAGATGCACTGGATCAAGGTGTCATCGCAGGTTATCCGCTGATTGATGTCAAAGCAAAATTGTATGATGGTTCCTACCATGACGTTGACTCGAATGAGATGGCGTTTAGGATTGCTGCCTCTATGGCACTTAAAAACGCGGCAAAGAAATGTGACCCTGTCCTACTTGAACCACTTATGAAAGTTGAAGTCGTAGTTCCTGAAGAATATCTTGGGGATATCATGGGTGATGTTACATCTCGTCGTGGACGTGTTGAAGGTATGGAAGCGAGAGGTAACGCACAAGTGGTTAAAGCATTTGTTCCACTTTCCGAAATGTTCGGATATGCAACATCCCTTCGTTCCAATACACAAGGGCGCGGTACTTACACAATGCACTTTGACCACTATGAAGAAGTACCAAAATCCATCGCTGAAGAGATCATCAAGAAAAATAGCGGTGAATAATTGATTTTATTGCATCTATCAAGTATAACTACTAATAGATGATATTCGGGTAGCTTTAAAGTGAGGAAAAAGATCCTTCTTTGAAGCGCTCACCCATACTTATTATTTTTTAAAATTAAAGGAGGATTTCCTAATGGCTAAGGAAAAATTTGATCGTTCCAAAGAACATGCGAATATTGGTACAATTGGTCACGTTGACCATGGTAAAACAACTTTGACTGCTGCTATTGCTACTGTTCTTTCTAAGAAATTGGGTGGAGAAGCTAAGTCTTACGACCAAGTTGACAACGCTCCTGAAGAAAAAGAGCGTGGAATCACAATCTCTACTTCTCACATTGAATATGAAACTGAAAAGCGTCACTATGCACACGTTGACTGCCCAGGACACGCTGACTATGTTAAAAACATGATCACTGGTGCTGCGCAAATGGACGGAGCTATCCTTGTTGTATCAGCTGCTGATGGCCCAATGCCACAAACTCGTGAGCACATCCTTCTTTCTCGTCAAGTAGGTGTTCCATACATCGTTGTATTCATGAACAAATGTGACATGGTTGACGATGAAGAACTTCTTGAATTAGTTGAAATGGAGATCCGTGATCTTCTTTCTGAATATGAATTCCCTGGCGATGACATTCCTGTTATCAAAGGTTCTGCTCTTAAAGCTCTTGAAGGAGAAGCAGAGTGGGAAGAAAAAATCGTTGAATTGATGGACGCTGTTGACGAGTACATCCCAACTCCAACTCGTGAAACTGACAAGCCATTCATGATGCCTGTTGAGGACGTATTCTCTATCACTGGTCGTGGAACAGTTGCTACTGGCCGTGTTGAGCGTGGACAAGTTAAAGTCGGTGAGGAAGTAGAAATCATCGGTCTTGCTGAAGAGTCTAAGAAAACAACTGTTACTGGAGTAGAAATGTTCCGTAAGCTTCTTGACTATGCTGAAGCTGGAGACAACATTGGTGCACTTCTTCGTGGGGTTGCGCGTGAAGACATCCAACGTGGACAAGTTTTGGCTAAGCCTGGAACAATCACTCCACACACTAAATTTAAATCTGAAGTTTATGTTCTATCCAAAGAAGAAGGTGGACGTCATACTCCATTCTTCACTAACTACCGCCCTCAGTTCTACTTCCGTACAACTGACGTAACTGGTATCTGCAACCTTCCAGAAGGTGTAGAAATGGTTATGCCTGGCGACAACGTTGAAATGACAGTTGAGCTTATCTCCCCAATTGCGATTGAAGAAGGAACTAAATTCTCAATCCGTGAAGGTGGACGTACAGTAGGCGCTGGTGTCGTTGCTTCAATTGAAAAATAAGTCGACTGACTTATGATAAAAGAGTAGGGGACTGATCAACCCTACTCTTTTTTTGGCTCTATACTAAATGTTGGGGTTACCACACAATTTGCACAAAAAAACACACGCAAACATCCAATTCTTTTATAC
>NZ_JACSPV010000049.1 GCF_014836955.1 Bacillus norwichensis
CACACCCGTTCCCATCCCGAACACGGTAGTTAAGCTCTTCAGCGCCGATGGTAGTGAGGGGCTTCCCCTTGTGAGAGTAGGACGTCGCCGGGCAATAAAGAAAACATGGAGTCAATCGGCTTCATGTTTTTTTGTGGAGAAAAGTTTCCCTTTTCAGGCGTTCGCACAATCAAGTGCTGTTTTAGCACGATAACCTCCAATTTCGCACGATAAAACGAAAAATCGCACGATAAACCCGATTTTCGCACGATTCCTCCAGATTTCGCACGATAACCGGTTCGAAGCCAAAAAGATGATCCCAGGGCAAAAGCAACAACCAGTTCGAAGTGAAAAATATGAGCTAAAGGCTAAGAAAAGAAATAATTCATTTCTTTAGAGACCCGTTCGCACAATCAGGAGCTGTTTTCGCACAATCATCTCCAATTTCGCACGATAAAATGAAAAATCGCACGATAAACCTGATTTTCGCACGAATCCCCCAGATTTCGCACAATAACCAGTTCGAAGCCGAAAAGCTTAATCCAGAAACTAAAGCAACAACCAGTTCGAATCCGTTAAGCATAATCCAGGACCAAATCAATAACAGTCGAAAGCGAAAAATATCAGCCTTGACTAAATCAATAACCGCCTTGCAACTCAAGATAGAGCAGCCATAATCTAAAGCTTGGAAGCCGATGCTCATTTCGCATTCCAAAACACGGATTATACACAAATTAAAATCGTGCAACTCATATCGGCATTAGTACCGTTTTTCCCCCTTTAATAACTCGAAACGCTCAAAAGTTACAATAAGAGCGTATTCCCTTAGCAAGTTTCTTGCTTTTCTCAGCCACTTTCATTATAATAATCAAGACAAGCTTAATTTCATCTTTTATCGTCGCGGGGTGGAGCAGTCTGGCAGCTCGTCGGGCTCATAACCCGAAGGTCGCAGGTTCAAATCCTGCCCCCGCAATTACCTTCTTATTTAATAAAATAAACAAAGTTAACCTTAGGGGAGGTAGAGGAGCCTAAGGTTTTTTTGTATAATCAATTAAGGAGTCTTTTATGAAGACGTATGAAATATTCTCAAGTAATTCAGAAGAAACCTCGGAGATTGCTCGCCGATTAGGAAAATTATTGGAACCGTCGGATGTTTTACTTCTTGAGGGTGATCTTGGTGCGGGAAAAACAACTTTTACTAAAGGTTTGGCTTCTGGTCTTGGAATAAAGAGGAATGTAAACAGCCCGACCTTTACAATTATTAAAGAGTATCATGGTCGGATTCCGTTATATCATATGGACGTATATCGTTTGGAGGATTCGTTCGAAGATCTGGGATTTGATGAGTATTTTTATGGTGATGGTGTAACTGTGGTGGAGTGGGCGCAGTTTATTGAAGATCAGCTGCCGCAAAGCCATCTGTCTTTATGCATTTTTCATGTAGACCAGAATTGTAGACGGATTGTTTTTAAACCAACAGGGACAAGGTATGAAGTTTTATGTAAGGAGTTTTTTGATGAAAATCCTGGCAATTGATACTTCCAATGATGTGCTTGGTATTGGTCTTGTAGACGAGACGAAAGTCATTGGTGAATATATAACAAATTTGAAGAAAAATCACAGTATCCGTGTTATGCCTGCCATTGAGCGCCTTCTTGCTGACTGCGAAACAAAACCCTCTGAATTAGATAAAATTGTTGTGGCGGGTGGGCCAGGGTCGTATACGGGCGTCCGGATTGGTGTTACGATTGCGAAAACGATGGCTTGGAGTCTAGGTATTCCACTATCCAGTGTCTCAAGCTTGGCGGTTCTGGCAGCTTCGGGACGGTATTTTCCAGGGGTGATTTCACCTCTTTTTGATGCAAGGCGCGGATTGATTTATACAGGTCTTTATCGGGTTGAAGGACAAGATCCTGTTATGATAAAAGAAGATCAGAACATACCCGCAGTGGAGTGGGCAGAGATATTAAGGGAAACTGGTGAATCTGTTTTATTTGTTGGCAATGATATTGGCATTCACAGTGAGACTTTCCGTTCTACTCTTGGGGAAAAGGCTCATTTTGTCACAGTTGGGGGATTCAATCCCAGGCCAGGTGAGCTTGGTTTGTTGGGGATTAACCGGCCTGAAGAAAATATTCATGCGTTTACTCCAAATTATATCCGGCTAGTAGAAGCTGAGGCTAAATGGCTGGAGAGACAGGGGAAAAGGACCAATGATTGATCGCAGCACGGAAATAATTAGGAATATATCGTTTCGTCTTGCTACATTGGAGGATATTCAAAAGCTCTATCATATAGAGAGTCGTTCATTTTCAGCACCGTGGCCTGAGGAAGCTTTTCATAATGATATTGCCCATAATCGTTTTGCTTCTTATGTGTTTATAGAGGTAAATGGTGTACAAGCAGGTTACTGCGGCGTTTGGCTCATATTGGATGAGGCACACATAACAAACATAGCCATTCTTCCTGAATTTCGTGGACACAAGCTTGGAGAAAAGTTACTGTGCAAAGTAATGAGTTTGGCTAAGGAAGCCGGAGGAAAAACAATGACACTAGAGGTTCGTGTCAGCAATCTAATTGCAAAATCTTTATATAAAAAGCTAGGATTCCAGGAAGGCGGCATTAGAAGAGGTTATTATACTGATAACAAGGAAGATGCGCTGGTTATGTGGGTGAATTTATGAGTAAGAAAGAATTAATTGTATTGGGAATTGAGACAAGCTGTGATGAAACGGCAGCTTCAGTAGTAAAAAATGGAACAGAGATTGTTTCCAATGTGGTCGCATCTCAGATTGAGAGCCACCGTAGATTTGGAGGAGTTGTTCCTGAGCTTGCATCAAGGCATCATGTAGAACAGATTACGATTGTCATTGAGGAAGCTATTAAAGAAGCGAACATCACCTTTGATGATGTTGATGCGATTGCTGTTACAGAAGGACCTGGGTTAGTTGGTGCCCTTCTTGTGGGAGTTAATGCGGCGAAAGCCCTAGCATTTAGTTTGAATAAACCGCTCGTTGGGGTTCACCATATCGCCGGTCACATTTATGCGAACAGGCTGATCAACGACTTTACATTTCCTTTATTGGCGCTTGTCGTTTCAGGCGGTCATACAGAACTGATTTATATGGAAAAAGACGGTGCTTTTCAAGTGATTGGTGAGACGCTAGATGATGCTGCGGGGGAAGCCTATGATAAGGTGGCGCGAACCTTGAATTTGCCTTATCCTGGTGGCCCGCATATTGATAAACTTGCTCAGGAGGGAACTCCTAATATTCAGTTGCCAAGAGCCTGGCTTGAAGAAGGATCTTATGATTTCAGCTTTAGTGGATTAAAATCAGCAGTTATCAACACGTTGCACAATGCGGAACAGCGAGGGGAAAAGATATCCCCAGAGGATTTGGCTGCTAGCTTCCAAGAAAGTGTTATTGAAGTTTTAACGACAAAAACAGTTCGAGCAGCCAAGGAATACGGTGTGAAACAGGTACTTCTTGCTGGTGGAGTCGCGGCCAATAAGGGACTGCGTACTTCCTTGAAGAAAGCTTTCAGCGAGTTAGATGAAGTTGAGCTTATAATTCCACCGCTTTACTTATGCACAGATAATGCTGCAATGATTGGCGCAGCAGGAAGCATGCTGTTTGAGGCTGGAAAAAGGGGCAAGCTTGATATGAATGCGAATCCTGGGTTGGATATAGAGAACTTTTAATTCCATTCAGCAGAAGCCCTCTATTTCTGTAAGTGGTGAGATGAAAGCGTATGGGGTTCCATTCAGTGGGGGTACAAACCCCGTCTGAAAGAAATTCCGGTGGATATCACAGATTTTTAGAGGAATTTTATCGAGCAGGACTCGATAAAATCTGGGCGTATTTGATTAAGGCAGGTGGCTAGGTCCCATCTGCTTTTTATATTTCAAGCCTTGCAGTGATTTTTCTGTATAGATATGCATACTTATGTTTGACTTTTAAGAATTTGTGGAAATGTGAATAATAATTAATGAAAATTAGAAGTTATACATAATTAATCCACAAACCTGTGGGAAATGTGGATTAATCAACAGGTGTTTGTGGATAATGTGGATATGTTTGTTCATAACTGATAAATATTGAGATGAGTTTGTGAGTAAATCTGTGAATAATGAGTCAGGATTTTGGGGTTCTAAGGGTAGATGAGTGAAAAAACAGGCCCGCACACGCAGGGCCCGTTTAAGAATCCATTTCTTCCGAAAGCTCAGTCCATTCTCCCATAAGCTGGTCGACTTCTTCCTTCAGCTTTTCGACTTCCAAATGAATGGCTAGCGATTGTTCATGATCTTCATATATATCAGGTTGGCAGAGTAGCTTTTCTTTTTCCGCTAACTGGGATTCTAGCTGCTCGACGCGTTCTTCGATCTCAGAGATTCTTCGTTTTCGCTGCCTCTCCAGTTTCCTCAGTTCTTTTTCTTGCACATACGAATTTTTATCCACAGTTTTTGAAAGAGTGTTGCTTTTTTCTTCTGTTTGTTCTTGTGCTAATCTTTCAAGCTCGCTCATTTCTTCTTTTTTCTCAAGAAAATAATCATAGTCCCCAAGGTATTCCTCTGTTCCGCTTTCTGAGAGCTCAATAACCTTTGTCGCAATTCTGTTGATAAAATAGCGGTCATGGGAAACGAATAAAATTGTCCCCGGGTAATCCACAAGCGAGTTCTCAAGCACTTCTTTGCTGTCTAAATCCAAATGGTTCGTCGGCTCGTCCAGTATGAGCAGATTGGCCTTCTGAAGCATCAAGATGGCTAAAGCAAGGCGCGCCTTTTCACCGCCGCTTAATGAAGAAACAGTCTTCAATACATCGTCACCACTGAATAAAAAGTTCCCCAATACGGTCCGAATGTCTTTTTCACTAGTCAACGGATAGTGATCCCACAACTCCTGCAGTACCGTTTTGTTGGATGATAAATCAGCCTGTTCCTGATCGTAATAGCCAATCAGGACATTGGATCCGTACTTCATTTCTCCTGATAAAAGCGGCAGTTTTTTAATGATTGTTTTCAACAAAGTGGATTTTCCGATTCCATTAGGTCCCACAAGGGCAATGCTGTCACCGCGTGTGAGCGAAAGTTCAATGTTTTTAGCCAAAGGATTTCCGTCATATCCAACAGTCCCTCCAACAAGTGAAAAAACGTCATTTCCAGTTTGCTTCTCAATTGAAAAAGAGAAATCAGCAGACTTTTCATCACCGGCAGGTCTGTCCATGATTCTCATTCTTTCCAGTTGTTTGCGCCGACTTTGCGCACGCTTAGTTGTTGACGCCCTTGCCAAATTTCGGTGGATAAAATCCTCGAGCTTCGCTATTTCTCCCTGCTGCTTTTCAAAAAGCTTCATATCCCGCTCATATCTTTCAGCTTTCTGCTCTAAATATTTGCTGTAGTTTCCATGAAAAATGGAAATTTCATGTCTAGATAGCTCGTACACTTGTGTTACGATTTGATCTAAAAAATAACGGTCATGTGAAACGAGAAGAAGCGCACCTGGATAATTTTGCAAATATTTTTCAAGCCATGCCATAGTTTCTATATCTAAATGGTTTGTAGGCTCGTCTAAAATGAGAAGATCAGGTTTCGTTAAAAGAAGTTTGGCTAATGCTAAACGTGTTTTCTGTCCGCCGCTAAGTGTCGATATATGAGTATGGTGATCCTTTTCAAAAAATCTGAACCCATGGAGAACAGAGCGGATATCAGATTCATATTGATACCCACCAATTTCTTTGAATTCCTCCTGAAGACGATCATATTCAGATAATAATTTTTCATAGGCACCTTCCAGCTGATAATTGTCAGGATCAGCCATCTTTTGCTCAATGCCGCGAAGTTTTTGTTCCATTTCCCTAACATCATCGAATACACAAAGCATCTCTTCCCATATCGTCAAGTTAGATTCCAAACCCGTATGCTGTGACAAATACCCTATCGTCACATCTTTTGGTTTTATAATCTGACCTGAATCATAGGATAATTCGCCAGCAATGATTTTGAGTAAAGTGGATTTGCCTGCGCCGTTTCTGCCTACAAGCGCAGTCCGATCCCTGTCATGGAGCTCAAGCTTTATGTTTGATAAAATCAGATCGGCACCGAAGTATTTGTCGATCTGCTGTACCTGTAACAATTGCATGATTTTACACCTCTAATCATAGACAGTGTACCATTTTTTCAGTTTTTGACAATCAACAAATTGTCACTAATAAGAAAAGCGCAAGTGTCTCGGTCAGCGCGGGCAGACAGGACGATTCCCGAGGAGGCAGTTCTTCAGCCACCACAGGGAAGCGGCTTGATCCTTGCGGGGCTAGGGCTGGCCCGCCACATTCGGTGACTTCGCTTGCACTAGTACTTCCTGTACGTCGCAGCTCGACAAAGAAAAAGCTTCTTTTCAATAGAATTTTCCATAACAAGTTATACTTTCGTCACTAACTAGAAAAGACAGGCTTGACAAAATAGTGTATGATGGATATGAGGTGTTGAGCTTGAATAAACTGACTCATTTTAATGAACAAGGTAGGGCTCAAATGGTAGATGTAAGCGGAAAACCTGAGACAGTCCGCACAGCCATCGCCCAATCAAGTATTGAAGTAAACAACACGATTTATGAACATATTAACCAAAATAAGGTAAAAAAAGGGGATGTTTTGGCAGTCGCTCAGGTTGCTGGTATTATGGCGGCTAAAAAGACATGGGATATCATTCCGATGTGCCACCCGATTCCTTTGAAAGGTATTAATTTTTCTTTTCAATGGCAGGATGGTGAAGCTGATCAAAAACAGCTTATTATCCAGGCTTCTGTGAAAACAATCGGAAATACCGGTGTCGAAATGGAGGCATTAACAGCCGTTTCTGCTGCAGCGCTGACCGTTTACGATATGTGTAAGGCTATTGACAAAGGAATGGTGATTGGACCAACTTTTTTAATAGAGAAGACAGGTGGGGTATCCAGTAAAGATTATCGTCGCTAGGTTAGTTTTTGGGTTTCTTGCCGGCAGTCTTGGTTAACTGACTGGCATTTCGCATATAAATCATTGGCATCTAGTTCTTGGGGGATTGGATAATGAACGAAGAAACGACAAAAATACCACAGGCAACAGCCAAACGGCTGCCGCTTTACTACAGGTTTTTGAAAAATTTACACGCTTCGGGAAAACAAAGGGTTTCGTCTGCTGAGCTGAGCGAAGCGGTCAAGGTTGACTCCGCCACAATTCGCAGGGATTTTTCTTATTTTGGGGCGCTTGGAAAAAAAGGATATGGGTATAATGTAAACTATCTGCTTACTTTTTTCCGAAAAACGTTGGATCAGGATGAACTTGCAAAAGTTGCTTTAATTGGTGTTGGAAATTTGGGAACGGCTTTTTTACATTATAATTTTTTAAAAAATAATAATACAAAGATTGAAATGGCTTTTGATGTGGATAAAGAAAAGGTCGGAAAAGAAATTTGTGGTGTCAAAATTTATGATATGGATGAATTGGAAGAGAGGCTTAAGCAGGAAGAGATAACGGTTGCAATTTTGACTGTTCCTGCAAGTGCCGCTCAGACAATTACTGACCGAATTAAACAGGCAAATGTGAAAGGGATTTTAAACTTTACACCTGCGCGGCTCAATGTCCCGTCTTCTATTCGAGTCCATCATATTGATTTGGCAGTTGAGCTCCAGTCGCTCATTTATTTCTTAAAAAATTATCCCAATGAGGACACGGAAAATTCACAGGATAAAAAGAAATTAAATGGCTAAATAAATAGGTTTCCGTTAAAATAATAGTATGAGGAGGTGGACCCCATGGGTATAGGTCCAGGAAGTTTTGTTATTATCGCACTTGTAGCTCTATTGATTTTTGGTCCAAAGAAGTTACCGGAACTAGGTAAAGCAGCGGGAAGCACGTTGCGTGAATTCAAGAATGCAACTAAAGGGCTGGCAGACGACGATGAAAAGGAACAGAAGAAAGACTCCGAAAAGTGATAGGATGAACGACATGAATCAGAAGGATATGACGATTCTTGATCATATAGAAGAATTAAGAAAACGGCTGATGATTATAGTCGTTTTCTTTGTGCTGGCGGTTGTTGTCAGCTTTTTTTTATCACAGCCACTTATTAAATGGCTTCAACATGCAAGTGTTGCACAAGAGATAACAATGAATGCCTTTCGGGTGACCGATCCGTTTAAGGTGTTCATGCAAATGGCGTTTGTGCTGGCATTTATTATAACTTCGCCGGTTATTTTATATCAGGTGTGGGCGTTTATCAGCCCTGGATTATTGGAGAAGGAACGGAGAGTGACGCTTGGTTATATTCCTGTTTCCGTCACTTTATTTTTAGCGGGAGTCCTGTTTTCATACTTTGTTCTTTTTCCGTTTGTAATTCGCTTCATGATGAGCTTATCGGGGAATATGGAGATCCAGACAACAATTGGAATCAATGAGTATTTCCATTTTTTATTTCAGATCACCATCCCATTTGGTGTGCTTTTTCAATTACCTGTTGTCATGTTATTCTTGACGCGGCTCGGAATTGTAACGCCGGCTTTATTGAAGAAAATCCGTAAATATGCATATTTTGTTTTAATCGTGGTAGCGGCATTTATTACCCCGCCGGATGTCATCTCGCATATGATGGTGACTGTGCCTTTGCTTCTTCTTTATGAAATTAGTATATGGATTTCAAAAATAGGCTACAAAAAGGCGCAGGCTGCGGAAGCGGAGCATGAGCGTACATTAACTGAACAGCAATAACAATACAGGCATCTTACAGTCGTAGGGTGCTTTTTTGATGTTTAAGAAATTATAAAATTCTAAGGAGTGAATAATATATTTATTGCACAATGCCACGTCCAGCAACAGCGCCTATCGAGTAGACTCGCTTACAAAGTTAACACCGGAAAGCTAAGCCCCAAGCCATGCGGAAGCAGTGCTCCTGCGGCACAACATTTTTAGCGATTCAATTGACATGAGCAGTTTTACTGTGGTGACTGAGGAACTCCCACATCAAAATTCATCTTAAGGCGCACGTCTTTCACTTTTCTTAATGAATTTAAAATTTCTTCTTGACAGATTATTTGGCATAGGATACGATGTAGTCACATGAATTCCAAGATGTAAAAAATTGCTAATTAAATAAATTTTTCTTATCCAGAGAGGTGGAGGGACTGGCCCTTTGAAGCCTCGGCAGCAGACCACATTGGTACTGTGCCAATTCCAGCAAGCTTGAAAAGCTTGAAAGATAAGAAGAGAACATTGAATTTTACGGCAAAACCTCTTCTTATTTGTATTTTAAGAAGAGGTTTTTATTTTTGGGGCTTAGGAGGGGAGTATGTTGGCAAAAGTAGATGAAAATGCTGTGAATGACATCGTTTCTGCTTTGAGCAAGCTTGAGTACGGATCATTAGTGATTACCGTTCATGATGGAGAAGTGACACAGATCGATACGACAGAGAAAAAGCGTTATAAAATGGAAGCAAAGAAAAGGAAGGCACAATGATGGAAAAAAATAAATATGTTTGCCGATTAGACAACTAAAGGCATCTTTCTATTCAACGCGAATGGAAGGATGCTTTTTTTCTAAAAAAGACAGGGAGGTAAGAGAGATAATGGGTTATAAGCTTGGAATACTTGATCAAAGTCCTGTTTTTCCAGGGAGAAATACATTTGATGCATTACAGCAAACCATCCATCTTGCTCGTAAAGCAGAGGAGTGGGGATATTCACGTTTTTGGGTGGCTGAGCATCATCATATGGAGGATGTTGCGGGCTCTTCACCGGAAGTGCTCATATCACATTTACTTGCCCGAACAAAGTATATCCGGATTGGGGCAGGAGGAATCATGCTACAGCACTACAGTCCTTATAAGGTGGTGGAAAATTTCCACGTATTATCAGCCCTTTCACCAGGCAGGGTTGATCTAGGGGTTGGTCCTTCACCTGGTGGACTGCCTTTAGCAACAAAAGCTTTGCAATATGGAACCGAAAATGATGGAACAGATTTTGCGGATCGTCTAACATTTGTCAAAGCGCTTGTGGATGATACAGTTGAGGAGCACCATCCACTTGCGGGAATACAGGCTTTGCCTAGACCGCCTATCAAGCCGGGGGTTTTCCTCCTGGGGGGCAGTGCAACCAGTGCAAGGCTTGCGGCAGAATTGGGCTTGCATTTTGTATTCGCCAATTTCTTAGTCAGCAATGAAAAAGTATTAGCTCAAGCGGCCAAAATATATCATGAAAATTATCCGCAGGGAACCTTCATAGCAGCCGTTGCTGTTCTGGCAGCGCCAGATCAAAAAACAGCGGAAGAACTGGCAAATGAACATGGATTATATGAAATCCATCTGAACAGCGGCCAAACTTTGAAAGTCCAATCGCTCCGACAGGTCACAGCCTATAAAAAACAGGCAACTGAACCATTTGAAATAAAGGAGATCAAAGCAGATATAATAGCGGGAACTGCAAGTACAGTTAAAGCCGCACTCGCTCGACTTCATGAAAGATATCATATCGATGAATTTATTCTTCACACCCCCATCAGAAAGGAAAGGGAACGGCTTCGATCGTTTGAACTGTTAAGTCCTGTGCCTGCCGAAGAGAGAATCATAGAGCGGGCATAGTAAAATTCAAAACCTAAATCAGACTATTTTCATGTGAATAATAGGAGGTAGTGATGACTTGTCTAATGAATCGGTCAATTCTTGTTAAGGAAATGGAGGAAAAGGACAAAGAGATGGTACGTAGGGTGCTGGTTGATAGTTATCAACAGTTTGAAGCTGTATTTGATCCGGAGCGGTGGACGGACTATTTGAAGGAACTGATTTCCTCCATTGATCACCCAAATATTGATAAGCTTTTGATCGCCAAACGGGATAAGGAGATACTTGGCAGTTTGCAGCTGTTTCCGTCAGCCGAAAAAGCTTACATGAAATGGGATGTTCAAATTGATGCTCCCATTATTCGTTTCTTGGGCGTCCATCCCCAGGCAAGAGGACTAGGAGTAGGAAGAAAGCTTTTAAAAGCGGCCATATCTTACCTTGAAACTCAAAGGGCAACCAGTGTATTTTTGCACACGACTGATACGATGGAACAGGCCATCAGATTATATGAAGGTTTTGGTTTCATCCGTGATCTGTCCAAGGAAATTTATACAGATGATCGGTTGATCAAGTGTTACAGATTTGATCTGAACAAAAAAACGGGGGATAGAAAATGAATTTTAAACAGGGACTATTCATATTGTTGGCGGCTTGTGGATTACTATTTGTGACTGGTTGCGGCGTTCAAAAGGAAACTTCAGCAAAAGATCCTGATAAAGAAGCAAAAGAGAACGATGTAACGCTGAAAATAGCAGCTTCGTCTACACCACATGCTGAAATCCTTGAATTTATCGGGCCTGATTTGGAAAAAGAAGGAATTAAATTGGATATTTCAATCGTTTCTGACGGTATTCAAACAAACCAGCAAACAGCAGATGGAGAGTTGGATGCGAACTTCTTCCAACACACGCCATACCTTGAGCAGGTGAATAAAGACAGCGGACTGGATCTTGTTAATGTGAAAGGAATCCATATCGAACCATTTGGCATTTATTCGAAGAAAATTGACTCAATCAAGGATTTGTCAAAGGGTGCGAAAATAGCATTGCCGAAGGATCCAGTAAATTTCTCCCGAGCGTTGGAGCTCTTGGCAACTAATGACGTGATTGAGCTTGATAAGTCTAAATCAGGGGATTATGTGCTTGCTGATATTGTGAAAAATGAAAAAAAGCTGAAGTTTATACCAGTTGATAGTGCAGTTTTAGTTCATTCTCTTGATGATGTAGAAGCATCTGCAATTAATACGAACTATGCTTTGGAAGGCGGTTTTCAACCTCTTGAGGATTCATTGATTATTGAAGGAAACGAATCTCCTTATGTCAATATTTTAGTTTCACGGAAAGATAATCAGAACGATGAAGCTATTAAGAAGCTTGCTGAAGCTCTGACAACAGAAAAAGTGAAGGAATTTATTTTAGATAAATATAAAGGAGCAGTGGTACCTGCTTTTTAATGTGAACCGGAGAGCGACGCAAGATAAAGGAAATATAGCGAAGCTACTAAAAAGCCGATGTTGACATATCGTAGGGAGGATAAGGAAGTCTACTAGTCGCAGGAGCTCGGATCTGGAAAATAAAAAAAAATTAGATGTTTCAGTATGTGGTCTAGGTGTGTAGGGACAGAAGTTATGCCCTGATCCAAGCAAACGTGAAGGAATCACCAAACAGCAGGATGAGACTGTCTAGTGAGGGGCAGAGAGATCGGGTTAAATTGTGACCGAGAAACTGCCAACTTTGCGCTTTTCATACAGAATGGGAGGAGATTTTCCATGATTGAATTCCGCCAGGTCTCAAAAGTGTTCAGAAGTGGAGCAAAAGAGATCGAGGCACTAAAGGATGTAAATTTGACGGTGGAAAAGGGAGATATCTTTGGAGTAATTGGCTTTAGTGGTGCCGGAAAAAGCACATTGATCCGAACGGTCAATCTACTGGAATATCCTACTTCGGGTGAAGTAATTGTGGAAGGAAAAAGCTTGGTAAAAATGTCGGAGAAGGAACTGCGGAAGGCTAAAAAGAATATTGGGATGATTTTCCAACATTTTAATTTGCTTCATTCCAAGAGTGTTTTTGAGAATGTCGCTATGCCATTAATTCTTAGTAGGAGAAAGAAAAAGGAGATAGAGAAACGTGTCCATGAAGTTCTCCGATTTGTCGGGCTGGAAGATAAGGCGCAAAATTATCCCGGCCAACTATCAGGAGGACAAAAGCAGAGAGTGGGGATTGCGCGGGCACTTGTGACGAATCCCTCTATTCTGTTATGCGATGAAGCCACTTCGGCCTTGGACCCACAAACAACGCGTTCTATTTTGGATTTGTTGAAGCGAGTGAACGAAGAATATAAGATCACGATTTTAATCATTACACATGAAATGGAAGTCATTAAAGAAATTTGCAACAGGGTGGCGGTTATGGAAAACGGCCGAATCATTGAAAGCGGATCGACATTTGATATTTTTGCTCATCCCAAAACTGAGACGACGCGTAACTTCGTCCGGACTGTTGTCCAAGATGAGGTTCCAGAAAGTGTCTATCCTTTTTCAAAATCTAATGAACAGCCTGGTCGAATTTTTAAAATGAATTTTATCGGATTCAGTTCAGGGCAGCCTATCATATCCAGAACGGCAAAAAGCTATGATGTGGAAATCAATGTATTATTCGGAAACATTTCGGAGTTGCAAGGAATTCCGATTGGTCACTTGATCGTGGAATTGATAGGAAAGGATTATGAAATTGAACGTGCGTTGCAATTCATCACCACGCAAAATATCGAAGTGAAGGAGGTTCTGGATGATGGAAGTCAGCACAGAGTTAATTTTGAACGCCTTGCGGGAAACGCTCTACATGGTTAGTATCTCGTTATTTTTCGGGGGCATTCTCGGGATATTCCTTGGCGTTTTGCTGGTCGTGACAAGGAAAGGGCACATATTGGAAAATCGCTGGGTTTTTTCCATAGTGAATCCGATTGTCAATACGTTCCGCTCGATTCCATTTATCATTTTACTCGTCGCTATCATTCCGTTCACTAGGCTTATCGTCGGGACGTCAATTGGAACGACAGCTGCGATTGTGCCACTTGTCCTTCATATCGGCCCATACTTCTCCAGGCTCGTGGAAAATTCATTACTTGAAGTGGATGAGGGGATTATTGAAGCGGCAAAGGCGATGGGAGCCTCTCCATTTCAAATCATACGCCGGTTCTTATTTCCGGAGGCCTTCGCCTCTTTAATATTGAGCTTAACTACTGTAACGATTGGATTGATCGGTGCTACAGCGATGGCGGGTGCTGTAGGAGGCGGTGGTCTTGGTGATGTGGCGATAACCTACGGTTATCAGCGGTTTAGTACAATTACGATTTTTGTGACAGTTGTGATCCTTGTTTTGCTTGTACAAGGGATTCAAAGTATAGGGAATTTCCTGGAAAGGAAAATTAGAAGAGCGGATTAATGCGGGGGACAACAGAGAGGGGCATGAATGGTGAAAAAATGGTTGATATCCATATTGATTCTTGGAATGCTTTTGACAGGATGCTCTAACAATACAACGAAGGCAGAAAAAGAAACAGTAAAAGTTGGGATTAGGAGTAATCATACAAGGGTTTGGGATTATTTGAAGGAGGAAGCCAAGAAGGAAGGTATTAATATCGAGGTAGTCAATTTTTCCTCGGCAGTTGATCCGAACCAAGCGTTAGCAGAAGGGGATATCGATCTCAACTCTTTTCAGCATGTGGCTTATTTAGATGCTTTTATTGAGAATACGGAATCCGATCTTGTTCCGATTGGAACGACAATCATTGCGCCACTCGGTTTATATTCCATAAAATACGATTCCTTGGACGAACTTCCGGATGGAGCTCAAATAGCGGTGCCAAATGATGCATCCAATTGGGGCAGAGCATTGTTATTGCTGCAAGAAGCTGGGCTGTTAAAAGTGGTGGATGATTTTGATGGTAATGGCGGAGAAGACAAAATCAAAGAGAATCCGAAAAATATTGATATTGTTCCTGTGGATGGGGCAAGTGCTCCACGGGTGATGGAAGATACGGATGCTTCTATTATTAATAATGGCGTTTCAATGGAGGCAGGTCTTTCTTTAGCTGATGCACTCATCCATGAAAGTAAAACAGCAAAACCATACATTAACATTATTGCGGCAAGGAGTGAAGATAAAGATAACGAAATTTTCAAGAAAATCGTTGGTCTTTATCAATCGGAAAAGACCGCAGAATTCATTGAAGAGGAATACAAAGGAAATTACTTGCCAACATTTATTTCGCTTGATGAGCTGAGTACTTATAAAGAGACATACTCCAACTGATAAGGAGAGATTTTAAATGGCACGGAAAAGACAAATCAAGCTGGCAGCATATTTGATCGGATCAGGCATGCATTTCACTGCATGGAGACACCCGCAATCGAGTCCGGATGCAAGCATTGATGTGAAAGCTCTGCAGAAATTAGCCCAAATTGCGGAAAAAGGGAAGTTTGATCTCGCCTTCATTGCCGACAGCTTGGCGATTAATCATGAGTCGCATCCACATATCTTAAATCGTTTTGATCCTATTGTGTTAATTACCGCGTTGGCCGCGACAACCGAAAAAATCGGGCTGGGTGCGACAGCTTCGACGACATATAGCGAACCTTATACGCTAGCACGTCAATTTGCATCAGTCGATCATATTAGCGGCGGGAGGGCTGGCTGGAATGTTGTCACGACTGCAGACGCCACAGGAGAAACAGTTCTAAATTTTAGCAAAAAGAAACATTGGGAACATGATCATCGCTATGAAAGAGCTGAAGAATTCATTGATGTAGTTCAAGGGCTTTGGGATTCATGGGAAGATGATGCGTTCATTTATGACAAGGAAAGCGGGCAATTCTATCATCCGAAGAAAGTACATGAGCTTCGTTATGAAGGAGAATATTTTCAGGTAAAAGGTCCATTGAATATTGCACGGTCGAGGCAAGGGCAGCCAGTGATTATTCAAGCTGGGGCCTCTGTTCCAGGACAGCGGTTGGCGGCCCGCACAGCGGAAGTTGTTTTTACTCATTGGGATGATATTGAAGAGGCTAAACAGTTTTATCAAAAACTGAAGTCACAACTTAAGGAATTTGATAGAGAAGAAGATGAGCTTCACATTCTTCATGGCATCTCTCCAATTGTCGGGGAAACGGAAGAAGAAGCCATTCGAAAATATAATGAGCTTCAACAGCTAGTTGATCCTTATGAAAGTTTAAGGTTTGTTTCGGGATATATGGGAAATGTGAATTTTTCCAAATATACACTAGATACTCCCGCACGAGAAGTAGAGTTTCCAAAGGTGAACAGTATTCAAAGCCAGTTTAATGAAATGAAGAAAATAATTGATCAAGAGAATTTGAAAGTCGGAGATTTATATACGAGATTTTTTGGAGCGGCAAAACGCGATGGTTTTATCGGGACACCTCTGCAGGTAGCTGATGAAATAGAAAAATGGTTCACAGAAAAAGCGGCAGATGGATTCATGATCCAATTTCCGCTTTTGCCGAGAGATTTGGATGATTTCGTAACGCATGTTATTCCAATTTTACAGGAGAGAGGGTTGTTTCGCCTGGATTACGAGGGAGACACCCTTCGTGAACATCTCGGTTTACAGGTTCCAGAAAATCGTTTTGCATCAAAAGAAAAGCAGCTCAACAGGATTTAATTCCATTCAGCAGAAGTCTCCCACTTTTGTAAGTGATGAGATGAATGCATACTAGTATTCCATTCAGTGGGGGTTAAAGCCTCGGGGGGATGTCATAGATTTTTGGGCGCAAATAAGCCAAGGCGTATTTGATAAGGAGAGGGAATGAAATGAGTCATATTGTAATTTTGTCGGGAAGTCCATCAGCATTTTCAAGATCCGATAAAGTATTGAAGTATTTAGGAGAATTGCTAGAGAAGGAGCGTTTTTCCATACAGTATATATCAGTCAAAGATGTACCGCCAGAGGATTTGATCTATGGCAAATTTGACAGCCCGGTCATTGAAAGAATTTCTAATGACATTCAAGGAGCAGCTGGTGTCATTATCGGATCACCGGTTTATAAAGCAGCGTATTCAGGTGCTTTGAAGACATTGATTGATGTCCTCCCACAAGATGCGTTTAAGAATAAACCCGTTTTTCCACTGATGACAGGAGGTAGCCCGGCACATTTATTGGCAGTTGAATTTTCGCTGAAACCGCTCATTGCTTCTTTAAAAGGGTATAGTTTACAGGGGCTTTATGTATTGGATAGCCAAATAGATAAGAGATTGGAAGGAAGCCCGTTTCTTGATGATGAGATTTTATCCAGGACCAAAAAGCGGCTTCATGAATTTATCAGCGCTATTAATAATGATCGGCTAGTAGCTATTTGAAGGTATTGAGGGCGCAAAGTGCTGTCGATGAAAAAAATCAGGTGAAAGGAAACCGAGAGAGGTTGTCCTTCACCTGATTTTATTTTTTTTGTCCATTTTTTAAGCGGAAGTGGAGAGAGATCATTCGAAAGCCTGCCCCAAAATCGAAGGTGGCTAAAACGATCAGTAAGTATACCATGAAACCCCATTCGTTCAACTTTACTTGTTGAACGGCGAAAAAAGTGAATACGACTCCAAGCGTGATATAGATCAAGCCGGAAAATAACGGCGACCTCATAAAAAGAAACCTCCCATCCACTGCAACAAGTGTATAAAGCTTTGAATATTTTTTTCCATATCTTCCGGGATGAACCGCTGTGCCACAACGACAAGTGTGTTCATCATGACATGAGCGATAATTGGAACGATAATCCTTTTAGTTTGTACATATAAAAAAGCGAAGACAAATCCCATTGCTGTATACAATATCAAGTGGATTGGCTCCATATGTGCAAAAGCAAAGATGATAGAGCTGATGACTGCCGCCATCCCAAATGGCAGTCGGTTGTAGAGCGTCCCGAAGATGACTTTTCTAAAAACGATTTCTTCCAGGATTGGCCCGATAATGGAGCTGATCAGAACAATTGCAGGAAAGAGATCAATCAAATTTAAAATTTCCTGAGTATTTTCTGACCCCGGTTTTACTCCAATCATCTGTTCAATGCTTGCTGCGATGACTTGTGCAAAAAAGGCCATGAAAATCCCGCCTGCAGCCCAAACAAGAGACAGACCTAATGAAAGGGGAGCAGCCTGTTCAAGTTTATTGTGTTTTTCACTTTTCCGGAGAAGAAACAATACGATGGCTAGTCCGACCAAAAAACTAAAAACAAGCCAATAACCTGTCGCTTGGATCTCCGCATCTTTAGGAGAAAGGTTGAATCCTTTTATTCCGATCGCATAAAAAAGCGGCATGCCGATCAAGCCGGATAGCTGCATAGCAATATAGGTCATGACAATCAAGATATATCTTCTATTCATAAAGTTAAGTCCCTTTCACCGATATGAAAACCGCAAATTCCATTTTACTAATAAATACTTAGGGATTCAAACCGGGAGCCTTCGAGGCTCATACTCCTACAAGGAATAGCACATATGGAATCGTCAGCAAACTGACAATCGTTGTGATGAATGTTGTAAATGAAACCAGATCAGGCTCCGTATCAAATTGAATGGCCAGCAGAGTCGTATTGGCTGCGGCTGGCATAGACGCTTGGATGAAAAGTACGGCTTTGATCAAATCATTCATGGGCAAGAAATATAAAATAAGAAGGGCAAGCAGCGGTGACACAATCATACGGATGCCAACAGTAGCTGAGACGTACCTATAGGCGACCCTCTTTCTTTGTATGGCAGCCAGCTGCATCCCAAGTACAAGCATGACCGTCGGAATGGAGGCGTCTGCAACGAGTTCGACGGCATTCATCAGGGTATCCGGCAGATGAATAGAAAGAAGCTGTAAAGCAAGACCAAGGATAGCTCCATAAATGACAGGCATCTTCACCACTTGCATGACAGCATCCCGGATAGACGCATTTTCCTTTCCACCAATCGACGCCACTAGGATTCCAATCGAGTTCATCAAAAATGACTGAAAAACCATCATGATGACTGCATAATCGAAGGCAACTACCCCGAGAGCAAACAGGACGACAGGTGCGCCATAGTTTCCGCTGTTCATAAACGCTCCGCCCAGAATCATTGCCGAGAGCTTCGGTCTGTCCGCTCGCATGATCAAGCCAGTTATCCAAGTGACTACAATCAGAATGAACGATAAAAGACAACAGAATAGAAAGATATAAATATAGTCCATCGTGACTTCATTTGTATAAAAAGTACGGAAGGCGAGAAATGGCGACATCAAATAAAGCGCCACTTTCGAAATAGATTTTATATCAAATCCAATGAGCTTTTGTCCAAGCCAGCCTGCAAAAAATATTAAAAAAACAGGTAATACGATTAAAAACAAATCCACGTGGCGTTCATCTCCATTTGCGTATCTTACTCTATCATACCAAATAGAGACCCAGCAGATGGCCTGAGAGTATAAAAAAATCCAAGCCATCCAGTAAGAGATGGTTTGGATTTTGGTAGAATACTATAAAACTTTACTCAAAAAGGCCTTTGTCCTCTCATTGTTAGGTGAGCCAAAAATCTGTTCAGGAGGTCCTTCTTCAACAAGAAACCCCTGGTCTATGAACAATACGCGGTCTCCCATTTCCCTCGCAAACCCCATTTCATGCGTTACAACAACCATGGTCATTCCATCCATTGCCAATTGTTTCATGACATCAAGGACTTCTTTGACCATCTCAGGGTCAAGGGCGGAGGTGGGTTCGTCAAACAGCATGACTTTTGGTCTCATCGCCAACGCTCTGGCAATGGCGACTCTTTGCATCTGACCTCCTGATAATTGTTCGGGATAGGCATTTGCTTTGTCTTCAAGTCCTACCTTTTGAAGCAAGTGGTGTGCCAGTTCCTCGGCGTCACGACGAGCCATTTTCCTAATTTTAATTGGAGAAATTGTGATGTTGTCAAGCACAGTCATATGAGGGAAGAGATTGAACTGCTGAAAAACCATTCCCACTTCTTTCCTAATTTCGTTTATATCAGTTTTGGAATCGTTTATTTTGACACCATCAATATAAATGGAACCATCTGTGATCTCTTCCAATAGGTTAATACAGCGAAGGAAGGTGCTTTTTCCCGATCCGCTCGGTCCGATGACACAGATGACTTCTTTTTCATTTACTTCGTAATCGATCCCTTTTAAGACTTGCAGTTGTCCGAACGATTTATGAAGCCCTTGAATTTTAATCATTTGTTCACCTCTATTGCTGAGCGGCCGAATGTGAATATTCGTCTCCTTTGCCGCGGAATGTAGCTATTGCTGAAACGTTTTTCCACATAGGTTATCACTTTTGTAAATAACCAGGTGAGGACTAAGTATAAGATGGCAACTGTTATATAGGGCTCCCAGAATCTGGCGTAAGCTCCAGCGACAACTTTACCCGCGTAGAGTAGATCGTTTGCTGCAATAACAGTGACGAGAGATGAGTCTTTCAATAATGCGATTAATTCGTTCCCAAGAGGAGGGACCATCCGCCGGAACGCTTGCGGAAGAATGATATGTTTCATAGCAACGTTTCTTGGCATACCAAGTGATCTAGCAGCTTCCATCTGTCCTTTTTCGATCGATTGGATTCCTGCCCGGATGATCTCCGCATTATAGGCTCCACAGTTAAGTGCAAGAGCAATCGCTCCAGATACAAAATATCCAAGGGAGTGTCCAAATACGGACGGGATAAGAGCTAAGTGGATAAGCAGGATCTGCACCAAAAGCGGTGTTCCACGGAAAAAGTCTACATAGTATTTACAAGGATAATAGATCCATTTTCTTTTTGAAAGCTTGCCTATTCCAATAAACAAGCCTAAAATGATTCCGCTTACATATCCGACCGCGGTGAGTGCCAGGGTAATCCACAATCCCCGGATAAACAACTCCTTGTAGCTCCAAATCATATCAAGACGAATATCTAGAAAATCTATTGTAACCACCTCCAGATTGAGTAGACGATGTTCATAGACTAAGGAGTGACTTCTTACTCAACATCAAAGCCGGCGATTTCTTTCAACTTTCCATTCTCTTTGATTTTTTGAATACCTTCATTTAGTATGTCAACAATTTCAGAGTTTCCTTTTTTGACCATTAAGCCGTAGTATTCTTTTTCGGCACTGTCATCTTCAATGATTTCAACTTCCACGTTCGGATTATTTTTAATGTACTCGTTAACTGTGGAGTTGTCTCCAACAGATGCGTCCGCATTTCCATTAAGTAACTCCTCAATAGCAAGCGGCATTGTTTCGGCTGCTATGATTTTAGAGCTTGTCTTGCTTTGAATTTCTTTCATCATTGTATGGCCGGTTGTGTTAATTTGAACGGAAGCTTTCTTATCTTTCAAATCTTGGAATGATTTAATATCCGATCCTTTTTTTACAAGAATAACCTGGTTAGCGATGTAGTATGGTTCGGAAAAATCAAAGGTTTCCTGGCGCTCTTTTGTGATGGTAATAGAAGAAACTGCGAAGTCCACTTCTCCGTTCTCTACTGCAGGAAAAAGCGGCTCCCAGCCGATATTCTTAAATTCAACTTCAACACCAGCTTCTTCCGCAATCGCTTTCACAATATCGATGTCAATACCAACAATATTTCCGCTACTATCCATATACTCCATTGGTGCATATGTAGCATCTGTTCCGACAACAAGTTTTTTCTTGCCATCGCTACTGCCGTCACTGCCACTCGCAGGTTCCGCATCGTCTGTACCTTTTCCGCAGCCAAGTAATAGGACAGTCAATCCCAGTAAGAGAAACCCCAGTGACCAAAAGCGTGATACCTTTTTCATAATGTTTTTCCCCCTTGTTATTTTCTATATCATTCTGAGGTCGGAGATTTTTCTGTTACTTCTGATGATTAACACAATTATAAGCGAATTTATAGGGTGAATCAATACGACAATTATTTTTGAAAAACGTGTTCTAGAGCGTAATCAACGCTTTAACGCGTTATCGTGGCGGGGGTCAGACCCCTGTTGTTTGTGCAGAATAGTTAATTGGACCGACAAAATACTACATTCTGACAAAATACCTATTACGGGTGAACTCGAATTATGGAGAAACTTTTTTAAAAAATGAATGGATAAGGCTTGCAAATGGAAAACAAATTATTTAATATAATACTTGTGTTAGCACTCAGGGTGTTAGAGTGCTAATGAAAAATCTACATATACTTTAAGGAGGTTGTTTCACTTGTTAAAACCACTTGGGGATCGTGTAATCATTGAACTGGTGGAGTCAGAGGAGAAAACAGCGAGCGGCATCGTTCTTCCGGATTCTGCGAAGGAAAAGCCGCAGGAAGGTAAAGTAGTTGCTGTTGGAACTGGACGTGTACTTGACAGCGGTGAGCGTGTTGCACTGGAAGTATCCGAAGGAGACACTATCATCTTCTCTAAATACGCTGGTACAGAAGTGAAATACCAAGGTACTGAATATTTAATTTTACGTGAGTCTGACATATTGGCTGTTATCGGCTAATAAAAAGAACGCTTTTTTATATGAGAGAATTCAACGATAGGGAGGAATTTTAAATGGCTAAAGACATTAAGTTTAACGAAGATGCACGCCGTGCGATGCTTCGCGGTGTAGACCAATTGGCTGATGCAGTAAAAGTTACTTTGGGGCCAAAAGGACGCAACGTTGTTCTTGAGAAAAAATTCGGTTCTCCGCTCATCACAAATGACGGTGTAACGATTGCAAAAGAAATCGAGCTTGAAGATGCATTTGAAAACATGGGTGCAAAGCTTGTATCTGAAGTTGCAAGCAAAACAAACGATGTAGCCGGTGACGGAACAACTACAGCTACTGTTCTTGCTCAAGCAATGATCCAAGAGGGCTTGAAAAACGTTACTGCTGGAGCGAACCCAGTCGGCGTCCGCAAAGGAATCGAAAAAGCGGTTGCTACTGCTGTAGAAGAGCTTCATAACATTTCCAAGCAAATCGAAGACAAAGAGTCCATCGCTCAAGTTGCTTCCATCTCTTCTGGTGATGAAGAAGTAGGGCAACTTATTGCTGAAGCAATGGAGCGCGTTGGAAACGATGGTGTTATCACTATTGAAGAATCAAAAGGTTTCACTACTGAGCTAGATGTAGTGGAAGGTATGCAATTCGACCGCGGATATGCATCTCCTTACATGGTAACTGACTCTGACAAAATGGAAGCGATTCTTGAAGATCCATACATTTTGATCACTGACAAGAAAATCACTAACATCCAGGAAGTACTTCCACTTCTTGAGCAAGTCGTTCAGCAAAGCAGACCTTTGTTGATCATCGCTGAAGATGTTGAAGGTGAAGCTCTGGCTACACTTGTAGTGAACAAACTTCGTGGAACATTCAACGCAGTTGCTGTTAAAGCTCCTGGCTTCGGTGACCGCCGCAAAGCTATGCTTGAAGATATCGCTATCTTGACTGGTGGAGAAGTGATCACTGAAGATCTTGGCCTTGACCTGAAAACAGCTTCAATCCAATCTCTTGGACGCGCTGCTAAAGTTGTTGTATCCAAAGAAAATACAACAATCGTTGAAGGTTCTGGCGACTCTGCGAACATCGCAAGCCGCGTAAATCAAATCCGTGCGCAACTGGAAGAAACAACTTCTGAGTTCGATAAGGAAAAACTTCAAGAGCGCTTGGCTAAACTTGCTGGCGGCGTAGCTGTCATCAAAGTTGGTGCTGCAACTGAAACTGAGTTGAAAGAGCGCAAACTTCGCATCGAAGACGCATTGAACGCTACTCGTGCAGCTGTTGAAGAAGGCATCGTTTCCGGTGGTGGAACTGCCCTCGTTAATGTTTACAATAAAGTAGCTGGGATCGAAGGCGAAGGCGATGTGGCTACTGGTGTCAAAATCGTACTTCGTGCGCTTGAAGAGCCAGTACGTCAAATTGCTCAAAACGCTGGTCTTGAAGGATCTGTCGTTGTTGACCGTCTGAAAAAAGAAGAAATCGGCATCGGCTTCAACGCTGCTGACGGTGAGTGGGTAAACATGATCGACGCTGGTATCGTTGATCCAACAAAAGTTACTCGCTACGCGCTTCAAAACGCTGCATCCGTAGCTGCTATGCTTCTTACAACTGAAGCAGTGGTTGCTGACAAGCCTGAAGAGGGCGGCGGAATGGGCATGCCTGATATGGGCGGCATGGGCGGAATGCCTGGAATGATGTAATAAACGCACCAAAACATGATAATATCAATACCTAGATGGTCATGGGATAGCCCCGTGACCATTTTTTGACATATTTAATCAAAATCTAATACGCCATTCATCAGATTAGCAAACTTTTCCGCGTCTCTTTTTCTGACAGCTTCGGTTGTGTGTAGATAAACTTTTTTAGTGATATCATCATCGGAATGATGTAATACATCCCTGAGTCCCTTGTGGCACAAGGGGTTTATGTAAGAAAAAGCACAATGCTAACATAGTGGATATTATTTTAGGCTTCTCATTAGTTGAGCAAACTTTTGAGAGGCCTCTTTTTTTCATTTTTTTCGTAACGTGAAGATATACGTTTTTGCTCGTGCTTTCGTTGGTGTGTCCCAACCTGTCCATGACTGTTCCAATCCTACATCGACTTCGGCCAATAATGATGTGTGTATGTCGTAATGAATGTGGGGTAAGTTCCTGATTAAAACCGCTAAGTTTTCACTTCATTCAGCGGGAGTCTCCCACTTCTGTAAGTGGTGAGATGAATGCATTGATGATCAAACAGAAACACCAAGAATTGAATGTTACCACTTTCTTGGATGGAAAATAGAGGCATTTATTTATACGGCTTTATCTCTAGAGTTTGAATTTCAAACAGTTAGATATATAGGGATGCCCACCGTCATTAAAATGTGTGCCAAAGGTCTACTTATAGAAGATAAACAAGGGAATGGAAAGGAACTCCAAAGAGGGGCAAAAATCTTTATGAACAGGGTCCACAACTTTGGGATGAGGACAAAATAAATAAAGCAAGGTATCAAATTACAGAATAAGATTAATACTTGAAGACCACTGGGGCACATTTAGGAAATGATTCCTTCTTAGTCGCATTAGCATGAGTAAAAAAGAAATAAACCACCCAATATGGTTTATCTCTTTTTTATTTAGCTACCTTTAAATTGTTATGGTGAGCCGTATCATAAGTAAAATGAGGTTTTTAGGAGTTCAATCCAATAATACTACCCTCGTTTATTGCATCCATTACATTATGGTATAATCCGTGTATAATGATAGAGAAATATTTACGTTTATTTACAACGAGGATTAAATAAAAGGTGAATGGAATGAATACGAATATTTTAGTGGTAGATGATGAAACGGAAATTGCGGATTTAGTAAAAGTATATCTTACAAATGAAGGGTTCAATGTTACAGTCATCCATTCAGGAAAAGAAGCGCTTGAAAGTATAACGGTAAATCAATATGATCTCGCCATATTGGATATCATGCTTCCGGATGTAAATGGGTTTACGATATGTAAAAAAATACGGGAGAATCATCAATTTCCTGTTATCATGTTAACGGCTAAGGTGGAAGACATGGACAAGATTACGGGTCTTACGCTCGGTGCCGATGATTATATTACGAAGCCATTTAACCCACTTGAAATGGTGGCACGAGTAAAAGCACAATTAAGACGTTACAAGCGCTACAATTCCCACAATTCTACAGATGAAATATCTACAGACAATATAAAAGAATTTGATTTTGCGGGACTAACTATTAATAAGGATACTCGCAAATGCACGCTGTATGGAAAACAAATACCTTTGACTCCTATCGAGTTTTCAATTTTATGGTATTTGTGTGAAAACAAAGGGAAGGTTGTCTCCTCAGAAAATCTTTTTGAAGCTGTATGGGGCGAAAAATATATAGATAACAATAATACAGTAATGGCTCATATTGGAAGGCTACGAGAAAAAATGAACGAACCTTCTAGAAATCCAAAATTTATTAAAACAGTTTGGGGGGTTGGCTACACGATTGAGTAAAGTAAAGTACGGTGACTCAGGTAGAGAGCTAACAAAGGTCATTTTTATACGCTTTTTTATCGCATTAGTCTTATTTACAGTAATATTAGGTATTGTTTATGTAGCAGCTGCTTTAATTATATCTCGGTTTGCAGATGACCTCCCCTATATAAATACAATACTTCATCTAATTAGTATGTATAGAGTCCCCATTCTGTTAATGTGCTGGATAATCGGTTTCTTTCTCATTTTCCACATATTCTGGAAAAATACGCTTCGCTATATCGATACGATTGTTGAAGCGAGTAATGAGCTGGTGGAGGCAAACGATAACCTGATTCATCTACCAGTAGAATTAAAACAGGTTGAAGATCAAATGAATCAGGTGAAACAGGCTGCTATTGGTAACGCTCGATTAGCAAAAGAAGCGGAACAGCGAAAAAATGATTTACTTGTTTATCTTGCACATGATCTGAAAACACCACTAACTTCAGTGATCGGTTATTTAACCTTACTAAGGGATGAGAAGGAAATATCGGAGAACCTCCGTGAAAAATATTTGTCTATTTCTTTAGAAAAAGCTGAGCGCTTAGAGGATTTAATTAATGAGTTTTTTGAGATTACACGTTTTAACCTAAGTCAATTAACACTTGATCAAACTCGAGTGAATGTAACAAGAATGCTAGAGCAAATCACATATGAATTTAAGCCAATACTGGCTACCAAAAATCTTCAGTATTCCTTGGAAATGGAGCCAGATATTGAAATTATATGTGATGTTAATAAAATGGAGCGGGTCTTCGATAATTTGATCCGGAATGCTATTAATTACAGTTTTGAAAATGAGACAATTAAAATTGTTGCGGTGAAAAAGGATGACGGTGTGGAGATTCAATTTGAAAATAGGGGAAACACCATCTCAAAGGAAAAGCAAAGCCGTATATTTGAACAGTTCTATCGGCTTGATGTATCTCGTGGTACAAAAACGGGGGGAGCCGGATTAGGTCTTGCTATTGCAAAGGAGATTGTTGAACGTCATCAAGGGCGTATAACGGTTTTTAGTGAAAACGAAACCATTAGATTTACGGTCTGCTTGCCAGGAGCTTTGTAAGAATTTCGTAGGAATTTTTATAGAAAAGGATATAAATTTTATCGAAATAAACGTAAAAATAACACTTTCTGAATTGATACTATTTAAGTACTAATTCGGAAAGTGTTTTTTGTTGTTAGTAAATATGGAATCACAAATAAAGGAGTGTAACGAGAAATGAAGAAGAATGTCGTCATTTTATTTGGGGGCTGTTCCTCAGAATATGAAGTATCTCTTAAGTCAGCTAGCGCTATCATCAGTAATATGGATTCAAAAAAGTATCATTCTATTTTAATTGGTATTACGAGAGACGGAGACTGGGTTCGTTATTATGGGGATATTAATAGGATTCTTACAGATAGTTGGTATTCGCATAACAACGATTGTGTTCCTGTTATGATTTCTCCTGACAGATATGCGAAGAAGCTAATAGAGTTTGGTATAGAATGCATTAAAGAGACAACGATTGATATTGTTTTCCCTGTTTTACATGGAAAAAACGGTGAAGATGGGACGATACAGGGTTTAGTTGAAATGGCAGGGATCCCATTTGTTGGCTGTAATACACTTTCCTCCGCTTTGTGTATGGACAAGGATAGGGCACACAAATTAGTTGAATTGGCAGGAATCAAGGTTCCTTCCTCTGTTGTGTTCTCCAAAAGTCTTACTGCTAATGAAATCATTGAACAAACCAACCATTTGTCCTTTCCAGTGTTTGTAAAACCTGTAAAAGCAGGGTCATCAATTGGAATTTCAAAGATTTATGAAATGGAGGAGCTACCAAAAGCTGTGAGTAATGCCTTTTTACATGACAACCAAGTGATTGTTGAGGAGAACATTGAAGGCTTTGAGGTGGGGTGCGCCATAGTGGGGAATGACGAGCTAATAGTTGGGGAAGTGGATGAAATTGAATTGGATCATGGATTTTTTGATTTCAAGGAGAAATACAATCTTAAATCCTCCAAGATTCACATGCCAGCAAGAATCGATATAGAAACAGCTAAACGAATTAAAGAAACGGCAACAATGATATACCGTGTACTTGGATGTCAAGGCCTTGCAAGAGTGGATATGTTTTTAACACTAAAGAAGGAAATTGTATTCAATGAGGTTAATACTTTCCCCGGGTTTACGACACATAGTCGTTTTCCAAATATGATGAAGGGGATTGGACTAGAATTTGGCGAGCTTGTAGATAAACTAATTCAACTAGGTATAGAAAAATGATCATGATTACTCTAGATAAACGAGATGTATACAACGGTTATCAAATATTGATTAACCGTGACTATCCTGTGAGAGAACATTACTTTGATTTTAGCAAGCTGATTTCTATAGAACACCCAAACATTCCTAATAGCGACATTTTGTTGGAATTAAAAACGGCAACTTTATTAGAGCAGCTACTAAATTCAATATGTATTTCCAATGAGATTATACCAGTTAGTGGATATCGGGATCGTGCTGAACAAGCGCGTATTTACAGAAATTCTCTTCTGGAAAATGGCAAGACGTTTACAGACCAATATGTCGCCTTACCTGGAAGAAGTGAACATCAAACTGGTTTAGCGATTGATCTAGCAGAAAATGCCAATGACATCGATTTTATCCGTCCGTATTTTCCGTACACCGGAATATGTGGTGATTTCCGAAAGAAGGCTGCAAGCTTCGGTTTTATCGAACGATATGGGAAGAAGAAAGAATCGATTACTGGTATTTCCCATGAACCCTGGCATTTTCGCTATGTAGGATACCCACATGCACAAATTATAGAAGAAAATCAATTGTGTCTTGAAGAGTATATCCTGACATTTATAAAAGAATATAGCTATGGCGAAAAACACCTATATATAAAGGACAAAATGAAAACAATTGAAATTTTTTATGTCAGGGCCGATCGAGAAAAAACGATGATCGAGTTACCAGAGCATAATGTGTACCAACTATCAGGTAATAATGTGGATGGCTTTATTGTATCATTGTGGAGGTGGTAAAACATGAATTCAACCAGACATGCTGGAGCATTGGACATATTCCGTATTTATGCCGCCTTCCTCGTTGTTGCCATTCACACATCGCCGTTATGGTCTTTCAATGAGACAGCCGATTTTATTTTAACTAGGATTATAGCAAGAGTTGCCGTGCCGTTTTTTATCATGGTTTCTGGATACTTTTTGTTTCCGTATATTAAAAAAGGGGATTGGCATTATATTTGGAGATTTTGCAAAAAAATGGGGATATTGTACGGAATATCGATTATTCTTTATCTACCATTAAATATTTATGCTGGACGTTATAATCGGTCGAATTTTTGGTTAGAGATTCCGAAAGATATTTTATTTGATGGGACCTTTTATCATTTGTGGTATTTCCCAGCTTTACTTATTGGTGTCGTTCTAGTCACGTTATTTGTGCGGATCATGGGTTTGCGAATCACTTTCGTTATTTCAACAGCTTTATATATGGTTGGACTTTTTGGAGATAGCTACTATGGAGTAGCACGTCAGATACCTTTTCTGAACACTTTGTATGATCAACTATTCGCTGTTTTTGATTACACGAGAAATGGGGTCTTTTTAGCACCAATTTACCTTGTGATGGGTGGAATGATTTTCAATGAAAATAAACAGCTTTCACTCCGTACTAGTATGATAGGGTTGGCCATTTCAAGTATGCTTCTAATCGTTGAGGGACTCTTACTTGATCATTTCTCCCTTCAACGTCATGACAGTATGTATGTCATGCTAATACCATGTATGTACTTTCTTTTTCAACTATTACTGCGGATTCCAGGTAGGAGTAGTAAAAGCATTCGAGATGTATCACTACTAATCTATCTGATACATCCGTGGATGATTGTTTTTATAAGAGGCTTTGCGAAGCTCATAGACCAGCAAAAGCTTTTAATTGAAACGAGTCTCATTCACTATCTTTTGGTTAGTATTCTTTCTATTGCAGCGGCCGGACTCATATCTTATATATGGCAACGAGGGAAGAAACCATTACCATCAAAGGACAGTAGAGCTTGGATAGAGATCGATTTGGAGGCACTTGTCCACAATGCACAGACCTTGCAAAAGCTTCTGCCAAAACGATGCAAACTAATGGCCGTTGTTAAAGCAAATGCATATGGACATGGGGATGTTGTAATCTCAAAAACATTAAATCAATCAGGTATCCATACTTTTGCTGTTGCCACTTTATCAGAAGGTATCCGCCTTCGTACTAATGGGATAAAGGGCGACATTCTAATATTAGGCTATACAAATCCAACGAATGTAGACTTACTTAGGCGTTATCATTTAACACAAACAGTTGTAGATTATTCATACGCAAAAAGACTTAATGATAGTGATAAGAAGATTATGGTACACGTTAAAATTGATACAGGAATGCACCGTTTGGGTATAGATTCTCGAAATCTTTCAGAACTGGAGCGTATTTTTAATTGTAACAATTTAGTGATAGAAGGTGTATTTTCACATCTTTCTGTATCGGATAGTCTAACGGATGATGATATTGCATTTACAAATAAACAACTCGATGAATTCTATAAAACAATCGAAATCCTTGAGTCAAAGGGATTTTCAATTGGCAAAATACACATTCAATCCAGCTATGGCATCTTAAATTATCCTAATATTCCTAGTGATTATGCCCGTGCAGGATTAGCCCTATATGGTGTGTTAAGTAAAAATGACAAGATACGTACACATGTCAAGTTACAGCCGGTATTATCCTTAAAAGCAAGGATTGCAGCGGTAAAAGAGATTCAATCTGGTGAGGCGATAGGTTATGGTCGAACATATACAGCCAAAACGAATATGAAAATTGCGGTAGCAACCATCGGGTATGCGGATGGAATTCCACGGCATCTATCGGAGACCAACTCATATGTACTACTACATTCTAAAAAGGCTCCTATCATCGGTAGAATTTGTATGGATCAAATCATCATTGATGTTTCTTATGTTGATGAGGTAAAAGCGAATGATGTTGTTACGATTATTGGTCGTGATGGGGTAGAGCAAATCCATTGCCAGGATCTAGCGGAAAAGTGTGGAACTATTACGAATGAAATTCTTAGTAAACTGGGTAGTCGCCTTCCACATGTGTTTAATAATGTTCACAAGGATATGGCCCACACTCAATAGCGTTGTAGAGTTTAACTTCTTTTAGCAGAAGTCTCCTACTTCTGTATGTGGTGGCTGAATGACAAAGAGCACTAAATTGATCGTTGATTTTACTAGCTAAAAAACTATTAGGATAATGGTTAAAGTGAAGCGTATTATGTTATCTACAATGATTGAAGGTATAGTAGAAAGGAGTACAGCGTTAAATATACGGAAATTCAAGACAATGATTGGCGAAGTCCGTATAATTGCACAGCAAATATACAACAATGATTTAGGCAGAAAAATTACTGTCTACAGTCCTTCCGTAAACTTTACCCCAGTTCAAACTGACCTAGAGACTACTGCAAAATGGTATAAATGCTCTTTCAGGCTCAGTCCACTAGCCGTAGATGCCCTTGTAAAGATAGTTAGAGCCAAGATGGTCGTAATGTAAATCTAAAAGCAAAGTGGGCAATCATTCTATCTGCTTGAAATTGCTAACATTTTGCTAACGCAATGTAGTAAAAGGCATAAAACATCGTTCATGATGTTACACCTGTAGAAGGTAAAAGCCGTAACGATGTTACAGGACAGTGTCTTATGCCTGGCATGATGTAATAGCTCCCTGAAACCCATATAGCTAAGTGGTGAATTTAGAAGTAGAAAAAAAGAGCCAATGCTATATCATCGTAGAAACTTCGGTGCAATTCAGAATGACTTTTATGCAGTGAAAAGGTAGTATTCAATTAAACGGACTCAAAAAAGCTAGTGTAATTTCTTAAAAACGACAGTTTATCCACACATCCGGGATACTGTCGTTTTGACATTTGAAGTTTATGTCTTCTGGCTTATGTTTTGTGTAAGCATTGTATAAAAGGATTTTCAACAATACTCAAGTCATTTGACTAAAATCAAGGCGAATATCTTGCTTTTCTATATTTATCCTTGAACGAGAGTAGTTGCCGATGCAATTGCTCTTGCTTTGTTTTTAAACCCGCTTTTTGATTTTATCTTTTTTTGCCATTTATGGATGATATTTACTACGAACAACCTCATCTGTAGAAATGCCCCTTCCATTTCTCATCACTCATTTATATGGTGTAATGATCCAGTATCTCTTCTTTAACTTTGATGATACGTGTAGTTGGAGGACAATAAAGGTTTATAGTTTATAATGAAGCTGTTTAAATCTTTTTGATTATGGTTCTGACGCTATACAAAAAAATCATTTAGCAACCTAGGTCTTGCAACTTAATAGGGCGTCTCAAGAGATAAAAAACTCCTTGGAAGCCCTTTTTATCTGACAAGAAAAAATATTTTGACAAAATAGAATGAAAAATGTATACTTTTTATAATCCTAGTATGTAAGGGGACGATAAAAAATTCACATAATAGACAGAGTATTCCGGCAGACGCAATTAAAATTTGATTCGCAATACTCGATTATATTCATTATATTAAAAATAATTCTAATATTTAAGTGAATATCTATCTATTGATTAGAGTTATTTAAAGACTATGGGGGGTATAAATGAAATTGAAAAAGTTTACAAGCATTTTTGCAGCAACTGCATTAGCTTTAGGAGTTTTAGCTGGCTGCGGGGAAAAAAGCAGTAGTGATGGAGACGGGGAATCATCTAGCTCTAAAGATGGTGGTACAATTAAAATTGGTCTAAACCTTGAACTTACCGGAGCTGTTGCATCTTATGGAACATCCGAAGCTGATGGTATTCAATTAGCTCTTGATGAAATTAACGAGGCGGGCGGAATTGATGGCAAAAAAATTGAACTTGTAAAGGTCGACAATAAATCTGAGGCTGCTGAGGCCACAAGTGGTGCAGTTAAACTAACCACTCAAGATAAAGTTGTAGCCATTATAGGTGCAGCAACAAGTGGTGCGACTGTTGCACAAGCTCAGATTGCTAATGATAATGAAACGCCGTTAATTTCACCGTCAGGTACAAGCCCAACGGTAACAGTCAATGAAGATGGCAGCTTGAATGAGTATGTGTTCCGAACTTCGTTTATCGATCCATTTCAAGGAACAGTCGCTGCTAATTTCGCCGCAAATGAATTAAAAGTTAAAAAGGCAGCAATCTATTCTGATAATTCTAGTGACTACTCAAAAGGCTTAGCAAAATCTTTTAAAGAATATTTTGAGTCCGTGGGTGGAGAAACAGTCGCAAATGAGTCTTATGTAGCTAAGGATTCAGATTTCCGTTCTACACTAACCCGTATTAAATCTGCTAACCCTGAATTTATCTTTATCCCTGGATACTATGAAGAAGTAGGGTTAATTGTTAAACAAGCGCGCGAAATGGGTATTGACGTTCCGTTAATGGGAGCGGACGGATGGGATTCTCCAACTCTTCTTGATTTAGCGTAAGCCCGAAATATAAATAAAATAAGCGCACCTTTTCGGTGCGCATGCCAAACAGCCGTCTATTCTTATGTTTTT
>NZ_JACSPV010000004.1:0-94836 GCF_014836955.1 Bacillus norwichensis
GTTTTATAGCCATACGGTTTTTCATTTGCTACACCAAGCTTCACCTTGCCTTCTTTTTTCAGGCGATCAAGCGTGGATGTTTGCGCATTTGAATCTCCATCGCTTTTTCCTCCATTTGAACTATCGCTGCTATTTCCGCATGCAGTCAGCAATATCAATAAACCAACAATGAACATCATTGACCATTTTTTCATTTCAAGCTCCCCCTTATAATGCTTATCCATCATTTTCCGAACAGCCTGTCTGAAAGCACTCCTTTCAAATAATTAAATTTATGTATGCGTTTACATTTTTATTTATTATAATTATTCAATAAGCAAAAAACATTATAAAAACTGTATGAACTTTTATTGCCTGTCTTTATACAATTTGATTATTTCAGTATTTTACTCAAAAGCAACAAGCGAACCAGCCTCGGATTTAGGCTGGTTCGCTACATCAAACTATATGATTTGTTGATCCATTCCTCTGTTTCCACTACTGATCCAAATTTTAATACTGAAATCCAGCAAGAATACATCATCTGGATTCGTTAAAGAGAGATTAGTCAATGATTCAATCTTCCTTAACCGGTATAAAAGAGATTGTCTGTGCAGGTTAAGAACGCGTGCCGCCTGGCTCACATTGCTGGCATTTTCATTATAGACAATGAAGGTATTGATCAGATCCATTTCCCTTTTTTCATCGTATTCTACCAAAGGTGAAATAGTTGTCATTGTAATTTCCTGCACCTCTTCGTTCTTACATAAGGTTAATATCAGCCGACTGATCATCGAATTGTCAAAGTGATACCGCTTGCCAATCCCTTTTTGTTTCCTGCCCACTTCCAAAGCCGATGCCGCTTTATGAAAGCTTCTATAAAAAGACATGATCCCATCCCGGTGTTTTCCTATCCCCCATGAAACGACGACGCCCGGAAGGAGCTTGTTCAATCTCCGATCAACTAAATCAAGAAACTGGTTAACCGTTCCATTTGAAGAGGATGGGGTAATAGCTTCATTTGTCTGTAAAAAAACGATCATCTTGTCACCTTCCTGGACATATATTATCTGGCGATGGATGGATTGCGCTGCATCAACCAGCTCCATTTCAATATACGCCATCATATTTTCAAGCCAGGAATTCTTCGTTTGTATATTATTGTTCTGCTCTTGGTAAAACAGGGACTCCAAATTCTCAGGATATCCAATCAGACATTCATACGGCAAATCTACATCCAATCGAAGAGCTTTGGCCTTTTCTCTCACCAACTGTTCGGAGAGTTCCTCCTCTTTTAAAAGACCTCTAACAAAATCCTGCTGCAATATATTTTTATTTTCAGCTATAGCATTTTCGCTTGTAAGCCATAATGCACATACCATGACCGCCTGTTCTATTAGATTGGCTTCCCTCAGCTTCATTTTGTAAGAGGGCGGAGCCACGATAAAAAAATCCCCCTGATTTTGCTCACTTGACTGGATTTTCATATGAAATAACTGAGCATCCTTTGTCTCGGCCCGCTTCATTTTTGAAAAGATCGGATGGTGTGATTCTTCCACTTCCTCGCTCTTCTTCATATCATTCCACATCCGGCGGACATCCCTTATCTGAGCGGAACCCCCTGCCACGTTCCCCCTGTTATTCATAACAAGCAGCGGCAATCCCAGTTCTTTTTCAATGAAAGAAACAATGGACAAAAAAGGCTTCTTTGTTAAAAACATCTCTATCAAGTCCTGCTGCACTTCCTTCAATCGGATCAGCTCGTCTTGTTGCAACCTGTTAATTGCGCTCGTCACTTCGTGAATAATATCAGCAAACCTGATTTCCCATGGCAAATCGATCATCACAAACTTGTTTGCTTCCGCAAAATCAATGATCTCCTCCGGAATCCTGTAAATATAATGACCGGTGGCAATAGCCAGCGCAGAAGCACCTGATTCGTAGACGTCCTTTACAAAATCAAAAAATAAATGCGGATCTGTATAGCAGCCTATCCCCGTACTAAGAACCAGCTCGTTTTCACGCACAAAATTTTCAACAGGGCTCTCAATAACCGAAACCCATTCAACTGTTTTCTTTTGAAGTTCTTTTTTACCCGAAATGATTTTAGCTGTTTCAAAAATAGGAAACTTGAATACATCCTCCAAAGACAAGTTCAATATCCACCCACCCCTGTCTGATGAATCTTGTAGTCTTGTATAACTTTTGAAATAATAGAGAGATCAACATTGTTCCCCGTAATGATTGTCCCTACTTTGGACAACTCCGTCGGAAGCTTTTTCTGTAAAATCGCAGCAACTCCCGTAGCTGCTGCCCCTTCTACAATCATCCGGTGCTCGCCAGCCATGAATCCCATAGCTTCGGCTATTTCATCTTCAGAAACAAGAATTAGCTCGTCAGCATATTGCTTGACGCTTTTAAAAGTATATTCATTGTGCAATCCGATCCCGCCAAGCAAACTGTCTGCGAGAGTAGGCTGCTCCTGTAAAACGACCGGCTTTCCTGCTTTGATGCTTTCATACATAACAGGTGAACGCTCCATTGAAACGCCGATCACTTGAATAGACGGATTATAAGACTTCAGCGCAAGCGCAACTCCTGCAAACAATCCTCCGCCAGACAATGGAATCACTACCGCATCCAGGTCGGGAACCTCTTCAGCCATTTCGAGACCAATAATGCCCTGACCTGCTATAATATCAGGATCATCAAACGGCTTGATCACAGTCAGTCCATTGATTTGTTCAAGCTTATGGCAATGTTTTTCAGCGTCGTCCTGGCTGTTACCAACAATTTCAACCTTAGCCCCTGCTCGTCGGATAGCATTCACCTTTGCCTTTGGAACTCTTGGTGAAATACAGACAGTGGCCTCGATTCCCAGCTTTTTAGCAACAAAGGCGACGGCTAGCCCATGATTCCCCGTTGAAAAAGTGGCGATTCCCCTCTTTTTTTCCTTATTGGAAAGTTTTAATATTTTATTGGCAGCCCCTCTTACTTTGAAGGCACCTATTTCATGATAATTTTCAAGTTTGATAAAGACTTGTGAAGTATGGCTTTCTGATAAAGGAATGGAATGGATAAACGGAGTAGGCTTTACAATTTGATATACTCTTTTTCGTGCTTCAAAAATGTTTTTAAGAGACAGACTGTTGATCGACTGACATTCTTTTTTCTTTGCATTGTGCAAAGAAATCCCCTCCTTTTATTCCTTGAAATGAAAGCGTTATCTAAATAGTATCATATTTCTTCCATAACTTTCTCTGAAAACAAAAAGATGTCTATCCTTAGAAAGGATAAACGAGATGTCATTTTCATTAAGTAAATGCCTTTGCATTTTTTAAATGTAAAACCATTATATTTTGTGCAAAAACACCATACAATTATCACCCTGTAAGAAGTTACATTTACTAAGTTATACAATTTGTATAACATTTACCCTTTTGTTCTACATTGTATTTGAAGCAAAAATGACAAATTCCATAGATGTGGTAAATTATTCTGATACTCTTGAACCAATCAAAAAAGCCACTTACTTCGAAATGCTGGTAAGTGGCTTTTAGACGCTGTTACATGATGCTTTTAAGTGTTGACTCTTTAGCAGGTCCCTGCTTGGAAAATCCTTCTTGAGAATAATCCTTCCTTGCAATAGAAATATCCAAATATCCATAGAGAATGTTGATAATAGGGACAAGAAAAGCGAAGAAAATGAATGGGATAAAGTCCATTGGACTAACTCCTAACACCTGGGAAGCAAAAACTGACGTTACGCTCCAGGGAATCAAGTTGATACCGACTGTTCCAGCCGCTTCCACGCACCTGGAAAGATTTTTTGTGTCCAGCCCCCGCTCTTTATATTTATCCCTAAAAGTTCTAGCCGGAAGGATAATTGACAAATATTGTTCTCCGCTTGCCAATCCAACTAAGAAAGTTGAGGCAATAGTCGATAGAATCAGAGAACCAGTGCTCTTGATTTTACTTGCCACTGTCTCGATAATTCGCCTGAATGCTCCAGTACCGTCCAGTATTCCGCCCAAGCCAGTCGCCAAAACGACAAGACCGATGGTTGGCAGCATAGAGGTGATTCCTCCACGGTTGAGCAATGAATCGATTGTTTTAATTCCGGAATCAACTTTGTAGCCATCCGTCATGACATTGACGATTTGTGTGATATTACTTCCCTGTACGAACAGGGCTGCCAAGGCTCCCAATGCGATGATGAAAATGAGCGAAGGTACAGCAGGAAGCCGTTTATAAACAATATACAAAGTAAGCAAGGGCAAAATGAGAAGCAGCGGGTTGATAAGAAACAACTTGTCCAGCCCCTGCATGATCTCTTGGACTTTCCCATCAGATGCAGTTCCGGTGGAGTAATTCAGACCCACCACCCAATAGAGGATGAGGGAAAGGACAAATGCCGGAATCGTATCCCACATCATATGGCGGATATGACTAAATAAATCTGTATCTGCCATGACCGGTGCAATATTGGTTGTATCTGATAACGGCGAAAGCTTGTCTCCCAAAAAGGCACCGGATATGACCGCCCCTGCAACGATAGGTGCTGGAAAACCTAAGCCCGATCCAATAGCCATTAGGGCAAGTCCAACTGTTGCGAGAGAAGTAAATGAGCTTCCAAGCGTCATGGAAACAATTCCTGTAATAAGAGCGACTGCCGGAAGGAAAATTTTCGGGCTGAGTATTCCGAGTCCATAGTAAATGATAGTTGGAATCACGCCACTTAAAATCCATGTACCTACGATGACACCGATAAGGAAAAGGATGAAAATGGCAGGCAAGGCCCTGGCGACACCTTGAGCAATGAATTTCTCCAATTCTGCCCATTTAAATCCTGCCATCAACCCGACAATCGCACTTGCCACAATACCCCCCAACAAAGGAATGAACATACCTGCATCCCACTTGAAGATAGTCAGCGCCGCCAAAATAGTGAGGATTACAATTGGAGCCACAGCATAGTATATGTTTAATTGTTGTTTTTGAGAACTCATGAAGAATGAAGACCTCCGTATTTTAGTGCAACGAATGAACTGATCTATCTATTATACACTTCATTCGTCTCTTTAAGTTCAATTGATATCTTTCCAAAATCTTCACTATTTTTCAATGATCATGACAGAAGAAACAGCGTTCCCAACCTTTTTATCATTCTGAACCAATTCTGCTGTCAGATAAGCCACTTTTTTCCCCAATCTTTCAACCGATGCGTAAACCTCTACCGTTCCAGGAAAAACCGGGCGATGAAAAGTTGTGTGCAGATCAATAGAAGCAAATGTCTGGTCTTCTTTCAACTGCGACGAAATGGCATATGCCATCATGATATCAGCCGCTGAAGCAAGGTATCCGCCCATTGTGACACCAATCCCATTCAAGAATTTCTCATCTACTTCCCAAATTCCTTTTGATTTTCCATCCTTTGCATGAACAGGCTGGATTTGCAAGGTTAGATCGCAATTTGGGGGAGTGGCCCCATTATTCGCTACCTCCTTCAGATCAACCGTTTCATATTTATTCATTTGTTCAACTCCTCTTCCCTATTAAAAAAGCATCAAATTAGACTAAGGGCCCTAGTAGAAATAGATGTTCTATAGCATCCAAACGAACGTCTTCCACATTTCAGCTTAGTCTGTGCGTAGATGAACAGGTGCTTATTCCTTTTATGTTTACGCTTTCAATATTACTCTTTTACGTTCCATTTCGGTCTGCGTCCCCTAGAAAAGAAACTATTACGGATTCGCTGACCCTCCATCGTCTTTTGACATTTCCTATTTGCGGCCTCTACTGTTGTAATGCAGTCAAGGGCAGTCTGATTGAAAATTTCCAGGAGTGAACGGTAAATTTCTTTCGTTTTGAGTAAGACCCGCTCTTTATTCGGTCCATAAAGTTCATCAGCAACCTGAATCAAGCCGCCCGCATTAACAATATAATCAGGTGCGTAGAGAATACCTTTCTCGTTTAGTACATTGGCATGGCAAAAGTCTTTGAGCTGGTTATTGGCTGATCCAACAACCGCCTTAACCTTTAACTTTGGAATTGTTTCATCATTGATAATTCCACCCATCGCACATGGAACGAATATATCCGCTTGCACGCTATAAATGTCATCACTTTTTACAATGGTCACTGAACCTCCAAGCTCTTCTGACTTTTGCTTAATGGAATCAAGGACATTTTCATGTATATCCGTCACAAATAAATCGGCGCCAGCTTTTAAAAGTTGCTCTGCTACTTTATAGCCTACTTTTCCCAGTCCTTGAATAGCATATGTTTTACCTGAAAGGCTATCGTTTCCAAACAAATACTGGTTTGTAGCCTTCAGCGCATAGATGACTCCTTGGGCAGTCGGAATCGATGAATCGCCGCTTCCACCATATTCTTCAGGAATTCCATTAATGAAATTAGTCTCTTTCTGTGCATGCACAAAATCATCCATCGTGGTTCCCATATCCGTTCCCGTATAAAATCGCCCATTCAACGAATCCACAAACTGACCAAAAGCACGGAACAATGCCGGGGATTTATCCTTTTCTGGATCTCCAATAATAACAGCTTTCCCGCCGCCGAAATCAATATCGGCGGCTGCGCATTTATACGTCATTCCTTCTGCTAGACGAAGTACGTCTTCTAGTGCTTCATCCACATTTTTATAGGGATACATGCGGGTTCCACCCAGAGCAGGGCCTAGGGTTGTATCGTGGATAGCGATAATGGCCTGTAGGCCAGTGGCGGGGTCATTGCAGAACACAACCTGCTCGTGATTTGCTATTTTTTGAAAAACGTCCTCATTTCCAATTGATGACTTTTCAAGCTGTTTTGCCATTTCTGTTTCCTCCATTCAATCTATCTAGTTAGACAAGCTCCAACATTAATTTTTTAGGATCTTCAATTAGGGATTTAAATCGGTTTGTAAAAGCAATGGCTGTTCCGCCGTCAGCGACTCGGTGGTCAAATGTCATCGTCACGTTCATCATGGAGCGAATCACGATTTCATCATTCTCATTGACGACAGGCATCTTTTTCGTTTTATGGAATGCCATAAGTCCTGTTTCAGGATAATTGATGATTGGTGTTGCACCAATGCTTCCCATTGGGCCAACATTGCTGATCGTAAAAGTGCTGCCTGTGATTTCGCGCACTGTCAGCTTGTTCTCTTTTGCTTTTTGTGTCAATTCCTTCATTTCCTGATGGATAGCTCGCAAAGATTTCTTCTCTGCATCACGAATGACTGGAACAATCAGGCCTTCTTCCGCATCCGCTGCGATTCCCATATGAACCGATTTTTCAAGACGGATCACTTCGTTCTCTTCGTCTAATTTGGCATTGAAAATAGGATAATCTTTTAACGCGATAGCCAGCGCCTTAATAAAGAATGCTGCTGCTGAAATGTTTTCATCCATTGCTTTCAGTTCTTTACGGAAATTGAGAAGCTCGGTCATGTCAACCTCTTCATAATGGCAGACATGCGGGATGGTAAAGAGTGACTGGCTCATTTTCATCGCAATCTGCTTCCGGCGGCCTTTAAATGGAATCGTATCAAATGACTCCTCAGGCGGACTCACCGCTCCTGTTTCAACAGCTGGCACTTCGGTATGTGCGATGTTTGTTGTGTGACCATTATCTTTTGCTTCCACATAGCGGAGAACGTCTTCAACTGTAATTCGGCCGGCACGTCCCGTTCCTTCTACAAGTGTGATATCAACATCATTTTCCCTAGCAATTTTCCTAGTATATGGAGCTGCTTTTACTCTATTGGAAAGCGGATCAGTCTTTTGCCTTTCCATGATCATCGATTTTTGCAGCGGCGCATCCGATGCAACGCTTGTTGCAGCTTCTTCCTTCGCAGGAGCAGGATCTGCATCTTGCTGGTCTGAAGAAATCGTCAAAATAGTTGTGCCGACAGAAATCGTTCTTCCTGTATCAATCAGAATTTCTTTCACAGTGCCATTCGCCGGCGATGTTAGTTCTGCCACCATTTTCTCCGTCTGAACCTCGACAAGCGGCTGGTCAACACTGACATTGTCTCCTGCTTTCACCAGGTATGAAATGATATCCCCTTCTGTCATCCCTTCACCGATATCATGCAATTTTACTTCGATCATTCAAATCCCTCCTTAAAAATTGATGACTTTGTCAATTGCTTCTTTGACACGTGCAGGGGTAGGCAAGTAATGTTCTTCCAAAGCCCAGAATGGAACATGGACATCGGCTCCAGTCACTCGTTCAATTGGAGCTTTCATGTATAAGAAAGATGTATCATTGATCATTGAAACAATATCATTTCCAAGTCCGCCCGTTCCGTGCGCTTCATGAACAATGACACAGCGCCCTGTCTTTTGGACAGATTCGGCGATAATCTCTTTATCAATCGGATATAAAGTCCTCAAATCAATTACATCACAGGTGATACCTGTTTTCTCCGCTTCTTCCGCAGCTTTCATAGCAACCGGAATCATTGCTCCCCATGAGATAATCGTGACATCCTGCCCTTTTTTTAAGCGGGCTCCTTTTCCGATTTCCACAGCATATTTTCCTTCAGGGACCTCTCCTCTTACCGAGCGGTACAGGCGAAGAGACTCAAGGAACAGAACCGGGTCCGGATCTTCAATCGCGGATATAAGCAGCCCCTTGGCGTCATATGGATTGGATGGGCAAACCACTTTGATTCCGGGCATATGGGTAAATAGAGCTTCCACACTGTCCGAATGGATCTCTGGGGCGCGGACACCTGCTCCATATGGTGCACGGATTACCATCGGTACTGTAAATTCCCCCATGGAGCGATAACGCATTCGTGTTGCGTGAGTCATAATCTGTTCATAGGCCGGATAAACGAAGCCTAAAAATTGGATCTCAGCTACCGGCTTCATCCCATACATCGCCATTCCGATAGAGGTACCGATGATTCCGGCCTCACTCAATGGTGTATCAATGACGCGTTCTTCGCCAAATTCCTCTTGAAGCCCATCCGTTGCTCTGAACACTCCCCCGTTTTTTCCAACGTCTTCCCCCAAAACAAGTACGTTCTCATTTTCTTTCAACATCGTCCGCAGCCCGTCTGTAACTGCTTGAATCAATGTCATTGGTTTCGTCGAAGTTGCAAGCATCCTAATTCTCACCTCTCAAATGTTTCAGATATTGTTGCTTATGTTCTGCAATAGGCCATGGCGCCTGTTCAAATATGTGGTCATAAAGATCGTTAACATCCGGAGCAGGCATCGTTTCCATCACTTTAACAGCCGCTTCAATTTCTTCCGTAGCCTCTTCTTCAATTTTTTGGGCCCAAGCGTCGTCCCAATAGCCATTTTTCTTCATAAAAAGCTCTAGCCGCGTAACCGGGTCATATTCTCTGCGCTCTTCACTCTTCTGTTGATCGCGGTATTTCTTTGGATCGTCTGCAGTCGTATGGGCACCATACCTCCATGTAACCGATTCAATTAGAGTTGGACCTTTACCGCTTCGCGCTCTCTCCAATGCTTTTTTCGTCTCAAAGTAAACAATGAAAATATCATTCCCATCAATACGGACGCCCGGCATATCATAAGCTACAGATTTTTGGGCAATCGTTTTTGAATTCATCTGCTTTTCAATAGGAACAGAAATCGCATAACCATTATTCTGATTAAAAAATACAACCGGTGCTTTGAATACGCTTGCAAAATTCATCCCCTCATGAAAATCTCCCTCTGATGTGGCTCCATCACCGAAATAGGCAATCGATGCTGTAGTATGACCTTGAAACTTCGCTGCCATGGCTGCACCTGCTGCAAGTGGAAGCTGTGTAGCAATCGGAACAGACGGTGGAAGAATTTTCTTTCCTTTCGGCGGTACGTTCCCCTCAATGCGGCCATTCCAGTTAGATAAAATATTGTAAGATTGTCCAAAAGTGATAATTGCTGCATGATCTCTGTAAGTAGGGAACATCCAATCCTTGTCATCAAGAGCTAAAGCGCTTCCAACTTGTGCCGCTTCTTGCCCTTCAAAAGGCGGATAAGTGCCTAAACGTCCTTGGCGCTGAAGATTGACCGCTTTTCTGTCAAATAACCGCATCGTCTTAAGCTGCCGGTAAAACCGTTGAACCATTTCCTCCGTCATCTCACTCTTATACGTGTCATCTACAAGATTTCCTTTATGATCCACAATCTGAAGCATAGGAAACTGTAATTCTGCATCAAATTGCCTTGTCTCCGTTATTGTCATTGTTCATCGCTCCTTTACTTTTTAGAGCATTTTATCAAATGCACCTTGACGTATTTGCGCCCGATAAATTTCCTCTGAAACTCTGTGGCATCGCCGGAGGCTTTAACTTCATTCAGTCGAGTTTTGTTCCCCACTTAATGGAATATCCATAGACATTCCTCTCACCACTTACAGAAGTAGGAGACTTCTGTGAATGAAGTTAAAAATTGCCTTATTAATTGTCAGCTTAATATAAATGAAAAAACCGTGCAAACACACGCTTCAACGCGTTTTTTCTTTATAGCATCAACCTTTTAATCTGTTAAAGTAAGTGCTGGGTTTTGGATTTTCGGTCAAAAGGTTATCAGATGCATGAAGATGGAAAGGAACTCGAAAGGAAAGAAAATTGAAAAATTCGTGAGTGGAATGGCTTAAAAAAGAGGAACGAGCAACATGTAAAGAAGGTTACCCCCTCCGCACTTTGCGAGTTGGTAACCTTTTTTATCTGATTATCTTAAATTATTTTCACTCATCAACTGCGATTTATCAATTGGAAAGTTGTACGACATTTTAACCTATTACAGCTTTAACAGCCTCCTTAAGATTAATATAATGGTACCTTCCATTTATCTTTGACTTCATAATAACGGATCGCGGAAATAAGGTGTAACGTTAATTCTTTAGGTACTTCATTAACACCATAAGAAAATAGAGTGGTTGTTGCCAAGTCATTTACATCATTAGAAACACCTCCGTTTCGATAAGTAGTGTATGCCTTTCCTTTATCATCCACTAAGACCCAATGAGCTAAATCAGAACCTGTCACTTCTCTGTAACCTTCGATCTCAATTTGAAACTCATTTTTCTTTAATTTTACTTTTTTGATCGTCATAAAATTCCCTTCGTATTCAAATGAGACAGGTTTCTTCTTCAACTCTTTCGGCTTCATTGTAATAGAAAAATCTGACGGCTCTGTTTTATATATCCCATCTAATACAAAAGTGAGCTCATGATCATCTTCTATTGGGATAAATGAATCATTCCATGCGATATGACCGAGGTCTTCCATGAATTGTCCGGAAGCTTGTAAAAGGCCCAATTCATTATCAGAACCATTATTATAAACGGTTTTCATCTCCTCATTTTCGATATGATATTTAATATCGTTTCCATAACTATTACGCATATCATTTGCTATTTCTTTTCCATATTGCTTTTCGAGCTTTCCAATGTTTTTCTCTAATTTTATTTTTTCTTCCTTTGTAAAATCCGTTTCGTACAATAACTCAAAAGAAGAAGGTGTAAATCGAACTTTCTGCATGTCGATCATGACGCCATGCTGATTCGTTTTTACATCTTGGAATGGTATAGTTTTTGTCGCTTTAAGACTCTCTTTTAAATCAACAGGGACGTCCAGCTTCCAGCTCCCCTTTTTTCCATTTAGTCTAGTTAAATTAAAATTGACAATAATGTTATTCAATTCTTGATGTTCGCTTAATGAAAATTCGATTAACCCATAATCGGTTGCATTTGTTAAAGCCATGTCTGTAAGTTCAAGGGGATTACCAAGAGAATCCGTTGCTCGTACTTCGTTTCCTTCATCCAATAAACCTAAGTCAATGTTTTGTGATTTTCCATTTTTATTGAGAATTTCATAGGATAGAGCGACCCGAGAAGAATCCGCAATAACATCTTCAACTTTAAAAGTAACCCCTTGATCGGTTACTTCACGATCGACACGTTCTGAAAATCCTGCTTCCGTCGCCATTCTTAACCCTTCATCAACACCCTCAGTGGAGAACAATCCACCAATCCATTGAGCAAGAGTCGGATTTACTGTAACAGTTAGACCAACTGCTAACAAAAGACCTGCTGCTAGAATTGCTATAGGTTTCCAATAAACTCTTTTCCGTAGAAACGTTTTCTTTTCATATGGTTTGATCTTATTAAGAACAAGTGAATCAAAATCATCCGGTAGTGTCGGTGTTTGCAATGTTTCTTTTATAAATTGCTGTTCCTCCATGAGTGCTTTAACGACACGTTTGCATTCGATGCATCCTTCCAGATGGTCGTCTATATTAACAGATTCATGCCCAGTTACTAAATCATCTACATAACGTGAAAGTTCATCTACAGTTGGACACTTCATTAAAATAGCCTCCTTCCCGTTTAATTGTATTTCTCATTTTTTTCTTAGCTCGATGAAGTTTATTGCGAACGGTTGAAACAGGCACATCCACAAGTTCGCTGATCTCTTCATAGCTCAACTCATTGACATATCGTAATAGGATAATCATCCGTTCATCCTCTGGCAAAGTATCCATTAGCAACTCTAACTGCTTGTTTTTCTCCTTCTTTAGAAAAATAACTTCTGGATGTTCGAGGTTCTTCTCCATCGATCCTTCAGTCATCCTAACCTCTATGTGACGTTTCTTTCGAAATTCATCCATACAATGATTGATTGCCACGCGATAAATCCAACTGGCAAACGACCCTCTGTTATCATATTTACCAAGCTGGTAATACACTTTAATCAACGCTTCTTGTACTAAATCTTGTGCATCATGCGGATTTCTCGTCATTCCCAGAATCGTGGCATATAACTGATTTTTATATTTATTAATAATGTGTGAGTAGGCCTGTTTGTTTCCAGATAGCACTTCTTGGACCCACTGAATTTCCTCTTGCATTGTGACCTCCTGCCTCAAACGACCATGCGCATGCCGCGTTTTTATGTTTCAACTAATATAACGAGTATAAGCTTCGAATAATTTCACTTATTGGAGAAGTTTTTTTAAAAAGTACTAAACAGGAGTTAATGGGTCTAATAGACGTCGTTTGTTATAGCTTCTATGCATAATTGTTTTTAACAAAGCTGGATGTTTAATATGCTCCCATCAATTCTTTGTCAAAACCTACAAAAAGAACAAAAAAGAACCAACTAATTTAGTCAGTTCTTTTCGGTTTCTATTATCTTTTTAAAACCTATCTATTGAAAAATCCGAGATGTCCTGTTTACTTTTTCCATCCACTGCCAATTGGCTCAGTATTTCTCCGACGGCACTGGCAAATTTGAAACCATGCCCGGAAAATCCGCAGGCGAAGATGACATGATTCAATTCTGGATGCCTGTCAATGATAAAGTCGCTGTCGGGAGAATTTGTGTAGACGCATGTTTTTCCGAATTTCAGTGGCAGCTTTTGAGACATGAACTTGGAAGCAAACTTCTTTACATCCTGTTCATCTTCCGGAAAAGTTCCATAGTCAGCCAATACTTCACCAGACTTTACAGGCTGCCCCTCGTCGTGGCGGCCGATTTTCACTCCGGCCCCATCGATGCTCGGAAAGCCATAATACAATTCGTCAGAGTTAGGATAATTGACCGCAAAAGCTGGAAAAACATCAGCACGATAAACAGCTTCGTCAGAGTCGAACCAAGAGAAGGTTTTTCTCATCGACTGAAGCGGCAACTCCAATCCCAAAGCCGAAAGAATGGGGTCTGACCCCCTTCCTGCTGTGATAATTAATTTTTCCCCTGTAAATGTTTCGTTGTCTGTTTTTACAATAACCGAAGATTCACTTGCTTTGATTGCTTTTACGCTTGTATTTGTCCTCAGGACTGCTCCGTTTTTCTCAGCCAGTTCGCGGTAAGCTCGTACACATTCTTCGACCATAAGTACTCCGGAATTTTTTTCAAAACAGCCGACGAAATCATTTGAGAATTGGAAACCAGGCCATCTTTCATTCATTTCTGACGCTGTTAAAACTTCAACTGGGAGCGAATACGTTTCCGCACTCTTTTTGACATTTTGAATAAATTCAGATTCCGCGTCTCCAACATTTAAAACACCAGTTTGGAGAAACAGCCTTCTATTTGATTTTTCTTCAAGATCCTGCCAGAGTTCCTGCGCTCTGAGCGCCATGGGCACATAATTTTCCCCCTCGCCATAGGCATGGCGGATGATCCTTGTCTCCCCATGATGAGCCCCTTCCGTATGCGGTGGATCGAAAGCATCAATTAGCAATACCTTTCTGCCTTGACTTGCCAGAAAATAGCCCGCAGCCATTCCCATGGAGCCTGCTCCGACAATAATGATTTCAAAATTCATGTTATGTTCAGCCCCTCTCATCTACTATTATAGGACAAAGCTGTTATGCAGACATGAAAGATTTTATCTAGGAAAAGCGAAAGGTGAGCAGCCTTAGGAGACAAGCACAAGGCGAACTTTGATAAGAGAGTTCCTTAGCCACCACATTTCAATTACTTCGCTGGAAAGCTTTATTGAGTACGCTTCACGCAGTTAGTTTTGCGCCTGCACTTGTACTTCCTGTACGTCGGCTAGCTCAAGCAGCGACGTCCTGTCGCTTCGCCTGCACTTGTACTTCCTGTACGTCGCTGCTAGGCATAGAAAAACCGAATAAAAAATATTTCATCTCAGTTTATATTTTTTACTCTATAAAGAAAAAAGCCGCAAGCTCATTTCCCGTACTTATCTTGAAGTGCCATGTAAAATTTCATGAGCCCCACACCCTTGGCATGTTGGCTATGAAAAGGGATCGGACGCAGGTTTTCTTTTTTAAGCGGATTATTCACACGCTCGGGATGACTAATAGTTTCGGCGAGAACTTTACCTGCCATCACGGCCATCGCCGCTCCCTTTCCACAATATCCGAAAGCGAAATGGGTTCCGTCCTCCAACTGTCCAATGTATGGAAGAAAATCCTGAGTAAACCCGACTTTTCCTCCCCAGCGGTACTCAACACGTGCATCCTTCAATTGTGGAAAAACTGTGATCATCCCTTCTCTTAAACGATCAAACAACAGCTTCTGGGCTCGCTTGCTAAAAGCTCGTCCGGAACCGCCAAAGGCCATTCGATTATCAGCGGTTCTTCTAAAGTAGTATAGTAAGTTCTTTGAATCAGAGACAGCTCGATTTTGAGGTATTAGATTTTCCATGAACTCTTGTGTCAATGGCTCGGTTGCAATCATGATACTATCAACAGGAATGACCGATTTCTTTAACGTCTTACTCAAATTTCCTGCATAGGCATTTGTCACAACAACCACTTCATCAGCTATGACCCTTCCCTTAGTCGTTGCAACAATAACCTTGTTCGCAGCGTCCTTTTGAATGTTCGTAGCTTCAGAGTTTTCATAAATAACCCCGCCCAGATCTTCTACGGCATCCGCAAGACCGAGTGCAAATTTGAGCGGATGAAAATGAGCTCCCCTTTCATTGATTCGAGCTCCATGATAAAAATCCGTGTTCAATTCTGCTTTCATTTCAGGTCGGTCAATAACTGATATTTCGTGAAAGTTCAGCTTTTCCGCTAGGTATTCCTGATCTCTTTTGAAGCTATCCAAATGGGAAGCTTTGTAAGCTGGACGGATATCACCTTGTCTGACTAAATCACAAGCTATTCCATTTTCTTTGGATATACTCTCTACTAAATCAATGGAATCAAGGGACAGCTCCCACATTAGCTGTGCCGTTTCGAAGCCTTTTTTCTGCGCGAATGCTTCCATTGGCCCGTGATATCCAGTAAGCAGCTCACCACCGTTTCTTCCACTGGCTCCATATCCTACCGCATTTTTTTCCAACACAATCGTTTGATGTCCCATTTTTTGCAAATGATAGGAAGTAGACAGACCCGAAAAACCACCGCCGATAATCACCACATCACAATGCTTCTCATCTACAAGTGTTGACCGTGTTTTTCGCTCACCGGCTGTTGCCTCCCACATGGACAAATGATCCATTATTCACTCCTCCATTCTATCGTATCAAATTCGCCTTGGCGTATTTGCGCCCAGATTTTATTCAGCCGGGGTTTAAACCCTACTGAATGGAATCCAATATGCATCCATCTCACCATTTACAGAAGTGGAATGATTTCTGCTGAATATAGTTTAAAAGATAACGTTTTCAATTTAGTTTCATATAAGAATTTGCAATATAAATAGTATCTTGAATTTTTATAAATGTAAAATATATAATAAAACTAATAAATATATATTTTACATATATAGGTGGTTGTTATGGACATTCAAAAACTGAAGTATTTTATTGCTGTTGTTGAGAACGGAACCGTTTCAAAAGCTGCTAAAGTCCTTAATATGACTCAGCCTCCATTAAGTATGCTGTTGAAAAAGTTCGAGGATGAGATAGGGATTCAACTATTCAGACGGGAAGGGAAACGCCTATATTTAACTGACTCCGGCCAATTGGTCTACCAGCGTGGAATCGAGCTTCTAGCAAGCTCGGAAGCTATTCTCCAAGAGGCACGGGAATATCAGCAGGATCACCGCGGAACAGTTTCTATCGGATGTGCAGCAGTGGCTAATTTTTCATTGATCCCTGAGGTAATCAAGCGCATGAATGATCGTTCTATTAATATCGTGACTCACGTGAAGGAAGGATCTCCCCCTTACATTCTTGATCATCTGCGTTTTCATAAGCTTGATATCGGAATGGTGCGGAATGTTTATAATAGAAACGATTTAATTACAACAAAACTGTTTACAGAACCTGTAATGGTGGCATTGCCTTCAGGCCATCCGCTTGCAGGGAAAAAATCTGTAGCGTTAGAAGAATTACAGGATGAAAACTTTCTCCTTCACCACTCTTCCTATGAATATAATATTTCGGACACTATCATTATGGAATGTAAAAAAAGAGGTATAAGTCCAAATATCGTTTATTGGGGGACTGAAACACTTCCTATGCTGGGGATGGTCAAAGCTGGGATGGGAATTGCATTTCCTCCTAAATCTGTCATAAAAAGTGTTGGGGTCGAACTTCCACCATTGGTGGAGCTTTGCTCTCCTGCTATCACCACGACCCTCAATCTAGTGACAATGAAGAATAGCGTCCAAAAAGATGCTGTTATCATGTTTCTGAATATATTGCAGGAAGTAATTGAAGAAATGACGCAGGAGTTTGGAATTCCTTCCATGAACGAAACGAACAGCCCATAAAACTAGGGCTGCTCGTTTTTTATTTTATATACTGTTTCAGCTTCGAATCCCTTTCTTTTCTTTCTTCCTCGGAAGCTAAATCATATTTTTTCAATAAGTGGAATACTTCATTTAACGTTTCCTGCGGTCTCTCGCTTTTTAGAAATTGTTCCAGCCCTCCGGTCAGACTTCCCGGTAGAAACTCTGCCTGGCTTTCAAGCTTTGCCACTACACTCTCTTGAGAATGATCAATATTACATTTTCCCATCATCATCACCCTATTTATACATTATTTGCTTATCGCTTTAGTATTTCTTCTAGCCTTGCCAGCTTTTCGTTTCTTTCTTTTCTCGCTTCAATGGCTTGATCCAGTGTGATCGCCACAAACCGACAGGTGGAAAGCGGTCGAGATTGCGCGACCAGATCAAGGTCCTGGCTGATGACTGTTCCAATTGTAGCAAAGCCCCCGCCGGTCGTGGCATCATTTTGTAGGACAATCAATTCTTCTTCATTTGGGAACATAATTCCGCCGATTGGATAGGCAAAATCTACTACATTTGTAAAGCTGCTTCCAGCTCCAAATGGGGGTTCTTCCTCGATAAAAGATACTTTTGCCCCTGTATATCGATAAGCGACCCGATTCGATTCAGGCGAAACTGTCCATTCAGAATTCAAGAATGCTTTTAAGCCTTCGTCGCTAATCATATGCCCTTTAATTCCCATTGTTACTCTGATTTCCTGTGAACGCTTGAAGTTTGGGATAAATTCCAACGGTACAGATTTTCCTGCCTGCTTGAGAACTCCAGGCAAAGGTTCATTAATGTTCACCCTATCGCCTTTGATTAGCTTTCTGCCTTGGTATCCGCCAATCTTACTTAATTCATAGGTTGAGCGGCTGCCCAGCACTTCCGGGACATTGATTCCTCCTGACACACACAAATAAGACTTCACGCCCTCCAGGCATCCCTTCAAGGTAAGATCATCGCCCTCTTGGACTGAAATTGCCTTCCAGAACTCCATTGGACTCCCATTCAGTAAAGCTTCCATCGGAGCTCCAGTCAAAGCAATCACTGTATTTTTCTGAAATGTCATGCTTCCACCGAACACAGTCATTTCAAATCCTGCAAAATCGACAGGATTACCAACAAGAAGATTCCCGACCATGAATGAAAATTTATCCGCCGCCCCAGACGGAGGCACCCCTAAATGATAGTTTCCCAGCCTTCCTAGATCCTGTACGGTAGTCCATAGCCCCGATTCATTGATTTCTATCATGTTAAAAGTCTCCTGTCAATTCACGGATGTATTCATTTCCTTTTTCAGCATATTCCAAAGGGGACAGATCTATATTTTTCATCCGATATTTATAGGTTCCTGCCTCCACTTCCTCGCGTATTCGCATGTATTCGAATTCATCAATGGATCGATATTTCCAAATGTCACCCGCTCTTGCCAAAAAATATGATTCCAGCTCTGGTAAAAATTTTTCGTGATCAACAACAGGAACAGCGGACATGCCAATAAGCTGGTAGCTTCCCGGACCGTTTACAGGATAGATGACATTGAATACTCCTCCAATTCCGATACTGCGTGCAGGCGTATCCGTCCGAGGACTTGCATATTTCGGGGATTGAATCATCTCCTTCGGTTGGATACCGAGCGGAAAATGCCACGCAGTTCCTGGTAGAAAACCAACCATTGTTATTAAATAGGGCGTACAGGAATGTCTTTCAATAAAAGCTTCTTTACTTTTGAAGCCGTTTACCCGCATGACATATTCAAAATTTGTTTCTTTTGGGGAATCATGCCTATTTTTAAACCGTTCTGAGTAATCCCTTGTAATCGGATCATCATACCAGATAGGAATCTCGACCATTCGTACAGATAGATTCAATTCCTTCGGATCGCTTTTCGTCAGATCAATTTCCCTTAAATAGTCCAGCAGATCCCGAGCGGAAATGATATCAGGATTGTAGCGAACCAAATAAGAGGCGTTGGAAGAAGCAATGTCCGTAATGCCCGGAATATTTCTTTTTCTCAGTTCAGCGGTAATTGCCAATGCCTTAAAATTGCTTTCCACCCTCATATCACGGGAAATTTCCGCATATATATATTCGTCACCGCCAAAATTAAAATTCGTTTCAGGCAATGTAAACAACGTCTCCACCTCTATTTTTTGATCTTTTTCATTCGCCTGCTGATGGTGGCTGGGCTTACACCCAAAATTTCCGATACTTTTGCAGCCGTTCCGTACTTCTTCATCCCCAGTTCAATCAACTGTGTTTCAAGCTCAGCCACTGCCTCTTTAAGCGGCATCACTTCCAATACGAGCGGCTGTTTTTTCTTAGTTTCCTCATCACCATATAGAACCTTCAAAACAATCTCGCGGTCAATCCATTCTTCCTGGCTAAAAACGATTAATCTTTCAACTATGTTTTCAAGCTCTCGGATGTTCCCAGGCCACCCGTACATTTCCAGCACAGAGATGGCATCAGGCGTATAGCTCTTTTCTATGTTATACATCTGCTTAAACTGTTCGAGAAAATATACCGCTAGCGGAAAAATATCTTCCTTCCTTTCACGCAGCGGAGGAATGCGAATAGGAATAACATTCAAACGGTAAAAGAGATCCTCACGAAACTCACCATCAGCCACCATTTCTTTCAAATCCCTGTTCGTGGCAGCGATAATGCGCACATCTATCGGGATTGTTTCCGTACCACCAATCCGCGCAACCTCCCGTTCCTGTATAACGCGAAGCAGTTTTACCTGCATATTCAGCGGAAGATCCCCGATTTCATCAAGAAAAATTGTTCCTTTATGAGCAAGCTCGAACAAGCCTGCCTTCCCTCTGCGGTCAGCTCCGGTAAATGCTCCTTTTTCATACCCGAACAGCTCGCTTTCAATTAATTGCTCTGGGATGGCCCCGCAATTGACTCGGATAAACGGAGAATCCTTCCGAAGGCTGGCAAAGTGAATTTCGTGCGCGAACACTTCTTTACCAGCGCCTGATTCCCCTTCAAGGAGAATCGTTGAATTCATCTTAGCCGCTCTCCGCAAATTGCTTAGCAACGCAGATATTTTACCGGAACGATAAACTATCTTTTTTTTCTCCGTCTTAACTGATTGCGTATTTTGCTCTGTTTCAGTATGAGCTGGTGCAGTTGAAGTGATATCCCGAGATAGAATAACCACCTTTTCCAGCTTTCCTTCATGATATACCGGTGTAGCAACTGACCAAAATCTAGTTTGGTCAGCGGACTCCTGAATGGATGTCACTTTCTTCTGCTGCTTCACGCATATATCAAAAATATTCGGCTGAAAAATATTCCGCCTAGTAAAATCTTCAATTTTCTTTCCAATAATCTGCTCTGCTTCCTTCGCTTTCCAGAAATTTTTTAAAAACTTTCCAGCTACCCGCAGGATTGTCCCATTTTCATCGGTGACCAAAATCTGCTCATTGGAGGAGTCATATACTGCCTGCAAATCGGAATACAGATGCCGGACAAAGTCCACTTCCTGGACAGCCTCTTCGAATTCTTCCCGAAGGAAGAACATGTGTACAAGACCTGTGATTGTCCCATCAATTTTCAGCGGGTAAAAATTACCGCTCATTTGCTTAAAATTGATTGTGCTGTTCACACTTACAAGTGTTTCTCCATCCAGTACCCTCCGCAAATCTTTCTCCATTGTCAACAGAGTTTGATAATTGCGGGATAAAAGGAAAGACCCTGGCATCCCCAAAAATCTTTCCGCGGTTTCGTTCATGAATTCAATTTCATATTGGCTATTTGTTCTGATGATCCCAACTCCCGCACCATGAATAATCTCATTTAAATGCACCAATTGACGCTCGTTCATTTGATAGCGGGCATGTTCGACAGTACTGTATCCGGAGACACCACCGCTTGAATTTACCCCGATGACCACCGTCACATTATGAAAAAATTCGACCTGAAGCGAGTCAGGAACCTTCAAAATATCATCCTTATATTGAACTTGTTCATTAAGACTTTTCCCTGTCCCAATTTGCTCAAGTAAAAAACCATTTGTAATGTAACCGATCAATGCACCTTGCTTCTCAACAAAAGCGATATCAGTTTGCGCACTTGTAAGCTTTTGAATAACCGACTTAATCGAATAATTGTGTTTGACCACTGCTGCAATCGGTTTCAGTATGTCTTTCCAAAGAATCAAGAGATCCCCCCTGTTCGAGAAGAGATTTTCTTCTATTATACTGTTTTTTTATCAAGTTTGCCGATAAAATCTCCCGGCCCTCTCGTAACCTTCAGGAGTATCAATATCGTATAAAATCCCCTGATCCTCAACAGGGAATCTTTTCCTAATTGAAAATTGCTCCATCATTACTTTTGCTCCCTGATCACCGTCAATCTGCTGGAACCATTCCGCATTTACATGACCAAAAAACACGGGATGACCCGCAGTCCCTTGAAAACTTGGCCGGAGCACAAATGGGACATCTGTTTCTTGAAGCATGAGAGTTCCCCGTTCATATATATCGTGAACTGTTTCTTGAGAAAGAAAAGGAAGATCAGCAAGAAACACCATTACGCTTGAATGGTGTTCATTCATTTGGCTTAAACCACATTTTAACGAGGCTCCTTGCCCCGATCTGTAATCTTTATTCACTACCCAGCGAAACCGGACATCCTGAACAGTAATTGCTCGCTGAATCGCATCTGCCTCGTGGCCAATGACAGCGATGATTTCGGTAAAGTCCTCACCAAGCGCTCGATCAATGATATGTGCCAATATGGGACGACCTCCCAAAGGCAATAATTGCTTGGCTCTGCCCATTCTAGAAGAAGTACCTGCAGCAAGTATGATAGCACTCGTCTGTATCATAATCATCCCTTCCATCATGAGCTAATAGTTGCACTTTGGTGGATCATTTTTGAATTCTGCAAAAACCCGCCTGCATGCCCTTTTTGTACCGCAATGATTTCTGCCATGATGCTAATGGCAATCTCCTCGGGCGTTTCCGAACCGATATCAAGACCAATGGGGCTGTGCATCCGTTTAAGCTGTTTCTCCGTAAACTGGATTCCTTCCTCTTGGATCGCTTCAATCATTCGGGCCCGTCGTTTGTGCGGACCGAGAATCCCAATATAAGGAGCTGGAGAAGGTAAGACAAACTTCAGCGTTTCCCGATCCCTGTCAATATGATGGTTCATGACGATGATATATGTATGCGGACTAATTTTTACTTCTTCCTTAAATTTTGTAATATCAGTCAAAATCCTTTCCGCCCCTGGAAATCTTTCCTGACTATTATAGAAAGGCCTTGGATCAACTACAGTTGTTTTCCATCCAAGAGAGACTGCATATTTAGCTACTGGAATAGCATCATGACCAGCGCCAAAAATAACAAGATTAGAAGGCGGTGTATATACGTCAATGAAAATATCAAGCTCATTCCCACTCTCTTCAGCAAAAGGCCGGGAAAAGGATTTCGGATTCTTTTCGTTCATCTTTTGGTGTGCAATCGTAATGGCCTGTGCTTGAACGTTTGAATCTGAAAATTCTCCCACCGGTGCCCCTTTTTTTGGAATGAACACATGCGCTCCGCTCCCACCTTCCTGTAAAATGGTTGCCAAAACGCAGGGCTGTTCTTCTTTTATCGTAGATAGCCAAAGGTCAAAAGCTGGATCTTCCTGTTGGGGAATTGGTTCAATATAAATGTCGACTGTTCCCGGGCAGCCAAGCCCCAGCCCCCAAACAAGATTTTCATCCATATCATATGTTTTTAAGGTAGGGATACCAGAACTAATCACCTGCTTCGCCACTTCTGCAACATCTGTTTCCAAACAACCGCCCGAAACCATGCCGATCCGATTTTCATTTTCATCAATGAGCATTTTAGCTCCCTCTCGCCGGTAGGCCGACCCATGTACTCTAACTACCGTTGCAAGGGCAGCCCCTATTCTTTTTTCCCGGGCTTCGATGATAGTTTCTATGATTTTCTCATTTTCAGTCATGGCTCTTTACCTCCTAATCTTGATCTTTTTAGCCAGTTTTAGAAATGATTGTGCATCAGAGGCTCTATCAAAAAGATCAACATATTTAAGCGCCGCCTTCATTCCGCGGGCTGTCGGTTCATATCCATCAATTTTCAGCAATGGATTTAACCAAATAACAGCGGATGTCTTTCTTTGTATTTCCCCCATTGCCCACGTTATATGGGTAATGTCCCCTGCATCCAGACCGTCGCTGGCAATCAGAACCACCATATCTTGATGAAGCAATCGCAATCCATAATCCTGTACAAAGGAATAGATAGATTCACCAATGCACGTCCCCCCTCCCCAGGAATCTCCCAGCTGCTTCAATACCGGAAGGTCGATACGGCGCTCTAGCAACTGATCCGTAACCCTTTTAATTTTTGTAGAAAAAAGAAAAACCTCCACATGCCTTGTGTATTTTGACAATGCATATGCAAACTGCAGAAAACAGTGAGCATACGAGGACATGGAACGGCTGGCATCGCATAAAAGAACAAACTTAGCCCCCTGCCTTTTTCGTTTTTTCCAATATAAACGCACAGGATATCCACCTGTTTGCAGGCTTCCTCGAATTGTTCTTCGAAAATCGAGCCTGCGGCCTTTTTTCGCCGCCTGATAGGATTGCGCTCTTTTCAATTCTATTTTTCTTATAAACATTTTCGCCGCTGCTTCCATATCTCCCAGTTCATCTGGTGGAATGTAAGCTTGAAATTCATTCGACTGGTTAAATGCCATTTTTGAAGCGACCCATGACAAATTCCGCTCTTCACCAATAAATTCATTGTCTTTTAATGTCGTTCCCGTTTTTCCAAAAGGCGCTTTACCCTGCTTACGCTCTACTGCTTTTTCATGATCCAGTTCCTCTTTCTGAGCGTATGTTTCTTTTCTTCCACTTTGTTCTTCATCACTCAGATAATGAAGCATTTCTTTACTTACTCTATTTTCTTTTATGTTCAAAAAGAACTCTTTGAACGCATGATCAAAAATTGCTTGTTCCTCCATGCTTGAGCAGAGAACAAGGCGTAAACACGCCTGAAATTGCTCCCTGTTAAAAATATCGATTGTCTCGACTGCTCGGATGCTGTCCATCGTTTCCTGCGGACCGATTAAAAAGCCCAGGCCCCGTAAATGGAGACAAAATTTGAGTATATGGTTGGAAAGTGTACGTATCAGCATGCCAGACTCCCTTCAGAACTTGGCCAGTGACAGAAGGTTTCCTTCATTGATCTCTTTTTCAAGCGTTTCCCAATCTTCCTGGTCCTTGATAAAGCAACCGAGCGTTTGAAGCACTGCATCTTTGTCCAGATCACTTTGATTTATAGCCATCAAGGCAAATGCCCAATCGAGACTTTCGGCTATCCCGGGAATTTTCGAGAGCGGCATCCTGCGGACAAGCTGCATCATATTTACGATCTGCTGCGTTAACTGATCATTGATATTGGGAATTCGTGCGTGCAGAATAGCAGACTCTTTTTCCACATCGGGATAAGTAACCCAATGATACAAACAGCGTCTGCGAAGCGCATCACTCAGCTCCCGCGTCCGATTCGACGTCAAAATAACGTATGGTGGATGCTTCGCACGAATAGTCCCTAATTCAGGAATGGTAATTTGAAATTCAGCAAGTGCCTCCAGTAAAAAAGCTTCAAACTCCTCATCTGCGCGATCCACCTCATCAATCAAAAGAACGGGCGATGAATGCTCATCCGTCAAAGCATCAAGAATGGGACGCGTAAGAAGGAATGGCTTACTGAAAATGGCCGCCTCTCTCTCATCCAAAGAGACATCGCTGTTTTCAGTCAAACGAATATGAAGCATTTGTTTAGCGTAATTCCATTCATATAAAGCTGAATTCACATCAAGCCCCTCATAACATTGCAACCGAATCAGCCGGGTATCCAAAGATTTCGCCAGCACCTTGGCAAGCTCCGTCTTGCCTACACCTGCTGGCCCTTCAATTAACAGGGGCTTATTCAATGCTGTAACAAGATGTAATGCTGTCAACATAGCTTGATCCGTAATATAGCCTTGTTTTTTAAACGCTACTTCGATTGATTGTGCATGACAGCTAATAAGAACCACCTCATTTGGAAAAATTGTAAAAAGCAATCCTTTTTAAGCGTGCTAGAAATATTAGTTGTTTGAATGATTTTTTCGGGATTTGCACGATAAGCTCGGGGTTCGAACAGTTTCTTCGCCTTTTCGCTCGATAACCTCGACATTCGCACGATTATTCACTTTTTCGCTCGATAATCCAGACATTCGCACGATTATTCACTTTTTCGCTCGATAATCCAGACATTCGCACGATTATTCACTTTTTCACTCGATAATCTCGATGTTCGCACGTTTTTTCGCTGTTTCGCTCAATAATCTCGATGTTCGAACGTTTCTTCACCTGTTCGCTCGATAATCTCGACATTCGCACGATCCTTCGCCTTTTCGCTCGATAATCTCGGCGTTCGCACGATTATTCGCTGTTTCGCTCAATAATCTCGGCGTTCGCACGATTCTTCACTTTTTCGCTCGATAATCTCGGCGTTCGCACGATTATTCGCCTTTTCGCACAATAATCTCGATGTTCGCACGATTCTTCACTTTTTCGCTCGATAATCCAGACATTCGCACGATTATTCACTTTTTCGCTCGATAATCCAGACATTCGCACGATTATTCGCCTGTTCGCACAATAACCTCGGCGTTCGCACGATTATTCGCTGTTTCGCTCAATAATCTCGGCGTTCGCACGATTATTCGCCTGTTCGCACAATAACCTCGACATTCGCACGATCCTTCACTTTTTCGCTCGATAATCCAGACATTCGCACGATTATTCGCCTGTTCGCTCGATAATCTCGACATTCGCACGTTTCTTCTCCGTTTCGCTCGATAATCTTGACGTGCGCACGATTATTCGCCTTTTCGCTCGATAATCTCGACATTCGCACGTTTCTTCTCCGTTTCGCTCGATAATCTTGACGTGCGCACGATTATTCGCCTTTTCGCTCGATAATCTCGACATTCGCACGTTTCTTCTCCGTTTCGCTCGATAATCTTGACGTGCGCACGTTTCTCCGCCTTTTCGCTCAATAATCCAGACATTCGCACGATTCTTCACTTTTTCGCTCGATAATCTTGACGTGCGCACGATTCTTCTCCGTTTCGCTCGATAATCTCAGTGGGGAGCGCAGCCTCCCCACATATTATTTTTAAAGTAAGATTGATTTTAAAGCGCGCGCTGTGTAAATTTTACATAGTTGTTCTCTATATTCTTCTGATGCGAATAGATCACTTCCCATATCTGCGTTTTCGGCAGCAAGTCCTGCCGCCGAATCGATGACAGCTTCTGATGGAATTTGTCCCATTAACGCCTGTTCGACTGTTTCCGCCCGGAACACTATATCTCCCGCTCCGGTGATACCTATCTTGATATAATCAATTTTCTTGTCATTGTCTGTGCCTGCTACAACAGCAACACCGACTACAGGATAGCCCGATGCGGGGTGGAAATACTTCAGATAGGTCGATTTCGTATGTGAAGGAGGAATCGCAAATGTCACATTTGTTACGATGCCATTCTCCGGCATCATTGTAATCAATGGCCCGATGATGAAGCTGTCAAGGTCCATTGTTTCTTCTCCGTCCTCCCCTTGAATCGTCAGTTGTGCATCAAGAACAATTGCGGCCGCAGGCAAATCCGCCGCTGGATCAGCATGTGCGATATTACCTCCGACTGTTCCACGATTTCTAATTTGAATATCGCCAACCTGGCGCGCAGCTTCAGCCAAAACCGGAATATACTCTTTAATTATCAGGTTGGTAGCCGCCTCCCGATGTGTGGTCATCGCTCCAACGACGATACGGTCTTCAGCTTTGCGTACACCTTTCAACTTAGAAATACGGCTAATATCAATCAAAGTCCCAGGCTCTGTCAGCCTAAACTTCATCAAAGGGAGCAAACTGTGCCCACCAGCAATTAACTTTCCTTCCCCGTCGCTTTCTTGGAGCAATTGAATTGCCTGTTCAACCGAATTGGCACGAACATAATCAAATTTAGCTGGAATCATGCCTGTTCCCTCCCCTTTTGGATTGCCCGCCATACTTTTTCTGAAGTAAGCGGCATATCAATATCCGTGATGCCAAATGGCGTGAGTGCATCCACTACTGCATTCATAACAGCTGGAATAGAAGCAGTTGTTCCGGTTTCCCCAACCCCTTTCGAGCCCAACGGGTTTACAGGAGACATAGTTTCTGTGAATGAATTTTCAATTTCAGGGAAAAAACGTGCTTTTGGCATTGTATAATCCATAAAGGTACCGGACATTAACTGACCTTCGTCGTTGTATACGATTCCTTCCCACATGGCCTGCCCCACTCCCTGGGCGATTCCCCCATGCACTTGTCCAGATGCCGTAAGAGGATTAATGACACGTCCAACATCATCAACAGCGATATACCGTTTAAGGTCGATTTCCCCTGTATCCTGATCAATTTCAACAATCACAATATGCGTGCCGAACGGATAAACGAAGTTTTCCGGATCAAAGAAGGCTTGTCCCTCCAAAGAAGGCTCCATACCCTCCGGCAGATTCCATGCATAGTTGGCTGCTTTGGCAATTTCTTGGAAAGTGCGCTCACGGCCAGGGACGCCTTTTACTTTAAATACGCCATTTTCAAATTCTAAGTCTTCGGTAGATACCTCAAGTTCGTGAGCTGCAATCTTTTTCGCCTTGCCAACCACTCGGTCGGCAGCCATCGAAACCGCGCCTCCTCCTACAGCTGTCGAACGAGATCCATAAGTTCCCCACCCCATAGAAACAGCTTTCGTATCATTGAAAACGAATTCAATATCGTCCATCGGTATACCCAGCTTGTCCGAAACTACTTGACCAAACGTTGTTGCATGCCCTTGCCCATGCGGAGAAGTTCCAGCAAAAACAGTCACTTTTCCTGACGGATGAACTCGGACAGTCGAATTTTCCCAAACGCCTCCTTGGAATCCAATTGCTCCTGCAACTGCTGATGGACCAAATCCGCACAGCTCCACGTATGTAGATAACCCGATGCCGATGAGCTTACCATCCTTGCGAAGCTCTCCTTGCTCTTTTCGGAGCTTTTCATAATCGACGATTTCCAACGCCTTTTTCAACGGCTTTTCATAATCACCGCTGTCATAGACAAGTCCTTGAGCATTTGTATATGGAAAAGCTTCTTTTGGTGCGAAGTTCTTTTTCCTCAATTCCAGTGGATCCATGCCAATCTCCCTAGCAAAAAGATCCATGATTCGTTCAATCTGGTAAGTTGCTTCAGGTTTCCCAGCTCCACGGTATGCATCCGTCGGGGTTGTGTTAGTGTATACACCGAATGTTTCGCACGATGCATGTGGAATATCGTAGGCACCTGTAATCATCAAACCAAAATCAATGGTTGGAACCCCTGGCCCCATCGTAGAAAGATATGCTCCCATGTTGGCAATATTTGTCACACTAATCCCGGTCAGTTTTCCATCACGGTCTCCTGACAGCTCCACCTCGATGATTTCATCCCTGCCATGGTTCGAAGCCATAAAATGTTCATTGCGCTGCTCAATCCATTTAACAGGCTGATGCAAATCACGTGCAGCGAAGCCGATGAGTGCCTCATCTGGGTATACACCGATTTTCCCTCCGAATCCTCCGCCCATATCAGGAACAATGACCTGGAGCTTAGCTTCCGAAATTCCAAGGACGTCCGAAAGAACCATTCTATGGATATGCGGATTCTGCGACGTGCAATATAATGTCAGCTCTCCTGTCGCAGGATGATATTGGCCTATCGCTGCCCGTGTTTCCATCGGGCTCGGGGCTACCCGCTGTACATGAAAACTCTCCTTTACAACCACTTCCGCCGATTGAATAACCTCTTCTGGAATTTCACCCGCTTTCCAATGAAATGCGATATTATTGTCTATATCATCATGAACAAGTGGAGCGCCTTCCGCCATTGCCTTTTTTTGATGAACAGAAGGAGATAGCACTTCATATTCGACCTCGATCAAATCAAGGGCATCACGAGCAGCATACTTATCTTCCGCAATGAGCATGGCAACACCATCACCTACATACCGGACACGGTCAATCGCAAGCGAGTATTGAGGAGCCTCTTTTAAATTACAGTCTGGTACAAGCCACGAAGAAGGAATTCTACCAATCTTCCCTTCCAAATCCTTACCTGTGTAAATTTTCACTACTCCTGGGGATTGCAAAGCCTCATCCAGATGGATATTCTTTATCTTCGCATGTGCATGAGGGCTTCTTAAAATGACAGCATGAAGCATTCCCGGCAATTGGATATCGTCAGAGAAATATCCGCTTCCCGTCAGCAGCTTCGGATCCTCTTTCCTTTTCAGACTAGTTCCGACGACTGTTGTCATGATGAACGCACCTCCCCTACAGTTACTTTGGCTGGAATTGACTGACCAGATTCTTCTATAATCTGTACAGCTTTTTGAACTGCCTTAACGATAAATTGATACCCTGTACACCTGCAAATGACTCCTTCCAGCCCTTCGCGAATTTCTGCCTCTGTCGGCTTTGGATTTTCGTTTAACAGCCCGATCATCGCCATCATGACTCCAGAAGTACAGTAACCGCATTGAAGTCCATGTTCTTCCCAAAAGCCCTGCTGAATAGGGTGCAGATGATCGATTGTCCCGATTCCTTCTACAGTCGTCACTTCAGCCCCATCCGCCTGCACCGCGAGCATCGTACAGGATTTCACAGCAGCACCGTCAACCATCACTGTACAGGCCCCGCATTGACTTGTATCGCAGCCGATATGTGTGCCGGTCAGTCCAAGCTCGTCGCGCAAAAAATGAGCAAGCAGCACTCTTGGTTCAGCGCTTGCTTTTCTCTCCCGGCCATTGACGGTCATATGCACTTCCATTTTATTATTTGTCATAAACCGCTCCTCCTACATATAAATATGGTCTGTTACAGGTTTATAATTTTTTTCGTTTCTTTTTCAATATCCTTGAAGAACTGTCCCAATAACAGCTTGGCTACTCCCCCCATGACACGTTGGCCGACAGAAGCCAGCATTCCAGTCACACTCACATCTGCACTGCAAGTTAGAATAGCTCCCGCCTCTGAATCCTTCACTTCCATGTTAGCGCTTGCATTTATTTCACCAGGCTTTCCTTTTCCATGAACAATTAGTTTATAAAACTCTGGTTCTCTTTTTTCCACCTGTCGGACTTCAGCCGTAAACACCCCCTTAATCGGGCCTACATTAATACCAAGTTCAGCATCGTATACATCCTCTTCTATTTCTTCAAAAGATTTGCATCCCGGCAAAGCCCCCCGCAACACCTCCTTATTCTGTAATGTATTCCAAAGCATTTCGACAGAGACACCTTTAAAAGTATGAGAGTTTTCTATTTTCATGAAATTTAAGTCATTCCTTTCTTTTTTGTTCAAGGCACAAAACATAGAAAAAATTAGTTTTGTGCCTCCAACTTTTTTACTAATCTAAAGATCTAGTTAGCTTGAACAAAAGACTTGCTCTATATAGAAGATGAATTTGAAACAGGTGTATCAGATTTTCTAGGTTTCGGATAGTATTTTTGAATCCCGGACAGTATTATCAGATTTCGGATAGTATTTTTTGAATTCTCGACAGTATATGCCTACATTCGGATGGTACTTTCGTTTCCCAGACAGTATTTTTATAAGCTGTATCGCTTTGATCGAAGAATCTTTGATTGTACGGAACTGAATCCCAACTTGCGCAACAGGAGAAGAAAAGCTGCGTTCAACTTATATAGTTAGTCAAACCTCAGAGGGCCTATTAATTAGCTCCTGTTAACCAAGCATTTCAGCAGCTCCCCTACTAAGCCATGGTCACACTAGATTAGCTGATGACTCCCCTGACTGGAACAATCTCTACATCATTCGCCTTCAATGCTGAAACAATCGTTTTCGCAAGCTCAGAGGCACCGGGGGTATCTCCATGGATACAAACTGTCTGCGCCTTGACAAAAGCCTCTTTTCCATCATCGGTAATAACAGTCCCTTCTTTAACCATACGTACAACCCGTTGGGCCATTTCATCATAATCCTGGATTGTCGGTCCCCTTCTAGTCAGCACGATTGATCCGCTTTCAGTATGTTCACGGTCTGAATATGTTTCAAGTGCAACAGGGATTCCCATTTTTTGTGCTTCTTCCCATACCTCAGAATGATTTAAGGCAAAAACAATCGTTTCTGGATTCACCTCGTGAATAGCCTCCAAAACTGCCCGTGCAAGCTGCTTGTCTTCCATCGCTTTCATAAACAGTGCTCCATGAGGCTTGCAATGCTGAATATCCACCTGCAACGCTCTCGCAAATTCTCTCAGTGCTCCAGTCTGATACGTAATATAGTCCTTCACTTCTTGAGCAGTGCATGTCATATAGCGCCGCCCAAATCCAAGAAGATCTGGAAAGCCCGGGTGGGCTCCGATCCCCACTCCGTGCTCTTTTGCCAGCTCAACGGTCCTTCTCATCACTTGCGGATCTCCGGCATGGAAACCGCAGGCAATGTTGGCAGAGGTAATATACTTCATCATTTCTTCATCGTTGCCCAGCTCATAAAGAGCGAAGCTCTCACCCATATCGCAGTTTAAATCCACTTTATACATCTTTGCACCTACTTTCGTTGCTTCTGGAATTCATCAAGAAATTTCGTTGTGTACTCCCCTTTGTTAAAGCTTCCACTTTCCATGATGTCCTGGAGCAATAACAGATTGGTAGTGATACCATCTACCTTCAACTGTTCCAAGGCTTCTTTCATTTTCTTGATGGCCTGATTTCTGTCACCGCCGTGAATGATGATTTTTCCAATCATTGGGTCATAAAAAGGCGATACCTGACTTCCTTCTTCAATAGCGAAATCAAGTCGGGTATGTTCTGGTAAAACCAATCGTTTAATTGTTCCTGGAGAAGGAAAATATGTGTTTGGATCTTCAGCATACAGACGGCATTCGATAGAGTGCCCGTTCTTTGTGATATTTGACTGCTGAAAAGGAAGTTTCTCTCCCGCAGCAAGCTGAAGCTGAAGTTCTACAAGGTCCAAGCCCGTAATCTCCTCTGTGACAGGGTGTTCAACCTGAAGACGTGTATTCATTTCAAGAAAGTAAAAGTTTTTCTCCCCATCGAAAATGAATTCCATCGTACCAACATTCGTATATCCGATATGCTGTACACCGCGGATTGCAGTCTGCAGCAGCTCTTCCCTTCGTTGTTCATCCAAATACGGCGAAGGACTCTCCTCGACAACTTTCTGGTTCCTTCGCTGGACTGAACACTCCCGTTCAAATAGGTGAATCACGTTTCCTTGTTTGTCCGCAGCAATTTGCACTTCGATATGACGAGGATTGCTTATCCATTTTTCCAAGAACAGATCCCCATCTCCGAAAAACGATTCAGCCCGCTGTTTCGTAGAATCAAAAGCTTTTGCTAGTTCATCAGCGTTATGAACGAGCTGCATCCCGATGCCGCCCCCGCCTGCACTAGCTTTTAGCATAAGTGGATAACCGATTTCCTCAGCAAGATTCACTGCTTCTTCAATCGAATTCAGCCGGCCTTCTGACCCAGGTACAACCGGAACCCCAGCCTTCTGCATCTGTGAGCGCGCTTCCAGTTTGCTGCCCATTAACTCTATCGACTTGGCTGTTGGTCCAATGAATGTGATTCCTTCTTCCTCGCAACGACGCACAAATGTGGCGTTTTCTGATAAAAATCCATAGCCCGGATGAATAGCGTCTGCATTTGTTTCCTTAGCGGCTTGGATAATGTTGTCAATATCAAGATAGCTTTTCTTCGCCTGAGCTGGACCTACACAAACGGCAATTGTCGCTTCTTTAACGAATGGCATCTCTGCATCCGCTTCCGAATAAACAGCAACCGTTTCTATGCCGAGACGCTGACATGTCCGTATGATCCTGCGGGCGATTTCTCCTCTATTGGCTATTAATACTCTTTTAAAAAACACAGGCACTTCTCCTTTTCAAAATCTAATTGATTACTCATTTCAATTTGGCGATTTCTTGTCCGGCATCCAAAAGTTGCTCTTCCTCAACCAAAAACGATTCGATCACGCCATCTGCCTCAGCCTTGATCTCATAGTAATTTTTCATGACCTCAACTAGCCCAATCACATCTCCTGCCTTGACTGAATCTCCCTCATTAACAAATACCTCTTGATCCGGGGATGGTTTTCTGTAAAATACTCCTGGAATAGGTGAAATAATTGTTTTGTTCTCTTCCATTGTTATGCCTCCTGCTGCGATATAATTTGTTCTCTTATTTGCTTGATTTTTTCCTTCTCAGCTTTTCTTGCTTCAAGTGCTTCATCAATACTGACAGAGATAAAGCGTACTTTTTCATTCGTCTTCGCCTGAGCCATTTTATTCAGATCCGGGCTGATAATTGTAGCAATAGTCGCATATCCGCCTCCAGTAACAGCATCATTTAACAAAGCAATCGGCTCGACACCATCCGGTACCTGAATGGAACCGATTGGATAACCCAAATCCACCACATTGGAAGGATTGCTTCCGGCTCCAAATGGCTGCTCTCTTTCCACAAAATTCAGGCGCTCTCCTTTGAAACGATAACCAACCCGGTTGGCTTCAGGTGTAATAGTCCAATCCAATGAAAAGAAACGTTCCTTACTTTCTTCAGTTAAACGGTAGCTGCACAGCCCCACAACGACCCGAATTTCATGTTTTTTAGAGTATGTGGGAATTAACTCCTCAGGGACACGAGTTCCGACTTTTACTTCACTTCTGACGTCATCCCCAATTTTTAGCTCATCGCCTGCTTGCAAAGCACGCCCATCCAATCCGCCTATGCCGCATAAAGTATAGGTTGCTCTTGATTCCATAATCACCGGGACATCAATCCCACCTTGTACCGCCAAATAGACCCTTGCACCGCCTTTTACAAAATCAAACGAGAGTGTGTCCCCAGCTTTGATTGACAATGTCTCCCACATAGGAACCGGTCTCCCATTGATTTTTGGCGGAATCTCTCCCCCTGTTAGCGCAATAACAGCATCCCTCTCAAATTCAAGAATAGGCCCCATGTATGTAATTTCCAATGATGCTGCTCTATCATCATTACCAACAAGGACATTCCCCACTTTGTAAGAAAATTGGTCCATTGCTCCAGAAGGAGGCATTCCCACCTCATAATATCCAATCCGCCCAACATCCTGAATGGTTGTTTGCAAACCCGGATTTTTCACTTTGATCATGAGTATAGCCTCCTTAGCACTTCTTCGGAAAACGTTTTCGGATTTTCGAGCACTTGTTTTGGAGTAAAACTGATCTCCTTTGTTAAATAGCGAAAAGTTCCTTTCTCTACCTCTTCCCTGATGGAATCGTACTCTTCCCGTGTTACACTCCGGTACCTGAAGATGTCACCTTGTTTAGGAAATGTCATCGTATCCTGGAAGTCGTATAGCTTGCTGTCTTTTTCAAAGATTGGCGCGGCAGCAATTCCAAATAATTGGTAGCCTCCGGCTCCATCTACCGGATAAATCACGGAGAAAGCTCCTCCAAGACCGAAAGCCCTTTCAGGTGTGAAAGTTCTAGGCCGAACATATTTCGGTGCTTCAATCTGCTGGTCACGCGGCACCATCTGATAGCACCATGGAAGACCAGGGACAAAACCAATCATCGTGACGAGATAGGGAGCTCCCGTCATGGCATCAATCAAAGCATCTGTTGAATCAAATCCATTGATTCGTGCCGTATATTCCAAATCCGTTGAGTTGGGGTCCTGATGCCGATCTCTAAATCGCATCAACGCCTCATGGGTCCATGGATCCTCAAACAAAACAGGGACGTCAACCATTCGTGAAGACAGTTCAAAATCATCAATAGATGTCGTCTGCTCCAACTCTTTCAGCTTTGAAATCAGCTCGTCCGGATGAATTTTTTCAGGTTCAAACCGAACCATATAAGAAGCATTTGAAGGGCAAATATCCAAAATACCTGAGAGCTGCTCCTCTTTTAATCGTTTTGTTATTGCCATCGCCTGGAAGTTCACTTCTAGGCTCATCTCTTCTGACAGTTCGACAAAAATAAATTCATCTCCGCCATATTCATAACGCGTCATTAGCCACTCACCTCTCATTTACTCTATATTGTTATCTATATCGCAATATTCATGCCAACAACGAAACGTGGTATCCTCCGATATTTCTTCTCTCTTCATCCATAAATATTTCAAAAATGAAATTCTAATATTTCATTTTTGAAATAAGAAATTCTTTAAGATGAAAAAATGCCGAAAACCAAATTCCCGAGCGTGGTGCAGAGATCCTTACGTTTTCCTCCTTCATTCCACATGACACTCCCCCTAAAATTCGAGTTATTTTCGCGAAGCCAGTACTAGCAAGAAGAAAGGGTACAGCTTCCAAGATAAACTTTTTCAGATATTTAAACTCAGAAACATCACAGTTACTGTTTTCATGGACTTTACGTCCATTTGACCTCAAAAGTATGATTGAATGATTGAATCATCTACAGACTTTATGTCGAAATTTGATTGTTTTACTTAGGGTAGTTCCTTTCAAAATTTTTTTATAAAAAATGAACTTTTTGTATCTATTATTTCTCTTATAGATGAGTGAGGTGAGGGCATGAATGCTGGTCGGTTGGTGAAAATGGCAAAAAAGGGAGATAAGGAAGCACTGCTTCAATTGATTATGGCCGAAAAGGATGCTTACTACAGGCTTGCTTTGTCGTACATGAAAAATGAGCATGATGCAATGGATGCCATGGAAGAAATGATCTTGATCCTATACGAAAAAATTGGAAACCTAAAAAAAGCTGAAGCTTTTTACAGCTGGAGCAAGACCATATTAGTGAACCTTTGTAAATCCATGCTCAACAAACAAAGGAAAGTGATCCCGCTGGAGAGTATGCCAGATGAACAACATTCTCACCAGGTTCCCCATGTAAACAGCGAACAACGTTTGGATATCCAACAAATGCTGGAACATCTGAACGAACATCAAAGAGAAACCATCCAGCTGAAATATTTGCACGATCTTGATTACAAAACAATAGCTGAAATAACTAATGTTTCAATCGGCACTGTCAAATCAAGGATTTTCGAAGGTTTGAAAAAACTGCGGGAACTTTTTGGGGGTGATTCAAATGAATGATATTGAAAAAAAGCTGAATGAAGAAAAAAGACGCCTGAGTACCATCACCGCACCAGAAGAATTGGAAGCAAGGTTAAAAAACTTTTTACATTCTGCCCCACCCAAAAGGTTGCAGCGCTCTCCTCTTCTAAAACTGGCGATCATCTCCCTAATTTTTATCGTTGCTACCGGATACCAATTTAATGCATTAGCGTATTATGGAAAAAAACTGTTTGGATTTGATGAAGTAATGAGCGGAACTTTAAAGGAGCTGAACGACAAAGGGCTAGGGCAAGTCATTGAAAAAAAGACTGTTCTTGATGATGGAACAGATCTTACTATTAATGGTATCCTAACAGATTCCAACCAGCTCGTTATGTATTATACATTGGGCAACCAAAAAGGATTGGATGTTGACACAAGCGACCTTTTTCAACCCACAGCCATAACCGGGCTTTTGACAGACTCCAATATGGAGAGCAGTACATTCATCGTTAGTGATGACGGGACAGAAATTAAAGGGACGATGTCATTTGAACCTGTCAGCCCTTTTTCAAAGAAATTGACATTACACTACTGGGACAAAGAGCAGATGAAGGAAAAGAGGATTTCCTTTCCTTATAAGCCGAACAAAGCAATGCAGGCTGAGCTTAAGCAAAAGATAAATAAAACGATAAAAGTCGATAAAGGGACGATTAGCTTCAATTCAATTACAGCCTCTCCTACCTTAACAGTGATAAAAGGAAAAATGAACGTTAAAAACTTTGACAGAGTTAGCACAGCACTGGATGGCATCGAATTAATCGCCAATGGAACACAGGTGCCAATGGTGGGAGGCGAATATCAATCTGGTTTACTTGGAAACAAATTTGATGTTCGATTTGATACATTGCCCCAAAATCTGGATTCATTAGAGCTGGTCGTGAAACATTTCGCCGGATACAAACTACTTGAAGAGAAGATTAAACTGGATTCTTCAAACTTTGAACCGGTCACAATCGCTGGAAAGGAAATGCTCATTCAAGAGGTCACGTTTACTTCAGAAGGATTGGAAATTACGATAGCCACAGATAAAGATGTCATGCTGGATGATGTGTACGTTGAAACGAAAAATGGCAACATCCCTTTATCAACTACCCTAAATCAAACCGAAGAAGAGCAAGAACATGGACGCCTCATGAAAGTTCGTACACTGCTATTCAAGACAAAGAGCGAACCAGAGTCATTAGTAATAAAAGGAATGCATTATTTGAAACGCTATGACGAAAAAATCGACATCCCTGTAAAATGATGCCTTTGGAAAAGCTTAAGAAGCATCTATCTTTCGCGGGTTCGTAAAATACATCATCGAACCCGCGAAATTCACACATCGAAAACCGTTTAATAATGACTTGTTCCTAATAAAAATTACTCTTTCCCGTCTCTACTTAATGATTGGTTTTTACACTCATATTATGAAATTTAAAAATAAGCCAAACAAAAACTACTGCCACTACCAATGTTGACACCAAAACTATTGGCAGCGAAACCATTAGTGAATCTACTAGGAATACAGCTATCGTCTGAACCGCAATGGCCATTATAATCAGGCACATAAAAAAATTCAATGATTTTTCGCTTATTAATGCCGTTAACTTTCCTCCGATCAAGGCACCTATAACACCACTGATTCCAAGCGGTACGATGACATCCATCCGGATATATCCCCAACTCAATTTACCCAAAATAGTCCCAACACAAAGCAGCCCCCCTACAACCATGCCAGTGCCGACTGCCTGCCTGACCGTTAAACCGAATAGCCTTAGGAAGATGGGCATGTATAGAAATCCCGCTGCAACACCAATCATGCCTCCAACTGCCCCGACGATAACGCTGAGCAAAATAGAAATGAAATAGGGAAATCCATTTTCTGTATCAATGCTTTTTCCACTGCTCGGCAGAATAATCGCTACAGCAGCTAACAGCGCAAAAAAAGCAAAAATTCCTTGCAGCACATTGTCGCTGAGTGAGTTAGCCATCAAAGATGAAATTAAGCTGGATATCACTGCAGGTATACCAAAGAAAACAACAATTTTATTGACAACCAGTTTTTGCAGCCAAAAATAAACCGCTCCTGATATTGTTGTAAAGAGGGTGTAAAAAGCAGTAGTCGTGACAATCTGTTTCATATTCAGTTTCAATTGGAAAATGGCCGATATCAGCATCAACATGCTCGTAACAATAATGCTTCCACCTACCGACACCATGCCAGAAACGATTCCTGAAAATAAGCCAATCAAGAATGCTAAAATCCACATAATAGTCCTCCACCTTACTGCTCGTACAGGATCTCCCCTGTTTTTTCCACACCATACCCAAGCGACCGCAGTTCCTCTTGAAATTCGTTATGGTTTAATATCTCTGACACAATGTTGATTAGTTGAATATTGTCTTCTTTTTTTAAAATGACTAAATCATAGCTCTCTGTCATAAGTGGGATAAAGTCAATACTCGCAACCTTGGCTGATTGTGCAATGCCGACTCCGACATCCGAACGTCCATTAGCAATCACACTGGCCACTCCCAAATGACTCGTTTGGATATCTTCATATCCACTTACTAGATTTCTAGGTATACCATTTAGCCGGAGTTGTTCATCCAGAAGAACCCTCGCTCCTGCGCCTCTTTCCCGATTAATCAGCTTTATGCCCGGCTTAGCCAGATCTTTCCATGATTGAAAACCATGCGGATTTCCTTTCGCTACGTAAAGTCCCGCTTCACGTTGAAGCATGTGAATAACAACAAATGATTGGCTGACCAGCAATTTCCTTATATATGGGATATTGTACTGGAGTGTATCGCCATCAAGGAGGTGGGTACTCACCACATCTGTTTTTCCCAGATACATCGCAATCAAACTGTCCAGGCTGCCTCCATAAGAGCGTAGTGGTCGAAAATCGTCTGATTTTGCTTCTATCTGCCTTGCCAAAATATCAAGACTACTGTCCTGTCCACTGATCACGACTTGACGTACTGTTTCTGAATCCGTCGTTTTAGGTTTCGCTCCTTGAGCGATCTTTACTTCCTGTCCTCGTGATTTATAATTTTCCAGTTCTTTCGCATCGACTCGCATTTGCCGTCCAACCCTAAAAGCCTGCAGCTCACCTTTTTTGATCAAATCGTACACTGTTAGCTTAGAAACTTTTAATGCTTTAGCAATTTCCTCTGTCGTAAAAGACTCGTTGTGCAAGAAAAAACACCTCAATATTCGTAATAATTACATTTTATCATTTACTTACATAAGCCGGCTAATTATAATTGGATATAACTAGTTATAATTAGATATAATTAGAAATTCCTTTTTAGGGGGATCACGATGAAAAAACTCGGAATTTTCATGTTGCTCATTGCTTCATTGCTTTTTGCAGGCTGTAGCAGCAATAACACAAGCGAACCAAACAACCAGGATTCAGCGGAAAAATCCAACAAAGCTGAAGAAAAAACACCATTGACTGTTTCCGCCGCAGTTAGCCTGACGGACGCGTTGGAAGAAATCAAAGAGCTTTACGAAAAAGATCATCCAGTTGAATTGACTTTTAATCTAGGCGGGTCAGGTACACTAGCCCAGCAAATTCAGCAAGGTGCCCCAGTTGATATTTTCATTTCTGCCAACCAAGAATGGATGGACACACTTGAAAAAGAAGATCTTGTCAATACCTCGACAAGAGAAAACGTAACGGGTAATAAAATCGTCTTGATTACAGGAGCAGACTCCAAAATCAATTATAAATCAGTTGATGAAATCTCTGCAGCCGATCTAGATCAGATTGCTATTGGGAATCCTGAAAGTGTCCCTGCTGGAGAGTATACAGAAGAAATTTTACATAATCTAAAAAAATGGGATGAACTGAAAGATAAGCTTGTATTGGCTAAGGATGTACGCCAAGTTTTGACGTATGTTGAAACTGGAAACGCCGACATTGGATTTGTTTATGAAAGTGATGCGGTAACCTCCGATAAAATCAAAGTTTTATCAACTATCGACGAGTCATTGCATGATCCGATCATCTACCCAGGAGCCGTCTTAGCGGATACAAAACACGAAAAAGAAGCGGAAGAATTTCTGAAATTCCTGGAAGCGGAAGAAGCACAAAGCATTTTGGAAAAATACGGGTTCAAGAAATAAAAGCTGTAAGGTATGATTGAACTATGAACTATTCTCCGCTTATACTTTCATTTAAAACGGCCGCTATCGCAACGGTGATTGTCTTTATCACAGGGGTTGTCCTTGCAAGGATCATCGGACGTAACTCTTTTTATGGAAAAAGTGCAGTGGAAGCCATCATTTTGCTTCCGCTCGTGCTTCCCCCTACCGTTGTCGGTTTCGGCCTCTTATATATTTTTGGAAAAAACGGGTTCATAGGAAAACTATTACTCGACTGGTTTGATTTCCAAATTGTTTTCACCTGGTATGGGGTATTAATTGCTGCGGTTGTCGTTTCTTTTCCATTGATGTACCAAAGTGCTGCTGCCGCCTTCCAACAATATGATCCGAACGTAGAAAACGCGGCCTACACGATGGGTGCTTCGAAATGGAAAGTGTTTTGGACCATTTCCTTTCCCCTTGCCTGGCCAGGCCTGCTGGCAGGGACTGTCCTTTCCTTCGCGCGTGCCCTCGGTGAGTTTGGTGCCACGCTCATGATCGCTGGCTATATCCCAAACGTCACGGATACGATTCCGCTTGCCATTTATTTCGCCGTGGAATCGGGAAATATGGATTTGGCCAAGTTCTGGGTGGTCATTATTGTTACCCTTGGCTTCAGTGCTATCTTATGGCTGAATTGGTGGAGCAAAAGGAATATGATGAAACATTCGAAGTCCTGATGGAGGGATGACTGTGCTTACTGTTGATATTCAAAAACAACTATCTCACTTTGAACTGAATATACACTTTTCGGCCGACAATGAAATTGTCGTGCTATTCGGTCCTTCCGGCTCCGGCAAAACAACCATCCTCAATAATATTGCGGGACTTAGTCATCCCGATTCAGGGATCATTCGTTTAAATAATACAGACCTTTTTAATGGCAAATCCATCATCCCCATCCAAAAAAGGAAAATTGGCTATCTCTTTCAAGACTACGCTCTTTTTCCGCATATGACTGTGTGGAAAAATATCACTTATGGCATGAAAAACGAAGCGTTTGCCCAAGAGTTAATGAAGGAACTTCGGATCGAACATCTGGCCGCCAAATATCCATCTGAAATATCTGGTGGAGAAAAACAACGCACCGCCATCACTAGAGCGATTGCTACTGAACCCGACGCATTACTTTTAGATGAACCTTTTTCGGCACTTGATGATGAAACAAGGAAAAAGAGCCACGAAGAACTGATTCGTATTCACCAACTTTGGCGCATCCCCATTATTTTGGTTACACATAATCATGAGGAAGCAAAAAAGCTTGGAAATCGGATTTTATATTTGGAAAAAGGAGAAATTATTGAGGGATATGTAAAAAAAGACGGCCATACGGAGAAATCAAAGCCGTTCGTGACATCGTAAATCCAGCCAAGAAGCAACCAGCAGGACTGACCTTCTGTATAAAAACAGCCAGTTACCGATATTATACAGGTGACTGGCTGTTTAATTTGACTTGTTGTATAGGATATAGCCGTTATGTCGTTAAGATTGACATTTCTAACCTGCCCTTATTTTTTAGATTTATGAATCCAGCAAATGTGCTTTGCGTATTTGCGCCCAGATTTTAACTTTATTCAACTGGGATTTGAATGGACTACCTATATGATTTCATCTCACTTACTAAGTGAAAGACTTCTACTGAATGAAGTTAAAAGAGTACAAATTTATTGAAAACACTTTCATTTTAAATGTAAACTATAGTGTATGCATTATTTTAAATATATACTATTTGGGAATTAGATATATTTCATATAATATTTCATTAACTTATTAAGAGGAGAAATTAAATGGACCTTCATCGTTTGCGTTGTTTCATAAAAATAGTGGAGGAAGGAAGTGTTTCCAAAGCTGCTGAAGCGATGAATATGACGCAGCCCCCTTTGAGCATTATGATGGGAAAGCTTGAAAAAGAATTGAAAGTATCACTGTTTGACCGCTCTGGACGCCGATTGACTTTAACGAGAGACGGTGAATTTCTCTATCAACGGGGAAAGGAACTGATTGCATCTACTGAAAATATGGTGAAGGAATTGTCGGAACATAACGACGGGATGCGTGGGACGGTGACCGCTGGGTGCATCACATCCGCCAATCTGTTCATCATTCCCGATGCCGTCAAAAAGCTCCGTGAGGAAGCACCGAATATTATCATGCGTGTCAAAGAAGGAAATTCATCATTCGTTCTTAATGAATTGCGAAATCATAAAATTGATATCGGCATTGTCCGAACCATTTTCGAAGCGGAGGATCTCCACATATCCACCCTTTTGACGGAGCCTTTATTACTGGCGTTACCGCCTGGACATCCCTTATTAGAAAAAAACTCGATTAGCATTGCCGATCTGCGAGATGAAAAGTTCATTCTTCCGACATCTTCACATGGTTCCGGAATTGCCGAAGAGATTATGGAGGCCTGCAACAACAGTGGCTTTACGCCTAACGTTATTTATTGGGGTACGGAAGTTTTTCCAATGCTCCTTATGGTGATGAAAGGTGTGGGAATTAGCTTCGCACCATATAATTTTAGCCGCATTCACTGGCCAGAACTCCCGAAGCTTGTTCCATTGGCTGAACCCAAACTAGAAACGAAGCTTAGCTTGGTCACACTGCAAAAACATTATCAGCCTTCGACAGTCCAACGTTTTTTAGACATCACCAGAGCAGTTGCCAGGGATTTGCAGCCCTAAACTGAAATGGGCGGAGCCCCTGCCCCGCCCCAGCTATTATTTCACTTCATTCAAAATATTTTTCATGCTTTCATAAGAATTGTCCCAGAAATGAGGCTTCTCTTTGAACGTTTTTGCAACAATTTTTACCATCGCTTTGAATTTTTCATCATAGCTCTCATCATCCTTAGGTGGTAGCTCTTTCCTGTATTCGTCGACAAATGCTTTCGTTGATTCCGTAATTGGGCCCCATTTACCAACTTGTTCGCCATTTTCATCAATGAAGATGAAAATCGGAATTACCCGTTTACCATTTGTTAAATATTGCTCCATCAAATCCAGATGCTGATCTCGCGGAAGCAACCGAACATCCATCCCTGCTTTTTCCGCCAAACGAAGCAAAACGGGAACATTCAGCATACAATGGCCACACCAAACTTCGGCCAAAGCTACAGCACGCAGATTCTTCTCTTTTACTTTATTAAAAAAATCCTCATCTGCTGGGAGCTGGAAGTTTTCATAGATATGTAAGAAACCATCTTTTTGATGCTCTAATTCACTTATGTACTCCTCAGGCCTCAGCCCTTTCTCAAACCAATCATTCAAGTTCAATCTTTGTCACTCCTTCATTTTTCTTATAAAAAGCTTATCGAATCTTGATTATTCTGTAAACAAAACTGCTTGTCTATTATAATATAGATAAAGATAGAAGATTATGAAATCAAAAAGAGGAGGAATCGAAAAATTGAAAAAAATTATTCATGCTATTCAAGATGAATATCCAGATGAATTCGCTCATTGTTTTGGATGCGGGCGCTTAAATGAGGCAGGGCATCATTTTCGTACTGGATGGGACGGTGACAAAACACTCACCATTTATGAGCCAAAACAAGAACACACTGCGATTCCCGGGTTTGTTTACGGCGGATTGCTTGCCTCGCTAGTCGACTGCCATGGAACAGGCTCGGCGGCACTTGCCTTACATAGGAAAAATGGCCATGAACCGGGGAGCGGGCATGCCGCTCCCCGGTTTGTCACCGCCTCATTACATGTCGACTACCTGAAGCCTACACCACAAGGGACAGCTTTAAACGCATTTGGCCTAGTTGAGGAGATTCATCCAAAGAAGTGGAAAACTTCAGTAGAAGTCTTCGCGGGGAATGTTCTTTGTGCAAAAGGCGAAGTGATTGCTGTCGTCATGCCCGAAACTTTTAGGGCTTGAAGATCATGTCCAATAAGTGCCCTTCTTCAAAAACGATCACAATCTTTTAAGAAGTATGATGATCAAATATACCTTGGCGTATTTGGCACAGATTTTATCGCGATCCGCTCGATAAAATCTGTGCCATCCGCCGGAGGCGTTACCTGTGCAACCGGAGTTTGCCCCCTCACTGAATGAAATATTAAATTCCCACTATATACAGTGGGAGACTTCTGCTAAAGCACCAGCCCTAAACCATTTGCTATCTCTTTCATTCCTCTTTCCTGTAGCCCCTTTGTTCTAAACCAACAACAAAAATACCCAAAGTTTGTTCTCTTCAGACGATGCTAGATATATTCAAAATTTATACAATGAATTTAAGTCTAATATATCCAAGGTGGTGAATAGAATGGAAGCGGTAACAAGAAACTTATTTTTATTTCTTTCCAAAAACAATTGGCTAAACGAGATGGCAAAAAAAAGAGGCGGTAATATTGTTACAGGAAAGATCATTGCAGGCACTAATTTTCCCAGCTCAGTCCAAATCATTAAAGAACTGAACAGCAAAGGCCTAGCCACCACTGTTGACCATTTGGGAGAATTTGTCCATTCAGAAAAAACAGCCGTTGAAAGGACGGAAGAAGCTATTACCACAATTGAAACGATTAGCAGAGAAAAGCTTGATTCCCATATCTCCGTCAAAATGACGTCGCTCGGCCTTGATATCGATCGGGATCTCGTTATCAATAATATGAAAAGAATTTTAGATACAGCAGAAAAACACGGCGTAATGGTGACAATTGATATGGAGGATGAGCCTCGATGTGAAACGACAATTGAACTATTTGAACAGTTCAGGCAGTCATACACTTGTATCAGCACAGTTTTGCAGGCCTATTTGTATCGGACAGAACAAGACCTGAAAGAATTAAGTTCTATGAAACCGTTTTTACGACTCGTCAAGGGAGCGTACAAAGAGCCCCAAACTGTAGCCTATCCAGATAAAAAAGATGTGGACCAAAATTATAAAAAATTGATCGAGCAAAGCTTTAAATTGGGATTGTATATTGCAATCGCTACTCACGACGATCACATGATTGAGTATACAAAGGAGCTAGCTGCGAGATTACAGATTCCAAGTGATCAGTTCGAATTCCAAATGTTGTACGGCATGCGGAACAAAACTCAATTAGAACTTGTGAAACAAGGATATAAGATGAGAGTCTACGTTCCTTACGGACGTGATTGGTACGGATATTTTATGAGAAGGCTAGCTGAAAGGCCAGCTAATATTTCATTCGCTTTTAAAGGTTTCGTAAAAAATTAATCATTTTATATTGATAAGGAGCTGTATTGTATGATCACTTATAAGCATGAACCATTCACAGATTTTTCCAAAGAGGAGAACAAACAAGCATTCAAGGCAGGGCTTAAGTTAGTGGAAAACTATCTTGGCATGGAATATCCACTAATTATCGACGGTAAGAAAATTACAACGGATGAAAAAATCATTTCGATTAACCCGGCCAATAAAGAAGAGATTGTCGGAAAGGTTTCTAAAGCAAACCGGGAACTAGCCGAGCAGGCGATGGATAGTGCATTCACAGCCTTCCAGTCTTGGAAAAAAGTGAAACCGGAAATTCGTGCAGATATCCTTTTCAAAGCTGCTGCTATCATTCGCCGCAGGAAACATGAATTCTCTGCTCTGCTTGTCAAGGAAGCGGGCAAGCCATGGAATGAAGCGGATGCTGACACAGCGGAAGGCATCGACTTTTTGGAGTACTATGGGCGACAAATGCTTGAGCTAAAAGATGGCAAACAAGTAGAAAGCAGACCTGGGGAATACAATCGTTATGACTACATTCCACTTGGCGTCGGTGTCATTATTTCCCCATGGAATTTCGCCTTTGCCATCATGGCTGGTACAACAGTGGCAGCGATCGTTTCAGGAAATACGGTACTTTTAAAGCCGGCATCCACGACGCCTGTTGTTGCAGCCAAGTTTGTTGAGGTAATGGAGGAAGCCGGACTGCCGAAAGGTGTGCTCAACTATATTCCAGGAAGCGGATCTGAAGTCGGCGATTTTCTTGTTGACCATCCCAAAACCCGTTTTATCAGTTTTACAGGATCAAGAGAAGTCGGAACCCGCATTTACGAACGAGCTGCCATCGTAAACGAAGGGCAGATCTGGTTGAAGCGTGTAATTGCTGAGATGGGAGGAAAAGACACGATTGTCGTTGATAAGGAAGCGGATTTGGAACTTGCCGCCCAATCAATCGTCAGTTCAGCTTTCGGTTTTTCTGGTCAAAAATGCTCCGCATGTTCCCGCGCTATTATTGTTGAGGATGTATATGAAGAAGTATTAAATCGGGCAGTTGAACTGACAAAAGAGTTAACTATTGGTGATCCTTCTAATCAAAATAATTTTATGGGGCCTGTAAACGATCAAAATGCTTTTGATAAAATCATGAAATATATTGAAATTGGAAAAAGTGAAGGTGAATTGATGATTGGCGGAGAAGGCGATGATTCCAAAGGCTATTTCATCAGGCCAACTATTTTTTCCGGTCTTGCCCCTGAAGCACGCATCATGCAGGAAGAGATTTTTGGTCCAGTTGTTGCCTTCACCAAAGCAAAAAACTTTGATGAAGCATTGGAATTTGCCAATAACACGGAATATGGGTTGACGGGAGCCGTCATTTCTAACAACCGCCTGCACCTGGAGCAAGCACGTGAAGACTTCCATGTCGGAAATTTATATTTTAACCGCGGCTGCACTGGAGCAATTGTCGGATACCAACCTTTTGGAGGTTTCAATATGTCAGGAACGGATTCCAAGGCAGGAGGACCTGATTACTTACTGCTTCATATGCAGGCAAAAACTACATCTGACATGTTATAGTCATGGAAATGGAGATGACTTGATATGACTGACGAGACATTAAAGCTTGTTACGATTATTGTATATATGATTCTCATGCTTGTAATCGGATGGGTCGCCTTTAGAAGGACGGGCGACCTGACCGACTATATGCTTGGCGGGCGATCTCTCGGACCGGCCGTTACAGCACTCAGTGCCGGGGCAGCGGATATGAGTGGTTGGCTGCTTATGGGTCTGCCGGGAGCCGTCTATGCAACCGGATTAACCAGTGTCTGGATTGCCATTGGATTGACAGCAGGCGCTTATTTAAATTGGATTTTTGTTGCGCCGAGACTGCGTACCTATACTCAAGTGAGCAATGACTCTATTACGATCCCTTCTTTTTTTGAAAACCGGCTAAAAGACAATACCAAACTACTGCGAATCGTTTCAGCCCTTGTCATCTTGGTCTTTTTTACCTTTTATGTTTCTTCGGGTCTTGTTGCAGGAGCAGTTTTCTTTGAAAGTTCTTTCGGATTCGGCTATCAGCAAGGGCTGCTCATCATTGCACTCGTTGTTGTGGCCTATACACTTTTTGGCGGTTTCCTTGCTGTTAGCTGGACAGACTTTGCACAGGGCCTAATCATGTTGGTCGCACTGTTGATTGTACCCGCATTGGCCATCATGCATACGGGCGGTCCGGCAAAAACAGTTGAAACGATTCAGTCTATTGATCCTAAAGTTTTCTCATTTTTCAGGGATACAACCTTTATCGGAATTATTTCCCTCCTTGCCTGGGGTCTCGGTTATGTGGGGCAGCCCCATATCATTGTAAGGTTCATGGCTATCAATTCAGTAAGAGAAACAAAAGTAGCGCGCCGGATTGGGATGAGCTGGATGATTATATCGTTGTTGGGAGCTGTACTGACAGCCCTGATTGGGATCGCATATTTCCATACGACGAATCACACACTCCATGATAAGGAAGCTGTCTTTATCGAGCTTGGTCAAATCCTTTTCCATCCATTATTCGCAGGTTTTGTCTTAGCGGCGATTCTTGCTGCCATCATGAGTACCATCTCATCACAGTTAATCGTCACTTCAAGTGCTCTGACTGAAGACTTGTACAAATTACTTTTCCGTCGTGATGCCAGTGACAAAGAGCTGGTCTTTTTCGGACGAATGGCAGTTTTAGCCGTGGCATTGATAGCCTTTATCCTCAGCTCCAATAAAACAGAGTCCATCCTAAACCTTGTCGCTCATGCATGGGCGGGGTTTGGAGCTTCATTCGGACCACTCGTTGTATTAAGCCTATATTGGAGGAAATTGACCAATTGGGGGGCAATTGCTGGAATGGTCGCTGGAGCAGTCACCGTGCTTGTTTGGCAAAGCTTGGACTCTGCGTTATATGAAATCATACCAGGCTTCATCATCAACCTTCTCGTTGCAGTGATTGTCAGTCTAATCACCTATAAACCAAATGAAAAAATTGACAAAGAATTTGATGAAAGTTTACGCCTCCTAAAGGAATAATGAATTTTCATGAAGCGTTCAATGAAAGTGTGATAAACTTTTCATTGAACGCTTGTATTTTTGGATGGGGGGAGTTTGAATGGAGCGCCTCTTAGAGAAAATTACTTCATTGACGAATATAGAAGAAATAACAGAATTGATCAGTCAATTTTTAAAGAAACCTGTTGTTATAGAAGATGAACAATTTTCCCTTTTAGCGTATAGCTCTTTTTATATTGATCAGTTTGATGAAGCCAACAAACAAACCATTTTTACAAAGCGCTGGACGATTCCTATATTGGAGAAATTCATGGATGAGGGAATTGTGGACCGCTTAAAGACACTACCCGAACCCTTCAGAGTCGAAAAGATCGAAGATATCGGATTGAATCAACGTGTTGTTGTAAGCGCTAAATATAAAAGCCGCGTTTTTGGTTTCATCTGGGTGCAGGAAACGGATCGGACGCTGACTGAGGATGAACTCTCTTTTCTGCTGGATGTCTCTTTTCATGTTGGGAAACTCCTCTATCAAAATAAGCAATTGAAGTTAAAAAAAGATGAACAAAAAAATGAATTTTTTAAAAAAATCTTGGAGGATACTTTTCAAACAGAAGCTCAAATCAAATGGGAAGCCGCCAACGTCAATATTCCTATTCCAGACTCATTTATTTCCATTGTTTTTACAGTCGGGCCCTCCAGTGAAGAATCTTTTGGAGAACTGCTTGAAAAAATAGGACTTTTCGCCAACACACTAAAAATGCCGAGCCACGTCTTTATTAATCAATTGATGGCAGTTGTTCTAATCGGAAGCAGTTTATCGTCACCCACAGACTTGAAGATACACGCAAACACATTGGTAACATCTGTTTTGGGACAATTTAACGAAGAAAAAGTATACACTGGAATCAGTAATCAGTATACTTCTGTCATCCATATGAGAAAAAGCTATCTTGAAGCTATTGAAGTGATAAAGACTGCCAAATTTATCGGTATTAAAGAGCTTTCATCTTTTGAATATAAAAAGCTTGGATTGTTCCGTTATTTAGAGACAATTTTACAACAGCAGAAAAAAATGGGCGACCAGAACGAAGATTTGCTGAAGCTAAAGCAAAAGGACGAAGAAAGCCAAACGAATCTCCTGCAAACACTAGAGATCTATTTGGAGGAAAGCTGCCGGCTGAAGCAGGCTGCGGAAAAGTTATTCATCCATACAAACACATTGAAATACCGATTGAATCAAATCAACCAATTAACCGAAATTGACTTTGATGATTTCAATCAAAACTGCCAACTATATATCGATTTGAAGATTATGAAAGCGAGCTTACACGAAGGGTAAGGGGGTAGCCCTTTAATCTACTAATAAAAGCTCCCCCCCTCAACCTTCTGATGATTTCGTACATAGGAACCTGCTCTCTTAAATAATTCCTTGGAAGCGTAAAATAACCTCAGCTATGATTGCAGAACCGAGGAAAGTTCCTAACATCACTAAACTGGCTACAATAACCGTTTTCCATCCAAGCTTCATAAAATCTGTCCAAGAACGGCCTATAGCAATACCGGCATAAGCAAGAATAGGTGTGGCCAACGCCAAAAGCTGGACTTCTCCAGTCCACTCCACAATTTTTTCAGAACCTGGCATCCACGGCATCGATACAATCACCCCAATGATCGAAATGTATGCAATGCTGGGAAAATTAATCGGAATCAATTCCCTAAATATAAAACCCGCTAGGCAAATCAATATAAGGATAATCATTCCAGGGATTGCCGTCATTGGTAAAATATTATATCCAGCCCAATTGCCCAATAATGCTGTAAAACCGAAAATGACGAGCAACAATATCCATTCCTGGATATTTTTCAGCATTAGACTTCCCCCTTCTTACGAGTCATCCACGAATAAATTTTTTCAGTCAAAGGAAGGCCAATAAAAATGCTGACCCAAAGGCCTGTTGATAGAGAAAGCAAGTTGCTGGCTCCCGCAAAAGCAAGAATTTGATCTTCTATTTCCGGAAAAGCTGCTACCAGTGAACCGCTCGCTGCAGCCATCATACTGCCGCTTCCCACTCCCGAAGCCATCGCAAAAGATAGTGGACTTAACGGGGTAATGGTTGCTAGCAAGCCCGAGATAAGCCCTAAAAAGGCGGCACCAAATACCGTCCCAAAAATATACATCGCCATCACACCCCTGCCTTCCGGAGAACTGATGCCAAATTTGTCCATAATCAATCCAACATTTGGCTCTCTTCCAATGGAGTGGGTCATCCCAATAGCTTCTCGCTTCATCCCCAGCCAGAGAGCAATAGGTAGAGCAAGAAAAATAGTTCCCAAGTTTCCAAGCTCCTGCAAAACCAATGCAGGTCCGGCTGCGATTACATCAGGTAGAGACGGCCCGATAACAACTCCGATCTTTGCCAATAACAACGCTACACCAAGCACAATAATAGGTTCTGCACTTTTCGACTGCTTTTCTTTTACTAGTGGCGTGAAATACAATATCAACCCAATAATCAAAGAATACAACATGGGAAGTAAGAGTATTACTCCAGGGCCGACCGGAATCCTGAAAGTTCCGATAAGTTCAGTTATAATAACTGTTATTAATACTAGCCCATGCAAGCGCCAATCTTTCCAAAGGCCAAAATCAGCATGATTATTTTCACTCATGTTTATCCCCCTTTTTTACACAACTTACATTTGGCTCTTCCCTTCCACAGCCAATTGCGAAATGATATCATATACCGCTGTTGAATCTTGCGGGCCTTTCTGTAAATACTCTGCAATTTGAAAAATCTGGCGGGCCGATTCACTTGCTACAGTCGGGACGCCTCGATCTTCAGCCAAATTCCTGTATAATGTTAAATCCTTCTTCATATTAAAAAGAGAAAATTTTACTTCTTCCGGAGTATTTTCCAACAAATTTGCCCCAAACACTTCCATCACTTTTGTTTGGCCGGATCCTTTTTGAATGATAGACGCAAGTTTTTGTTTCGAAACTCCTGCCCTTTCTCCCGTTAAAAAAGCTTCACTCAATAGAGAGATAATTCCCCCGACAATCATATTATTGCATAGCTTCACCACTTGGCCGGCTCCGCTGGGGCCAACGTACTCTATTTTTTCTCCAACCGTCTCTAAAACAGGTAAAACCTTAGGATACTTATCTTTGCTTCCCCCTACCATGATTGTGAGCGTACCTTCATTGGCTCCTTCAGGTCCCCCGCTTAAAGGACAATCAAAATAATCGAGCTCATACAGCTTGGCTATGTCAGATAATCTTCTTGTCAAATTTACATCATTTGTACTCATGTCTAAAATCGATGTTCCTTTTTTCAAAACGGAAAATGCTCCCTGTTCAGAATCAATCATTAATGTTTCAATTAAAGTTGGAGAGGGCAATGATAAAATAAGCAGATCCACTTCAATTGCCATTGTTCTAATATCCGCTTTTACTGTAGCACCTATATCTGCCAATTTCTGTACGGCCGTTTCGTTAATATCATATACAAATACGCTGTAACCCTTTTTAATTAAGTTTTTTACAATGCCTGATCCCATCAGACCACAGCCTGCCACTCCAATATTTCTCAACAATCCTCTTCCTTTCTTCATTCCATCACTCATCTAAGAAGAATTTTTTAAACGACTAGACAAGGCTGCTTTTTAGTTCACAGCCCTGCCCTATACTCTTAAAATCAAGTGCATCTTGGCGTATTCGCGGCCAGGTTTTATCGTGCTTCGCTCGATACATTTCCTCTGATAATCTATCGTATCCACCGGAGACTTTAGCTTTATGCAGCTGGGGTTTGAACTCTAACTGAATGGAATATCAATAGGCATTCATCTCACCCCTTACAAAAGTGGAAGACTTCTGCTGATTGAAGGTAAATTAAACTTTTAAGGCTTAATATATACCGTTTTATAATCAGTCCAAAAGTCTAATGCGGTAGAGCCTTGTTCTCTAGGGCCAATGCTTGAAGCCTTCTTACCTCCAAACGGATATTGATTTTCAAAATAATTGGAAGGTATATTTACATGTGTTACGCCTGATTCGATATTCCGCACAAAGTGAAATGCCTTATTTAAATCATTTGTATAAATCGTAGATGAAAGTCCAAAGTCACTTTCATTCGCCAATTTTAGTGCTTCTTCATAAGAATCTACCGCCGTGATTCCTATAACAGGACCAAAAATTTCTTCCCGGAATATACTCATATCCTTAGTTACATGACTAAATACTGTTGGTGCTACAAAATATCCTTTGTCCAAACCATCTTGTGTTAACCTTTTTCCTCCAAATTCTAGAACTGCCCCCTCCTCAATAGCCAAATTGACATAGTGTAAATAGGTGTTTAATTGTCCTTGATCTATAACAGGACCATTATCCACATTTTCGCCAAAGCCATCACCGATAACCAAATCGTTTGCTCTAGCCACTAACTTTTCCGTTAATTCTTTTGCAATAGATTTAAGTACGATCACTCGGCTGGTACCTGTGCATCGCTGCCCGTTGTCCAAAAATCCACTGATAACCAAGTTTTCAACCGTTTTATCAATATCGGCATCTTCCAAGATAATGGAGGGATTCTTACCGCCCATTTCCGCCTGCATTTTAGCTCCTCTTGTACTGACTGCCTTCCCCAAAGCCAGTCCAACATCTGTGGACCCAGTAAAAGATACGGCTTTTATTTTCGGATTGTTCCCGATTGCGCGCCCAATCACTCCACCTGGACCAGTAACCATATTGATGACACCAGCAGGAACGCCTGCTTCTTCGAACAATTCGATAATTTTCACGCTGATTAATGATGTATTGCTTGCCGGTTTGAAAATAACTGTATTTCCTGCGATGATTGCTGGTGCTATTTTCCAAATTCCTATCCCCAGCGGGAAATTATATGGAGCAATTACCCCCACTACACCTAGCGGCTCCCGAATCGTATAACCAAATATGTCACTGCTGTGAGAAGGTACCGTCTCCCCCGTCAGCCTCGTAGCTTCACCGCTGAACTGCTTCATCGCCTCAATTGTCTTTTGAACTTCCCCCTTTGCTTCACGCAGAGATTTTCCAACTTCCTTCGTGATGATTGCTGCTAAATCTTCTCTCTGTTCTTCCAGTAACTGTATTAACTTAAACAGTACATCTCCCCTTGTCGGAACAGCCGTTTTCGACCAATCATTGAATGCGCTTTCAGCTGAATCAATGGCAAATTCTACATCTTTCTCATTGGATTGTTGAAAGTATCCCAAAACTTGTTCTGTATTAGCTGGATTAATGCTTGCGTATGTTTCATTTGTACAAGATGGAATCCACTTCCCATTTATATAGTTGTAATAAACTTCACTCATTTTGACCTTTTCCTCCTTGAAAGTGGTGTTACATCCCATCTTAAGTTTTAATTTTCTTAAAATAAATGTGTCAAGCAACAAAGTTTAATCCAATTCTTTGTTGCTTGACACATATAAACGAATGGCGATAACTAAATCAAGCCAATCCTTTTCATTGTTAAAATCCATTTCCATAACCTCTTCTATTTTTTTCAGACGGTAGTAAAGCGTATTTGCATGAATATGTAATAGTTTAGCTGTTTTCTTATGGTTTTTATTTTGTTCAATAAACAATATTAGAGTGTCAATGAAACTTTCATCAAGAGTATAGAGCTGAACTAGTTTATCATTCATAAAAGTATCAAGAATCTCTTTGTCCACTTCATATAGAAGCCGTTCAATTCCTAGCATGGCATATTCTACTATCTGAACGTTATGAAGCTTAGCGTATTTAATGGAGCGAACCGCCTCCTCATAAGAAATGGATAAATCCTTAATCGTTGTTTCTCTTCCAATCCCATAAAGGATATCTTTTTTTTCACTCCATTGTGATTGAATTTTATCAATCAATTCTTTTGATCTGTTCACTTTCAATTTAGGAATAACGATGACCAACTGGAAAGCACGTGTAAATATTAAGCCAGAAAAACCAGTAGATTGAGCAATTCTCTCTATTGATTTGACAAATCTTTCTTTATCAATCAGCCTATCTACCTTCCAAAGTGGGCAGTGCTTACCTTCTAATATAATGCACTGAACAATCCACCTTTCATCCCATTTAACATACCGTAAGGCCTGTTGGAGATCACGTCCTGAAAGTCCCTCCATCAACTGATTAAAAACTTCCTCTCTAAAATGTATCTCTTTTTCATAAATTGCATTATCCTTAATAAGTTCCAGAGCAATAGTTAGACTTGCTTGTTCAATCGCAATTTGATCGATTTGCGAAAAGGATTCTAACGGTTTTTCTAATTTCAATATTCCTAAAAGATCGTCTCCCCTTCTAATCGGAAAAGTATCAGCCTCGGCTACAGTAGATATGTGAGGATGAAAGACAACAGAGGAGGAAATGATCTTCTCTAGAAGTGAGATCACATTTTCAACTCCATATCCACCAATGATCATTTGATAAAATTGGTTATGTATACTGATAGACCGCTCTAATAAGGTATTCTTTTCTTTTAAATGAGCGTATACATTGGAGTTGTCTATAGCAATTGCACTTTGGCCTGCAATGACCTCAATCACATTCATATCTTCATTTGTAAGTACACCATTTTGGTTATAATTATTGACAGCTACAACACCTAAACAACGGTCTTTATTAACAATTGGCACACAAAATATGCTTTTGATTTTCCGCCTTTTCACACCTTCATAATAATAACGATAATTATATTCCGTCATGTTCTCCATATATTCTTCAATTTCCTTTTCAGAAGTGAATAACTTTGATTTTTTAAACTGGAATATTTTCCCCGTTATAGACTCTCCCGGCGCAAAAGCGATTTTTTTTAAACTCTCTTTATCAACACCTTCTCCCTTGGCAAATCTTAACGTATTCGTTTCAGGATCGTACATGTAAATAATGAGTACATCAGAAACATCTATCAACTCCCTTGCTGCATCAATCACATTTTGAAGAATGTCCTCTAACTTTAAAGATTGGGTTAATATCTTATTAATTTCCAAAAGCTTATTTGCCTTGTATATGCTCATAACATTGCTAGTCATCTTTTCACTCCCGAGCTGCAATTTCACCAATCCTTTCATTGACTATAAATATTTGGAGATAGACTCACAAATATTGAAGAATCCTATATTATCTTAATAATGTTCACCATAAGTTTAGAACAAAGTTTAAAACCATTCGAATAATTGCATTTGGAATACTAAAAAAATTCAAGTCTGCCAAAAAGAACAAAAGCGCAGGCGCCTGTTTATCGACGTACAAACTGGAGTGACTCCAACGAGATAAAGGAAACACGGCGACGAAGGCCGCCTCAAGCCGCCACGTCCTGTGGCTTCGGTGGCACTAGGATTCCTGTCCGTCGGAGCCGATGTTGACTTATCGTAGGAGGAGGCACGATGTCTGCTAGTCGATAGGCGCTGGACGTAGCATAATCTGATAAATAAGTTATACACAAGCATAGAATTTTATAACTTCCTATACCATAAAAAAGAGCAGGAATCCCCTGCCCCTTTTACTCATCAAATGCCTGTATGGCAACGAATTTCCACTCCAAATTAAGTGCATCTCCTTGGAATTGGTTTTGATCTTCTCCATTGTCAACAAAGGAAAACTTTACAACAAGACGGTCACTGGCCCCGATTGGAAGTCCCCCTTTGCCAATTGCGGGAATGGTGATGTTTTTTGCTACTGCATCTGGTGACATACTTTTCAAGCTTGCCAGAGTAGTTTTATAGATTGGTTGATTTTGTTTGTCCATGTTCAGTAAAAATTCGACTGAAATATGCTCACCGAAATCTTCCGTGTTGTCTCCCTTTGCATCAATCACAGTGTAGTTTGTTTCTATCAGCACTTTGCTGATGTCCAGTGTGCCATTGTTTTTAAGTGTGAAACTCCGAAGAAAGGAGTCCCCTGGCTTCATGTTTTTTACATTGATCAGTGTATTTGGATTCACAGACAAGTCCAATGTTCCCGATGCAAATGTATTATCCGACACTTTATTATCGCTGAAATAGGCATAGGTTCCGCCACTTAATAGAGCGACTCCAAGAAGGATGGACATTACGCCGACCCTAAAGCCTTTCATCATATGCACCATTCACTCCTCCTTCCTTACCAAACAAAGTCTGAAGACTTAAGATGCTTCTTCCAGATTTCTTTCCTGATTGTTATGATCTATCAGGAAGTCAAATATGGCTGTGCTGACGATGTCTCCGGCAAATTGAAGTCTTTCAGGACTAACATTTTCGATTGTATCGTGATAGGTGTGATATTCCGGTTCCAATCCGCCGGTTGCAGTCCCCATATTAAAGCAAGCCGCAGTAATACCCGCATTATGGAATGGAACGTGATCAGATGATCCCCTTTTGAAAAGGATTAGCTTTTCTTTGTCCTTGCCTAATTTATCAAAGGCATTATTTGTGTAATCCCAAGCAGTATTTGCTTTTCCATCAACCGTATTGACCGCAAGATATGAAGCAGGCTCATATTTCGCTCCCAGCATTTCCATCTGGAAGTTAATCAAACTCCTGTCCAGATCCTCCTTAGGAAGATTGCGAACGTAGTAATTTGAACCGACTAAACCACTCTCTTCTGCACCAAAGGCAACAAATCGTAGTTCCTTATCAGTTGGGAAGTTTTTTAAAATTCTCGCCAATTCAAGAATTGTACTAGTCCCTGATCCGTCATCATTTGCTCCTGGAGAATAGGCAACACTGTCATAATGAGATGTGATGTACACTATTTCAGGATTGACAACATTCTCTGGCTTCTTTACAGCAATTACATTTTGAGATGTTTGATTTGTATGTGTATGAATAATCAAATTAGCTTTCACATCGCCTTTCGAAAGCTGTGTTAGGATAGATTCACCCAACTCTTTCGAAGTACCGACTACTGGAATCGTACTATTGTTATTCAACGCAGGACGAAGCGGGGTAAGGCTGTCCACGTTATCATAAATGACAACGCCAATTGCTCCAGCATTGGTTGCATTCTGTACTTTTTCCCAGTAAGAGTTCTCTCCCCTTTGAACTAATACGATTTTACCTTTTGCAGCATCTGTAAAATCGCTCGGTTGGCCAAGGCCTGCATGATAAATGGAACCTGTAACTCCTTTTTGGTCGGTTACTGCCGATCCTGTAGCAGCACCCAAAGCAAGCTCCTTATTATTGTTTAGGATTTTCAAAGTTCTTTCTGTCCGGTTACTGATCGAAAACTCTTGAATGGAGGTTTCATATCCAAAGCTTTGGAACTGATTTTTCAAGTATTCCGCGGCCTTCTTTTCACCTTTCGTACCGGCAACCCTCGGTCCGATCTCCACACTTAACTGATGCAAGTAATCCATCACTCTATCAGAATCAAATATCGTATCCCATTTACTGATCAACGCATCAGCATAGTCTCTTAAGAGATTGTCCGCATTCTCGGAAATCATCCCTTTATTTCCATAGCTGTTGAGTAAAACATAGAAGCTTTCCATGTGTTTGATCGCTTTTTTGTATGATTTACTGCTTTCATAATGTCCCACCGCAGTGATGTGGGTCTTTAAAGCCCGAGAAACAGCAGCGCTCGCAAACTCCCCATCTTTTTCCAGACGGTCAAGAAGCGCCTGCATATTAACAATGCTAGTTTCTATGTCCTCCTGGATAATTGCCGGGCTGCTTGTATGATTGTACTCTATGCTCTTCGGAGAGAATCCGACCAGCGTAGAGCCGATTAATACGGCTGATAAAAAGGCGCCAAAGCGACGTATTTTCATATAGAAAGCCTCCTTTATTTAGTTTTTTGAAAATTTTCCGTTAAATTGGAGCAGGATATCACCTGCTCCAATTTTATTATTCTTATCTTTGTTCACCAGGCCTTTGTGTCGCATTAAATGTCCATGTTAATTTCAGAGAATCTCCTTGGAATTGGTTTTGATCTTCTCCGTTATCAAGGAAATTAAATTTAACGATAAGGTCATGTGTTTCTCCAACTGGAAGTCCTTTATCACCAATCTCTGGATAAAAAATATGTTGATTCACAGCTTCTGGCGTCATATCTTTCAGTTCCGCCAAAGTTGTTTCAAAAATAACTTCATCCAGATTACTCACGTTATACAGAAATTCCACCTGAATATGTTCTGCCATGTCTTCTGTATTATCTCCCTTGGCATCATTGACAATATAATCTGTTTCCAACAATACCTTATCGATGTCCAGCGTTCCTCCATTTCCTAGTTCAAAGTCACGGATAAATGAATCTCCCGGAGCAATATTGTCGACATTGATAATTTCTGTCGGAGATAATGTTAAATCAAGAGTACCTGCCGCAAAAGTATTATTTGTTGTTTCTGTATCGCTGAAATAAGCATATGTCCCTCCGCCAATCAATGCTGCTCCCAAAGCCACTGTCATCATACCCTTACCAAAACGCTTTTTCATACCCATGCTTCATTCCCCCAATAATTTATTTTTTCTATCTCAAAGAGATAGGCACTACCCACTTTTCAGAAATAAGATCATGCTACTCATGTGGCGTTTGCGCTTCTGACTCTCTATAATTTTCCCGTATTCGCATTGTCCGCCAGAGGGTGATAAGACCATATCCAATTAGCAATATTCCAGGTAAAAGCAAAATCAGCGCTGCCCCTAGTCGTGTTTCTGTAATTTTAAATGCATAACCTACATATGGGATCGTAAGACCCGTATATCGACCAACGATATTTTTAATATGGACAGGTTCCAAATCTGGACCATTGTTATTATCACCTTTTGTAATAAAATGGCTGCCTCTATCTTTCACTTCTGCAATCCTATGCGTCACAAGGAAATTCTCTTTTGTGATAAAAGTGATGACATCACCTTTTTCAAATTGATCCCCTTCTGACGCAACTTTAATAAAAATGATTGAACCAGTTTTGATATCAGGCTCCATGGAGCCTGATAGGACAGCCTTCATTTGATAACCAAAAATGCTGGGATTTTCACCAGTCATCTTGGCTGTAACCACATTGAATAAGATGACAGCCAGGATAATCATCGAAAGCGTCGATCCAATATTCCCGATAGCTTTCTTCATTTTTTGCCACTTCATAGTAATACATCACCCCAACCTGTTTTGGGTTATAAGCAGCCCTACTGAGCTTGTTCTCCCTCTTCTTCTTTGCCGCTAACAGCGGCATCTTCTAAATTATTTATTTGTTGATCCACAGGCTCGGCTTCTTCACTTTGGGTGGCAGCATCTTGATCGACCTCAACATCTGACTTTCCTGTGTCTTCCGTGTCATCCTTCTGGTTTTCCTTTTCATTCGACTTATCCTCGTTATGATCCAACTCACTTTCTGTATCTATCTCCACTTCTTCCACTTGATCTGAGGCTTGGACATTGTCAGGCTCATCGGTTTCCTCCTCCAACTGATCACTGACAAACATCTCACCCGTCATTTTTTCCTCATAAGTGTAATGTGCAGTTGTTGGAGCAGTCAGATGAAAGGCGATGACAATTAACAAATATACAATAACAAACCGCTTGATAGTTAGATGTTTATTTAAGGAAACTGCCACTTTTTTTGCTAGTTGAAAGCCTCTCATCCAAGTTGCTCCTTTCCATTAAGATGCTTTTTTCCTGGCGTCCCCTTGCTCCTGAGCAATGAGGTCTGCTACTGCAGAGTGGATGATATTGCCAATGATTTGCATTCGATCCGGGCTGACATTTTCAATTACATCACCAGGAGTGTGGTACCATGGTTCCAAACGATGAACGACAGGCTCTTCCCAGATGAAAAGGGCTGCATCAATCCCGGCTTCATAGAATGGAATGTGATCGGATCCACCGGAGCGGTACATGTGTAAGATCTTTTCATCTATTCCGAGCTTGGCAGCCGCTGCTTTCCCTGACTCCCATGCCAGATTAGACTTTCCGTCTCCTGTATTCACAGACAATTGAGTAGCCTTGTCCCAATTTGTTCCAACCATATCCAAGTTAAAGTTAACCAAGCTTCTACTTACCTCTTCTTTTGATAGCTGACCAACGTAATATCTGGAACCAACCAATCCAATCTCTTCAGCACCAAAGGCGATGAATCTGATTTCTTTATTAGTTGGCATGTCCTTGAAATTTCTAGCTAACTCCAGAATGGAGGATGTACCGGTTCCATTATCGTTGGCACCCGGTGAACCCGGGACACTGTCATAATGGGCCGTAATATAAACGATTTCAGGATTTACAACCCCTTTTGGCTTTTTCACCGCAATGACATTCTGTGACGTTTGATTCGTCAGTGTCCGCACAGTGAGATTGGCCTTTACTTCTCCAGAAGAAAGCTTTGATATCAGCCCTTTTCCATCAGCCTGAGTAATTCCGACTACCGGAATGGTGCTTTGATTATTCCCTAGACTTGGATTGACAGGAGCAAGACTTTCCGTATTATCATAAATGATGACACCTGTTGCTCCCGCTTTCGTTGCGTTATCAACTTTCTCCCAAAAGCTGTTATCGCCTCTTTCAATAAGAACGATTTTCCCTTCCACTTCTTCAGTAAAATTCTCAGGCTTTCCTAATCCTGCATGGAAGAGGTCCCCAGTAATTCCTTTTTCATCTGTTTGCGCTGATCCAGCTGATACTGCTGAATGCAATTTTTTATTGCTATCAGATACTATCTTCAATTCACCGCTGACCCTGTCACGGATACTAAATTCCTGGGTAGAAACGGCATATCCAAGCTTCTCAAATTCATTTTGAATGTATTGGGCAGCTTGTTTTTCTTCATCTGTACCTGTTACCCTCGGGCCAATACCCACACTCAATTTCTCCAGATGCTGCATTGCCTTTTCAGGATCAAATCTTACATCCCATTTTTCTATCAAATCATCTGCATATCCCTTTAGAATACGTGCCGCTTTTTCTGAAATGAGCTTGTTCTTCACCTGCTGATCGAGCAATGTCTTGAAGCTGTTCATATGTTTAATAACTTTATCTGCTTCTCTTTTCTGTTCATAAAGCTCTACAGCAATCAAGTGAGTCCTCAGTGCGCGTGCCGCAACAGCGCTAGCAAATTCATCTTCCGACTCAAAACGCTCAACAAGCTTGTTCATTGCCTTGGCGCTTACGCCCTCCGCCAAATAGTCGATGACAATTTTTGCTTGATTGTAGTCGTTTTTATCTCCATCAGGATTGTATCCGTTTTCAATGTTTCCTGCTGCATCTATGGAGAACCAATTGATCGTAGTGGTTTCGTCGATTTTCAAGGATTCTGCCGCTTCTCTTGTTCCAGCCACCTGGATCGTTTTCGATTTGAGTGTCGGCCTTGATCCATCAAGCGTATAATAAACAGTTGCCGGCTCACTCGTTTCAAATTTGATTTCCACAGGATTGTTATAGGTTCCAGCTCCCGGAGTTATTTTGGATTCAGGCTTAACATCGTCATTTGCATTTTCATAAGCCACTTCAAACATTCCAATAAGCCCGTTAGAAAATTCCATTGCTTCTGCATGTCCTTCACTAAATGCTGGTTGGAAACCAGCAGCTGTCCACCGTTTGGTTTCGGCATTCCACAGATCGGCTCCAACTTCAAAGTTCCACGCATAGATACCGTGCTCGTACCAAAGCGTATCTGCGGAGTTGCCTCCCGCCGAATATAATACATCCGGAATCGGTCCGGTTCTGCTTGGCAAAATCACCGTGCCTCGATGTTCTTTGATCCTTTTTAAAATATGCTCGGACGCTTGCCAATAATAGGCTTCTTCTCCAGCTGTAGGGCGTGGCAGCGTTACCCGGTTTGCATCATATGCTCCAGGTGACCACATGAAATAACCACCATAAGCATGGATATTCATCGCAAATTTGATGTTCGGATTTTCTTCTGCAAGCCAATTCAAGTTCCGTGCCTCAGGTTCTGAGAATGGTTCCGGTCCAGCAAAAGTATCTGAGGTACAGCTCTTCGACCCGCCAATCCAGCCATCCCAGACCGTTCCAATTTTATAATTTCGGTTTAAGTCGACTCCCCATGAATTGCGATAAGCGGGGTCAGATGCTTCAGGTCCGCAATGGTTTGTCAAATTTCTCCGTTGAGAATTGTAATCGTAAAATGAATAGTGTCCGCCGTCTGGATTAACACTTGGAACGATAAATATGTCCAAGTTATCTACTAGCTTCTTCGTATTCTCATCTGTATGGTAATTTCGCAGTAGTCTCTCTGCGGTTTCAACAGAGACGAGCGGCGTTACCCATTCACGCGCGTGCTCCTGAGAGTAGCCTAAAACACCTGGCTTGGAGCCGTCACGCACTTTACCGATACGAATGGCTTTCACTTCGAATGGATCCCTAGAAACTTCTTTTGGAGCCTTTAAATTATCGGTCAATTTAATATCACTTTGCGGTTGCACAATATCGGTTCCGTTGGAGTTTCTATATCTTGCGGCGGTTACCAAATTGCCAGCTTTATCGTTAATCGCCTTGACCACTGCATCAGACGTACTGTTATTTCCCAGATTAACCGTCAAGTGGCTGCCTTCGAGTTCAACTCCCAAAGCGGAATCCCCACTTTTAGGCGCTTTGATATCAACTGTTATATCGTTACCACCTTCGTGCCCCCATGCTTTTGATGTAAGTACTATTGCTGAGTTCACAACACTTCCAATCGTAACCTGTGCTTTCCTTCTATAACCATTTGTTTTTTCAGGGAGAACTACAATCTCAGCCAACTCAGGGAAATCCTCGGCTAGCTGCTCAATTCTTTCTGTCACTTCCGTCGGTGTCATATATTTGTCGACAAAGTCACTAAAATAATCATCACCTGCTGGAGTTCCGTCACCGATCCATTCTTTTAACCCCGTCTCGACCTTTCCACCTTGGTTAGTCGTAATAACGACATTTTCCGGAACAGACTCGATATCCATTAATACGTAGTGATATAAATATTCTCCTGCATCAATCTTCCGTGTCATGGTAACGGTCTGTTTATTTCCCTTTCCATCTATCCATTCTGCTGTCATTGTGGTGTTGGGACCAGCACTTGACTTCACTTCAAGATACAAAAACAATCCTGAATGATTTTTGAAATAATCTGCTCGAAATACCTTTACATTATCGGCCTGCTGCGCAAGTTGTCGTTTTTGCTTGTCTGTCTGCTCCTGCTGCCGCAATAGCTTTTTGCCTTCTTCGCCAGTTTGGATAACTGTTACTTTGTATCCTTTCAACTTTAACATCTCAATGTCGGCCTCTGTCACAACTGCCTGCACCTCGAGCTGTCCGTTTCGATCACTGACATATCCTGTCAGGTCAAAACCTTTTACTACCAAGTCCTCCACTGCCTTGCGATCTGGTACAACGATTTCCACAAGCGCCGTTTCTCGTTCAAACTCAACCTTGGTCGTTTCGTCTTTCGGGGTCGCTGCAGTGGGAGTTACAAAAAAAGAAGAAACCGTTAAAGCAACGATGCTTGTCCCTGCTAAGAAATGTGACACAAATCGTCTGTAAAGCACTTAATTCCCCCCTACTTGAATATAATTTAGAAATCCTCCGTTGATTATATCAGTCTTTTTAGAAAATTGTTACAGTTTGGAATAAAATGATTATATAGCATTATATAGATAACAATTTTTACAACGATAGATGGTATATTAGTAATATCGTTACATGTACTTATCTACCAATAACTAGTTCTTTTTTCCTGTTCACTAGTTTTCCATGTGAAAATCGTTCAAAAGACCCCCGCACTGAAGTAACAGTCCAGGGGGATAAATGCGCCCAGATTTTATCGAGCTCCTCTCGATAAATTTCCTCTGAAAATCTGTGGCATCCGCCAGAGGCTTTAACTTTATTCAGCTAAGGTTTGCCCCACTGATTGGAATACCAACATGCTTTCATTTCACCACTTACAGAAGTCGGGGACTTCTGCTGGATGAGAATGAAGTTGAAAACTCTCTAGCTAGCTTGGTCACCAAGCAATTGATTTTTTTGTTTTTCCATCAACACTTTTAAATAATCACTATTGCCTTTCAACATTTGATATGTGCCATCAGTTATTACATGATTCTTTTTCTGCTGATCTATTAACTTATTAAATCCATCTAGATGTTTAATGACTTTATCATATTGTCCAGTCTCTTCGTAATGCTTCAAAGCTGTTGCATGCACCTTAAGCGCTTGAGCAGACTCATTATTGGAGAACTTGCCGATTTCCTCGTAACGTTCCACGAGTGCTTTCATGTGGTCAGCAGACACCTTCACCGGAATTTCCGGACGTGGAGGATTGATCGGAATAACTCCTTGATAATCAGTATTAAACCCACTGATCGGACGGATTGGAACTTCGTTCCAACGTTCTGGATCAGCTTTATGCAGGTCTCCAGACGCAAGTCCAGATAAAAATGCGTGAGTAGCAATGATATTCTGTTGAATTAATGGTTCCCGTTCTCCATCAAGGAATTGACCTGATGTTTCAAGGAAAACAGCCGGGTTGCTATGTCCCTCATTATTAAGGCCTTCATAATTGATGCCAAGCATCATTCCGGATGAAACTCCGCCGCGAATATCAATAACATTGCTGCCAGTGATATATTGGTCCACAGTAAATTCTTTATATGGTTTTAACGCATCAAATATAGTAACCATCGCCTGACGAGTCAGATCCTCATACTCCCCGCCCTTGATATTAGGTATAGTAGGGCCACCAGGGTTTAATGAGATTCCAAGTGACAGTGTTACAGGAATGCTGGTTCCATAGAAATTTTTATTGCCTTGATGGTGGATATCCATCATAAACTCTGGTTTGATCTGCGTCCAAAACTTGTAATATCCGACTGACTCGATCGCAGCAAAGCCCCCATCAACCCAGTCCCTGTTCAAATCAACAGAGGTGGTTTGGCCTCTGTCATTTAGTTTCGGTTCCCCAGTCTCATGGTCATACAAGATTGTTCCACGCTGGTCTCTATTAGCGCCATCGACGTTATACATTGGAATAAAATAGATCGTTAACTCATTTAAAATTTCCGTGTAGGAAGCATCCTTTTCGTTTATCAGGTTTTCAATCAGACGCAGTGTAGCATTTGTGCCATAAGGCTCGTTTCCGTGAATGCGTCCTTGAACCCAGACGTTTCTGTCCCCATTACCTATTTTTGCAACATATAGATCTTTTCCAGTTTCACTTCTACCTTCCTCTATCCCTCTCTCCTTTAATGTAAATACATCCAGTTTACCGTTGCTTTGCTCTTCCAACTGTCCAAGAATATCAACCATTTCATCATAGAGAATGACATTGGAGCCAACGATGCTTCCCGACTCCGCTCCCGCCATTCCGCTGGAGGTAAAAACAAGAAATAAGGCTGCGATTACTACAAATACACGTCTCTTCAACATTTTCCTCACTCCTTTCAAATTTTCCCTCTTTGTCACTTGGTTGAATAGCACAGTTATGTAAGAGGTTAATAGGACCATTGTCAGCTACGAGAATCAATAATTTCTTCTCATTACTTTAGTCTGCTAAGCACATCACCCCCTTTAGAATCAAAGAATGCCAATATCTTTCCCTATATCTTTTGAAAATTATTAAGTTTGCAAATCATACGTAACTAATAAAAAACAACCGTTTAATATCCGTTATGTTCGTGCCGAAAAAAAATCATATCCTTTTGGTTTTTTTTGACGAATATTTGTGATATTGAATACTTGAAAATAGAAGTCTAATTCTAAACAATCCAATTTTCACATATTCTTTTCGGCAAATATCATGTTTGTTTTCCCCGATTAAAGGACTTTAGTGTCATTTTTAATTCAAAATAGCTAGACTTTGTCTAACGAAATCTTATCAGATTTGTCTAAATATTAGAATAAGAATTTTGAAAACGGTTCCAAAGATATGGATATATTATTATTTTTTAGTACTAAGTTACTTTATCCAAGTAGTCATGATTAGTAGAAAAGTAACTCCTTCCTACCAAATACCTGTAAAATCCATCTATAGACATTTAATAGGCTTCTTTCACATAAAAGGCTGAAATAATTGTAAGCAATGCTGCAAAATGAAAGGCGGACAGCGTGGATGATAATTTTAATTACATGGTGAAAAGCTGCTTCGAGTATGCTTCATACAGCTTTGCAACGAAGGAAGTGCCGCATACCCGTACTTGATCTTGACCCTATAGGCTGCCACATCCTGTAGGCTTCAATGTCACTAGGATTTCCCGTACGGCGACTTATCGTAGAAGGAGGAGCGATGTCCGCTAGTAGATAAACGCTGGATGCGGCATCTGCCGGAGGCTTTAACTTTATTCAGCCGCGGTTTGAACTCCTACTGAATTGGAATATCAATTTCATTTCACCACTTACAGAAGTCAGGGACTTCTGCTGAATGAAGTTAAACAAATACAAAATCAGGGGAACAGTCCCCTGATTTTATTTTTGTCCCAACAGATTTTGCGATGCTTTTTTCTAAAATGCTCCAAGCCTAAGATGCTTTTTTCGACTGTGTGCCCTGTTTTTGAGTAACAAGTTCTGTTACAGCTGAATGTATAATGCTACCTACCATTTGTATCCTCTCAGGGCTGACATTTTCAATCTTGTCATTCGGCGTGTGATACCAAGGCTCCAAGCCAGCTGTTCCAGGTACCATCCAAATAAATAACGCTGCATCGATGCCAGCTTCATGGAAAGGTACATGGTCTGATCTGCTGAATTGGTAAAGGTTCAGAACATTGTCATCTATATTCAGCCTTTCTGAAGCTGCTTTCACTGATTGCCACACAGTGTTTGACTTCCCATCAACTGTGTTGACATACAATTGGGAAGCAGGCTCATAATTTGTGCCAACCATATCCAAATTGAAATTGGCAATGCTTCTGGAAATTTCATCTTTAGACAACTGGCTAACGTAATATCGAGATCCAACTAACCCAATCTCCTCTGCACCAAAGGTAACAAACCTGATTTCTTTATTATTGGGTATATTCTTCATTACGTTGGCCAATTCAAGAATGGTTGAAGTCCCCGATCCATTATCATTGGCTCCCGGCGAACCGGCTACACTGTCATGATGCGAGGTAATATATACGATTTCCGGATTTGGAATTCCCTTCGGTTTCTTTACTGCTATAACGTTTTGCGACTTTTGATTAGTAAAAGTACGCACCATTAGATTGACCTTTAACTCACCAGTAGACGCTTTGGAAAGCAAGTTCTTTCCGTCTGCTTGTGTTATACCGACTACAGGAATGGTACTCTTATTATTTCCCAAGCTCGGATTGATAGGGGAGGCACTGTCCGTATTATCATAAATGATGACACCTGCGGCTCCCGCTTCCATTGCATTTTCAACTTTTTCCCAAAAGGAAAGTTCTCCTCTTTGAACAAGCGCAATCTTTCCTTCTGCATCTGAAAGCTCCTCTGGTTTACCCAATCCAGAATCTACTATATCTCCTGTAATTCCTTTTTCATCCGTTTGGGAAGATCCAGTTGAAATTGCTATGTTCAACTTTTTATTATTATCGGAAAGCACTTTTAATTCTCCGCCAAAGCGGTCTGGTATACTAAATTCTTGAGTAGAAACGTCATATCCCAGCTTTTTAAATTCATTTTGGATATAGTGAACTGCTTGCCTTTCCTCATCCGTACCAGTGACCCTTGGTCCAATATCCACACTCAAATGCTGAAGATGTTTCATCGCTTTCTCTGAGCTGAATTGTGCATCCCATTTCTCAATCAGCTGATTTGAATAAGATTTGAGAATGCGGACCACTTTTCCGCTGGTCAGTTTTTCTTTCTCCTGCTGCTCAAGCAGTAAATTGAAGCTCTTCATATGCTTCGTTACTTTTTCTGCATCGTTTTGCTTCTCGTATAATGCAACTGCTGTCAAGTGGGTTTTCAATGCCCTGGCAGCCACTTCACTGGCGAATTCTCCTTCTTTCTCAAAGCGCTCAACGAGGGATTTCATACCATCAGCAGTGACGCCATCTGGCAAATAATCAATAACAAACTTTGCTTCGTTGTAGTTATTTTCTTTCCCGTCTGGATCATAGCCATTTTCGATATTCCCCGCTGCATCCACCGAGAACCATTTAATTGTTGTTGTTTCATCAAGCGTTATGGTTTCAGCCCCATCCCTCGTACCAGCAACTCCAATGACTTTGGATTTCAGTGTTGGTTTGGAGCCATCCAGCGTGTAATAAATGGTCGCAGGCTCAGTAGTCTCGAATTTGATTTCAACAGGTTCATTGTATGTCCCTGCTTCAACATTAAGTTTTGATTCTGGACTCACATCGTCATTGAAATTATTAAGTGCCACTTCGAACATTCCAATTAACCCGTTGGCAAATTCCATTGCTTCAGCATGCCCTTCCTCAAATTCAGGTTGGAAGCCAACACTTACCCAGCGCTTTGTAGCGGCATCCCACAAAGGTGCCCCCACTTCAAAGTTCCAGGCATAAATGCCGTGTTCATACCAAAGTGTATCAGCGGAGTTACCACCTGCAGAATACAATACATCAGGTATCGGTCCTGTCCTTCCAGGCATGATAACTGTTCCGCGATGTTCTTTGATCTTCTTCAAAATATGTTCAGATGCCTGCCAATAATAGGCTTCCTCCCCAGCAGTTGGACGTGGCAACGTCACACGATTTCCATCATAAGCTCCAGGTGACCACATGAAGTAACCGCCGTTTGAATGAATATTCATCGCAAACTTAATATTCGGGTTCTCTTCAGCCAGCCAATTTAAGTTCTGTGCTTCTGACTCAGAGAATGGCTCTGGACCAGCGTACGTACCTGAAAGACAGTCCTTTGATCCGCCTATCCAGCCATCCCACACAGTCCCGATTTTATAGTTTCTATTCAAATCCACTCCCCACGAGTTGCGGTACCCAGGATCAGATGTTTCTGATCCACAATGATTGACTAAGTTCTTCCGCTGCATATTATAATCATAGAAGGAGAAATGTCCGCCGTCCGGATTAACACTCGGCACAATGAATATATCGAGATTATCTACAAGTTTCCTAGTATTTTCATCAGTATGATAGTTTCTTAGCAACCGCTCGGCAGTTTCTACTGAAACAAGAGGAGTCACCCATTCACGGGCATGCTCCTGCGAATACCCTAGCACCCCCGGTTTAGAGCCATCACGAACTTTACCAATCCGAATCGCTTTGACTGTCCACGGGTCTCTGGAAATCTCTTCAGGTGCATTCAGATTATCGGAAAGAGAAATACCAGATTGAGGTTCAACAAGCCCTTTTCCATCCGAATTTCTATATTTTTCTGCACTTACCGAATCACCTACTGTCTTATTGATAGCCTCTATTACTTCAACAGATGTACTATTTGGCTTAGCTGCCCCATCCGTTCCCAGTATTACGGTAATCTGGTCACCATCTGCTTCCACCTTCAAGTTAGCATTTGCTTTTTCAGCTGATTTTACCTCAACCTTTATATCATTTCCTCCCTCATGCCCCCAAGCTTTTGAGGTAAGAACGAAAGCTGCATTTGCTGCACTTCCAATCGTTGCCTGTGCATGACGGCGGTATCCATTTGTTTTATGGGGCAACGAGACAACTTCAGCCAATTCTGGAAACTCTTTAGCCAACTGTTCAACCCGCTCCGTCACTTCCGTAGGGTTCATGTAGCGATCTACAAAATCGCTGAAATATTCATCATCAGAAGGGGTACCATCGCCAATCCATTCGGTTAGTTTAGTTTCTACCTTTCCTCCTTCTTTTGTAGTGATCGTCACATTTTCCGGAACTGCATCGATATCCGTTAAGATATAATGATAGAGGTATTCTCCAGCATCGACTTTTCTAGTCATGGAGCCCGTTTCTTTTTCCCCTTTGCCATTTGTCCATTCAGCCGTCATCGCAGCGTCTTGACCAACACTTGATTTAACCTCCAGGTATAAAAAGGTCCCTGACTGATTTTTAAAATAATCCGCCCGAAAAACTTTCAGCTTGTCTTCCTGCTGAATCCTCTGCAGTTTCCTTTCCTGTTTTCTTAATTTCTCGTTTGCCTCCTGAGCAGTCTGGATCGTCTTCACTTTCAATCCTTGCAGCTTTAACATTTTAATATCAGCTTCGCTTACAATTAACTGCACTTCAATGTCACCGTTCCGGTCATTTAATCCTGCAATATCAATTCCTTTCATGACCAAATCATCTAAGACTTTCCGATCCGGCAGAATCGTTTCGACGAGTGACATCTCTCTCTCAAACTCGACTTTCTTTTCTGGTTCCTTGGACACCGCGGAAATTGGCTGAACTCCGAAAGAAATCATCGTCAAGGCCATAACACTGGATACAGCAAGCATTCGAGACGTGAATTTTTTTATCCTCATTTAAACCTCCCCTTAGAATTTGTCTAACTAGAGGAGATTATATCATTAAATTCAGAAAAATTTATCTATTCCGATAAAAAACAGTGCCTAAGAAATGTATTCATAGAAAATTCCGACTTATTCACAAGGAAAAAAGAATGATAGTCCCTTCTTTGGATAGGTGAAAAAACACAAGAAAAAAATATCGGCTGTAGGTAAAACGTCTAGTCTATTTTTTGAAATCAGTGCTAATTAAATATACTTGGCGTATTTGCGCACCGATTTTATCGAGCTCTGCTCGATAAATTCCCTCTGAAAATCTATGGCATCCGGCGGATGCTTAACTTTATTCAGTCGGGATGTGCCTCCCAATGGAATACTAATAGGTAGACTTCTGATGACTGAAGTTAAATCAAATTTCGCATAAAAACCCCTTGCACGAAAGGATGCAAGGGGAAAATAATCATTTGTCCCACTTTTGCTCTAAGGCCATTGAATCAGCTTTTAGAATGTGATACATCTTATCAGATATCTGCCCATCCTTTTTTTGATGTTCAAGCAATTGGACAAATCCGTTCATATGCTTCGCCGCTTTATCCATTGAGCCTTTATCTTCATAATGTTTGACTGCCGTCAAGTGGATAGTTAAGACTCGAGCAGTCACGTCATTTGTAATTCCGCCCTCATCTCGGGCATACTCAATGAGCCTATTCAGATGCTCTAAACTTGATGGCTCTGCCGCACCCAACTGAAGAACTAGCTTGGTTAAAATTTGCGAGTATGAATTCAGTCTTTCCATACGCTCCGGAAATTCAGAAAGAATAAACTGCATATTATCCTTAGATGGATCGTGCCAAACCCCGCCATGCTTTTCTGTTTGTGTATATCCATCCAAATCTCCGATTTCCCAATTGGTAGACTCGAGATACCCATATGGAATACCTTTTTGATGGAATGGTGCGTGATCACTCCAATCTCCAGTTGTCCCTTTTGGATAGTCTGGATTCAATCCGGGATTTGTTTGAAGGCCGATCCCGATTTCTTTCCCAATATCCAAAGCCAATTCTCTTACAAAGCCTTTTTTACCCAATCCTCCATAAACGTACATATTGTCTCCGACTATCAGACTGTCCAGATTGATCATAGCTTTCGCGTTGGCAATATCTGTGGCATTCATATTAGCCGCATATGCATTCGAACCTCTGAGGCCTGATTCTTCTGCACCAAAAGCGATAAAACGGATCGTATACGGTATTTGCAAATCCTTGACCCTTTCGGCTGTCTCCAGCATAACACCAACACCTGATCCATTATCCTCAACACCTTCCACACCACGTACCGAGTCATAGTGAGCGCCAATAATGATTTCCTCTTTTAAACTGCCTCGTTTGGTCGCGATGACATTGGCAGATTCTACAGCTGTTCCTCTGTTAGTATAGGAAAATGCTTGGATTTCGGTATCGTAACCAAGATCCTCAAAGGCTTGAAATAGATAATCCCGTGCCTGTTCCTCACCTTTTGTTCCAGCAACCCGCTCACCAATATTTTGTGACAAATACGATAAGTGTTGTAAAGCAATGCTGCCGTACTCTTTATCTACTATGGCCTGCGCTGAAGAAGCTTTGAAGACAACCCCAAAGGTCATGATGAAAACAATAATCCAGTACCGTTTGATTCCCTTCATACATGCCCACCCCCACTTAAATTAATAAATTTTATTTTCCTCACAATGTCTGTAGTACAAGCTTTTGCTTGGCCTTCCCTGTCTGTAGAGTTCATGCAACCAACTAGTGTCTTGATAGCATTATGTTCAGTTTCGTATTGACAGAAATGGTAATGCTTGCACATCTATTCTAGGTCATGAGAAGTAGTAAATTTTCATCAAAAATAAAGTACCGTTTAAACCCTGTTATTACACTTTCAAGCTATCATTAATATTCAATGAGATTTATTCCCATTTCTTGATTAGTGCATTCGTATCAGACTTTAATAAATGGTACACTTTTTCAGAAACCAACCCATTGTTTTTCTGATGCTCAAGCAGCTGGTCAAAACCTTCCATATGCTTGACAACCTTATCAGCCTGCCTCTTTTCCTCATACAAGTTGACTGCCGTCAAATGGGTGGTCAAGGCACGTGCATCCTCGTCGTTTTTAAATGCTCCTTCTTTCGCATAACGTTCCACACGGGCCTTTGTCCCTGCGGCGGTTGTTAAAATCGTTTCTTCTCCCGGATAAATCGCGTTTGTTAGAAGCCTGTAGAGATATTCAGGATGCGCACGGAATCCAACTTCCATCCCAAATAATGTAACTCCAGGATCAGCCCCTTTGATGATGACCGGCTGTCCCTGTGCAGGCTGAGGATTCTTCCAGAATCCGGCTTTGAAGAATTTTCCTTCTCCAAATGAAGCTGCTACTCTATCATTCTCAACACTCGTATACCAGACTGGATTATAAACGAACCCAATATCCTGTTCCTTATAACTAGCAGTGATGGATGTATCCCCATAGAGTACATCGACGATCCCGTTGCTGTTCGTTCCACCGCTGTTTACCGTCGCTTCAGTCAATTCAAGCTGTACAGCAGCCTTTGATGCGTTGGCACCGATGGCGATATATTTTCCTCCATTAGAAACAAACTCATGTATCGTTTTTTTATAGGCGTCATTTTTGACAATGCCCGAACCGTTGGCCACAAGAACATCAAACCCTGCCAATCCGTTAGCCTCAATATCCTGATCTCTGAGCTCAGTCACATCAAAGCCAAGCTGTTTAAGTGCTGTTCTAACTCCGTGTTGACCGCCATCATTTAAAATGGCGACATTGACTCTTTCTAACTTCTTAGCCTTTGCTGACACCGGCTTGCTCATTAATGCCAGACCTGATTCTTTCACCGCATTGGATAAGGAGGCGCTTCCCTGCTCGACATAAAAATGGCCATTTTCCCCCTTTAAAACAGGGATATTGCTTTGAATCAGCCTGTTGACAAGGGCTATCGCTCCGACAGAGCTGTTTGTAATTTCGTAAGGGCCTGCGCCGATTAACTTGCCTTCTTCAACCGCCTTATTCACTTCTTCCATTGGAACGTCAATATCAGAATCGGTAGGAATCGCTTCAAATCCCCATAACTCTGGCAGGTTCCACGCAGAAATGTCATACATAGCTCCTACACGATCACTGATATCTTCGCCGTCCCAAAGCAGTGCATTTACTAATCCAGCTTTTGCCTGGTTAAGATTTATAATGTATGTTCCCTTATCATATTTATTGCCATCAATCAAAGCAGTACCTTCTGCTTGGTGAATCTTTACACCGTATTTCAGAAGATGATTCACTGTTTTCACTGTTGCAGAAGGATCTGTATCATCAACTGGCAATACATACGACCTAGGGAAAAATCCTGGTGCATGATCCGGATGATCAAATTCAACACCGCGCCTGAACACCTCTATCTGATCCTCCAGCATTCCCACTTTATTTTTTACAGCATACTTCAAAGCTCCCATTACAGCCTGATAATGCCATTCCACTCCGTCTTGTGTCTTGTTTGGTGTTTCAAGTGTGGAAACATAGGCACCGTGATACATTCCATGTCCTGGAGCAAAGATTGGCGGATAGTCATCCCACCCGTCCTCCGCATCACGATAAGGAATATGGGTCCCCTCCATATTTTTATATAAGTCAGTTTCAAATTTATCCTTATTTGCCACCAGTTCCGCTTCCATTGCTTCTGCCTGCGGCATAGCCCACTTCAAATACAAATCATGTTCAGTATTTGGGTTATGCGGGCTTGTCGTAGGCTCAATCAGCCCCGGGGTCCGATTAGATCGCACAACAAATCCGTGTAAGTCCAAAAAGACCATGGGAACCCATTCTTTCATTAGTTCTACCGTAGCGTGGGTTTCCGGCTGTGAAAGCGTCACAAAATCACGATTGACATCAAATCCGTTACCATTTGCTCGTGTTCCAAGAATACGCCCGTCAGGATTTTGGACAACATTGAAAATAAGTATGTTATTTTCCAAGATACTCATTGTCTCATCATCATCTTCGTATCCGAAACGATCAATTAACTTTAGGATTGCATCAACACCCGGCTCTTCATTACCATGAATAGACCCATTAATTAAAATTGGAACTTTAACATCAGGATTCTCAGCGACAAATTCTTTTGCTTTGGCTGGGTCAGTCACCATTAATTCCCTCAATTTTTTTGATTGATTAATGTCTTCGGCTGATTCAGCAATTACTATGCTGTAAAGATCATGTCCCATCGAAGATTGACCAATGACATCCAACGTTACACGTTCACTTTCTTTTACATGCCTTTCAAGAATGGGCAATATTTCCTCATACGGAACTGGCGTATAAGCAACAGCATTAGCCTTTGCTTCTTGCGAGACTGGTGCGAGAAAAGAAAAAACCATCATGAATACAATCAATGGAGCAAATAAATGCTTTTTCATAAGCTTTCCCTACCCTTCCTTATAACTGAATATTCCGACTTAAATAATCCTGTTTACCCCACTAACCGAGCCCTATTTAGCCAAATTGAATCCCCCCTTTTTTTGACAGAACATCTAACACGTAAAAAGTCTTGTAAACTATAAAATTACTCAAATAGCTAGCTCTCAGCATCTATCGACTAATTTTATCTTCTGGTTTCATATTCTTTTTGCATTAATTGACATTATAACAGTATTTTTAGAATATTTTCTCTATTTATTTTATTTAAAGAAAAAAATCATCCTAAAGCATCAAACTTTTGGAAATTACAACTCTTCTCTAGGTAGTTTCCCCTTAATTTTTGTAGGAATAAAAAGGTAAAATTGCCTATAAAGAATATCCGAAGTAAGAGCAAATCGGGAAACATTTAGAAAATGTCATCAATAACTGTAGGATTGTTATCGAATTTGTAGAATATAATATAGTTTAGGCCGATAAAATCTGAGGCACCCTTCGGAGGCTCTAACTTTATTTAGCCGGGGTTTAAAACTCATTGAATGATGTAAACGGAACGATCAAAACGAAGACTGCATAAATCAAAATCTTGTGGATCTGCTTCGTGCTGCAAATGTTTGAACCGAATAATCACACATAAAACCATTTTCATGAAAAACGTTATGTTTCACAAGTGAACAAGGTTAAAATAAGGAGAGACTACGATTAGGAGGAATCTATGTGAATCCCATCGTATTATTTGACGGCGTTTGTAATTTCTGTGATGCAAGCGTGCAGTTTATCATAAAAAATGATCCTAAAGGAAAATTCCGCTTTGCTCCACTACAAAGCGATATTGGACAAAAGCTGCTGAAGCAATACCATTTTTCAGCCGATGTAGACAGTATCGTTTTGATCGAAGAAGATAAGACCTATTGCAAATCAGATGCGGCTCTAAGAATCTGCCGACATTTGAAAGGGCTTTGGAAGTTGGCTTATATACTAATCATCCTTCCGGGTTCAGCACGGAATTTTATTTATGATGTTTTAGCCAGAAATCGCTACAACTGGTTCGGAAAAAAAGACACCTGTATCCTTCCATCTCCAGAAGTGCGCAGAAGGTTCTTATCTTAATTAGTAAAAGAGAGAAGGCTCCTTTTGACCTGAACCAGAGCATACCCCCTCAAACTCAGTATAGGTACCCTAACTAATATCCAACTCAAAGAATTGATAAAATGGCTCCTTGTTCAATTCTTGAAGTTCCAGCTCCAAGTTAAACCACTTTAAAACTTCGTCGTTCATCTCATTAACCTGAAACGGAATTTGCCTATCTTGAGCGACTTCTTTAATCTGCTGAGCTGCCTCCAATGAATCTCTTGATAGACTTTGAAATTGATATTGAACTTTCTCGTTATACTGATCAACAAAGATTAGCTTCCATATAAACTCTGTCTCGTCAGTTGAATCACTCAGTTTCCCTCTATGCAAGGATGGCTGTACGTAGATCCCCTTAATTTCATCGAATGATTGGACTGTCCGCTTTCCATTCCAAGACTGTGAAACAAGTCCAAGCTCCTGATGGACCCCTCGGTAATCGGACCACATGATATATTGAAAGCCCCCGTATAAAAAAACAGTTCCAACAATCATTCCGTTCAAAAGGCGTTTTCTCCTTATGTCAGGGCTGAAAAAACGAATCGCTATGAATAAAAGAAATGCTATCATAAAGATAAGAGAAAGTGAACCGAGCTCACTGGCCCCCGGTTCATATAAAAGATATTTTCCATCTGTCATTGCTTTTTGTTTTTGCCCTTCATAAGTTTCATATGAATAAAATATGAGCGGAACAATTATCGTACAAAATACATAAATGGCTAGCCACTGCTTCACCTTACTCTTGAAATCTATCCAGGATGTCCGCATTCCTTGACCTAGCAAATAAATCGGGAGACTGGTGAGAATCAAGATAAGGATGGCAACAATCGGATTCTCTTCAAACTCCAATAGAGCGGCGAAAGCCAATAATGCACTGAAGACAATTAATATAATTCCTACGAACTTTTTTATTTCATTCACCTCTTTCGACTAAAAAGCAATCGGGGATATTACTTATCTATTGTAGTTTTTTTCTCCTATATTCACCAGCAGCGGCCTTTTGTTAAACTGGTCATAACCTAAAAAAACAAGGAGATTCTCCAATGAAAAATATAGTCCTCAGTATAGCTACGCTCATAATAGTTGGCTTGATTGCCGGATTATTTTTTTACCAGATGCCTTCCAAACATGCTGAAGTACAAGAACCAAATGACCAAGCAGCACCTGCGACACAGCCGCTCTATGCCAACGAAACAATTGATTATTCACTGCAGAACGATGAGGTCAGCATCACTTTTGATAAAGGAAAGAACTGGCTCCCCATTCCCATAGAAAAAGAGGTACTTTTTAATGGGGAGTACACTGGAAGTAAAGAGGAACTGATTGAGAATAGCTATATCCTTACGAAAAAAAGGGTAGCCTTCCTGTATTATGAAAATGACACCATCAAAATGTTATCCTCCACTGATCAAGGTGAATCCTGGCAGAAGACAGTTATTTCCGAACACTATCCACCCATTCGTTTTCGAAAAATCGCTTTTATAAATAAACACTTTGGTTATGTCATCATTTCTGGTGATCGTACAATGTCACAAGAGATGTCGAGTGTCTTTTTAACTCATGACGGTGGGAAAAGCTGGAATGAAACGAATAATACTAATGTCACAAGATTGGTAGCCGATGGCGGCTTCACCAATGAGCAGACAGGCTTTTTATCATTTGGCATCCTAAACCCTGAACATCCAGATCTTCATGTGACAAAGGATGGCGGAGCTAATTGGAGTAAAACGGAAATACGGATTCCTAAGAAGTATAATAAAATTTTTGTGATAGCCGAAGCACCTTTCAAAGACGGAAATGACTTGGCAATGCTAATAAACCAAGGTTCTAACGGCGATTATCTAGGTGGGAAGGTAAAAGGAAAGTTTCTTTCAAAAGATGAGGGAAAAACATGGGAATTTGACAGGGAGGTTCAGCTTGATGAATAAAACTAGGAAAAAAATTGGGGGATGGTTTTTATTTCTTCTTTCCATAGGATGCTTCCTTTTTCAAATGTCTTTCTTATTTTTACATGCCCATTATCAGATTGAATACACTGATAACCGGCTTTTCTTTTTGATCAACATTTTGAGTGCACTCTTTCTTTGGCTGGCGATCCTACTCCTACTGCAAATTGGAAAAAAACCGCAACTATTTAGTGGCGCATTCATCGCACTATTCATTTTAACCAATGTCATTCTTCTCGCTATGGATCAAACTAAAACGCATAATGTTGTCGGTCTTTCTCCAGATTTAAAGCATGTTTTATCCATCAAAGAAAATAAAGAAACGAAGCAGGCAACCTTTTATAGAACGTATTTTCACGCCCTTTCCCGGCCAAAAGAAAGCTTGCCCTTCAAAGCAGCCGGCGATTTTAAGGTGATGTGGCTGACCAACGATGTGGCAGCTGTCACCTATCAAGCGGCCGATAAGAGCATTCACCAATACATAGGTACATACGGAGACCGTGGCAGCGGAGGCTATTATTACGTTGGCCCATCGATCTACGGGCAGTGGTCTGGTGGTGATATAAAGGTCATAAGTGATCAGTCAGGAATCAGGGTCATTCATCCAGGAGAAATGGAGACATTTAACTGGAATCAAGTCGTACAATTCGGAACGTTAGCGATAGTGTTGGTTAATAATGATGAAGCCATATGGACTATTGCCCTTGCTGAAAATTTCAAAGTCCAATCTGAAGAACTTGCGCCGCCAATCGGAGACATCATCATTTACAAGCCAACAATGGAGACATCCAAACCCGTTATTTTAAAGTATGTTGGTCCTTAAAAAAAGTAAAGCACCGAGCTGACCGATAGCCATCTAATTTTTGAATTCATACTGGCACAACCAGAATATCCGTACATTTTCGAGCAAACGAACATGAAAAAGCTGCTGTTGGAGGAATCCCCACTGCCAGCAGCTTTTTTAAGAACTATTTAATTGCTACCCAAATCTCATGATAAGAATCTTCCCTATAAGGATTTATATCTATATATGCCTCAATGGAAGCTACTTTAGCCGGTTCGTAGCCATTTGAAGGAAACCACTCTGAATATATTTGTTTCGTCGTGGCGAGGATAGAATCCGGGACAGGTCCTTTGGCCTCAAAAACCGCCCATTTGGCTGCCGGGAAATGAAATGTTGAAAATCCGTCAGATTTTTCTCCACTATGTTCCACTGCAATCCAATAATCAACTGTGTTATTCTCCATGTTAAAGTTAGAGCAAATGCCTAGCAAACCTTTGATCTGCCCATCGTTTAATTGCAATAATTTTGTACTTTCCTTATTGTTGTTTACTTCTTCCCAAAATTCAGGAACTCCTGGTATTCCAATTTCATCCCAGCATTGAAACTCCCGTTTAATTCCTACTGCTTTAAATGCACTTCTTTTTACAATACGATAATTCATCGGTTCCGCCCCTTTCAGTTTTACCTGGATTGCCATACGGTTGTATGATTGGAGCTTCCCTTTCCCTTTTCTGGCATCACTCGGGGTTATGCCGTGCTGTTTTCGGAAAGCTCTTGAGAAAGATTCAGGAGTATCATAGCCATATTTAAAGGCAAGGTCGATGATTTTGCTATCTGTACTAGAGAGTTCTTGGGCTGCTAATGTCAGACGCCGTTTTCGAAGATATTCTCCCACAGACATATCTGTCAAAATCATAAATATACGCTGAAAATGAAAAACAGACACATTCGCCTGTTTCGCAATATCTTCGATTGTCAACGCGTCCAACAAATGAATCTCCATATAATCGATAGCCTTTTGTAAAGATTCAATCAATGCCATGCTGATCAACTCCTTATGACCATACTAACAACACGATATATCCCCTTCATGACTTTTTGTGCTTCTTAAAGTCAGCTCTCAATATTAGAAAAGCGCAAGGCGGCTGATCAGGGGCGACAAGCACAAGGCGAATGGCGAGGAGGTAGCTCCTAAACCACCACAGCCATTTGACTTGTGACCTCGAGCTCCTGCTGCCTGGAGCTGGACACTAATAAGAAACAACATATTAATTCTGATTTTATAAGAAAGATACCGCTGGAATGATCAAATGCGCCTTGGCGTATTTGCGCCCAGATTTTATCGAGCTCCGATGGATAAATTTCCTCTGAAAATCTGTGGCATCCGCCGGAGGCTTTGACTTTATTCAGCCAGGGTTTGAACCCCCACTGAATGGAATACCAATATGCATTCACCTCGCCACTTACAGAAATGGGAAACTTCTGCTGAATAAAGTTAAAAGGTTCGGACAATCATCCGAACCCTCTCTATTTAAAATTCGACATTCTCCAATGCATAGGAGCTGCCAACTCTCTCCCTTCGTCTTTGGACTGGTGAAGGGTTGTCCACGACCGTTGTATTCCGTGTTTCAAATAAATTTCATGATTGGGAGCCTGCTCATGCACTCCGGTAATATCATAAAATCCGCTCTGGAAAAACTTTCCCCAAACCTGATAATCGACAGCGGGCAAATCAACCAAAGGATCTTCAACCGAATGCGTCAATACGAAGGAAGCTTTCTCCTTCTCTATTTCCACTTCTTCCAAGAAGATGCCGTCATCTGAAGGAACCACTTCCCCCTTCAAATTTCGGAGCATTCCATATCCATGCGTTTTCCCTATATCTTTGTTCAATTTGACCTCAGATCCATCTGCTGTTACAACAATTTCAGCCGTCGAGCGATAAGCCTCAGAAGTTGGGTCAAAACTACGCCCTTCTCCTTTAAAATAGCGATACGGAGATGTATGATCCGAATTTTTTATCCAGTTTTTAGATACAAACGTTTTGTACAAAAACTTCCATTCCCTTTTCTCAAGTGAGTGATCTTCAACTTTTAAAATTTCTTCCAACGGCTCAAGTACCTTCGTCATTTGGAATTTTTCCATGGCTACATTTTGTTCTTTCACCTTTCTTTGCATCACTCTGGATTCATGACCTGAATCTTGCTTCCACGTTAACGGACGTTCAGCATATACTCGATATGTGTATTCCACCTGGCTTCTTACCCAGCGATCAACAAATAAGGGCTCTTCCACTTTGCTGATCCTTTTGCCGTTCCGATAAATAAGATATTCTTCAACACCTTCAATCGGATCCCACTCCAGTGCAACCAACGATCGCGAAATAATAGTCGTTTGAACGCAATTTCTCACTACATTCTCTAATTCCCTGGATTCAACCGCCGTTGAAGTTTGGACTTTCAGCCGTTCCGGCGAACCTCTTCTCGTGCCTATTTCAATTGTATAAAGATATGTAGTCCCCGCAGCCAATTCACTATCCCTAAAGACTTCATCAGTCCCTTCATAAATCAGCCGTCCTTCCCTGTAAATCCGAAATGGGCCCTTCACACTCTTAAAATAGAAAATGATTTCATTTGTTGAATGCTCAACCGCTTTAATCGGGAAGCTTTTCGGATAAGCGGTCTTCGTTTGAAATTTTTTACCAATCATTACAAGAGTTGTTCCAATAAAACTGATGAATGGTATCAAATAACGCCTCACCATATTATCAACCTCGCTTTCCCTTGAAATTGCATTTCGAACCAGTGACAAGAACCCATCATATCCTAAACAGCAGGGAGGTGGTGGTGATCTCATCAAGTGTGTTTTTCCAGGAAATGCTTACTTTATATTGTATCGCCATTTTAGGCTGGGTCGCCAGAAAAAGGAATATACTGGGCAAAGAGTCAATATCTGTACTGACCCAAGTACTATTATACATCACTCTACCTGCCCTCATTTTACATTCTCTGAACATTGAGCTATCGCTTAGTTTTATAGAAGATTTTATTTGGCTAATAGCAATGTCTGCTTATGTTTGTATCATTTCTGCGATCATTGCGTCTTATTTCGGTAAAAAAACTCAGTTGCCGACAGAACAAAGGCCTGTATACGAAAGCCTGATGATTTTTGGTAATCAAGGCTATATCGGCTATGCCATCAGTTATATTCTACTAGAAGAAAAAGGAATCATTTATCTTACAATTTTTAATATCTGTTATTTAGTTTTTATCTGGGCATATGGAATTCATCTTTTCACAAGAAAAAAAGGTGAGATCAACTGGAGAGCTGTTCTTGTGAATCCCGGAATCGTCTCTACTTCTGTCGGTCTCATTCTTTTATTTCTTCCTTTTAGGTGGCCTATGTTCTTAGCAGAAACATTGAAAACCGTGGGAGAAATGACAGTTCCCTTGTCCATGATTCTTGTCGGGGCATTAATCGCCAATGTGAAAATGAAAACATTTTTCTTATCACTCAAAAATGGTTACTTGTGGACATCATCCCTTTTACGACTCCTTTTCTTTCCCTTGCTGTTACTTCCATTCGCCGTATTATCCGTACCGTTTCCTGTTCTATTAATCGCCTTCATTGTTTCCGGCATGCCTTCCGCACCGACTATTTGCATATACGTACAAAAGTACGGTGGGGATTCACTTCTTGCTTCACTCGGAGTTTTACTAACAACTGCACTTAGCATCATAACGATTCCACTCATCTACCTCTTTATTACTCATGTTTCTCCATTCCTTGCTTCACACTAATGAATAGGTGGCTGAAAAAATATTTCTCACTGCACTCAGCTTAAGATGCAATGAAAAAATCACTGGACTACATTAAATGTGCCTTGACGTATTTTCGCCCAGCTTTAATTGAACTTCGCTAGATAAACTTCCTCTAAAAATCTGTGGCATCCACCAGAGGCTCTAACTTTATTCAACCAGGGTTTGAACCCACCGCATACAAAAGGAGAGACTTCTGCGGAATAAAGTTAAATATGATGCAGAAAAAAATCAAAAAGACTGTGAACTTTTCCCTGTATAGATGCCGTTATGATACACTTAATTCGAAATGAATTCTTATTGGAGTGTATCGTCTATGAACAATAATAATTTTGGATCTATCGGCCATGTAAAACGCAACTATCGGCCTGCTATCATCACAATTTCAGTTGTGCTGATCGGAGCGATCGGGGTGTTAGCCGGGATGCCTGGAATCGAGGACTTCGATGCATTCGATGTTACGATTCTTCCTTTATTGAACGCAATATTAAATAGTTTCACCTTTCTATTTCTAGTAGGAGCATTGATCGCTATCCTGAAACGCAATGTCAAAGTTCACCGTCGTTTCATCTATGCGGCTTTCGTCACCACATTTTTCTTTCTTATCACATACGTGACGTTCCACTTCCTTTCCCCCTCTACACCATATGGCGGGTCAGGACTGCTGGCAGGTATTTATTATTTTGTTTTAATCACACATATCACACTGGCTGCAGCTATTGTGCCGCTCGCTCTTACCAGTGTTGCACGCGCTTGGAACATGGAAAATGACCGTCATAGAAAAATCGCCCGTTGGACGATGCCGATCTGGTTATATGTAAGCCTAACAGGCGTACTGGTCTATATTCTGATTTCTCCATATTATTAAAATCGAGTTGCAAAGAGTGCTTCCAATTCACGGAAGCATTTTTTTCTTTTCCTGGAATTACATCCTTAACGCTTAAAGCACATGAGATATAATAGAAATATAGAATGAAAGCATATTGGCTTTCTAAGGAGGGAACCCTTTTTTGCACGAAAAAGATTCATTACAAAAAGTCCTTTCGCAAATCCTTTCAAATGATAGTGAGATCACGGAAATGAAAAACGATCATGAAGAATTGCCAACAGCCGCGGAGCTATTAAAAGCAATTACGGAAGGTGACGGATCGATAAAGATGAAGGAAATCATAGATATTATCACTGACATCCCTCCCTCAAAATCAATCGACAATCAAGAGTATATCAAAATGATTGAAAGTCCTATTTTTGGTAAATTGATAGACTCTCTCTATGACGGCATATATATCACTGATGGCAACGGAGTTACTGTAAAAGTAAATAAAGCATATGAACGAATTACCGGGCTCAACAGAGCAGAACTCATAGGCCTTCATATGAAAGATGTTGTGACATCTGGTTTGATAAATAAATCAGTTTCATTACAAGTGATTAAAGAGAAACGTCCAATCACACTTATGCAGATGATTAAACAGGAGAGAAAAATCATCGTGTCCGGAATGCCGGTATTTAATGAGGAGAATGATGTCCTCTTTGTTGTAACTAATGTAAGAGATGTAACGGAACTGCTCCATTTAAAACTGGAGTTAGAGGAGCTTCAAAAAATAAAAGAACTAAAGCAAGTGTCTAAAGAACTCTCTGGTGTTCACTCTGATCCTTTAATCATTAGCGAGGAATCTAGAGAAATGTTTTTGGTAGCCGAGAAAGTGGCAAAGACGAATGCCAAAGTGCTGCTGCAGGGAGAAACGGGTGTTGGTAAATCCGTTGTCGCCAAATACATTCATGACAATTCAAGCCGCAAGCACGCCCCATTCCTAGAATTAAACTGCGGAGCCCTTCCTCCAAGTTTAATAGAAGCTGAACTATTCGGCTATGAGCCTGGCGCCTTTACAGGTGCCCTTGCTAAGGGAAAAAAAGGATTGCTTGAAATCGCCCATAACGGCACCTTGTTTTTAGATGAAATTGGAGAATTGCCTTTAGAAATTCAAGCCAAGCTTCTAAAAGTGATTGAAGACCAAGCTTTCATTCCGATCGGATCAACAAAAGTAAAAAAGATAGATATACGGATTATTTCCGCTACATTGAAAAACTTGCGGGAATTAGTCAATCAGGGGAAATTTAGAGAGGACCTATTTTATCGTCTACATGTTGTCCCTATCGAAGTACCCCCACTCCGTAAAAGAAAAAAAGAGTTGCTATTGCTTATCGAACATTATATCGACGACCTTAACCGCTCATATGGCTGGAACAAACATATATCGGTAGAAGCTTTAGAATTATTACAGCATTATGCTTGGCCGGGTAATATCCGTGAATTAAAGAATGTAATCGAGAGAATGATGATTATGGCTGCAAAAGATCAAATGAACGTTTCAGACTTGCCAATTGAAATTAGAGATGCCAAGCATGATCAAAGTTTATTGGGAGAAGAAATTATCCCTTTGAAGGATGCCGTTGAGCGGGTTGAAAAGCATTATATCCTGAAAGCAATGAAGGAATATAAAACAACTCGGAAAGCGGCGGAGGTACTCCAAATCAGTCAGCCAACTATTGTTCAAAAAATGAAAAGGTGGCAACAACTTGATTAAATAAATAATCAAACAACCCAAAATAGATTATAAAACGAATCAATTTTGTCCTATAAATGGCAAGGAAGTGAATCTTCCTTGCCATTTATATTGATATGAAAGGATTCTTGTATATTGGCACACTTCTTGCAAAAAGAATACCTCTATACGAAATAAAAAAGGAGTATGATCTTCATGAGTATATCTTCATTCAAAATTGCAAATAAATTAATCACTGGAGAGGGCGCTACATCACGTATTCCCGAAGAGTTGGAAAGACTTCAAGTTAAAAACCCTCTTATCATCACAGATAAAATTTTAGTAAAAGTAGGAACCGTTGCAAAAGTAACTGACCTACTGGAAGGGGTTAACTTCGATATTTTTGATGGAGTTCTACCAGAGCCTGAATTTTCCATAGCTGAAGATTGTGCAAAAGTATTTATTAAAGGAGAGCACGACGGTGTTATTGCTATCGGAGGCGGAAGTGCTATCGACATCGCGAAAGCGGTATCAGTTTTCTCTAATTATGAAGGAAGTGGCGAGGAGATTGTTGGAACCGATTTAGTTCCTGCTAAAGGGGCACCAATCATTGCGGTCCCAACAACCGCCGGTACAGGCTCAGAAGTAACAAATATATCTATTTTATCCGATAAAAAAGCTCAGCTGAAAAAAGGTGTAGTAAGCGACTTTTTACTTCCTGATGTGGCTATAGTCTCTCCTGAAATGACGATATCCATGCCTCCATCTGTTACAGCAGCCAGTGGAATAGATGCATTGGTACATGCGATTGAAGCTTATATTTCTATTAATCGTTCGCCGATTACAGATGCTTTGGCTTTACATGCAATGAAACTGATCGCAGTTCATTTACCAAAAGCTTATACCAACCCTAATAATATCCATTCAAGAGAAATGATGGCTACTGCAAGTCTAATGGCAGGAATGGCATTCGGGAATGCTGGCGTAGGAGCCGTTCACGCACTTGCTTATCCATTAGGCGGTCGATATTCCATTGCGCATGGTATCAGTAATGCTCTTCTACTTCCTTATGTAATGGAGTGGAATAAAATTAGCTGCTTAGAACGATTCAGAGATATTGCCGAAGCTTTAGGTATACAAACAGGGCATTTATCAGATATGGAGGCAGCAGATCAAGCTGTAAATAGAATGAGGGATTTGTGTAAAGCTGTCAGGATTCCAGATGGTTTAAGATCTTTTGACATTCCTGAAGATGCCTTGGAGGAGATGGCTGAGGACGCAAGTCAAATTGACCGGTTATTAAAAAATAACCCCCGCGTATTAACAAAACAAGATATATTTGAAATTTACAAGGAAGCGTATTAAGAAGTAGGAGGATTAATCATGCAGTGGAAAAACCGACAATACGGTGAGGAATCGCCGTTCATTCCAATGGGGCCTTTTAAATTAAGGCTCCCATTTATTCATTATAAATTTGAATGGCCTGATTATGTACAAGGATTGCTGATGTGTGCTGTAGACTTAGCAGCAATTCCGTTATTGGTAGAATTACTGGGGATGCCATTTGAAGCAGCACTTGCCGTTGTTATGTTAAACGGACTTTTCTATCTCACCCACCACCTACTGGGGGACCCGGTTATTCCCGGTTGGATCACACCGGCAATCCCTTTAATTATGGCTTATGTGTCAGCGTTTCCGGAAGGACCCGAGCGTGTATATGCATTAATATCCTTCCAATTAATGTTGGGAATTTTATCAATCTTTTTGGGTGCGACAGGCTTAGCAAGTAAGGTAGTCAACCTAGTGCCACCGGCAATGAAATCCGGTATTATTTTAGGTGCCGGCTTTGCCGCAGTCATCTCAGTTTTTCAAGCCGGTGGACGTTTTGAGTCGTTTCCTTGGACGATCACAATTACAATCGGAATCGCATTTTATTTACTATTTTCAAGACATTTTAACTCAATCAAAAATCGGAATAAATCCCTTCAGCTCTTAGCTAAACTAGGCATATTCCCTATTATCACCTTAGCTGTATTTATTGCTCCGATTTTTAAAGAAGCTCCTTGGCCTACAATTGAGTGGGGATTCACCAAGCCTGACTTTGCTGTTTTGTGGAGTGAATACACCGTATTTGGATTGGGATTTCCGCCACTGGAAATGTTCCTGACTGCTTTACCTACAGTGTTGGCCACTTACATTGTATTGTTCGGAGACGTATTGCAGAGTAAAGCCTTAATTGATGAAGCAGACGAGCTTAGACCAGATGAAAAAATTGATTACAATCCAAACCGAGCACACCTTATTTTCGGCTCCCGAAATTCAATTATGAGTATTTTGGGGCCTGATGTCACAATGTCTGGACCGTTATGGGCAGCTATGCAGGTTGTAGTCGTTGAGCGTTATAAAGAAGGCAAAAAGGTAATGGACTCCATTTTTGGCGGTTCAGGCTCATTTCGTTGGGGAACCAATACCGCTTTATTATTAATGCCAATTGTCAGCCTTCTTGAACCCATTTTAGGCGTTGCTTTAGCACTCACCCTTTTAATCCAAGGATATGTCAGTGTAAGAATTGGCATTATGGAGTCACATAGCCAGCGAGACTTGGGTGTTGCAGGTATTATCGGGGCCATCTTGGCAACAAAAGGGGCGACTTGGGCATTTGCTGCCGGGATTCTCCTATGTCTATTAATTTATGGAAAACAGTTCTTTAAAGGGGAAAATGATGGAACCTTTGCAAAAGATGTAAAAGAAGATTCCAAAGCCCCAAATGAAGAAAGTGTATAAAATTTCATTACAAAATATGGGATTGGGAAACTGTAAATATAGACCTTTTTAGATACCTTCACATGATGGCATCTAAAATCCCTTAAAATAGGTCAGCCGAAGAAAACGTTTTTCTTCGGCTGATTTTGTATTGGTGACGTCTTGCTCCTAAATAGCCTTGCCTTGGGTAGCCTGTCAGTCCCTCTCCGATGAAGTATAAAGGGTGTTTTGATTGAAATACGGGTTGAAGGAAATAGTACTTTCCTAGTTCGATGGATTACTGTCTAAATAAGAAACAATACTATCGACTTCCTCCAAAATACTGGACTCAAACAAAGAATCACTAGCCAAATGAGAAAAAATACTATGTAGCCACTAATCGTAACGATTTTTAATAAAAACAGCAAAGAACGGGCTTTAAGCCCGTCCAGATGCCCACTTCTGGACATTTCCTTGTTTAATATTAATTCAACGCGGCATTTAGCCATTTCTTGGGACCAACTTCGCTTGTACTACAAATCTTCCCTTGTCGGGATCCAGTAAATAATCACAAGTTGATAAGGTAAGAATTTGATCATCAGCCTGCAATTCCACATCTGTCCAATGAACGGATTCATCCATCATCTTCTGCAAAAGAGCGGCATACTCTTCGTCAGAATCAAATTCCGTTTGAATATAATCAAAGTCGGTTGTTGTATGATAAACGGCAAACACTTTCGCATCGTATGCGCCATACAGCGTATCAAAATAAATCGTTTGATGCGATTCAAAGAAATCTTTATCAAGGAACTTCTTCAACTGATTGAACATGGAACCATCTTTCATAGAATGGCCATAGATAATAGTATTCCGATCATGTGCAGTAATATCATTCCTGTAATCCATGAAAATACTGCCCGCACGCGAGTCTTCCTTCTTATAATTCCGGTATAGATAATACTCATTTGTATCTGCCTGCAAGATCGGATAATTGACCATCGTATCATCAATGGTGATCCAGCCTATCATATCAGGGTTTATCTGAAGCAATTTATTAAACTGAGAACGGATTTCACCTTCTTTAATCTCCTCGATTTCAGCGGAATGTTCATTATAATAGAGCTGTTGGACTTCCGCCAAAACCTGGCGATTTTTGTAATAACCGATGAAAATGCTCGCCAGTTCATATCCCGAATAAATAAGGACAATTAGACATAAGATGGTGAACACCTTTTGCCCAACTCTTCCTTTCTTTTGCCGTTTTCCGTCCATCATCAACCACCTCAAGCAAAAAGATTATTGAGTTCCCAAAGGGAGGATATATAAACCAGATTCCTCATCCATTTTGACAACCGCCTGCACTCCGTATATTTCTTGTATCAATTCAGAAGTAACAACTTGTTCTGGAGTACCTTTTTTTATCAATTTTCCATCTTTCATTACCATAATCGTATCACTATAGCGAATGGCCTGATTAATATCATGGAGCACCATCACAATCGTTAAACCATTTTCGCTATTTAACTGTTTGACCAATTCCAATATCTCATACTGGTAGTAAATATCTAAATAAGTGGTCGGTTCATCCAAAAATAGGTATGGGGTGCTTTGAGCCAATGTCATCGCTATCCAAGCACGTTGCCGCTCTCCTCCAGATAGCTCACTGATCATTTTAGTCTTCTTAGCTATTAAATTAGTTTTTTGTAAAGCCCATTCAACAGCTTGTTGATCATCAGATGTCTGATTGGAAAAAATTGATTTGTACGGCAGTCTTCCATAGCTAGTTAGCTTTTCTACTGTCATATCGGCTGGTGCACTATTTTGTTGATGTACAATTGCAATCTTCTTTGCCAGCTCCTTAGGCTTTATATGGTGCAATTGCTTCCCATCTATCATAACTTGCCCTTTATTCGGAACATAGCTATTGGCTAAGATCCCCAATAAGGTCGACTTCCCTGAACCATTTGGGCCAATAATGGTGGTGATCTTATGCTGATCAATCTTACTGGAAATATTTTTTAGATGATTCGTTTTCTTATCATATGAATAAGTAATGTCTTTAATTTCCATAGATACGATCACTCTTTCTAAGTAAGAATATTAAAAATGGCCCACCAATCAATGCCATAATGATCGATGCAGGAATTTCATTTGGAGCTATTAATGTTCTTCCCAGCGTATCCGAAAGTAAAATTAATAGTGCACCTAATAGCGCAGAAAAAGGGATCAGTACTTTGTGATCTGTTCCAACCAGTATGCGGCCGATATGTGGTACAAGCAGTCCCACAAAAACGAACAGCCCAGCAGTGGCTGTAGCAACCGATGCGAGCAAGACCGCAATGGCTGAAATGACAAAGCGAGCTAAGTTCACATTAAATCCAAGGCTCTTTGCCGTTTTATCTTCCAATCCCAAATAATTGCACCACGCATATACCGCTACAGCCAGAATTAATCCGACTGTCCCATAAATAACCATTATTTCCACGTCACTCCACTTCTTCATTGCCAAAGTAGAGGTTGTTACTTCTTGTACCATCGATGTAGTATAACTTCCCCGGTAATTAAATGTTTGGCTTAAACTTGTAAAAATCGCATTAATTGCTACCCCGATTAAAATCATCCGCAACGGATCTAAACCTGATTTCCACGAAATGGAATAGACAAGAAAAAAGGCCAAGGCACCACCTAGAAAAGCAAAAAAAGGCATATAAAAATATAGAGTCGGAAAGATGGATACCAATAACATCGCCATAAAACCTGCACCTGATGAAACACCGATTATTCCTGGCTCTGCTAATGGGTTTCTCATCACTGCTTGCAGCAACACTCCTGAAACTGATAGAGACGCTCCTGCAAACACTGCAATAATAATCCTGGGCAGACGCAAATCTCTAATGACTTGGACGTCTCCATTTGTACCAGTTATTAGCCCGTTTATTAATTCACCGAACGAAACTTGAATACTGCCGGTATTGACCGAGTAAATAAGCGCAATCATTAATAATAAAATTATTGTTATAAAACTAAGCCATTTTTTCTTCATTTAGAACATCCTTTTCAATAGACAACAGTCTATCCACTCTTATTCCGAATAAAGCAATTCAACCATTACATCTAACGCTTCAGACGCAGCTAAGTTACCTGTCGTGCCGAAAAGAGTTTCCTCCAAATCATATACCCGATTATTTTTTACAGCATCAAAATGTTTCCAAATATCATTTTCCTTAAATTCTTTGTCAAACATTTCTACTACTTCATCTGGCATCCCGTGTGCCGCCCGTAAAATAATATCAGGATTTGATTGCTGTAAGTATTCGGTATTCGAGGCGAGATATTCAACTTTTTCGCCAGAAAAAACATTTATACCGCCGCTTTTTTCAACCAGGTCACCAATGTACGAACGATCCGTAGCAACTAAATAGCTTCCAGGTACTCCCATTAAAATAAGCACCTTAGGAGCTGGTTTCCCTTCAATTTTTTTCTCGGTTTCCTTCAATTTTTCATCAAATTCATTCACTATTTTCTCGGCTTGTTCTTGACGTTTGTATTGTTCTCCGATCTTTAAAACTTCTGAGTACATATCATCAATACTCTCTAAGTTTACATATCGAGTATTAATTCCAGCATCTTCAAAAACAGACTCTAAATCATACTTTAATGTTGTAACAGACATAACTTCCTTCGGTTGCAATGACATGATCAATTCCATATCTGGACTCATCGGATTTCCCACTTCTGTAATCCCCTTATATCTCTTAGGTAATTTTTTATAGCTTGTTGGAATACCGATTAAATCAATTTCCAATGCGTCCATGATTTCAGTTACTGCCACCGTCGTAGATACTATCCGATTATTTTCAGGATCATTATTCTCTTTTATTGTTTTCTTTGCATTTTTTTCAGATGAACAGCCAATGAGTAACAAGATGACAACCATTAATAAAACAAGGATTTTCCTCTTCATAAGAAGTTCCCACCCAGCGAGACATATTTATCAAAACAGGAGTCTTGTTACCAAGAACAAAGGCAACAAGACTCAAATTAACGTACTTCTTAATTATTCGTACCTGGTTTTCTACGCCACTTAATGATTAATAAAATAAGTGATCCCATTAATAAAGTGGCGAATAAAATAATTTTTGCTTTATCAGCTGTTTTAGGATTAATTCCTAGTTTGTTCGTAATGCCATTGTTGCTTTTATTGATCTTATCGCCATTACGGTCAAATGCTGGAACAGTAGTATCCTGTTCATTTTCTTGCCCAGACTTAGTTTCTTCATTTGTATTAGGCTCTGATTTTGGCTTTGATCCATCGGCAACTTTTCCTCCAGATGGAATATTACTTGGATCAAACTTAAAGCGGATGTCATATTTATTATCGTAATTAAAACCAGGAATTCCTGTCACGATAATATGCACCTTGGCATTTAAGATTTGATCAAGATCAGATACTTTAAATTCAACAACTTTTGTATCTTTCTTAGTATCCTCACTAACAGTCTTAACATCTACAAAATCTTTGCCTGATTGTACCTTGAAGTACTTCCACCATGAGCTATTCTTTAACGTAGTTTGAACAGTATACTCTCCATTTTCCACAATCAATTTTGCTGGCTTTTCCATATAGCCGTCAGCTACAGATATCTCATCCTTATTTGCTTGCCATACTACAAATGGTAAATCATAAATACCGTCTTTGTATTTCTGGTTCTCACCTGGAGTTTTTCCAGGGGTTTTACCAGGGGTTTTTCCAGGAGTTTTTCCAGGAGTTTTTCCAGGAGTTTTTCCAGGAGTTTTTCCAGGAGTTTCTCCTGTACCTTCACCCGGAGTTTCTCCCGTGCCTTCACCTGGGTTTTCCCCGGATTCACCTGGGTTCTCTCCTGATGGAATTTGGCTTGGATCAAACTTAAAGCGAATGTCATACTTATTATCGTAATTAATGAATGGAACAATAATATGCACTTTCGCATTTAGGATTTGTTCAAGATCAGATACTTTAAATTCAACAACTTTTGTATCTTTCTTGGTGTCTTCACTAACAGTCTTAACATCTACAAAACCTTTACCTGATTGTACCTTAAAATATTTCCACCATGAGCTGTTCTTTAACGTGGTTTGAACAGTATATTCTCCATTTTTCACAATCAATTTTGCTGGTTTTTCCAAGTAATCGTCAGCAACAGAGATTTCATTCTTAGCTGCTTGCCATACTACAAACGGCAAATCATAAACACCGTCTTTGTATTTCTGGTTCTCACCTGGAGTTTCTCCTGTGCCTTCACCTGGGTTTTCTCCCGTGCCTTCACCTGGGTTTTCTCCCGTGCCTTCACCTGGAGTTTCTCCTGTGCCTTCACCTGGAGTTTCTCCTGTGCCTTCACCTGGAGTTTCTCCCGTGCCTTCACCTGGAGTTTCTCCCGTGCCTTCACCTGGGGTTTCTCCTGATAACGGGATTTCGCTTGTATCAAATTTAAAGCGAATGTCATATTTATTATCGTAATTAAGTCCTGGAATTCCTGTCACGATAATATGCACTTTGGCATTTAGAATTTGATCAAGATCATCCACCTTAAATTGAACAATCCTTGTACCTTTCTTCACATCTTCACTAACAGTTGTCACATTAACAAAATCTTTGCCTGACTGTACCTTAAATTCCTGCCACCATGAACTATTCTTTAATTCAGCTTGGACAATGTACTTTCCATCTTCTATAGTCAGCTGGGCTGGCTTTTCGAAATAATCATCCGCTACAGATTGTTCGTCCTTCTCTGCTTGCCACACAACAAACGGTAGCTTATAAACTCCGTCTTTGTATTTCGGTTGATCTACTTCTTCTTCGCCACCATTATCTTCGACCACCGTCACGCTATCTTCGCTAAACTGAAGGCGGAGTGGTTGGTCACCATTATGTGCTCCTGCTGTATATTGCACTTGCGCGTTCATCATCGTTGTTAGCTCATCAAGCTCATACGTGACTACTCGCGTATTCTTCCCTTCATTTACCTCTTCTTTAACCGGCTGTTTCTCTTCCACTTGAAAACCTGTGACTGTCTTATGATCTGTCAACGTAAGTGTCAGAAGGGTTTTTCCATCTTTTACTGCCAGGGATGCTGTTTTTTCAATGTATCTTGCCATACCAGATGGCTTATCTTCCTTAGCATGTAAGGCCTCAAGATCTATCGTGTAATTTCCATCTTCCAAATGTATCGGAGTTGGAGTCTCTACTGGTTCCTCCACAACGACTTTTGTTACACTGTCTTCATTAAATGCTAGACGAAGCGGTTGGTCACCATTATGTGCTCCTGCTGTATATTGCACTTGCGCGTTCATCATCGTTGTTAGCTCATCAAGCTCATA
>NZ_JACSPV010000004.1:94936-178330 GCF_014836955.1 Bacillus norwichensis
AGAAGGGTTTTTCCATCTTTTACTGCCAGGGATGCTGTTTTTTCAATGTATCTTGCCATACCAGATGGCTTATCTTCTTTAGCATGCAAAGCCTCAAGATCTATCGTGTAATTTCCATCTTCCAAAGTTATCGGCTCTGGCTTATTCTCCACATTTTGGAGTTCCATTTCGCTCGGATCAAATTTAAAGCGAATGTCATACTTATTATCGTAATTAATAAATGGAACAATAATATGAACTTTGGCATTTAGGATTTGATCAAGATCAGATACTTCAAACTCAACAACCTTTGTATCCTTCTCTTTATCTATACTTACTTCAGTAACATCAATAAAATCATTACCAGATTGAACTTTGAAATACTGCCACCATGAACTGTTCTTTAATTCAGCTTGGACAGTATACTTTCCATTTTCAATGGTTAGTTTTGCTGGCTTCTCGAAATAATCATCCGCTACAGATTGCTCATCCACAAGCTCTTTCCATACGACAAATGGCAGTGTATAAACCCCATCTGCATATTTCGGGTGATCGGTATCTCCATTTTCCTCTTCTTCATCTGCTTTTGTAATGCTGTCCTTGTTAAATTGAAGACGAAGCGGTTGGTCACCGTTATGAGCACCTACCGTATACTGCACTCGCGCATTCATCATCGTTGATAGCTGTTCAAGCTCATACGTAACAGATCTAGTATTGTTCGCTTCATCTACTTCTTCTTTTACTGGCTGCTTTCCTTCCACTTGGAAACCAGTAACTACCTTATGATCTGTTAACGTAAGCGTCAGAAGGGTTTTTCCACCTTTTACTGCCAGTGAACCTGTCTTTTCAATATATTTTGCCATGCCAGATGCTTTATCCTCTGTAGCATGCAAGGCATTAAGATCAATCGTGTAATTTCCATCTTCCGGCGTAATGGTTTCCGGATCTGCTTTTTCCCCATCCTCATTTTCTTCGGTAGATCCATCACCTTTTCCTGGTTCATGCTCATCTCCACCATTTTCCTCAGTAGAGCCATCTTCTTTTCCTGGTTCATGCTCATCTCCACCATTTTCCTCAGTAGAGCCATCTTCTTTTCCTGGAGCTTGTTCATCTCCACCGTTTTCCTCAGTAGAGCCATCCTCTTTTCCTGGATCCTGCTCATCTCCATCGTTTTCCTCAGTAGAGCCATCTTCTTTTCCTGGAGCTTGTTCATCCCCACCGTTTTCCTCAGTAGAGCCGTCCTCTTTTCCTGGATCCTGCTCATCTCCACCGTTTTCTTGCTGTCCATCTTCAGATCCTGAACCTTCCTCAGGTGTTTGACCGTTATTCAGATTCTCCCCTTCCTCACCATTCTCATTTTCTCCTGGTTGAGAAGCTAATGGGATTCCACTCGGATCAAACTTAAAACGAATGTCATACTTATTATCGTATTCAAGCCCAGGAATTCCTGTCACGATAATATGTACTTTGGCATTTAAGATTTGATTAAGATCATCCACCTTAAATTGAACAATTCTTGTATCATTTTCATCACTAACTGTGGTCACATCAACAAAATCATTACCTGATTGCACCTTTAAAAACTGCCACCATGAACTGTTATTCAATGTTGCCTGGACCGTATACTCGCCATTTGCAACCGTCAGTTTAGCTGGTTTTTTAAAATATCCATCTGCTACAGAAGGACTATCTGCATTATCTTTCCATACTTCAAAAGGCAGACTATATTCCCCATCGGCATATACGTCATCTTCTTTAGCTTCTGCAAAAACAGAAGGCACCGAAGGAAATATCGATAGTAATGTTAAAGCAAAAATTAACATTATCGAAAGAATTCTTTTCATTGTATGCACCCTTTCATACGTTACTGCTCGTTATCTAACACGTACTCTACGATAAACGACAAAACCTGAAGCAAGTAGAACTACAGTAAGCAATAAAATAGGGGCTTCGTCACCTGTCGGTGGATTTTTTTCAATTTTTTTGCTTCCATCTGTTGAATTATCATTACTTTGGTTTTGATTGCCAGAATTGTTTTGATTTTGGTCACCGGCATTGCCTTTATTTTGGTCACCTGTGTTTTGGTTTTGTTCATTATTAGTTGCATCGTTTCCAGAACTAGGGATACCTGATGCATCAAACTGAAAACGAATATCATATTTATTGTCATAGTCAATATTTGGTACGATGACATGTATTTTCGCATTAGTAATCGCATTTAAATCTTGAACTTCGAATTGAACTACTCTTGTGTCATTTCCCTCACTAATTACCGTGACATCTTGTGAACCCACTTTAAACTCTTTCCACCAAGAACTATTTTTCAGAGTCAATTGAACAAAGTTTTTACCGTCTTTTACAATCAACTTTCCAGGGGAAGATAAATAGTCATTCGTCATGGACCTCTCGTCACTATCACCTTTTAAAACAGTAAATGGTAAAGTGTACTCTCCATCGGCATAAGTCGCTGCCGATGCACTATTGATGTTGAATGTAAGGGCGAATACAGCCAATAATAGAGGGATGACTAGTTTTTTAAATTTTGTCATTTTACATTCTCCTTATCTTTCTTATTTTTATTTCTCCAAATGATTAGGATAAAAAGAGCCAATAAAACAACCACAGTAATCGTTACACTAATTAAAACGGTATTGTATTTTGTTTCACTGTCGGATTTCGCTTCGCTATTAGTATTATCCTTAGCTTCTGCAGCTTCGGTCTTCTGTTCCTGATCGACAAAATCAGTTTCTTTTATTTCTAATTTTTCAATTTCTTTTTCCTCTAACTCTTTCAAACTCTCTAAATCAAAACTAAATCTTACAGTATAACGATGATCATATACTGGATCCATCGATTCAATGAGAACATGCATCTTAAACTCAACCGGTTCTTTCAAATCTCGATCTACTTTAAACTGTACGATTCTTGTGTTTTTTTCTTTATCCTCACTGATTACATGAACATCAACAAACGAATCTCCTAAAGGAGATTGTAATTCCTTCGTCCATTCACTGTGATTCAACTCGAAACGTATGTAGTGCTCATCACCTTTTACAATTAAAAATGCTGGTTTTTCAAAATAGTCATTGGCGATGGAAACGGATTCTGTTTCTGCATGTAAAATGACATAATCAAGTGAGTAGACTCCATCTTCTAATGAATCTAGGTCATTTGCTGCAAAACTGCTTTCTGGTCGCAAAAAAACGATTCCCAATAAGACAACAATGATGAATGTAACAGCAATTTTTCTAATATTATTTCTCACTTTTTCCCCCTCACTCCTCTGAGATTTATATGCGATATGTGATATTGAAATTCATTATCAATTGATGGTAAAAAAAGAGGTCCTTACTCTTCATACCATTATTGATTTTTTTAATGAGTGACAAAGGTGCGGTTGCTTACATCAGGGGGAACTGTCTGATACCTCCAAGCTTTATTTTATTTTCATAAAATCAGCAGTCCCACATATAATGAAATTGAAAATCATTATCATTTTGAGTTAAAAAAAATAACCTCCCTTTTTTCTATAATTTCATAAAAAAACTGCAGTTGTTACTATATTCAGTGAAACACCCCCAAGTTATATAAATTCAATTGATAATCATTCTCATTTTTGTGCTTCGAATCTATCATACTCAATTTTATAAAATTGTCAAACTCATTTTTAAATCTTTATTAAAAAAATATGACTAAAGGATTACAAAATTATTATTACTTATTCATCAGTACTTTTTAGAATTTTAATTTTTTTGTAATCTCTTTATTGACATTGAGAATCATTTTCATTATGATAAGTGTCAATTGATTTTCATTCTCATTTGATTTTTCACGGAGGATTTTATCATGAAAAGAAAAATGCTTTTAAGCATGATCATTCTGCCCTGTCTATTACTAGGCTGTGCTCAAAGTCAAAGCAAAGAAGATAGTGGGAAACCTAGCTCAGTGGCCATTTCAGTGACAGATTTTGCAGATCGGACAGTCTCCTTTGAACATGTTCCTGAAAGAATTGTTGCCCTGTCTAACGGTGATATGGATATTGTTTATGCACTCGGAGATGAGGTTGTTGGCAGACCTAATTCAAAAGGGACAATTGCTGTGAAAGAAGCTGAAAATGCTGAGGAAGTAGGCTCCACTCACTCTATTGATATCGAAAAAATTACTGCCCTTCAACCTGACGTAGTACTGGGAGGCTATCCAATGAACTTAAAGGATGTTCCTGCTATTGAAGGAACTGGGGCAAAAGTCATCTTAACCGGAGCAAATTCTGTAGATGATATAAAAAAGCAAATAGGTCTATTGGGTGAGATACTCGAAAAAGAAGACAAATCTAAGGAAATCATCGCTGATATTGACCATAAAGTTGAAGAAATCCAATCAGAGCTGTCTGAAGAAAAACCGAGAGTGTTACTAGTTTATGGTGCACCAGGTACAAACATGGCTGCATTGCCTAATTCATTAAGCGGGAATCTGTTAGAAATGGCAGGTGGAGAAAACATTGCCAGCGACTATCCAGGATTGGACAGCTACCCACAGTACGCTCAGTTGAATACTGAGAGAATCATAGAGTCTAACCCGGAAATCATTTTACTCATGAGCCATGGTAATCCTGAAGAAGTGAAAGACAGCTTTATAAAAGAAATGAAGAAAAATGCAGGTTGGAAGGACTTGGATGCAGTGAAAAATGAACGCTTTATCATCTTGCCATCCGATCTTTTCGGCACAAATCCAGGAACACGGGTAACTGAGTCACTTGAGTTTCTTCAAAAGATTTTTAAAGAGATGAAATAATGAACACTTCCATACATAAAAGACAACGAAGAAAAAAATATGCACTCATGGCTACGCCTGTCTTGCTTTTACTTGCCTGTTTGTACGGACTAACTGATGGATCTGTTCAAATCAGCCTGTTAGAAATGTGGCAGGCCATAACAGGGAATGGAGAGAGCATTCATGAGAAGATTCTTTTGGATGTCAGGCTTCCGAGAGTACTAATCGGTATTTTCGTAGGCGGATGTTTAGCTGCATCCGGCGCCTTACTGCAAGGTGTCATGAAAAACCCACTTGCCGATCCAGGAATTATCGGAGTCTCAGCAGGCGGGGGATTGGCAGCAGTCATCACAATGATTGTCCTGCCGCAATTAACTTATTTATTGCCGTTAACAGCTTTCCTTGGAGCACTGATTACCTCTATGGTGATTTATTTTCTAGCTTGGGATCAAGGTACATCCCCTGTCAAAATCATTTTGGCTGGAGTTGCGGTCAATGCTTTACTCGGTGCAGTCACCAGCGGAGTCATGCTTGTATACAGCGACCGCGTTCAAGCCGTTTTACCATGGCTGGCCGGTGATTTGAGCGGTAAAGGCTGGCATCATTTTGAATTTATGTCCCCCTATGCCGCTGCGGGAATATTATTGTGCTTCTTGGCCATCAAGCCGGCCAACCTCCTGCTTTTAGGGGATGATACAGCACAGTTGCTTGGACAAAGAGTGGAAATTCAAAGATTTCTACTGATTGTTTTAGCTTCATTTTTGGCAGGTATCGGAGTTAGTGTGGCCGGGTTGGTTGGTTTTGTTGGACTCGTCATCCCACATATCGTTCGTATCATCATCGGTGATGACTACCGCTTTTTACTGCCATTATCTATTTTCTGGGGAGCGTCACTTGTCGTTTTTGCAGATACTGCCGCGCGCTCGTGGTTTGATCCGACTGAACTTCCAGTCGGGATATTGCTCGCTTCATTGGGAGCACCGTTCTTTCTATTCTTATTAAGGAAACGGAGAATCGCATAATGACAGCTATTCAAACAAAAGAAATGGAATTGGATATTGGGCATTTCCACCTAAAGGATATATCTTGTTCCATTCCAACCGGAAAGATCACCTCCATTGTGGGACCAAATGGCTCTGGAAAGTCTACGATTTTAAAATTAATCACACGATTAACAAAACAAACTTCCGGAGAGATTTATATCTATGATAAGCAAGCGAATCAATATTCTTTGAAAAAATTTTCCCAGACGGTTTCCATGTTGCCACAGTCTAAAGAAGGTCTACCAGATTTAACTGTTAAAGAACTAGTAGCTTATGGACGATCACCCTATAAAAAGGTCTTTGAACACCGATTGACCCAAAAGGATGAAGAGATCATAGACAGGGCCCTTGTAATGACGGGGACAAAAAAATATGGGAATCGTTTGATTCACACACTTTCTGGAGGAGAGCGTCAAAGAGCCCGGATCGCGATGGCATTAGCACAATCAACAGATATTTTGATTTTGGATGAACCAACCACCTTTTTGGATATAGCCCATCAGTTTGAATTGATGGAGATGCTGCGTCACATTAATGAAAATTACCAAATGACGATTGTGATGGTCCTCCATGATCTTCAGCAGGCGGCAGCCTACAGCCATCATTTAATAGCGGTTAAAAATGGTCAGATTCAAGCCATGGGGAGTCCAGAATCCATATTGGATTCCCAATTTCTGAAAGATATTTATGGCTTAGATGCAGATGTACAGTTTGATGGAGATTTTCCAATTATCATACCTAAAATAAAAAATTTAAGGAGGAATTAAAATGGTTATTGTAACAAATACAAATCACATTAAAAAAGGTGAAGGACAGCGGTTGATTGACAGATTTAATAAAGTTGGAAAAATCGAGTATATGGAAGGGTTTTTAGGTTTAGAAGTTCTTTTCAATGAAAATACAAAAGATTACGACGAAGTAACAATCAGCACCCGTTGGGAATCCAAAGACGATTTTACAGCCTGGACAAAGAGTGATGCCTTTCGTGAAGCGCATTCCCGTGATCCGGGCGGAAGACCTGATTACATCATTGATAATAAAATCTCTTTCTACGAAGTAAAAATCGTCAGAAACCCGATTGTTACAGCGTAATGAAATTGGGGTCAGACCCCCTTTAGTATACTAAAGGGGGTCTGACCCCTTATTATATTACACCAGTTTCTGTCCACAGTTTGAGCAGAAATTCCCTCCGCTCGTTTTCTCTCCGCAATTCGGACAGAAGTTCGGAATCTTTCCTCCATTGGACGCAGATGTCCCGGACTGATTTGGGGTTTCTTGTTGGGCTGCTTCATTCATATTTTTCATCATTTGACCAGCCATGCCCATTCCCATCATCATTCCGGCCATATCCGCTGCAGTTCCGCCACCCTTCACCTTTCCAGAAGCGATGCCGTCTGTCATGGATACCTGCTGGTAACGCTGCAAATCGCCAATCATACCATGTGAAGCATTTTTCGTAATCATATCCTGAATTTCTTGCGGATAATTAAAGCTCATGACGTTGAACCCTGTGATGGTCATTCCGCTGTCTAAAATTTGCATATCAAGATCTGTTTTGATTCCCTGAGCAATCTCAAAAGCATTAGCCTGGAGATTGAACATGTCTTTTCCTTCTTTGGAAATCCACTTCATGAGCAATTGATCCAAAATGGAAGTGATCCTGATCTTCACGTCTTCCACAAGATAACTGTTTTTTACCCCGGCGATTTTATCAATCAAAGCAATATAATCGTTCACTTTAAAGTTGAATGTACCGTTTGCCCGAACAGGAATGCCGCCAGGAAGCTGCGGCGAAGGAATATTAATGGCATTCTTCGTTCCCCACTTCACTGTAAATTCCTTCGTATTGACGAACAGCACTTCTACCCGCATACCGCTGTTAAAGCCAAACTTGAATCCTTTTAAAGTCGATAAAAATGGAATAATCTGAGACTCGACGTTATAGTCTCCTTCTTCTTGAAAAATTCCTTCGATTTTTCCATTATTGATAAAAATGGCATCCTGCCCCGGCTGAATGATGAGCCGGCTTCCTTTTTTAATTTCGCGGTTATTCCATTTCCAAAAGATCATATCATCTCTGAATTCTTCCCATTCAACTACATTGGCAAATTGATTTTTAAAAAAGCTCATCTTGTGTCATTCCTTTCGAACTAGAATTTCCCTCTGCTGCCACTGTGGGAGTGCCCGCCTCTTGTGACGCCTCCGCCGCCACCACCGCCGCTAAAGCCGCGCCCACTGTTTTGGTTGGATGGCTTTCGTCGTTTGGTTGTAGTTGTGCGGATGTACTGGTCTCTTCTATGATTCACTCTTGTATTATCACTATCTTGATATGTCCCCGCACCTACCGTCACTTTTCCGCCTGTATTAAAGGCCATGATTCCAACAAATGCTCCGGCAATGGCAAGCGATACAATGATTTGAAACCATAGATTGAAAAATATATTATCCGGATCCACATCCGGCCTGATACCCATATATTTGGATGAAATCTTTATAAAAGATTCAAAAGCCTTGTCATAGTTTCCCTTTGATAGATTCCTGGTGATTTTTTCACGGACAAGCGTTGCACGATGATCATCTAAATAGGTTTTTCCTCGATAAAAACCTGCCACATACACATCCCGTTTTTTCATATCAAGTGTCAAAATTACTGTGTTCCCATGCGGTTTGTCATAACCCGGAGCTTTGTCATCGTAAAAATCCTGCATCATGCGCTCAACATCTTTGTTCTCTTCGTTATTGCTCGTTAATATAATGAAATCCGTATTCCTCTTAACACTATGCTTTTCGGCTAATGCTTCAAGCTCTTGAACCTCATTGTCACTTAGAAGTCCAGCATTATCATAGATTCTTTGCTTTGCAGAAGAGTCAGCGGATGCAAAAGCAAAAGGCAATAGAAAAAAGAAACCCAATAATACCAGCGTTTTTGTAAGAAATCCGCCTCTCACCATAGGCCACCTCCCATGATCAGCGCAACCAATTTAAGTGTGATGAATGAAGTTGCGGCGATCCCTCCGAACCAGGCCGCCACCTTCTGAAAGCTGATGGGCGGCTTTCCAACCACCTTCCCGGTTTGGCCGTTCATCGCAAAGGTATGCTCCGTTTTATCATAATCATAGTAGACCATCCACACAGGTAGAAGAACATAATCACTGCGGACTTTCTTCGTATTGATATGCTTATCTTGATAACTGACGGAAGAATATCCTGATATCGTTGAGCGGATATACGACTCTATGAAATTCTTTATTTTGGATTCAACACGCGGATAGAGCGCTTTATCATCATAATTATATTTCTCCGCAATATACCCTGCTAAATAGGGCGTCTTGAAATCCTTTAATTGGTTGTAGGGAAACGGCTCCAGTTTATCCATGATTTTGTCATCCATTTTTTCGGATGCATCAACAGGGACCTTGACATACGAAAGGTCAATATCCCGATAGACGTCAAAATACTGAGTTTCAGTGTATTCATAGTCTCCTCTTGTGTATTTCCTCACCTTCGTCCCAACCGCTTTAATCTTTGCCTTCGTCTTTAAATCATAAAGCCAAAATGGGACATACATTCCTGTAATTTCCTTGATTCTGTCTGCTGACATGAAGCCTTTTGGAGTAAGGCGGCCATTTCTGCACCATTTTTTAAAAGCTTGCATCGCTTCTTCCTTACTGATGGTAAAAGGAATCACCTTAGCTGGAGCAAGGACACCAGACAATCTTTCCTGTAAAACTACACCAGCTCCGCAAAAGCTGCAAGTTGTCGCAGCGGTCTCCGCCTCTGTAATCAAAGCCGCACCGCAGTTTTCACAATGATATTCCTTTGCTTCATCCTCTAATAAAACAGGTGACTTCAAATCCTCCGAAAAATCTTCAATTTGATCTTGTCTTCCACAGCTTTGACAGGTCAGCATTCCTGATTCGCTGTCAAAAGCCATGTCATCACCGCAATTCGGGCATTTATAGTGAATGACCAATGAGGTCCCCCCTTTTTGTCACACACAACAGTTTGAGAGCTGCAGCCTAGGCTACAGCTCTATCTGTAAGTCGGTTATTTGTTTAATGAGCGCTGCCCTACTCTTTATTCTTGATTTGCTCTCTCAGAGCTGCCAACTCATCCTCAACATCCTGTTTACTATCATATTTAGCTGTCAAATCTTTGATGTCATCTTTCGGAGCTGCATTCAATTCTGCCATGGCATTCGCCTCATCAAGAGCCTTCTCCACTTTCTCTTCCATTCTATTAAAAGCCGACATGGAGCGGCTAGCTCCAGAGACTGAAGAACCGATCTTATTGAGTCTTTCCTGCGTTTTCGCAACAGCCATCTTACTTTTAATCATCGTTCTGCGCGCCTCTAGCTCACCAATATCAGAAACAAGCTTGTCATGCATCTCTCTCATCTGTGCTGCATTGGAAGCTGCTAAACTATATGCCTGCTGTAATTCCGCTTCTTTTTCAGCCAAAGAGGCCTTCTTCTCCAGAAACTTCCGCGCGTCTTCCTCATTGCCCGCTTCCAAAGCTTTAACCGCATAGTTCTGCATCTTCTCAATCTCCGCTAAGCATTCATTCAACGCTCTTTTCGAACGCTGCTCTTCCGCCATCACTGAAGCCGTTTCAGACTTAACCTTCCCCAAGTCGCTGTTAAGATTTCTCATATACTGATCAATCATTTTTTCGGGATTCTCCGCTTTGTCCAATAATGCATTGATATTACTCGACATGATTTCTTTGAATCTTGCTAAAATACCCAATACAGCCACCCCTTAAATTATTTTCTAAACATATATACTGAATAGGTGAGGAAAAAGATTCATCAGACGCAAAAAAACAATAAAAAGTTGATAAGCTTCTGGTTAATTTCGAATGGACGGTTGATTTCTTAATATGTTAAAAGGAGAACAGTTGCTGTTCAATTATGTTTATAAAAAGCTCAACAATTATTTTATGCAATGGAGTAAAACCTTTTTCCTAAAAAGTTCAAGTTTAAACATTGAAAGATGTGAAAAAAGTGCGGAGTGCTTGAGAGGAAATGATAAAAACGAGAAATACCTGGGACACTACCTATTTATTTTATTTCCTCTCCTTGTTGTAAAGGTATGAAGCAAATAATAATGCAACTCCAAGAATCAAGAACATAATGCCCAATCCCAAGTTTACTTTTTCCGAATAAAAAAACGGGCTAATTCCTTTCAGCTATGTTGCCACCATATCGGTCTATCTTTATAGAGTGAGAAGGCATTGATCCTATAGGGGGCTTTTCCAGACGAACTAAAATCAGATAAATACTATTAAAAAAGTATAGGAGTTCTGAAGAGTTGCGACAGGCAATTGGTAGTTATATCCATTTCAATAAGATTAAGCGGCTTAGTCCTGTAAAACATGGGATAGAGCCGCTTATATAAACTTTGATAATTTTACTCTTACTAGTTAATGGGCGGTTCAGTGCACATATCCCCATTACCGGAAACACCACTCCTTATCACTTCCTATAAAAAATCTCCCCACCAATAATCGTCATCTCAATCTCAGTATCCAACAGTTCATCCGGATGGTCTATTTCAAACAAGTCTCGTGAATAAACCGTCATATCAGCCAATTTCCCACGCGTAATTGTTCCTTTTCTGCCTTCTTCATTCGTTGCATGGGCGCCTCCTATCGTAAATATTTCTAGAGCCTCCTGCATAGACAGTTTTTCTTGTTCATTCCATCCACGATGAGTTTCCGTCGGATGTCTCTGTGTAATAGCCGCATGAATTCCCAACAGAGGTTCAATCGGTTCCACTGGGGAATCTGAACCTCCTGCGCAAGTCACTCCAGCAGTTAGTAATGACTTCCACGCGTATAAATATCTAATCCTCTGTTTACCGAGCCTGTCCTGTATCCACGGATAATCCCCAACAACAAATCTTGGCTGGATATCAGCCACTAGCGTTGGTTTTGCCAAACGCTGGATGAGATCTTCTCTTAGCAGCGATACATGAATAATGCGATCTCGATACTTTACGCTTGGAAATTGATCAAGCACCTGCAACACATTTTCCACTGCTTGATCGCCGATTGTATGAACAGCGACCGGCATCAAATGATCTCTCGCTGCTTTAACCATTTGGAAAAGAGTTTCTTGATTATGTATCGCTTCGCCATATTCGCCTGGCGCATCCTGATATGGCTCGGAGAGCAACGCTGTCCTTCCACCAAATGCCCCATCCGCAAAGATTTTGATAGCTCCAATCTGCAATGACTCATTCCCATAACCTGTATGCATTCTTCTTTCTATTAACCGATTAAGAAAAGGATGATCAATCAAAAGATTACAACGCAAGCCTTTCTTCTCCTGATTAATCAATTCATCATACATTTTGTAGGTTTGATCCAGACCGCCCAAATAACGAGGGTCATTCGTATGGACACTTGTCAATCCATGTTTCATGGCATGTTCCATCGCCAACCCTAAACCATGCTTCAATTCGCCGTACGTTTTTTCTGGCATGCGATCTGTAATCAACGTGGAAGCTGACTCGAGTAAAAGTCCTGTAGGCTTCTTCGTATCAGGATCAAGAACAATACTTCCTCCAGGTGGGGCCACCATGGACGGATGATAGCTTATCATTTCAAGAGCTCGGCTGTTTACAATGAAAGCATGGTGACAAACCCTTTTGATAAAAAGCGGGCAATGCGGTGCCACCTCGTCTAATTCTTGAATTGTCGGTATCCCACCATCATCAAAAAGATTCTCATCAAATCCGAGTCCTGACAGCCACTTTCCGGGCGGAGTGATATTTGCCCTTTCCCTGATTTTTTCTAACATCTCCCTTTTGGATGCAACACCAATCAAATTCAGATCCAAAAACTGAAAAGCGCCTCCTGACAAATGAAGATGGCTATCAATGAGCCCAGGTGAGGCCATCTTTCCTTGCAAATCAATAATGTTCGAACCATTTCTTCCCCATTGCAAAATCATATCTTCACTCGAGCCCAAATCCATAATTTCTCCATTTTCAACAACGACGGATTCTACAATTGGATGATTTCTATCCAGCGTATATATTTTGCCATTTGTATAAATTGTCTTTGACATGAACATTCCTCCAAGCAGCGTAAGAGTCCCTATGTAGGGGAAGCATTAACATATTTTCATTTTATCAAAAAATTAGCATCTATCTGTTCAATAATGCGTTTTCATCACAATCAAGAAAAGGACAAGGCGAGTTTTGATGAGGCAGTCTCTCAGCCGCAGGAGCAAAGCTGCTAATTTCAATTATATCGTAAAAAGTTTCCTTGAGTTGCTTCATGTTGCCTTGCGACGAGAGAATTCTACCTTGAATAAGCTGTGCCCAGGAGCACTTTCTTCCTAAGTAAACTGCCGCGTGACTTGATCCTTGGTCACCTTAAGCTGCCACATCCTGTGGCTTCGGTGACACTTGAGCAGGAGCAGCAAGCTCAAATCGCGACGTCCTGTCGCTTCGCTTACACTTGTACTTCCTGTACGGCGTAGTTAGACACAGAGAAGCTTAATTCGAACTAAACATTTCATCTGATTTTATTCTTTCTTACTCAAGAGCAAAAAGCCCATTGCATAATTACAATGGGACTATTTATACCATTAATGAACTTCTGTTTGTTTATCTAAAATCGCCTTCAATTCATCCTCGACCGTATCCTCGGTCATATTTACTTTTGACCGATAAGCAGCACGGATAATCAGATGTCCCGATACCGGAGCAGTGATAAATACAAATACAATCCCTAACACTAGCCGAACACTGATATAATTTTCGGTCATCCAAATGTAAATGAAAGCTCCAACAAGAGAGAGCAGTACACCCAAGGTAGTACTTTTTGTTGCTGCATGAGCTCTTGTATAAACGTCCGGAAACCGAATGATGCCCATTGCACTAATGACCGAAATAATTCCTCCAATCAAAATAAGAAATGCTCCAATAAATTCATCCATCTCGCTTACGTTCAATGATAACACCTCTCTCGATAAATTTTGAGAGTGCAATAGTACTGATAAATGCAAGGATGCCCAAAATAAGAATTACTTCAAGAAATGCTTTTGTTTTAAGTAAAACGGAAACGACAGCAATTCCAGAAATAAGATTTACGACAATCATATCCATTGCAACAACCCGATCAGGAATAGATGGACCGCTGATGATGCGATAAAGAGCGATAGCTATCGCTAAAGCAAAAAGAACAAGAGCTGTAGTCAGCATCATTTCAATCATTATCGAGTTACCTCCATAATTGCTTTTTCAAATTTGCCTAAAGATCGTAATAACGTATCTTTGTACCGCTCTATATCCAGCGCATGAATGTAGAACACATTCCCTTCTGGTGAAACCTCCATCACAACCGATCCCGGGGTCAAAGTCAAAAGCATAGCAAGTGTGGTTACTTCCCAATCGGTTTTCAATTCGGTTTTATATGAAAATATCCCCGGTTTCACATCCACTTTTCGGCTGACAATATGCTTCATCACCAAAAATGCAGATAGAAACAGTTCCCAATTAAAAATACAAATCAATTTTATAACATAATAAAAACGCTGCAGATAGAACTGCTGTCCAAAAAAGCGGTGCATAAGAAAAACAATCACGATTCCTGCCAAGAAGCCGATGAAAAATGTAGAAAACCTTAACTCATCCTCATCATTTAAAACCATCCATAAAAAAGCGATGAATAAATTAAGTATAAATTGAGCAGGCATTTGCATTCCTCCCCTTTTACGCATATCATTATTCATCCTGAATCAACACACCCTCGATATAAATATTTGGATTCGAAAGAGTAAAAGCAGCATCCCGAACATACCCAACTATCAGTTCTGACCCCAAGCCTAGTCCAACTGATGCAGCAGCAAGCAATACGCTGGGAATCAACATGCCTTTTCTAAGTGGAACCTCTCCATCCTCACTGATTGTCGTTTCTCCCCAAAAGCACTGCTTAAAAATGCGTAATAGTGAATACAGCACAAAAAGACTCGATATCAGTGAAAGGGCAAGCAGTAGATAAGAACCCGATTCAATTGCTCCCTGACTAATCAGGACTTTTCCCAGGAACCCGCTTAATGGTGGAATACCAGCAAGAGACAGCATGACAATGAAAAACAGCCAACCCAATACTGGATAATTGCGAATAAGACCGCTCACCCTGTTCATTTTTGCGTGGCCAGTAAGAGCGATCATCGTGCCTGCCAGCAAAAATAATAAGGCTTTTGAAACCATATCATGAATGAGATAAAAGATGGACCCTTCTATAGCAGAAGGTGTTGAAATAGCAAGCCCGACAAGAATAACCCCTGCCCCAATGATGACGTTATAAGAAATAATCAATCGAATATCCCTATATGCGATTGCTCCCAGACTGCCGCCTATCAATGTCAATCCTGCCATGATTCCAATCAATGTGTGGGTGATCTGCGGTTCGTGATAAAAAACAAGTGAAAATAGACGAAACATGGAATAAATTCCGACCTTGGTTAGTAATGCTCCAAATAAGGCAGCCACAGCTGTCGGAGGGGCGCTGTAAGATCCCGGCAGCCAAAAGTAAAGCAGCATTCCTGCTTTCAAAGCAAATACAAGTAAAAATAATATACTAATAACGGTAAGAATCGGTGTTTGCCCGGATTCAGCAATACGCTGGGATAAATGAGCCATGTTCAAGGTTCCTACTGTACCATACAGATAGGCAACAGCCACTAGGAAAAACCAAGAAGAAAGAACATTTATCGCTACATAAATTACCGATTCCTTTAATTGAATCTTCGTCCCCCCAAGAGATATCAATATATATGAGGCGAGCAACATGACTTCAAAGCATACAAACAGATTGAAAATGTCTCCAGTTAAAAATGAGCCGTTTACACCTGCAACCATAAAAAGAACAAATGGGTAAAAAAACATTTCTTCTCTGGCACGGTCAATGGAAAAGAAAGCATATAACAGACAAATTGCGGTAACAATACTTGCCGTCAACACAAGCAGTACCGAGAAAGAATCTGCCACGAACAAGATGCCAAAAGGAGGTTGCCATCCGCCAAAATCAAGACGGAGAATTCCCTCGGCCTGAATAAGATTCAAAATGTATACGCTGAGGCCTGCTACGAAGACCATGACTCCTATACTTATCCAACGCTGCAATCGTATGTATTTTCGGAGAAAAACAAGAAAAATCCCGGTCAAAAGGGGAAGAACCATCGGAAAGACAATGATATTATTCATCCTCCGTACCTCTTAACAAAGCCTGTCGAGAAATCCCTGTTTCTTGGTACACCCTGTAAGCCAAGACAAGAAAAACTGCAGTGACAGCAAAACTAATGACGATAGCTGTTAAAATAAGAGCCTGCGGAAGTGAATCCGTATATGTATTTGGCTGTTCACCCAATAGCGGCACTGTTCCTTTTTTCAATCCGCCCATTACCATCAAAAGAAGGTGAACGGCATGAGATAAAATAGCCGATCCCAATATGACACGCAAAAGATTCTTGGAAAGTATTAAATAGGTTGCCACTGTAACAAGCACGCCAGACAAAATAGTGATTAATATTTCCATAAACTTAAACATCCTCACTTATACTTAGAATGATCGAAACAACCACACCAACAACCGCCAAGGCAACGCCTGCTTCAAAAAGAGTGATCGTTGCCAATTCAGTTTCTCCAAAATAAGGAAGGTTAAAAGCGGAAAAAGCCTGGGTCAAAAAAGGTTGCCCAAAAACAATGGCACCTAATCCAGTTGTTACCGCAATAAACACTCCTAAGGCTGCAACCCGCTTGAAGTCAAAAGGGATTCCCTTCTGGATTGTTTCTATATCAAAGGCAAGAAGCAGCAGGACAAAGGCTGAGGCAAGGACAAGGCCACCGATAAAACCGCCTCCGGGACTGTTATGTCCAGAGAAAAACAAATACACGGCGACAGTCAATATAATGAATACGACGATCTTCGTTACTGTCTCTAGGATGACATCATTGATCTTCAATGTTTTCTCTCCCTTTCCCCAATTTTAACTTTGTCAATGTAAATACGCCGATTCCTGCTATGAAAAGAACAACAACTTCAAGCATTGTATCGAAAGCACGAAAATCTCCCAAAATCGCATTGACAATATTCTTTCCGCCTGTTAACTCATCTGCTTTTTCAAAAAAGCCGGAAATGGTATTGAATAATTTACCGCTTTGAACGGAAAGTGCCGTCATGACAAAAATCGCACCTACCGAAATCGAGATAAGCAGATTGATCGACTTCACCCTCGGAGTTGACTTATCCATCCCTCTTTCCCACTTAGGCAAGAAATAGAAACAAAGCAAAAACAATACAGTTGTAACTGTCTCAACGACAATTTGCGTTAGGGCTAAATCTGGGGCACGGAAGATAACAAACAACGCGGCGATTCCATAGCCTAGGACCCCATTCAACAGCATGGCTGTCACCCTTGTTGTGACAAACGGGATAGCGATGCCTGCAGCCAGCATAACTAGAACAAGAACCCACTCATATAAGCGGACAGGTGCATATTGTATCTGGTCAATAGAAAAAGCTCCTGTCATAAATAAAGTTCCCCCAATGGCTAATATGAAAAAGAGATAAATATATCGGAAATAATCTTGGAGAGCTCCAGTCATATAAAATCTAGTAAAGGCAGTAGAACTACTCTCCAGCCTTAGCAGAGTATTGTTATAAAGAGTGTCAAATGACCATGAAGTTGGAAAAAGCTTAAAAACTCCTTTCCACCTTTTCATGTATCGATAAAGTAGAGCTCCGAAAGCAATCACACCGATAGTCATAAAAATCTCTGTATTAAAACCATGCCAAATAGATATTGAATGACTTAATTCACCGGTATCCGCCAGCATAGGAAAAATACCAAGCATAGCCGGACGTAACAAAAAGTCGCCTACCATATTCGGATAAAAGAAAATAACCAAAACTAACAGGGCTAAAATACCTGGTGGAATCAGCATACCAGCAGGTGCTTCGTGTACTTCGCGTTCTCCAACGTCAATATGTTTTTTTCCTAAGAAGGTTTTAAAAACGATAATCATGCTGTAAACAAATGTTAAAACACTGGCTGTCCATGCAATCACGGGAATAAGAAAACCCCAAGATTCCAGTGAAAAAAAATCCAAACTGGTTATGCTTAAAATAGCAGTAAAGAACATTTCTTTACTTAGGAAACCATTAAAAGGCGGCAAACCAGCCATTGAAAAACTACCAATGATTGCGATCGTAAACGAAACAGGCATAAAAGACATCAATCCGCCTAACCGTCGTATATCCCTTGTTCCAACCTCATGGTCAACAATGCCCACAACCATAAACAAGGCTCCCTTAAATGTAGAATGGTTGATCAGATGGAACAGTCCTGCAAAAGTCGCCTGTGTATATATAATTGTCTTTACATCCGAATCCAAACTCAAGGAAATTGATCCAATTCCAAGCAGACTCATGATTAATCCCAGTTGACTAATCGTAGAGTATGCCAATAAAGCTTTTAAATCAGTTTGGCGAACGGCCGAGAAGGACCCCCAAAATAGCGTTATAAGACCTATCCCCGTCACGAGCAAGAACCAAAGTTCCTCTCCACCGAAAACAGGCGTAAACCGGGCAACTAAATAAATACCCGCTTTGACCATCGTGGCTGAATGCAAGTAAGCACTAACTGGCGTGGGCGCCTCCATTGCATCCGGCAACCAAATATGGAAAGGAAACTGAGCTGATTTTGTGAAGGCACCTATCAACAATAGGACCAAGGCAGGAGTAAACAACGGATGATGAATATCAACAGCCGTTAAAATCTCTCTCATACTCATCGTACCAGTCATCAAATAAATCATGATAAAGCTGGTAAGCATGGCCAACCCGCCGCATACAGTTATCAACATGGCTTTTTGTGCGCCATATCTTGATCTCTTTCTGTGAAACCAGAAAGCAATGAGCAGGAATGATGAAATACTTGTAAGTTCCCAAAAAACATATAAAACCATTAAATTATCTGAAAAAACTACACCAAGCATGCTGCCCATAAACAGCAGCAAGTAAATATAAAAGTGCTTTAAAGATTCTTCTGAGGATAAATAGTAAATTGAATAGAGGATAACTAGGCTTCCAATACCAGTGATCAAAAGTCCAAAAATCATGCTAAGTCCATCAAGATATGTAGTAAAGTTAATATCAAAAGAAGGGATCCACCTTATCGAATATGAATAGGTTTCTCCTTTTGCCACGGAAGGAATATAACGGGCAAGTGTTACAAACAAAGCTACCGGAACCAAGAACACAGACCAGCCTATATGTATAGGAGCTTTTCTCTTATATAATACAGGAATCAGAACGGCAGCCAGAAAAGGGATCATGATGATCAGATTCAAAGTTACCAAAACCAGACCTCACTTTCATCGCGCAATTTGCACTTGCTGTCGAAAATTTATCTATACTTTACATTATTTTGTACTATACAAATACAACATGGAATTCATACAATACTTTTAATTTCTCATTAACATAGAAAACTCCTTTCATCTCTTGACTCTTACCTCTGCAAACGGGATAATGAGAATCCATAAGGCTCTCTAAAAAAACGCGTGTTCCTCAATTAGTGCAAACAAATTCCAGAAAGCAGTATTTATTCTTTCTATAAGCTTCATAAAATTTGCATAGACTGAGCATGTTTAAATGCTTTTGGATAAAGCTAGGGGCCTCTTCAAAGCACCATGTGTGGCAGTTGCCCTTCAAAGTTGGATTTTTTTATCATTAAAGGAATGAGAGGTATTCAATCTTTACTGATTGAGTATGAAATTCCCTTTGGAATCTTTTAATATTGGAGACCTGCTGTTTTAAACCATGTGATGTAATTTAAAAAAAACTTATTTTGAGGAACTGCGAAACGTCACTGTAGGTGATTTGTGTGAGCTTTTCTTTTTAAATTATACACTAAACATCAAGCGTCTGCACTTTTCAGAATTGAGCGGGCAGAAAATAAAAAGGCCATTTCCAATAATTCAGGTGAAAGAAAGCTAAGTACATCTTAAAAATTACACTTTGGATAAACAGATTAACTTTCGCTATCAGCCATAAATGTGATGTAGAGGTGAATATTGTCGTGAAAAATAGAAGGGGTCGTATGGACGAGAGTATTCTTGTTTGCGTGTATTATGGTCCAAATGGAGAACGGTTGATCAAGCGTGGAGCTAAAATGGCAAACATGCTGGATTGTCCATTCTATATTTTGACTGTTGATCCGCTTCCATATGATGAATTCGATGCAGAAAAATCTGGGTATATTGATAGGTGGACAGAGTTGTCCGAGGAATTGGGTGCAGAGGATTTCATACTCATGGATAATGAAACGCGTCCTGCTGCTCAAGCCATTGCAGAGGTTGCGCATAAAAACAATATCACCCAAATTATCATCGGGCAAACTGCACAAAACAGATGGGAAGAAATAACAAAAGGCTCCTTTGTCAACGTCCTTTTGAGAGTGATGTCCTTCATTGATATTCATATCGTATCTTTCGACCGCACTGTGCAAACAGAGGAAGATTCCGCTTTTGAGGGTGGTGTACGATGCTTCCTTCTCAAAGAAGGAGATGACTATGTTCTAAGTTTTTCCTGCATGAGAGAAATTTGCTACGAAGGTATTTTTTATAAAGAGATTGGCACTGATTTTAATAATGGAATATTTAAGTATGTGTACCACGGGAAAACATACCAAGTTCAAGTCCATGATAATAAAATTACCGAGCCGATGAAAACACCGAGAAACGTCAAGTTTTATGGTGAAAAAAATCAAAAAAAGTAAAGCATAAGAAAAGGGAAAGGTGCACAGCCTTGGCGACAAGCACAAAGGGAATTTTACCGTGGGTATTCCTAAGGAGCTGCTCATTCAATTACATCATGAAAAGCATCCTTGAAGCTGTGCCGCAGGAGCACATCTTACTGAATAAACTCCGCGTGACTTGTTCCTTGCACCGATGGACTTAAAGTGCCACGTCCCTGTGGCGAACGTTGGCACTTTAAGTCCTGTCGGTTCGCTTGCACTAGCACTTCCTGTGCGTCGGCAGGCTCAGACCGCGACGTCCTGTCGGCTCGCTTGCACTAGCACTTCCTGTGCGTCGCAGTTAGACATTTTAATTCTTAATTCGAACAAAGTATCTAATTTTATATTTTCTTCACTCTAAAAAAGAAAGGCCTACAGTTTATTTTACTGTAGACCTTTCTTTTTTCGGCTATAGCTTGACCCCTTGTTCCTTATTCGTCACCTCTAGAACATCCAGCAAGAATACGAATACAGGAATTCCAATGATCAGTCCCCACACACCGAAGAAATTTTGCGAGAATATCAAAACGATGAACGTGTAGAATACTGGCAAATCGGTTTTCGCCGACATCAATTTCGGATTCAGTATATAAGCTTCCACCGCATGAATAATCATTATAGCAATCACAACATAAAGAACTTTGATAAAACCGCCGATTGTGTAAGCAATCATACAAAGTGGAATGAGGGAAATGATAACCCCAGCCACCGGGATAAGGCCGAGGAAGAAAACCATAATCGCTAAAACAAATAGTTGTGGAAAGCCCATAATAGTCAGCGCAATGATCGTCAAAAGCGTGTTGACAAGAGCGATGACAAATTGTGCCTCAATTACTTTCCCAAATGTACGAGTGAATTTCTTTCCAAAAAACTCAATTTCATAATAGAACGGTGCCAACTTACTCGACTTAAATTTGGCCGTAAATTCCTTCAAACGAGGTTTTTCCAATAAGAAAAAGAGACTCAATATTAAAGCAATAATCACTTGGACGCTCGTCTTACTGATATCTGTAAAAGATTTCACCAAAAACGATAACCCATTTTCCAAATAAGCCGCAATCTGATTTTTAGATATGATTGTCTCAATAAAACTTAAAATGGCATTGTCATGAGGCTGCGAGTAAAATGCAGTGATCTGTACAATCAGCTGGCTAATTTCCGCGGTGATAATAGGGAAATATGTTACCAGCCCATACGTAAGTATACCTACTATTGCTACATACATAATCAGTACAAGCACCCGCCTATGGACAGGAATCCGTTTGGCTGTAAATTCTATAAGACGATTCATTAAATATGAAAAAATAAAGGTCAGCAAAATCAAATTAATCATACTTCTCAAGCTATATAGAATTAGAACAATCAGCGCGAAGATGATAATACGTTTTACTCCCTTTTTCTGAAAAAAGGCTGCTACATCCATCAAATACATTTCCCCTTGCTGTAAATCTTCTATTATTAATTATCACCTACTTAAGCAAAGGATTACAAGAAAAATTAAATGGAATTTGAAATAAAATTATAAAATCATCGAATAATTGTCCGTTTTGGCTGGACCCTTTAATTGATAGTAATAATGTGGGGCTTCAATTAAAGGTGCTGATGGAATTATGCTTCTATTGTCGTTTGAGTGATAACGTTCAGATGTATCAATTATCGGTGAAGTAGACCAAGACAATTGTTAGGTGCTATTGATGTTAACATGTTTCCGGATAAAAGATTCACAGCTCCCAACTGGTAACAATGACACCGCTCATATTATCCCCCGATACCTCATACGTATTGCCAACCTCCACATCAATGGAGGCTTGATCCGCTAAATGATAATAGGATACCTCGTACTCCTCCCCATTTAAATGAACCATTATAGTTTTTTTCTTTTTTATATACTTCAGGTATTGTTCCAAGACAAGATCTTTCTGATGGATGACAGCGCTATGCGGTAAACCAACGTATCGGAAATGCCATGGCTCATATTGTATTCCTGTAATTGCTGCTTTTTTCTTAGGGTAACGCAGGATAAATCCATACTTCCATGCGTTCTTTTCCAGCCACTTTCCTTCACGCGCGTTTTCCATCTTCATTTTGGATGAACCAATATCCAAAGATAACCCTGCATTATGTTCGCTGAAGCCTGCGGGCATTGCATATTCTGTCCCCATCTCCAAGTAAAGTTGTTCTTGTTCTTCAAAGGTTCGATACCCACTATTTATCATAAAATCATCGATGCCATCTTTCGCGGCGGCTTTGATCATCTTTGAAAATTCATTCGCAACATGTTCGGACAATCGTATATCTGGCTGTAACAAACTATACCCTTGTACTAAAAAGGTATTGTCGGATAAATGAATGATGTCCTTCATGATTCCGGAGTCCTGCACAGGATAGCCCTGATTGATCAATAATAGATGCCCTGAGTAAATTTGTCCCTTTTCAATCGATATGGTGGACCCCAAAAATTTTTCATTCGGCTCCCTAATATCAATCTTTGGTTGTGAATATATGTATTTTGCAATGATTAAAAGTAACAATAAAATAGTTAAAACTGCTTTTTTCATATAATCGTCCTCCTACAAGTCCATCGTAGGAAAGATTATTTAAGAAAACGAAAAGATATTATTAAGTTTTTCTTAAGTTTTTAAAGGAAGGCGTACTACAAACATAGTTTGGACTAGATCACTTTTAGCAGTAATGGTGCCTTGATGCTGCTCGACGATATTTTTAGCAATGAACAGACCAAGCCCCGTGCCGCCATCATTAACAGATCGAGATCTGTCACCTGTATAGAAGACATCAAAAATATGGTCTAAGCTTTCCGGAGTGATATAATTCCCATAGTTAATCACTTCCACGACAGCATACTCATTTTCGACATGCCCCTTAATGTCAATAAATTCACCGTCAGTACCGTAACGCACTGCATTTGAAAAAAGATTTTCAAATACCCTCGCTAGCATTTCTCCATCCCCATTTATATGTAATCCAGGTACAGTATCCATTCTGGCTGTTAATCGTCCTTTTTCAAATACGGGGTAAAACTCCTCTTTTAATTGTAATAGCAATTCGCCGAGATCTAATGCTTCCTCTTCCATTTTTAACATCCCGTAATTCATCCGCGAAACTTCAAACAGTTCATCAATGAGTTTTTCCAGTCGAGTAGACTTGGTATGAGCGACTTTCAAATAGTGCTTGATTTGGTCTTCAGTTAGATTATTTTCCTTTAAAATCAGATCCAAGTAGCCTAATACGGAGGTTAGAGGTGTACGTAAATCATGGGCCAAATTGACAATCAATTGATCTTTGCTGCTCTCCGCAAAGTCCCCTCTCTCTAATGACTCCTTCAACTTTTCTCCTGCTCTGTTAACATCCCCCGCAATATCGCCGAGTTCATCATTCGTTCTAATCTGTATCTGAGTATTAAAATCTCCATTAGCAAGCTGATGAATTCCTGTAGAAATTTCCTTAAAAAAGGAACTATAAGACTTTGTTAGAAAAAAGAAAAACACAACTGAAAGTGGTACAAAAATGAGAAGAAAAAAATTAATATCCCCTATAGCAGCTATCATTCTACGAATTTGTGCAAGAGAATCCTCCGCCTTCACCTCTGATTGATAATAAAACTGAAGAATTCTATACAGTGCATATGTAAGACCTCCAGCGGCAGCCATACTCATGCAAAGACGGATGATCATTTGAGTTCGAAAGCTTTGAAGAAATTTACCCATTAAACTTATACCCAATTCCCCAAACAGTTTTGATGAACTTGTTTTTGTTTTGATTCTCTTTCAACTTCTTTCTTAGTCCACGAATATGTACCATAACCGTGTTGCTGCTTCCATAATAGGCTTCTCCCCAAACATTTCGAAATATATTTTCTGTACTGAACACTTTATTTGGGTAGCTCGCCAACAGATATAGAATATCGAACTCCTTGGGTGTTAGTTCGATGAGTTCACCATACAGCTTTACTGTCCGTTCATCTGAATTCAAAACCAAGCCGCCAGTAATGAGTTCATTTTTCCCCATGGAATGTTCTATCAGTTTTGAACGCCTAAGCTGAGCATTTACCCGAGCTACCAGTTCCATCGGATTGAATGGCTTTACCATATAATCATCTGCTCCCATGACAAGGCCAGTAATTTTATCCAAGTCCGATGCCTTGGCACTCAAAAAAATCACTGGCAGATGATTTTGCTCCCTTATTTTCTGCACGACCTCATATCCATCCATTTCTGGCATCATAATATCCAATATAGCTAAGTCAACATTTTGAGATTGTATGACTTTTAGCGCTTCAATACCATTAAAAACAGTAATAGGCTGATAACCTTCTTTTTTCATATGCAAGGACACCAAGTCCGCAATCTCCTTATCATCATCAGCCACTAAAATTGTAGTCACTTGCCCGTCACCGCCTTGAAAATTAAACTTTCTTTCCCCATATTAGCACATGTATAATTTTATTTTTTACTCAAATTTACACTGTTGCAGTTCTCAGCCATCACTGCATTTGACCTAATCCTTATCCAGCACTAGATAACTTCACTTCTTTATACTTCTATTTTTTCTAACAAAAAATGAAGCACCCTGAAGGCACTTCATTCCTGTTGTAAATTCTCGAATGTTTCCATATACCTTTACACTCATTTTAACCCAGCTTCACGGCACTTCCCTTTCGAGTCTATTATTGCTATTAATCTTCCAGAGAGTCATCTGCTTTTTCATTTGATAGGACTGAGCCCTTAAAAGCTCTTTTACTTAAAGCACGAGCTCTAAAAGTTTAAATAACGCCTTCTTTATTAATTAAATAGTAGAAGCGCTAACGAACTTTAAAATTTCCAAAAAGCAACTCCCAGCATATAGGAAGTTCTTCGCAAACTATAGACTACACCTAAATATACGACAGCCCAAAATATCCTTATAAAGAATGGATAAGTGATGATGTTTCTCAAAGATTTTATAAAATGAAGGATCTATATCCTTTGAAAGAGAATAATCATTGGAAACGTCCATTTTTTGAATATCGGGGTGGAGCTCAACTTTTTCCACTTCGATTTTTTCAAAGCCGACTTTTTCAAAATGGGCAAGCCACTCTTGCTCACTAAGCAATTGCCTTACTCCATAAAAGTCTAATATTTCCTTCATTTGCTTTTCAGAAATATCTGTTTCACGCATCATTTCAATGGCCAATAAAACGCCGTTTGGCTTCAAAACCCGCTTATATTCTGGAATTGTTTTCGAGATATCTGTGAATGCAGTGACGGATTCAGAAAGAAGAAGATCAAAAGAGCCATTTTTAAAAGGAAGGTTTTCTGCAGTTCCATACTGAGTTTCGATTTGAAGATTCATCGATTGAAATCTTTTTTTGGCTTTCTCTAACATCATTTTATTGTAATCCAACGCTGTGACTTGACATTGATACTGTTTTGAAATTAATGCTGATGTCTGTCCCGTTCCACAACCGACATCTAGTACTTTCGTGGATGCATCCATTTTTTCCTTCGATAACATTCTTCTTGTAAGATTCAGCCCTCCAGGATGGGCACCTCCAACCCCGAACAAGGCCAAGCAATTCAAATATGTGCTTTCCACCTGCATTACCGCCTTTTGTTTAAAGTCTCCTATATGGTATTCAAAAAGGCGGCAAATGCCTCCAAAATTGGGGTCAGACCCCTTTAGCACACTAAAGGAGTTCTGATTCCCAAAAAACTGTTTATCATTCAGCAGCAATATTTTTCTGCATTTTTTTATAATGTAGGAGGCAATTCCTTATAACCTTTTGATTTAATAGCTCCTATGATTATCCCAATCAACATCCAACTACATCCAAAAATAAATGTCATTTTATCAAATCCAGACCATACAAACGCTATAACCGCAAATCCTATCCATGGGAACCGATCCAGATTGAATATTTATTTATCCACCAGAAATGAGAATCCATCATATTCTATTAAACGATGAGTTAGCAAACAATATAGACGAGGATTTTTTGAAACTTAATCCAAAAAACTCCCGCCACAAACGTAGCAGGAGCTTCTTCAACTTTATGCAGTTCCCAATATAACTCCCAGTTCCTTCAAGTACTGTCTATAGGCAATGCTCACACGGTCTGAAACTAGGGAGAGTTCGACCTGCAAATCTAGCGGAAGTTCTTCCGGTTTTTGGTTTTGAACAATCGGTTTATCTTGAGAGAAAATTTCATCCTGGAACGTCGTGATTTCCTCATCAGACAATCCTGTTTCATAATTGAATGATAAAATGCCATAGGCAATGGAAGTTTCTTCATCTACTGGACGAACAGTAAGCAGAATGGTCATGAGTGTCTCATTTTCACGGTCCCGTTTGGTAAATCGCACAGTGAAAGGTCGCAGGATTTCGTAAGTGTAATACACATATTTTTCCTGGCCTGATCCGTCAGGGTCCGGTTGGAAAATAGCAATCTCATCAGAGTAAATGCGGCCATCTTTATGGTTTACCTTGTAATTTTCTATTTCACGATGTGTTTCCGTTCCTAAATATCCTTGGTGTACTACAGCCAAATGACCGACATCAAGAAAGTTTTCGATAATACGCGGTGGTTTGGCCTGCACTTCTTGCGGCCCCCAAATGACATTGCGGAATTCTGTGCCATCCATTTCAGGATATGGAAAAATGTCTGGTTGATTTCCAGCAATATTAACCCAGATAAATCCATATCTCTCTATACAGGAATAGCGAATAACTTTTGCTTTCTTCGGAATCGACTTTCCTTCAGGCAACTGTGGAATTTTGACACAATCACCACTCTCATCAAATTCCCACGCATGGTAAGGACAAACGAGACAATCATTTTTGACCTCTCCCAATGACAAGGCTGCTCCCCGATGGATACAAAGATCTTTGAAAGCATGAACACCTTTGCTATTTCTAAAGATTGCCAGACGCTCTCCCATTAACATGATTTGAATTGGTTTTTCTTTTACATCTGTTGATCGGCAGGCGACAAGCCAGTCCTCCTGCAGCACTTTATCCTGCAACATGTTTCAAGTCCTCCTAAAATGCATATCTTAAATCTTATTTTAATAAAAAATGGCAGTTAAACACGAACTAATTGTGTATAAATTGTGTTAATGTTCGCTTTTACCATATACAAGCTAATCATTTTTATATATAATTAGTAATCAAAATAGAATTAGGGAGCGATACAATGGAAAATAAGTCGGAAAGCAGCATCATTATCGGTGTTGATGATAAAGTAAGTTATCCCAAGGCTTTTGTCCTCGGACTTCAGCATGTACTTGCAATGGATTTATATATAGCACCTATCATCATAGCTGGCCTTCTCTCATTAAGTGCCGAAAACACTTCTTTCTTTGTGCAAATGTGTTTTTTGGCAACCGGATTGGCGACATTAATCCAAACAGGAGCTGGAATCAAACTGCCTGTTGTCCAAGGTCCTTCATATGTACCGATCGGTGCAATTGCCGCAGTCGGCAGCAAACTTGGGCTTGGGGCTATCGCAGGAAGCTTGATTCCAGGAGCTATCCTCATTACAATCTTGGGTTATCCATTAAAAGTATTCGCAAAAACGGTAAGAAAAATCATTCCTCCTTTAGTTGGAGGAACAGTTATTATTATAGTAGGAATCGCTTTGATGCCAATCGGACTTAATAATATTTTCCTTGCAGAAGGCCATATAGGTGAAAATACCACTATAGCTGCAGTTTCCGCTGGCGTTCTAGTTATTTGTATGCTTCTTGGTCGCAGGCTGCCTGGCATGGGAACTTTTTTCCGACTTGTGTCGGTCATAGTAGCTATTGTTGTTGGAACGATTACCGCTAGTTTCTTTGGAAATATTGATTTTTCTCCGGTAAAAGAAGCAAGCTGGTTCGCCCTTCCAACGTTCTTTCCATTTGGAAAACCTGTTTTTGATATGAGCGCTATTATTACAATGATATTTGTTTATTTTATTATATTAATGGAAACAACCGGAACTTGGTTCGTAGTCTCCTCTGTCACTGGTAAGGAACTGGACGAAAAACGTCTGAACCGGGCATCTGTCGGCGAAGGGCTCGGCTGTCTTATCGGATCTTTATTCGGAAGCACACCACTGACAGGATACTCTTCCAATGCCGGACTTCTCGCCATCACCGGTGTTGCAAGCCGCATGGTTGTACTGATGAGCGGGCTCATTCTTGTCTGTCTTGGATTGATTCCAAAGCTTTCAACAGCCATCACCTGTATTCCTGAGCCGGTCATCAATGGGATTTTTGGCATTGTTTGTGTAGCTATTGTGACGAATGGTATGAAAGTCATCCAGCCAATTAATATCGATGACCGTAATATGATTGTGATTGGTGTACCGATTTTACTCACGATTGCAGTAACGATCTTGCCGAAGGAAGTCCTGTATGCTGTTCCAGATTGGGCGAACTACATCCTTTCATCCGGAATCACTGTTGGAGCACTTGCAACGGTATTATTGAACTTATTGATCCCAGACAAAAGAAATGGGGCCAATCAGACAAAAGAAGCTGTTTAATTATGATAAAGCCCCTTAAATGATTCAGTCGAAGAAAACGAGTATTTTGTTTTCTTCGACTGATTTTGCATTTGAGCTGCTAAGGTAAGTGTTTTTAACGGGCACATATCTCTCTGGACATCTTCTTCCTTCATATATCGGGGGTTCCGCCGCTTTTCTCCATTTTTCTGGTTTCTCTATACATCACTTTGTGCCAATTCTTCAATCAGCAGAGAAAGCTCCTCCCACCGCTCCATCTTCTGCTCCAATGCGGTTTCGACTTCCTGTTGTCGAGTAAACAGTTCCTGTACTTTTTCAGAATCACTGCCGGCTTCCACTATCTTTTCACCGATCTCTTCAATCTGTTCTTCGAGTCTGGCTATCTCATCTTCGATGATTTCCCATTCCTTTTGATCTTTATAACTGAGCTTCGCAGGCTTTTTACTAGTTGGCTTCTGCTTGACCGTAGCTTGTATTTTACTCGTTTCAAGTTTTGGCTCCTCAGAAGCTGAATCTAAAAATTCACTGTAATTCCCATAAAATTCATCAATAATGCCTGCACCTTTGAAGACAAGCAAACGATCGACAACCCGGTCAAGGAAATAACGGTCATGCGATACCGAGATGATGACCCCAGGGAAATTTTCGAGGTAATCTTCCAATACACCAAGCGTCTGGGTATCCAAATCATTTGTCGGCTCATCCAAAAATAAGACATTCGGTTCTGTCATTAATACTTTTAGCAAATAAAGCCTTCGCTTTTCTCCTCCAGAAAGTTTTCGTATATATGTCCATTGGGACGGGCGCGGGAATAGAAACCGTTCCAGCATCTGCTCCGCTGTAATAGCTTCCCCGTTTTTCGTATGAATGACGCTTGCTGTATCTTTAATGTAATCAATGACGCGCTGGTCGCCGTCCAGTTCCTCATCACCTTGGGTATAGTATCCGATTTTTACAGTCTCACCCGTTTCAACTTCTCCGGCATCCGGGACAATCCGCTTCGCCATAATATTCAAAAGTGTCGTTTTTCCAACACCATTGGGACCAATCATTCCAATCTTATCGCCCGGCTTGAGCAGATAATTAAAAGAATGGATCAGCATATTGCCACCAATGCTCTTTCCAACACCCTTCAGTTCAATGACCTTTTTTCCAAGCCTGCTCGTTCCAACTTGGAAAGCTGCTTCTTCTTTTCTTATATTGAATTTGCGATCCTGCATTTGTTCGACCCGGTCAATCCGAGCCTTTTGTTTCGTAGAACGGGCCTGAGCCCCGCGTCGAAGCCATGCTAACTCTCTCCGTAATGTATTGGCGTGTTTCTGCTGGTTTGATCGCTCCTCCGCTTCACGTTCCGCTTTTTTCTCAAGAAAAAATTCATAATTTCCTTCATACGAATATAACTCTCCATTATCTAACTCGTAGATCCTGTTCGTTACACGGTTAAGGAAATAGCGGTCATGCGTGACAAGCAGCAAGGCACCAGGATAGCTTGCCAAATACTTTTCCAGCCATTCAATTGTAATATTGTCAAGGTGGTTCGTTGGCTCGTCAAGGATCAACAGATTTGCTGGCTGTATCAATGCTTTTGCAATGGCCACCCGCTTTTTTTGACCACCGGATAATGAACTCACTTTTTGATCAAAATGTCGGATACCCAGCTTAGATAGGATCGTTTTTGCCTGAGCACTGGCATCCCACGCTTCCAACTCATCCATTTTCTGCTGCATGGAAAACAATTGCTCCTGCGCCCTTTCACTTTCCGGCTCATATTCTAGCTTTTGAAGCGCCTGTTCATATTGGCGCATCGCTTTCATAATTTCCGCTTCTCCATAATAGATTTGTTCTATAACCGTCAGGTCAGAGTCAAACTCCGGATCCTGAGCCAGATACTCAATCCGGTAATCCTTGGCATGATTGATTTCCCCTTGATCTGGACTCTCAATTCCAGCGACAATTTTCAAAAAGCTTGATTTCCCCGTTCCATTCACGCCGATTAATCCAATCCGTTCACGATCACGAATGATGCAGTTAATACCTTCAAACAAAACCTTATCTCCATAAGATTTATGTAAATCCTCAACAGTCAGCATTATGCCAGCCCCTTTCAAATGTTATTCTGCCGACACCCTGCCTGCTCCCGGCTTCGTGCCTAAATATATAAGATCAAACTGATAGAAAACCGTCTTTATTATTCAGATGTAACTTCTTCATCAAATGCGTCTTGGCGTATTTGCACCCAGGGTTTGAAACCCCACTGAATGCAACGCCAATAAGCTTTCATCTCGCCACTTACAAAGCCGAAGACTTTTGCCTAATGAAGTTAAAATTTATTACATCTGAGAGGTCTGAAATGCACACATCACGGTAAAAACCCTTTAACGCCTCATAATTTATTATAATTCAAATTCAGAGATTCTGCTTTGTATGGTTGGAATTATGGGAAGTAGTTGAAGGAAAGTTTATAATAATTGAGGGGGCGAACTAGATTAGACTCCCAATGTCTTGATGAATCTTTAACTTTTACAACAGTTATCTTACCTACACAAATTTACAACAATAAATTAGAGGTTCCTCAACCATAATCAAATGCGCCTTGGCGTATTTGCGCCCAGATTCTATCAAGCTCTGCTCTAAAAATCTGTGGCATCTGCCAGAGGCTTTCACTTTATTCAACCAGGGTTCGAAACTCCACTGAACTGAAATAGGAGACTTCTGCTGAATGAAGTTAAAATGAGGAACCTCCGTTTTGAATCAAGACTGACTGCTGATTGCGCCTGACTTTTGCTCCTTTTCTTCCTCCCAGCCTTTGCATACATCTACCCATGTGACAGCAGAAGAGTACTCATACAACTCTTGACACGAAAGCTCGATGGCTGAATTTGTGCTTCCACATGCGGGAAACACGCTTTCAAAGCGCTTTAGGGAAACATCTAAATATACTTTTAAATCATTCGCCAATCCAAAAGGGCAAACGCCGCCAATGGCATGTCCTGTCTGTTCCAATACCTCATCCGGGGTAAGCATCCGAGCTTTAAAATTAAATAAATGCCGGAATTTTTTATTGTCAACCTTGGCATCGCCAGCAGCAACAACCAGAATCGCCTGATCTTCCTCTCCTCTGAAAGAAAGAGTCTTAGCGATCCGTGCCGGAATGACTCCTATTGTTTCCGCCGCCTGTTCCACAGTGGCACTTGATGATTCAAACTCCATTATCCGATCTTCATAATTCCATTTTTTGAAATGAGCTTTGACACTTTCAAGTGACAAGTCTTTCATCCTTTCTTTTTTTCTATATTATTTTGTTCTTCCCTAATCCACTTTCACCATTTTCCGAGTCTATATTCATATTAACGGAACAAAACCCCTTTATTAGAGAGCCTTTTTAAACGAGTAGCAAAAACGGTCATATTCCATCTTATCTTCATAAAAACGATGTGCGTCCTCTCGTGATACAGCCGACTCCAAAGCAACCGTCACACAGCCATGCTCACGCCCCCACTCATGGACAAATGTGAGCAGCTGCTTTCCGTACCCTTTCGAACGGATATCCGACCTCGTCACAAGCTCGTGCACGAATACATGACGGAAATAATACATATTGGTGCGAATTTGAATACCAGTGAAAGCAACAATTTCTCCACCATCATACATCGCATAAATCCTGTATCCATCCGGTTGCATTGCACGCCAAATCTCACGGAAACGCTCTTCATCCAAAAATGGCCGCAAGTCTTTCATGAGCGGGAAAATTTTCACAACCTCTTCTTCTGTACAAAGTTCTTCTATTGTTATCAATTGGCAGATTCCTCTCTTTCGCACTTCTATTTTATCAGAATAGGCTCAATCATTATAAAACTTTAGGAAAATCCGGAAAAATCTTAAAATTACACATCTATATGTTGTATATATGTAGATTTATAATAACAACATATGGTATAATCAATACATCCTATCAACGCCGGGAGGGATCTCACCTCTAGCTTTGATCTCCATTTTTTTTGGTTTTCCTGTGTAGCTTTACTAATAATTCCCCAGCTGCACAGATACAAAAACTACTAAGGAGAATTAATATGATGGAGAAAACGACTAACAACAAACGAAAACAAACTTTGCTAGACGAAATCTACTCACTTAGAAAAGAAATGATGATCTACGGCTCTACTAAAGGATTAACTAATCAAAAGACGATCGAATTAAGCCAAAAGCTAGATAATGCGTTAAACAAATACCAGTTAACATCTTAATAAATACACCTTTCCCTCCTGCAATGACCTTGGTCCATCAAACATAGGAAGTAATACTTTTGTGTAGTTACCATCAAGCCTAAAGAAATACTATAAATCAACTCTGCTATCATGAGTCTATTGTTCTTCAAAACTTAAGAAAAGGGGAGGCATCTTTTTTTCTGTAAATCAAATAAAATCGGGCGGTTATTCAAACTCTTTAGTGTTGCAACTTCTTTTCCAGCTCAGCCCACTACTCAACTATTTTGTTTAATATAGCGTGTACGTCTCTAAGCTCTTCTAACGTCACCTTTGAATAATATTTCCTTACAAGCAGCTCATCAATATGGTTGAGGAGCTGTAAATATTCTTGTCCCCGAGAACCAAGAGTAATATAAATCTCCCTACGATTGGCTGGGTTCACATGACGATTAATCATTTGTTTTTCTTCCAATTTTGGGATAACCTGACTGACCGCACTTTTGGAAATATTTAAATAAGCAGCAATGTCGTTGGACGTCACCGGCTGATTTCGAATGATATAAAACATCATTATTTCCTGCTGCGGGGTTAAATCAAAGCTTTTCAGATGTTGGGCTTCTTTTAGTTCTTGAGCAACCAATATCTTGAACTGATCAAATGTCTCATTTATTTGTTCAATAACTTTTAGATACTCTTTCATCGACTCACCCCGTATATTTAATGAACATCCCTTTTATAGTTTGGTTTATCAAACTTATAAAACAATCAGCTTCAATTGTCAATAAGGGCTAGATACTTTACCGGCACTCTTCTGAGATTGCCCCTTCAATATTGTTTCCTCTTAACATCTTCCTCCTTTTCCATCTTTTTTTAAAAAAAGGTTCAACAAATCGGCTCATTTTATCAGAGTTTTCATCCCTATCAATGGTACATTAATAGTACGGAGTTGATCATAATGGCTTTATCTACTAAAAATGATACAGCATTGCTTATAGAAGCAACCAAATTCATTCACACTTGTTACAATGAGCTTAATTTGACAAAAGAAGAGCAAATGAGCCGCATTGAGGAGATACAGGAAGAAATTTTAAATACAGGTACATACACCCATAAAAGCTTTGAATTAACGCATGGAGCTAAAATGGCTTGGCGCAACAGCAATCGCTGTATTGGGCGCTTACTTTGGCATACACTGGATGTTTTTGATGCGCGAGACACCATGACTGCCGAAGCAGCCTTTGAGAAGTTATTAAATCATATTCATTATGCAACAAATGAAGGCAAAATTCGCCCTGCCATCACCATTTTTGCACCACGAAAAGATGGAAATGACCCGATTAGAATTTGGAACCATCAACTAATCCGCTACGCTGGATATGAAAAAGAGGATAAAGTAGTCGGCGATTCATCATCCATTAAGCTCACGAAGATGTGTAAACAGATGGGGTGGCGCAGTGATCAAACACCCTATGATGTTCTTCCTCTCGTCATCCAAGAAAATGGTAAAGAGCCTAAGCTGTTTGAAATCCCGAAAGAATTCATTAAGGAAGTGGATATTACCCACCCAAATTTGGAGGGGTTCGACCATCTTGGTGTCAAATGGTATGCCGTTCCTATCATTTCTAGTATGCGTCTAGAAATAGGAGGCATTGACTACCCCATGGCTCCATTTAACGGATGGTATATGGAGACTGAAATTGGAGCCAGAAATCTGGCTGATCAGGATCGATATAATTTGTTGCCCGAAATCGCAAAGCTGATGGGCTTAGATACAAAATCTAACCTTTCGCTCTGGGTCGATAAAGCGTTGGTTGAATTGAATATTGCAGTGCTCCACTCTTACCATCAAGCCGGTATAACGCTTGTTGACCATCATACCGCTGCAAAACAATTTAAAAACTTTGAGAAAAGCGAGTTGGAAAATGGTAGAGCTGTCACAGGTGATTGGACTTGGCTCATTCCTCCGTTATCACCTGCCACTACTCATATTTTCCATCAGTCCTATAATAATGATATCATCAGTCCGAATTACTTTTATCAGGACGATCCTGGGGAAAATTAATACTCCCCAGAACACTGGGGGTATGCCCATCAATGCAAAAGAAAAGCATTTTGAACAGGTATTTATTTATGGCTGTCGGGATGCTTCTGTACTTAATTATTCACGAGGGATTGCATGTGCTTCAAGCTCATTATCTTGGAATATTTGAGAGCATCCGATTCATGGGCATTTTTGGCGTTGAAATACAAATAACCGAGCCTTTAACAATCAGTGGACTCACTTTGGCATCTTTTTCAGGGTTAAGTAGTCTGGCAACAATCATTATAGGTTATCTACTCTATCTGTACATGCCGAAAATATTAGGTTTAGCGAATAAAACAATCAAATCAATGCTATATTTTGTTACATTTATTTTTATGCTGATTGATCCACTATATATATCGTTGCTTTCTTTAGGTTTTGGCGGTGATATTAATGGTATCTCTCAAGGATTGGGTCTTCCCCACATCGTGATTCGGATTTTTTATGGTGTAATTTTTGTTATTAATCTGGTCATCATTGTAAAAAAAGTGTATCCTGCATATGTAAATGATTTTAATAAACAATAGGCCCATTACCGAAGGATACAAACTTCCTCCGGAATGGGCCTATACTATTTCTCTCAAACTTTCTTCCTTGTGAATAATAAAAGTATAACTTGTTATGGAAACATTTATTCTAGTCCAGCTTCAACGGACAGGCTAGTGGCAAGCGAGCAAGTCACAAGGCGCTTTCGTTTTTCTTAGAATCTCCTAATTCCTTCCCCATTCCCTTTAAAAAATTCATCCCAAACTTTATAGCTCTGTTGATGTCGGGATCATTTAGTGCTTTCATCAATTGAAAGACGCCTACCTTTAGATTGTCGTTGTCCGCCTCAGCTTCACGCAGACCGGACTGGATGCCATCAGCCAGCTTGGCAGTTACTTCAGGGTCAATCGCGGAAATAGCATTAGATGTATTGATCACATGATTAATCAAATTGGTAAAAGGCTCGCGGGACACCTGTGCAAGAGCTATTTTAGCTATGTCCTCCTTGGCCTTCACCATTGCCTGCAAAGCATCCAAGACACCTATATCTTCCAACTCGCCGGTAATTTCAAGAATCTTATTGAGCGCCTGTTCCTGGTCGGCAATCAATGACTGGAGCTCTGCCAACTTTTCTTGGCGGGTTTCTTCTTCAGTTTTCTTCTTTTTCTTGATCGTCGTAACTGGAGTCGCCATTGATCTTACCTCACCTTCTCGAATTCATCGGTTAGATGTACATACCCTTCACGCTTCCATTTTCGCTGGACCTCTACTCCATTTTGCGGATGGCGTTTTTTATTGCGATGGTTCGTACTCGGCATCGGATTCTTTCCTTCTTTCTGGATCACTTCCATCCGAACCATCGTCTGCTTGTACGCAGGTGTATTGGTACGCTGGTCGGTCGCAGGCCCAGTCAAGAAGTTAATAGCCGATTCTTTATTAACCGAGTTCATCGGTAAAAACAGTTCTTTGCCTTTGACGCGGCCTGTCACGAGCGCCGGCAGCCTCAATGCACCATACGGAGAAACAAGCCGGACTAATGAACCGCTTTGTACGCCTCTCTCCTTAGCAAGCTCAGGAGACACTTCTACGAAAATCTCCGGCACCTTTGACTGGATTCCATCTGACTTATTCGTTAAATTACCTTCATGAAAATGTTCGAGCATTCGTCCGTTGTTAATGTGCAAATCATATTCTTCAGGGAACTGTACAGGTTCCACCCAATCGGATAAAGCAAAACGCGCTTTTTTATCAGGGAAATTAAAGCCATCTACATATAAAAGAGGTGTGCTCTCCCCTTTCAAGCTCCCCCATAAGAAACTGTTCCAGCCTTCAATGACACTGTAATCAGCTTGAGCAAATAATGGTGATAGGCTGGCCATCTCTGCAAATATTTCACTTGGATGGCTGTAGTTCCAATCGGCTCCAAGCCGGTTAGCTATCTCCTGAACAATTCGCCAGTCCGCTTTCGCCTGCCCCAGCTCTGGCAGTGCCTGATACAATCGCTGTACGCGTCTTTCTGTATTGGTAAAAGTTCCGTCCTTTTCCAATGATGGAACTGCCGGTAAAATCACATCGGCATACTGCGCAGTCCTCGAAAAGAAAATATCCTGAACAACCAAAAAATCTAGTTTGGATAGCATATCACCTACATGGTTCGCATTCGAATCAACAAGTGCCATATCCTCTCCAACCACATACATTGCCTTCATTTTACCCTCATCGATGGACTGAAGCATTTGGATATTATCAAGGCCCGGATTGCCTTCAATTTCCACCCCGTATGCTTTTTCAAATTTCTTACGGGCCATATCATCCGTCACATGCTGATAGCCTGGAAGCCATCCTGGAAGAGTTCCCATGTCGCAAGCTCCCTGCACATTGTTATGTCCCCTGAGTGGATAAGCACCTGCTCCTGGACGGCGATAATTTCCAGTAGCCAACAATAAATTCGATATGGCCGCTGAAGTGTCGGAGCCTCCTGTATTTTGGGTGACTCCCATTCCCCAGAGCACACAAGTACCGTCAGCATCACGGACCATCTCTGCTATATGAATTAAGGTTTCTTTTGACACGCCTGTGATTTTCTCAGTGTAGTCCAGCGTATATTTTTCGAGAATTTCTTTGAATTCTCCGAAGTGATGCACGTTTTCATCGATAAAAGATTGATCATGCCAGCCCTGATCAATAATATATTTCGTGACCGCCATCAGCCATACTTGGTCGGTTCCCTGTTTTGGACTGATAAAAATATCGGAGCGCTCGGCCATTTCATTTTTCCGCAAGTCTGCAACAATCAGCTTCTGTCCATGCAGCTTGTGGGCTCGTTTCACCCGTGTGGCAAGAACCGGGTGTCCTTCTGCAGGATTCGCCCCGACAATGATCACTAAGCCGGCTTTCGCGATATCCTTAATTGTACCAGCATCACCGCCCATACCTACTGTCCGAAACAAGCCATCTGTCGCAGGAGATTGGCAATAGCGCGAACAGTTATCAACATTGTTCGTTCCAAACACTTGGCGAGCCAATTTTTGGATCACATAATTTTCCTCGTTTGTAATCTTGGAAGAAGAAATAAATCCCACTCCATTTTTTCCGTGCTTTTCTCTTATAGAGCCAAGATTCTTCACAACAAGATCCAATGCCTCTTCCCATGTCGCTTCAACAAAAGCATCGTCTTTGCGAATTAGCGGAGTAGTGATCCGTTCTTCACTGTTTACAAAATCCCATCCAAATTTTCCTTTGACACAGGTGGAAATAGCATTCACCGGAGCTTCGGAGACGGGCTGGATTTTTAGAATCTTGCGGCCTTTTGTCCACACTTCATATGAACAACCGACACCGCAAAATGTACAGACTGTCTTCGTCTTTTTCATCCGAGTGTCACGCATAGCCGCTTCAACCTCCGACACAGCCAAGATACTGCCGTAATCCGGTTCGACCTCTTTAACCAGATCAATCATCGGAGTGAGCAAATCATTCTCTAACCCTGTCATGAACCCCGCTTCTCCAAGCATTGATTTTTCCATCAGTGCATTGCACGGGCATACAGTAACACAATGCCCGCATCCCACACAGGACGAGTCATTAATGCTTGAGCCTCCATCCCAAAGAACCATAGGCCGCTCTCTTTCCCAGTCGATTGACAACGTCTCATTCACCTGAAGATTTTGGCACACTTCAACACACTGACCACAGGTAATACACTGGTTTGGATCATATCGGTAAAAAGGGTGTGAGTAGTCAACCTGTTCTACCGGAACTTTTGGTTCATACGGATATTTCTGATGTTCGATTTGCATCAGATCAACAGTGTTATGGATTCTACAGTTCCCGTTATTGTTGTCACATACGGTGCAATAAAGAAGATGGTTATGAAGAATCCTGTCCATCGCTTCCGTTTGCGCTGCTTTTGCACTTGGCGAGGATAGAGATACATCCATCCCTTGGGCTGCCGGCGTCGCACAGGAACGCACAAGACGCCCATCAACCTCCACAATACAGGTGTCACACGTTTGAATTGGGTCAACTTCTGGCAGATGGCAAATTTGCGGGTGAGGAATTTGATTTTCATTGATGATTTCAAGAATGGTTTTACCTTCTTGAAAATCATAACTGGATCCGTTGATCTTAATCATCTAATTGTGCACCTCCACTTTCAAAATAAAAAATCCACCATGAAAAACACCTGGCCTACAGGCGATTTTTTCATGGTGGAATAGTTTTTTAACAGACCTTGCTAAACAACCAATCCAACACTATGATAAACAATAAATAGTATGGTTGCAGGGCATGCAACAACACCATTTCTTTCTATATAGTATAGTTGTTTTTATCAGAGTAATCAATAAGAGGTGATGATGAGAATGTCTAAAAAGATTCACGAATTCAATAATATCATTAGAAAGCTGCGGAAAGACCTTTTTGGAAAAGGACCGGATCGGATCGAGACTACGTTCGTAGATCATATGGCCATTTCCACTCTCTATGGAAACTTAACACCTACTGAAAGATTTATTGCTGACACCCCCGATGGCAAGGAAATGATTCTAATCGCCAGAACACGCATGATACAAGATTTATATAAAGAGTCCCCTCCAGAGGGCCTGGAAGAACTTGTCGGCGCCAAGCTTGTACATTTATTTTCCGATTTAAAAGTGGATGAAGACATCGCTGTATCTGTGTTTATTTTCGACCAAAAAATTTAACGTTTCAGAGATGGTTATAAGAAATGACAAAATGCAAAATCGTTAAGTCAGAAGATGGATTTGCGTATTTATGAAGTCGATCTCCCTTAAAACGAATAGAATCGTACGCTTCCAAATGAAGTACATCTCCATCCACTTCCACACTTAGTTGTCCAGACATTACTGTCACAAATTCCATCACCCCTGACTGATGTGCTTCCGACACATATTCACTATGTGGCTTCAGGTATCCTCGATATAATTCAAACCCGTGAGAACGAAACAAAGGTTCAGCGATAAACACTTCGTCTGAACTTTTTAATTTTAGCCCATCTGTTGTTCTTGCAATAGCAACATCCGATTCAATCGCCAAGAGTGAAGTGATTGGAATATCTAAGCCGCTGGCAATTTTCCAGATAACAGACAATGTAGGGTTTGCCTCTCCCTGCTCTATTTTAATCAATGTTAATTTACTGACACCGACTTGTTTGGCCAAAGCCTCTATACTCAATTCCTTACTAAGCCGGAACTGCCTCAAGTTCGCTCCTATTTTCTTCCCTGCATCTTCAGGATAATCTTTAGCCATTCTTTCTCCTCCAAGCTTCTTTTTTTACTTATTATATATTATAATATACCAAAAGTTAATTTAATTATACAATTCAATAATTCTATTAAACAAGGAGGACTGAAATTTGGGTGAATTTAAGCATACAATCAAAACTGGTTTCATTGAAGCTCTTCCATTAGCCATCGCCATTGCCGCGTATGGATTATCTTATGGGGTACTCGCAAACCAAGCTAATTTTAGTATGGCTGCTACTGTGACCATGTCCGCGCTAGTTTTTTCAGGGTCAGTCCAATTGGTGACTGTTGCCATGCTGGCAGCGGGGGCTGCATTGCCGAGTGTCCTTTTCACTTCCATTTTACTAAATTTACGAAACCTATTATACGGAGCAGCTCTCGCCGAAGGTCTTGCCCCTGCCAAAAAGAAGTGGAGATGGCTGTTAGCCTTCGGTGTATCGGATGAACCTTTTGTCCTGGGGAGCGCTAGATTCAAAAAGTATGGACCTGATCCCCTCTACTTTGGGGTAATCTCCGCCACATTTTATTTGTCTTGGCTTCTTTCTTCCTATTTCGGAGCATTCATCGGTGACCAGGTTGACCCCTTGAGGTTTGGCCTCGACTTAGCTTTCCCGGTCACTTTTGCAGCCCTGCTCATCCCTTCGTTAAAGGGAAGACCGATTATCACCACTGCTTTCGCCGCTGCAGTTATTGTGATTTTGCTGGAATACCTTTGGCCTGGTAATGATTTAAAGGTTGTTATCACAGGTGTTTTAGCACCACTGGCAGGCTTATATGTAGCAAGGAGGATGCGCCATGCTTAACGATTGGATACTCATTGGCTTACTAGCCATTTCTACATTTTTATCAAGGATGATCGGCTTGGAACTTATGGCGGGTAAAGAAATGAATCCGACTTTGCGCCTATACTTCAGCTATGTTCCAATTGCTATTATGACAGCATTGATTATTAATCAAATGTTAACAACGACAAACGGTCATCCATCTGTTTCACTCCCTGTCCTTTTTGGATGCCTAGCGGCTGCTATCACCATAAAGCTATCAAAAATGTTTCTGCCCTCAGTCATTATCGGGATTGTCTCTGGGTTGTTAATGCGGTATTTCTTTTGAAACACTCCCTGCATGAAGTTAGAGATTAGGCGTTTTAGAGCCTTATAGGTAGGAGTCTTTCTGTCGATAGATTGTGAAACCTACAATTCAACAAACTTAACGTGACTTGCTGCCGATAAAAAAATCTAAGCTCAAATATTAAAAGGGCCCCATGAGGATCCCTTTTAAAAGAATAATAGACCGATAGCGATTGGGAAAAAGCTGTATAGTAAAATGATGACACAGAATCCCATAATGTCGCGGACTTTAAGCCCGGCTATCGCAAGCAATGGCAGTGCCCAGAACGGCTGGATCATATTTGTCCACGCATCTCCCCATGCAACAGCCATCGCCGTCTTGGCTGATTCAACGCCGATTTTAATTCCTGCCGGGATCATAATCGGGCCTTGCACAGCCCATTGTCCGCCCCCAGATGGAACGAAAAAGTTCACAATGCCAGCACTGATAAATGTAAATAGCGGATAAGTAAATTCAGTCGAAATGCTGACAAACCAGAGTGACATGCTTTCAGATAATCCTGAAGAAACCATCATTCCCATGATCCCCGCATAGAACGGAAATTGCACGATAATCCCGCCAACATTTTTTACTGCATTATTGACGCTTGCTAAAAAGCGCCTTGGTGTCCGGTGCAGAAGAATGCCAAGGAAAAGCATAATAAAGTTGACTATATTTATATTAAGGTCGAAATCATTTTTGATAAAGTAATAAACGATAAAGGAAAGTCCCAATAAGCCGATTAAGAGCGAAATAATCTGGCTATTTTCCAATCTACCTGAAAAGGTTATGTTTTCGACTGGCTCGGTTTCTTGATCTTCGAACGAATCAATCTCCCAATTTTTGGCTGTGGAAATTTCCAGGCCATCCCTAGACTTCAGCATCATCCGATTCAATAAAGGTAGCGTAATAACTAAAATAGCCACGATAAACAGGTTAAAACCGCTGAATAAAGTCTCTGTTATCGGAATAGTTCCCATCGTTTCTTCCAAAAAGTGATCGGGCGTAGCAATCAGCAAAGGGATCGAACCTGATAAACCCCCATGCCAAACTAAAAAACCGCTGTACGCACTTGCGACTAATAGACGATAATCCAAGGATTTAACCCGTTTGGCAACTTGTATTGCCAGTAAAGCACCAACGACAAGACCGAACCCATAATTAATCAAAGAAGCAATTGCCGCAATAAACGTAACCAACATAATTGCTTGCCCAGGCGTGCTAGCAAGGGTGCTGATCCTCGCTAACCCCTTTTTAACAATTGATGTGTTCGCTAACACATAGCCTGTTACAACGATCATAGACATCTGCATCGCAAAAGCAAGCAAATCCCAAAAACCACTGCCCCAATATTCGACCATTTGAACGGGTGTGCTATCTGTAAAAAGGAGGCCCATCAATAAGACGACAAGTGTCAAAATAATAGCGAACAAAAAAGCATCCGGTAAAAAACGCTGCACCATCCGGTCGAAAAAGTTAGTGAGTGATTTTAAAATCGTTATCCTCTCCTTTTTCTCCACTGTTTTCTACCATATTATTCAGCGCAGACAAACATTATACGGTTTATTGAATAAGAGGAGGCTACCGAGAAAGCGATATATGAAAAGTGAACGCTCGTAAATACGATTTGAAGAGGGAATAGTGCACATTCCATTATCAAATACGCCAAGACCCATTTACGCCCAAATTTTGTCGAGCTCCACCCGATACATTTCCTCTGAAAGTCTGTGGCACCCACCGGTGGTTTTAACTTTATTCATCTGGAGTTTTGAATGAAATACCAATATGCATTCATCCCACCCCTTACAGAAACAGAAGTGGGAGACTTCTTCTGAATGGAGTTAAACAAGCTTCATTCAGAGAAACTAAAAAAGAGCCCGGAGAGTGTTGTATAAACCACTTTCCAGGCTCTTCTCTATCTTTTATTGCTGGCTAGTCTCACAGTAAAGGTCTGTTCTTTTCCATCACGAAAAACTTTCAACGTTACCTGATCACCAACTGAAAGTTTTGTATATAAAAACTTTCGCAGTTCTCCTTCATCCTTTAACGATTCCCCATTGATAGAAACAATGATATCTTGGACTTTGATCCCTGCTTTTGCGATTTCTGAGTTCTCATCAACTGAAGCGACCATCACACCTTCTTTTACTTTTTCCGGAATATCCTTCAAATAAAATGGCGGGATTTTATCTAGACCGATGACACTTACTCCCAAATATGGCCTGACAACCTGACCATCTTTAATGATTTGCTTGGCGATGCTTGTAACTTCATTAATTGGAATGGCGAATCCCAGTCCTTCTACACCACTTTCAGAAATTTTCAAGCTGTTGATCCCAATAAGCTCTCCAGATGCGTTGATCAAAGCCCCGCCACTATTTCCAGGGTTGATGGCGGCATCTGTCTGTATAACATCAAGATCCCAATCTCCTGCTGAAGTTGTCACCTCAATCGTCCGATTGACCGCACTAACAATTCCCTGTGTCACTGTTCTTGACAGATCAAGCCCCAGCGGATTTCCGATAGCAATAACCTGATCACCGGCACGCAGAGCATCAGAATCACCGATTTTAATGGGGTCGATGTCATAGTTCCCCTTCATTTTAAGTACAGCAATATCAGTTAAAGGGTCTGTTCCAATCAACTCTGCTTCGACCACTTTTCCATTATATAGAGAAATATCAATCTGCCCAGCACCTTCAATTACATGATTATTTGTCAGAATAAAAGCTTCTTTATTTGTTTTTTTATAAATAACACCTGATCCCGTTCCTGACGTCACAGCTTCCGAAGGTTGAAATCCATCACTCTGATTTTTCTTATTGACCACACCTACGATGGCTTTAGATGACTGCTCAACGATGTCAGAAATTGAATTTGAACTTGCTGCTACCTTTTGAACATCGATATTCTCCGCAGTTTCGGATAACGGCTCTGTTTTCGTTTGGTTAGTATCAAAATACTGGACTGAAGCCAAAGTAATAACCGAACCGATAACACCTGCGGAAAGCATTGATAAGAAACGTTTAATCATATTTCTTTCACCCTTTCATCGTCTGCTTCTTATATAGAACTATAAGGGATCAGTATGTCAGACAGATGTCAGATCTTTTTCTCCAAGAACAAAAGCGCAAGCGCCTGTTCATCGACGTACAGACTGGAGTGACTCCAACGAGATAAAGGAAACACGGCGACGAAGGAGCCGATGTTGACTTATCGTAGGAGGAGGCACGAAGTCTGCTAGTCGATAGGCGCTGGAGCTGGACGCAGCATTACTTTAATTTACTAACAAAAAAACTGCCGTATCCTACGGCAGTTAATCAATTTTCGGCAAGCTGATCCGAAATGTCGTTCCTAAAGACGTGCTTTCGATCAAATCTAAATCTCCACTCATTGCCTGAGCCATCATTTTACTGTAAGGCAATCCAAGTCCAAGGCCACCTACCTTATATTTTTTCTCATGACCTCGATAGAACCTTTCAAAAATGAGAGACTGTTCCTTCTCAGAGATTCCCGTCCCTGTATCTTCAATATCAATCATAAGCTCATCCTGGGACTCTGTGATAGTCACCTTAATTTTCCCCGGAAAGGCAATCGCCTGCCGTGCGTTGTTCAAAAGATTTGTCAAGATTTGCTGCAGCCGGACAGCATCCACCCGCACACCAGCATCGTCTTGGAGAGGCTTAACTTCAACGGTAAGTCCTTCAACCGCCTGCCCTGCCTCCCACTGGTAGATGGAATCTTTAACAAGCTCGTTGATAGAATGCTTCTCCATTGTTAAAGGAACAGCATTAGCTGCAAATGAATTGAAAGCAAGTAAATCCTCTACCATCGTTCTCATTTTGGCTGTTTCTTTTAAAGATATCTTCAAAAACTCTCTGGCCTCTTCACCGCTTACCACTTCATCATCAATAGCCTGTAAAAGACCCGTAATAGAAGTGACCGGTGTCTTTAATTCGTGAGTAACTCCTGCAAGTAATTCTGTACGAAGGGATTCAAGCTTCTGCAATTGCTGTGACATTTCTTTAAAGGAACGGATCAATTCGTCGACTTCTTCTGCCTTTGCGTCATTCGGGAGGTCCACTTGATAGTTCCCTTTCCTCACCTGTTCAGCAGCTTTTGATACTTTCTTAATCGGTTTGGATAACTTCCTTGATAAAATATAAACCGCTCCCCAGCCAATAAGAGCCAGACTGACAATCATAATAGTAAGCTGCTGATATTCCTGGTTCACCTTTGACAGGTTTGCTTCCGTTTCTGTGATGACAACCCAGCCAAGCCGCATAGATTCAAACTCAATCGGCTTTTTTACTACATAGAACGGTGCATACCCTTTTTCCGAAAGCTTGATCACTGCTTTTGTGCTATCTAGCAAGGATGCATCAAACTGTTTTAAAGAGCTCTGTTGGCGGTTACTAGCTAAGATGGTCCCTGCTGGATCAGCAACATATATAGTAGGATTGCTCTCCATATTCAACAAGCGTCCACGCTCCGAGAATAAACCGGGAATTTCATTCAATGGAGGGATAACCGGTTCCTCGTTGGTCACCAACCGGTTTGCGGTTTCTTCAGCCATAAACTCTAGCATATTCAGTCGGTTTTCCAATGTCGTATGTCGAATCCATAAAGCTGAAATGACTGCCATTATCACCAACCCGATTAAAATCGTAAGTAAATACCGTGTTGTCCAATACCGCTGCAGCGATATTTTCCTCTTACTCATGCTGGACACTGAGTTGATACCCCAATCCCCGGAGTGTCCGGATTTTTCCATCTTTTGCAGGCCACCCTTTCAGAGACTTTCTCAGCCTCTTAATCGACAAATCCACTGCACGGTCGCTTCCTTCATAATCCCATCCCCAAATCTTTTCAATGAGCTGATCTCTTGTGAATGTTTGATTTGGATGCTCTGCAAGAAAAAGCAACAGTGATAAGTCCCGTGGAGTCAAGTGGACTTCTTCACCATTCAATATCACACGATGACCTTGAAAATCGATTTCTAATCCTCCGTACTGTTTGATAGAAGGTTCCTTTTTCTCAGACCTGCGCAAAACGGCTTTAACTCTTGCGACAACCTCTTCCCCTACAAACGGTTTGGAAATATAATCATCGGCACCTTTATTTAAACCATCGAGCCTGTAATTTACTTCTCCGAGAGCCGTCAACATAATAACGGGACAATCACTTTTCCTCCTGATTTCCTGTAAAACTTCCCAACCGCTCAAACCAGGAAGCATGACATCAAGCAATACTAGCGTAGGCTTGACTACCTCAAATTGCTTCAACGCATCTGTTCCACTTGCAACAGATTCAGTTTGGAAACCTGCTTTTCTTAAATAAACCTTCAACACTTGGTTGATGGGATACTCATCTTCGACGATTAAAATTGTTGTCATATTCGTCACCCTTTGAGAAAAATACTGCTACTCACTTTATCATGAAAAGATGTCAGTCAGATGTCAAGTTGCGAAAAGCCCAGGGCGATTTGACTTTGTCTCTGCGCCGAGCCGTGCGGCTTTGGTGACACTACCAATTAGCTCAGAGTGAGACAACCTTCGTTTTACTTCGTGTACGCCGGCTAGCTCAAGCTGCGAAATCCTGTCGCTTCGCTTACATTAGCATCTGCAGGCCCAAATCGCGATGTCATGCCTGTCCCAGCTAACTGAAATTTCAGCTAATCTTTTATAATTTCTTACTTTTTATCAAATGCGCCTTGCATATTTTTGCCCATATTTTATCGAGCGATAACTTCCCCCCGAAAATCAGTGGCATCCGCGGTGGCTTTAACTTTATTCAGCCAGGGTTTGAAATCCCCACTGATGAAATCCCAATCTGCTTTGATCTCACCACTTAAAGAAGTGGGAGACTTCTGCTGAATAGGTGAAAAAAAGCTGGCCGGACAATCAAATAAAGAGTCCGGTCAGCCTTTCAATGTGGTTGGCTTTTTCCAAGCAAGCGAGAGGGCAACCCCAGCCAATAAAAAGATGGATGAAAAATAATAAGGATAATCCAAATCGATATCGAATAGAAAGCCGCCAATGACGGGCCCCAAAACATTGCCGATACTCGTAAACATCGAGTTCATGCCACCTACAAAGCCTTGTTCATTGCCAGCGATTTTTGATAAATAAGATGTGACCGCCGGCCGAATCAGATCGAAACCAACAAAGATGATAAAAGTGACCAAAAGAATATGATAATACGAGTTTACAGTAGTCATTAAAAACACAAGGACTACCGAAAGAATCAGGCAATAACGAATCAGACCGATTTCTCCCAGATATTTTGTTAATCGGTCAAAAAAGATAACCTGGGCAATAGCCCCTATGATGGCTCCACCCGTAATAACAATCGCAATATCCTTTGGAGTAAAAGCGAATTTGTGATCAACAAATAAAGAAAACAGCGACTCGAATACAGCTAAGCCAAATGATGTGATCAAAATTATCATAAAAGCAAAAAAATACTTCGGTATAAAAATACGTTTGATGCCTGCTTTTTGCCCCGTCCCTACATCTTCATGATCCCGTCCCGGTTCCCGAAGCGTAATAATGGATAGAACTGCTGCAAATAACGCAAACCCTGCGGCGGTGAAAAAAGGGACGCGAGATCCAATTTCAGCTAAAAATCCCCCTAGGCCAGGCCCAATGATAAACCCCGTTGAAATGGCAGCTGACATATAGCCAAGCGCTTTTGGGCGTGTGTCCATTGTCGTGATATCTGCAATGAATGCTGTTACAGCTGGCATTACAAAAGCTGCGCTGATACCACCGAGAAATCGAGAAACAAATAGGACTTCCACTGTTTTACCAAGCCCAAATAATAATTCGGAGAGGCTGAAAATCAACAGACCATACACAATCATTTTTTTCCGCCCAAACTTATCAACCCAGCGTCCAGCAATTGGAGATACAATAAGCTGCATAATAGCAAACGCTGCAACAAGATTTCCAACAACGGAGCCCGATAAGTTCAATTCGTTCATGATTGTTGGTAATACAGGAATGACCAAACCGATTCCTAAAAAGGCAATAAAGAGGTTGCCCAGCAATATGGTTAACGTCATATTAGACTTATTCATCTTATCCTCTCCTCCTATGTATGGAGATATATCAAACAATATAATCTGTTAACCATATCCAAGTCAATATTTATCGAATGCGCCTTGCATTTTTGCGCCCAGATTTTATTGAGCGATAAATTCGCTCTGAAAATTTGTGGTATCCGTTGATGATTTTAACTTTTTTCAGACGGGGTTTGCCCCCACTGAACGGAATACCAATTTTCTTTTTCAGAAGTAGGACACTTTTGCTGAATGAAGTTAACAGCCTGCGCAAAAAATAGGAGCTTCGCATCCGCGAAGCCCTAAATTAGTTTATTGAATATCTGAAACAGGCAAATCTGCTCTGCGGTATTCTGCACCCGAATGTTCTTTCGGTAATCGTGCCTTCCCTATCCCAAACAACTTTTCTCGAAATGTCCCCTCCGTGTATTCTTTCTTCAAAACTCCCCGTTTTTGCAATTCAGGAGAAACCAGTTCAGCAAAGTCTTTGAAAGTTCCAGGTGCCTGTGCATATGCGAGATTGAAGCCATCAATATCTGTTTCCTCTACCCATTCTTCCAATGTATCTGCAATTTGTTCAGGTGTCCCAACAACAACCGGACCCATTCCTCCTACACCTACAAAATTCGCTAGCTCGCGAACCGTCCATTTTTTATCATGACTGGATTCAGTAAGCATTTTCAGCTTTGACTTAATAGCTTTCGTTTCAATATATTCTATTTCGTCATCAGGATGATACACCGAAAAGTCAACGCCAGTCCATCCCCCTATCAATGTTAACGCTCCGTCATAGCTAATATACTTTGTGAGCTCTTCATATTTTCTTTGAGCCTCTTCAGGTGTCCGACCCACAATCGGCGTCATCTGCGCAAATATTTTTATACTTTGCGGATCTCTGCCTTCATTTTGAACGAGCTCCCTAACATTTTTTACATATGAAGCAATCGGACCCTTGGCTGGACCTGTAATAAAGGTACATTCCGCATGCTTTGCTGCAAAATTTCTGCCAGTAGGAGAGCCGCCTGCCTGATATAAAACAGGTGTCCTCTGTGGAGACGGTTCACATAAATGGATCCCTGGAACATTAAAATATTTTCCCTGATGCTCTATTCCATGCACTTTTTCTGGATCAGTAAAGACACCTCGATTTCTGTCCCTATTGACAGCGTCTTCCTCCCAGCTTCCTTCCCATAATTTATAGCAAACTTCCATATACTCATCAGCAATAGCATAGCGTTCGCTATGCTGGAACTTATCACCAATTTCAATATTTTTGGTGCCGCTTTCCAAATAAGAAGTGACAATATTCCAAGCAATCCGTCCTTTTGTCAAATGATCCAGCGTCGACATTCGTCGGGCAAAAGTATAAGGATGTTCGAATGTTGTAGAGCAAGTAATGCCGAAGCCCAAATGTTTTGTCGCATAAGCCATTGCCGAAACAAGCATCATCGGGTCATTAACCGGAACCTGTATTGCCTCCTTCAAGGCAACCGCCTGATCATCACCATATACATCGTAAATGCCGATTACATCAGCGATAAAAATTCCGTCAAACCGCCCTTTTTCCAAAGTCTTTGCAAGGTCAACCCAATAATCCAGATCTTTATACCGCTCAGACTGATCTTCCGGATGTCTCCATAAACCTGGCGACTGATGCCCAACGCAATTCATCTCGAAGGCATTCAAATAGATTCTTTTTTTCGTCAAACCAGATTCCCCCCTTTACATTGAATATTCATATTTCTTTAAGCTCGCTCATCCACAAATTCATTTACCAACAACGTTAAATTTCCACGGCCAAACTTGATCGCCTTAGCTTTTTCGTCGTATAGATCCTCCTTTAAGGAATATTCAAGAAACTTGATTAAAGCAAAGCGGCGTTCGTACACATCGATATAGCCCTTTTCGAAAAGAAGCGCTTCGATCGTATTATATATTCCACGGTTGATCCCATACTTTAAACCGCACCACCTGTAAAATTGCAAATCAGGCAAACTGAATATTTCTTTGTTCAAAATTGGAATTCCCACTCTATCACCTCAATCTAAAAACTGATTTCGTGCGATAACCTGGGGGTGCGAAAGGTTATCTAGGGTTTCGCACCATTATTTTGGAATTCACTCGATTTTCCTGAGTTTCGCACCATTATCCAGAGTTCGCTCAATTATTTCCGGATTCGCACAATAATCGCGGAATTCGCTCGATTATCTCAGGTTTCGCACGATTATTCCGATTTTCGCACAATAACCTCAGATTTCGCACAATCCTCCAATCCCCAATCCCCAACAAATTTTATAAAAAAAGACACTTCGTTCTATCTGATGAGATGAAACAAAGTGCCTCTAGTGGTCTAGTCAGCTCTTTAATGTAAATTATTCTTTTAGATGTTCTTCAATAATTGTTACGAATTCCTCAAGGTATTTTTGATCAATTTCATCAAATCGGTCGGTGATAGGGCTGTCGATATCAAGCACCCCATATATGTTTCCATTCGCAAAAATGGGGACTACAATTTCGGAATTGCTTGCTGCATCGCAAGCAATATGTCCTGGAAATTGATGGACATCAGCTATTCGCTGTGTCGTCTGTTCTTTGACAGCAGTGCCGCACACACCTTTTCCGTAAGTGATTCTTGTGCATGCCGGTAATCCCTGAAATGGCCCAAGGACCAGTTCTTCATCTTTCCACACATAAAAACCAACCCAATTGACTTCATCCAAAAATTGGTTCAATAGTGCTGATGCATTGGATAATAGCGCTATTTCATCTGTTTCTCCGTCAAGAAGGGCCTTTAGTTGCTTGAGAAGCAATTGATAGGCTTCTTGTTTATTTCCAGAGTATGTTTTAACTTGAAACATAGTCATTCAGCCTCCTTTCAAATCGGTTGTTCCAGATATTTCACAAAGTCATCAGAAGAAATGACAGGGGCAAAAATATTGTTGATTCGCTCCATGGCAGCTGCTTCCTGTTCGGGCTTTTCGCATCCTGTCGCATCGCCGATGACAATAGGCAAATAGCCGTTGTCGCGTGCCAAACGAACGTTCCCTTCAATGCACCAATCAAGATGAACACCTGTAAATACAATGACTTCCACTCTTTTTCGCACTAATTCCAGGGGAAACGGTGTCCCGATAAAAGCGGTTTGCAGTGCACATTCATGAAATTGAAGATCCTCCGGCTCGACCAATTCCTTCAATTCATCCACCAATTCATTGTCCCAGTTGATCTTATCTTCATTGACGTTCAAGCCCTCGACCCATGTTTCATATTGAACCTTATCAAAAATATTTTGCGGATCATTTCCACGATAAATATTGTAGCCGATCCAATTGAACGAGACAAAATTGCTTGCTTTTCTTGCAGCTTTCAATGTTTTGATTGTTGCAGGCAAACTGCCACGCTCACGGTGATTTTCATATCCAAGGGCACCGTTATGCTCATAGAGACATTTATTCTGACTAATAGAAACGAATGCGGCTTTCCTTTTTAATATTTCCGCCAAGTTCAGCTTTTTCCATTGAGGGGCAAGCTCTGGAATTGCGTGAATCCCACCAATTTCAGTTTGAGCAATAACAGTCAATCCAATCTCCTCCCGTTTTAAGAAGACTTCGTTCTATTTATCTCTAGCTCTTTTAATTGCCTGCGTAAAATTTTCCCGCTGATCACTGTTTTAGGCAGCTCATCCAATACTTCTATTTCCCTTGGCGCGGAATGTGCGGCTAGATTGTTTCTGACAAAGATCCGGATTTCTTCGAGCAACTCCTTTGATTCTGAAAAGCCAGGTCTTAGGGTAATAAAAGCTTTTACTACTTCACCACGAATAGGATCAGGTTTTCCGATCACTCCTGCTTCAGCGACAGCAGGATGCTCAATCAATTTGCTTTCCACTTCAAAAGGTCCAATCCGTTCTCCAGCTGAGTTAATCATGTCATCATCTCGACTTTGAAAGAACACATAGTCTTCTTCATCCTGATAAGCCAAGTCGCCTGAAACATACCATCCATCATATTTAAAATAAGCATTAAATCTATCTTTATTTCCCCAAATTTCCTTCATCAACCCAGGCCAAGGTGTACGAACAGCCAGCTGTCCCACAGAGCCTCTCGGCAGTTCCTGACCCTCTTCATCCAAAATGCCGACAGTAATGCCTGGGAATGGACGTCCCATTGAGCCTGGTTTAATCGTCTCAGCTGGCAAATTAACGATCAAATGTCCCCCTGTTTCGGTCATCCACCACGTATCATGAATACGGACACCTAATTGCTCCCAAGCCCAGTAAATCACTTCAGGATTTAATGGCTCTCCGACACTTAGTACGTGGCGCAAAGAGGAAAGGTCAAAGTTTTTTATCACTTCTCCTTGTGAGAGCAGCATTCTGAAAGCTGTCGGTGCACTATACCAAACCGTTACCTTTAATTCATGGATAAGCTGGTACCAGTTTTCTGCCTTGAACCGGCCCCCTTGAATCACAATTGTCGCCCGGTTCAGCCATGGTGCAAACAGCCCATAAACGCTACCTGTCACCCATCCTGGATGAGACGTGCACCAATATACATCTTCGTCCTTCACATCAAGCACCCATTTGCCTGAAGCATGATGATGAGTCACAACACGATGGGCGTGCAAAACACCTTTTGGCTTGCCAGTTGATCCGCTTGTATAGTGAATGAGCATCCCGTCCTCCTGATCCACCCACTCAACTAATTCACCATCATTTTTAACATCAAAAGTTGTATTTTCAATCTCTTCGACATCTAAAATGGTTTGCAGGGAAGGTATGTCATTCTGTGGAACCCGCTTCACCATTTCATTGTCTGTGATTAGTACAGTCCCTTTACAATCATTAATCCGGTCTTTGACTGCATCTTCCATAAAAGCTTCGAACAAAGGCCCTGCAATGGCCCCAATTTTAATAATCGCCAAAATGGAGATATAGCATTCCGGAGTTTTCGGAAGGAATACAAACACTCGGTCTCCCTTTTTAACCCCATGGCTTTTTAAAACTCTTGCGTAATGATCTGTTTTGTCCTTTACTGTTTGAAATGTAAGCAATCTTCTTTCATCGCCGTTTACGTAATGAAGGGCAACCTTATTTCCATATCCTTCATCAACATGCCGGTCAATCGTTTCATAGGCAGCATTCAATTTTCCAGTCTTCGTAAAACTTAATTCTTTTGCTGCGTCTTCCCATGAGAATGTATGTCGTAGCGCATCATAGTTTTCCAGATTGTACGTACCTGGAATCGGCGCTATTATTTCCCTTTCTAAAACAGCCATTATCTATCCTCCTATTACGATGTGATCAGCGCCTTGCCCGCTTTATTCAAATCAAGGCTTTCCAATATCTCTGTCTTCAGTTCCGCTAATACGTTGCTCCCCCTCGATCTAGGCCGGCTTTCATCGACTGTCAGTTCTTTGGCGATTTCCCCTGGTTGTCCTCGAAGGATAACGATCCGATCACATAAATACGTCGCTTCGTCAATGTCATGTGTAACCAATACGATTGTCGTTTTGTGCTCCTTCCAAATATCAAGCAGCAAATCCTGCAATTGCATTTTTGTAAAAGCATCTAATGCACTGAATGGTTCATCCAACAACAGGATTTCCGGTGATGTGACAAGAGCGCGCGCGATAGCAACACGCTGTGCCATCCCACCTGACAATTGCCTTGGATACAGATTTTCGCAGTCTCCTAAGCCGACATTTTCCAAGTATCGCTTTCCAAGGCTGATTTTTTCTTCCTTTTTGCCTTTCAATCCAAAAATGACATTTTCCAACACAGTGATCCAAGGAAACAGGCGCGGTTCCTGGAAAATGAAACCTGTTGTATCATGAACATCTTTTGAAGTTTTGCCATTGATAGCTATTTCTCCATCATACTCATCATCCAGTCCGGAAATTGCCCGTAATAGAGTACTCTTTCCACAACCACTTGTACCTAGTATTCCGATGATTTCACCCGGTTTTGCAGATAGAGTGATATTCCGAACCGCTGTTTTTCCAGCGAATGTCCGACTGACATTTTTCAATTCCAAGCCCATCTTTTTCCCCTCCGAATTACGACTTTACAAGGCGATCTTGCCAATGCAATGTACGTGTTTCAATGACTTTGAGAATCCAGTCCGTCAATTTGCCAATGATAGCGAATAAGATGATACTAGCAATGATCGTCTCCGGTGAAAGTGTGTTCTGTCCAAGGACAAGCAAGTACCCTAAGCCCTGACTAGCACCCATCAATTCTGAAGCAACAACGAACATCCAGCCCAAACCCAAACCGCTGCGCAGACCTACTAGGAAAGATGGCAAAGATGCTGGCAAAATCACCCTCGTCACTAATTGGAATGTACTTAATCCATACATTTTTCCGACCTCAATCAACTTACGGTCAACTCCTGCAATTCCGCTGACAATATTTAAGTAAACTGGGAAAAAAACTCCGACTGCGATCATCGTCACTTTGGAGGGTTCGCCAATTCCCATCCATAGAATGAATAAAGGAACCCAAGCCAATGAAGGAATGGAACGAAATGCTTGGATCATTGGATCAAAAAGGTATTCAGCTTTTTTATAAAAACCGACAAACGAACCTAAAACTACTGCAACAGCCGATCCTAATATGAATCCCAGAAATACGCGGTAGGTTGTGATGCCTACGTGCCCCCACAAAGAACCGTCCTGCGCCATTTTTTGAATGGCCGCCAGTATCGTGGACGGAGCTGGAAGTTGGTAAGACGGAAATACTCCCAGCCGGCTTAATGCCTCCCACGTAACCACAAGAATGATTGGCAGTAAACTTCCAAGTATGATTGGCTGAAAATTTCTCTTCTCTGTCCGGACTTTTTTCTTATCTGCCGGTCTTTCAGCAACGAGTACGGATGCTAGCTCCCCTTCATGCTTTGCCATTTCACTTCGCTCCTACCTGAGTTTATTTGCCTTCAATTTCTTTTTCTGCAAATGATGGGTCAATGAGATTTGACGTTAACTCTTCAAGATCAGCTCCTGAATCGATCACATCACTCTCTACTAAAATTTTACCTGCCTCGATTAATGCTTTACGTTGAACATCACCTGGCACTGGCTCTGTAAAATCATTGCGTTCAAGCTGAATACGCGCTACGTCTTCTGGTATGCTTGCCTCTTCCCCTAGAAGCTTCACTGCTTCTTCCGGATTATCAAGAATCCATTGCCTAGCTTTCTCGTAGGCTTTGATGACACGCTGTACATATTCAGGATGCTTTTTGGCAAAATCTTCCCTTACGTTTAAAAATCCATACGTATTAAAATCGGGATTACGGTAAAATAATTCAGCACCTGTTTCGATTTCAAGGCGAGCCATATGAGGATCAAGTCCAGCCCACGCATCTACTGACCCGTTTGTCAGTGAAGTAGCTCCATCGCCATGCTGCAGATTTACAATCTCCACATCATCCACTGCCACACCTTCTTTATCTAAAGCACGAAGGAGAAAGATATAAGGATCAGTTCCAAGAGTTGCTGCAACTTTTTTTCCTTTTAAATCCTTCACTGATTGAATGTTGGAATCCTTGCTTTTTACAAGTGCTGTCCATTCCGGCTTGTTGGCAATATATACATTTTTGATCGGCGCTCCATTGGCTTTGGATATCAATGTAGCCGCTCCAGCAGCTGATCCAAAATCGACACTGTTGCTGTTTAAAAATTCGAGGGCTTTATTGCTTCCCTGACTTAATGTCCACTCGATTGCAATACCATCGTCTTTAAACTCATCTTCCAAGTAGCCGAATTTTTTCAAAACCAAGCTTACGGGCGAATAATAAGCATAATCCAGTCTGATTTTTTCAGGCTTTCCTTCCGATTTAGCATTCGAAGAACAACCAGATATTAGTAAAACAATCCCCAAAAGGCCAATGGCCAAAACTGATCTTAATTTTCTCATTGTCGTTTTTCTCCCTCTCCTAAAGCCTTAAAGTTCACATGCATACGTGGAAATGCTTCCGCGTAATCTTTGTGCTTCTTTATACGTACATCTGTTGTAGACGACTGGAATTCCTGCTTCACTTGCTATTTCTGCAGCTTCAGGAGAAATGACACCTTCCTGGAGCCAAAAGATTTTCGGTTTTGGATTCACTTCCGCTGACTCTTTCGCGACACCAATCGCTGCTTCTGGAGTCCTGAATACTTGAACTACATCGATTGGATATGGAACGCTTTTTAAATCCGGATAAGCTTTTTCACCCAAGATTTCCGTTTCCCTCGGATTGACTGGGATCACTTTATAACCAAGCCTTTGCATCTTACGGGCCAATCGATAGCTTGGCCTCGCTTCTTTCCCACTTAATCCAACAATAGCTAAAGTCTTTTGGCGGGTAATCTCCTGTCCATTTTCCAATACAAGTTCAGTAGCAGAGTTCAGTGCCCAGCGAATTACGCCTTCATCATTGATCAGGACAGACTTCTCTTCTCCTTCACCAATACCAGTTGCTTTGGTCAGAGCCTGATCCAGATCGTTCTGAATATCACGCAAAGATTCAATTCCAACTGACAAACGGACGAGTGACTCGGTTACACCTGTTTCTGCCAGTTGTTCTTTCGTCAATTGCTGGTGTGTCGTAGAAGCCGGGTGAATGATGAGAGATTTTGCATCACCAACATTTGCTACATGTGACCATAGTGAAACATTGTTGATCAAATCTTTTCCAGCTTCTTTTCCACCCTTGATGCCAAAAACAATGATTGAGCCGAATCCATTATTGAATATTTTTTTTGCCAAAGCATGTGAAGGATGGCTCTCGAGTCCCGGATAGGTGACCCATTCCACTGCTGGATGGTTTTCAAGGTATTCCGCAAGCTTGGCGGCATTTTCATTATGGCGCTCTACACGTATATGCAGGGTTTCCAGTCCCTGTATAAGCTGAAAAGCATTATGTGGACTTAACGCTGCCCCAAAGTCGCGAAGTAATTGAACTCGTACTTTCGTAATAAATGCCAATGTTCCGAAATCAACCGCATAACGAATTCCATTGTAACTGGCGTCAGGCTCAGTGAATTCAGGGAATTTTTCCGTGTTCCAGTTAAAGCGTCCTCCATCAACAATGACACCTCCAATGGATGTACCGTGCCCTCCGATCCACTTTGTTGCAGAATGAACAACGATATCAGCCCCTAACTGGAGTGGTTTACACACATGCGGAGTGGCAAAGGTATTATCGATAATTAAAGGTACCCCTGCTTCATGAGCAATCTCAGAAACCGCTTCGACATCCAGCACCTGCAATCCTGGGTTTCCAATAATTTCTCCGTAAACAGCTTTTGTTTTATTCGTAATAGCTTCTCTAAAGTTTTCCGGGTTGGTTGGGTCGACAAACTTAACATTGATCCCATAGCGCGGAAGGGTTACCGCAAACAAGTTATACGTCCCTCCATAAAGGTTTGTTCCTGCTACAATCTCATCACCAGCGCTTGCTAGACTAAGAATGGATAACGTGATAGCTGACATTCCAGATGAAGTGGCCACCGCAGCTACCCCATCTTCAAGCAATGCCAGCCTTTTTTCAAACACATCTACAGTCGGGTTTCCGATACGTGAATAGATATTTCCCGGCTCATCCAAAGCAAATAATCTTTCAGCATGCTCTGTATCATGAAAAACAAATGAAGTCGTTTGATAAATCGGAACCGCTCTTGATCCTGTAGTAGGGTCCGGTGCCTGCCCTCCATGTAAAGCCAATGTTTCAAGATCATACGTTGTGTTTTTAATTTCTGTCGTCATTTTAAATCCCCCTGGTTTAGTCAATTAAAGAAAAGCCCTCTTCACTAAGAAGAGAGCCGCTTATTATCGGTTGTTCTCTTCTTATCTTTCAGGAATTTACTCCTGCAGGAATTGGCACCTTATTAAGCAGTCAAATAAGCTTAATGGTTGCCGGGCATCATCGGGCCAGTCCCTCCGCCTCTCTTGATAAGAATTACCTTATTCATTTATTCCAAATAAAAAACCTCTCATGAAAGATGAGAGGTTAGTGTATCTTATATTCCTCTTATCTTTCCGAGCATCATGCTCAGCTGGATTTAGCACCTTTTAAGTACGATACTTAAGGTTGCCGGGTGTCATCAGGCCAGATCCTTCCACCACTCTTGATAAGAAAGTATTTAATTAGTTTGCTTAATCGTTAAATAGAAGTCTAGCACGGCACTTTTTTGTTGTCAATTACTTTTTCAAAAGTTTTCCGATTCATTAAGTGTGTTTAAATAATCGTTACGCGGGGACAAATTGTGTTTTTTCGTGCCAATGATTGCTTTTTTTCAATCTAACGCTTTTTACAAAGGGTGTTTTTAGCGTTTTATAATCAAATGTACTTGGCTTATTGCGCCAGTTTTTATCAAGCACTCCGCTCGATAGATTTCCTCCGAAAATCTGTGGCATCCACTGGAGGCTGTAACTTTATTCAGCCGGGATTTTAGTCCCACTGAATGGAATACCAATACGCTTTCACCTACCGCTTATAGAATGCTGAATGAAATTAAATTCCCTTCAATAGCTCCAGACTTTTTAGAACATGGTGTAGAAACGGAACAACCTCGGTCATATTATCCTCGCTAATTTTCGTCTTGAATTTCACTTTGATCAAATTTAAATAACCGGAAACCTCTTCCCCATATTTGCAGCTCAGCGTTTGTGTTAGCTCGATATCGTTTTCCCAGACAGCGTATAACGCCTCTCTAATTTGTTCGCATTGTACAGGAGCATCATGAACATGCTTGAAAAAATGCAATTCAAGGGAACAGCCTGGGACCGCCTCCGGAATTTCGAGAATTTCTCCAGCCAAATCTTCCAAAGAAGCGGTCAACACAACTTCCGCCATCACTTCTGGCAGTCCGGCTAATGTAAATTTCATCGATAGCTCCCTAGAGAGAATGGCATGATCCGTACGATCTGCTCTGTCAACGATCGCAATCAAGCCGTCCATATTATCCAGATCGTATATGCGATTTTCAAAGGCGACTTTTAAATTTTCAAAATGTGTTGGATCATACATATCAAGTATTCCTTCCAGATAGTTTCTTCACTTTAAGCGCCAAGAAAATTGAAACAACCAGCAGGCCCATGGTAAAGCCCACTACCCCGCCCCAACCATAGCGGGACCAAAATATACCGCCCACAGATCCTCCAACACTAGAGCCCATATAATAGGCAAATAAATAGAGTGAAGATGCCTGGGCGATATCATGAGTAGCATAGCGGCTGACCAACCCGCTTGCAACAGAATGAGCTCCGAAAAAACCGAACGTCAACACGATAATGCCGATGATTTTATAAAATAAAGACACAGGAAGCGTCAATACAACCCCTAATAGCATGAGTAGCACACCAAGGGTAATTAGCAGCGGACGGCCGAATTTGTCTCCCAACATCCCGAACCAAGTAGAACTGAAGGTTCCAACCAAATAAACGATAAACAACCATCCAATGATTGTCATACTCAAAAGATAAGGAGGCTCTGCGAGTTTAAAACCAAGATAATTATAAATCGTGACAAAAGCGCCCATTAAGAAAAAGGCGATTAAAAACAGCAACACCAAGACTGGGTTTCTCAAATGAGAAATGAGTGTACCAGCAAGCTTTTTCAAATGTAAATCCTGCGGATGAAAGTGCTTAGAAGACGGAAGTGCCCATATAAAATAAATAGCGGCAATCAAACTAACGACTCCCAAAAAGATCATTCCTGTTTGCCATGAAAATAAATCAGTCATAGTCCCCATAATGACCCTGCCAGAAAGTCCTCCAACCGTATTACCGCTTATATACAGGCCCATCGCCGCACCGACACTATTCCCTTCGATTTCCTCACCCAAATAAGCCATTGCGATTGAAGGAATACCGGCAAAAGCAAATCCTTGGATCACCCTGAGTGTCAGATGAAGCTCGAAGGTTGGTGTGAAAGCAATCACCACAGTTAGAACAGATGTAATGATAAGGCAAACGGACATGATGTTTTTACGTCCCCACGCTTCAGAAAGGGAACCAAAAACAAGCAGCCCAAATGCTAGGGAAAGCGTGGTCAAAGACAAGGACAGGCTTGCCATCGTAGGAGTGACATGATACTCCTTTGTAAAAATAGGCATGATTGGCTGCGTGATATATAGATTAGCAAATGTAATGAACGCTGCGGCAAATAAAGCAAGGTTCGCTTTTTTAAAGGCTGGTGTTCCCCGCTGGATGTATCCTTTCGCTTGAATATCTCTGTTCATGTTCATCATCCAGTCCCTGTTGTTTCATTTCAACAGTTAGGTTTATTTCTATAATGGATGAATTATTTCTCTTTGTAAAACATTATTATTTGACTCGTGATACAGTCATTCCATCCCCGATTGGAAGGAGAAGTGATTCTAATCGAGGATGATTGGCCACCGTTTGATTGAAATTTTTCATAAATTCAGTATAGCGTTTAGGTGCTGCATTAGGATCTGCCACACTTCCTCCCGCGAGCATGTTATCTGCAATAATCAAAGCGCCCGGCTCGGCCAGCTTGATGCAATATTCCAGATAATGCTCATAATTTGCTTTGTCAGCGTCGATAAAGAAAAAGTCGAACCGCTTCTGATCTGAAACCAGTGTTTCAAGACTTTCCAAAGCAGGACCTGTCATATAGGAAACTTGATCACCAAAACCGGCTTTTGTCAGGTTGCTGCTGGCTAATTCAGCGTATGTATCTTTCAATTCCAATGAAGTCAGCGTTCCTCCGTCGCCAAACCCTCTGGCCAAGCAAATCCCGCTGTAGCCTCCGAGAGCTCCGATTTCGAGAATATTTTTCGCTCCAGCTATAGATACAAGCATCGTCAGAAGCTTCCCGGAAGAGGGAGATACCGATATTGATGGCATTCCGTTTTCTTTTATAGATGAAATGACCTCGTCCAGAATTAGGTCTGGATTATAAAAGACCGTATCGATATATTGATTAATTTGTTTCATTGGACTCCATTCCCTTCTCTTTGTTCATAGTGCTGCCCTGCATTTCACTTTCCTGGATTTCAAACAGCTGAACAAATTCGTTGATGACCATATCAATCGCTTTTAGTTCACCAACCAAAACCTGACGAATAGATTCATACTCCGGCTCGTCCAGTTGCTGCTTAATAGTTGAACGTTTCAACTGCATCATCTGCAAAAAAGCGACTGCTCTTCCCCGCCGAAAGGTTTTAGGTCCGCGGGAGCCTTTTCCGCGATGTCCTCGATGATACCCTTCTCTTAAACCTTTTTCATCTTGCATTTTCAAAGCCTCCTTTTTGTATACATTTGTATACTTTGGTTAAATTGTATACGAACGTATACAAATCGTCAAATAAAAAACACATCACAATTTAGTGATGCGCTATAACAATTCTTTACAAGCTAACCTTTGCCTCAGCAGAAATTATTTTTACGATTTCAATAACCTTGTCTATGTCTTCATTAGCTATTTTCCTGTGCGTCACAAATCTGATTCTATATTGACTAATAGAATTTGCCAAAACCCCGCGCTCTTTCAGCTTTTCAATAAAATGATCTGAATCCATTTCAAGCCCCTCAATGGAAAACATAATCATATTTGTTTCTACGCCTTCTGCATCAATATTGATTCCTTCTATATGAGCTAACCCTTCAGCAAGATTTTTTGCATGAACATGATCATCTTCCAATCGGCCAACCATTTCTTCCAATGCTACAATGCCGGCCGCTCCGGCTATTCCCGCCTGGCGCATGCCGCCCCCCAACATCTTTCTCCACTTTCTTGCTCTTTCAATAAAGCTTGTTGGGCCTGCCAAAATGGAACCCATGGGGGCACTCAAACCTTTGGATAAACAAAATTGAACGGTATTTACATACTGTGTTATTTCCTTCGGATCAACACCCAAACCAACTGCTGCATTAAATAAACGAGCTCCGTCCAAATGAATAGGAACTTGATACTGCCTTGAAATATCGTAAACTTCCCCCATGTAACGTAAGGGCAAAATGCGTCCACCCGAATCTCCATGAGTATTTTCCAAACAGATTAAAGCAGTTTTCGGACTGTGAATATCATCCTCCCGGATAGCGGAAACAATATCAGAAGCCGGCATCTGTCCATTTACCCCTTTGATAGTTCTCGGCTGAACCCCAGCGATTGTGGAGAGACCCGCCACCTCATACTCGACAATATGAGAATGCTCCTCCAAAATCACTTCATCCCCACGTTGTGTATGGGCGAGCACTGCCACTTGATTGCCTTGGGTTCCGCTCGTTACAAACAGCGCTGCCTCTTTCCCCACTCTCTCAGCAGCAAGCGCCTCCAAACGATTGATCGTTGGGTCTTCTCCATATACATCATCTCCAACGGCTGCATCACGGATGGCATCTCTCATTTTCTCCGTCGGTGTTGTCACGGTATCACTTCGCAGATCTATTGGCATCATTATATGACTCCTTCCTTATAAGGATCTAATTTAAATAGTATCAAAAACTAAACATGATCACATGTTGTTTTTTGAAGGTTTTTACTTACCTGCCGGCGAAATGACTATATAGCCTTGAAAGGAGAGAAGTATATTGGAAAAAAATGCATTGGATACCTTGAAAGAAAATACTGCGTTGCCCGTTATCATGGCCCCGATGTTTTTAGTATCCAGTCCACAAATGGTGATTAATGGCTGCAAATCAGGAGTCATCGGCTCTTTTCCATTATTAAATGCCCGTACAGCGGATACTCTTGATCAGTGGATGGAAAAGATCAAGCGAGAATTAGAAGGGGGGAAATTCGCTCCATGGGCAGTGAATTTCATCGTACATCCCACAAACAGTCGATATAAGGAAGATTTGGCACTCATCAAGAAGCACCAGCCACCGATTGTGATTACTTCACTTGGAGATCCAAGTTCAGTTGTGAAGATTGTACATGAATATGAAGGCCTTGTTTTTTCTGATGTTATTTCTATTTTTCATGCAAAAAAAGCGGCAGAAAAAGGTGTGGATGGGCTTGTTCTTGTCTGCAGCGGGGCGGGGGGGCATGCCGGAACTATTAACCCCTTTGCTTTTATGGGAGCGGTGAAGGAATTTTGGAACGGAATCACTATACTATCCGGAGCAATTTCCAGCGGCAGAGATATCCTCGCTGCACAAGCCATGGGAGCCGACCTTGCATATATGGGAACTAGATTTATTACAGCAGAGGAAAGCTTTGCATCCACAGATTATAAAGAGATGATCATCGACTCCACATTAGATGATCTGATTTATACAGATGCCTTCAGCGGAGTAAAGGCAAACTATTTGAAACCAAGTATTAAACAAGCTGGCCTGGATCCCGACAAACTGGAAAGCAAGGAAAAAGCGGACTTCTCTAAAATGAACTCAACCGGTTCAAAGGCCTGGAAAGATATATGGTCTGCTGGGCAAGGCGTCAACACAATCAATCACGTGCAACCAGTAGAAGAAATTGTAAGGGAACTCAAAGACTCATACGACAGTTCAAAGAATGAATTATACCATGGGAAAGTTCTTAGCTAAGAAACGAACGAAATTAATGAATGATTGTTCACTCATTTACTTAGGAATTGGGGATACTTGTAAAGGCAAGTTGCCTCGGATTTGTATTAGAAGAGAAGTTCGGAATATCCCTTATATTGCTCAACATTTTTCCGATTAATTGCGCCTTGGCAAATTTGCAATTGCTTTTCCTCTTTTCACATGCTAATATGCAAGTAATCACTTGCATCATAAAGGAGTTGAAACTGTTGTCGTCACACTCGACATCAGAGCGTATTCTGGATGCGGCTATACAATTGGTCAGCGAAAAAGGGTATGCTGCAGCGACGACCCGTTCAATCGCCAAGCTGGCTGAGGTTAATGAGGTAACTGTTTTCCGCCATTTCGGAAATAAAAGAGGGATATTAAAAGCAATCATTGATAGATTTTCATATGGTCCCGTTTTCCAGAAAACGATTCAATTTGATATCACTTATGATCTAGAGACTGATTTGCTCCATTTTTCCAAGAGGTACTTTCAAACCATGCTTCCTGTCAAAGACCTGGTTCTGATCGCTTTCAAGGAAGCCGGGACATTTCCTGAGATTGATGAGGAGATTGCAAATGTGCCCCGCTTTTTAAAAGAGCAACTAGCAGGGTATTTCCAGGAAATGAAAAAAAGAGGGAGATTACTAGATATAAATGAAGAAGCAGCCTCCCTGTCATTCATTGCCCTTAATTTAGGACATTTCATCTCATACATCCGAATAGGATCAAAAGTTACGGAGCTCGATATCCAGCAGCAGCTAAAAATTAGCGTATCCATTTTTTCTAGGGGTCTGACCCCCTAGAAAAAATTTTATACTGTTTGCAAGTAAGTACTTACATTCAAAAAAGGAGGAACCTCTTATGAAAGGACTCAAAGCGCTTCTTACGTTAAGAGGAACGTATATTGGAATTATTGCAGCCGTCATGTTTCAGTTGATCTTTTTTTCTGTCTGGCTGACTGCATATAAGGGCGTTCAAGATCGAATGGACAACATGTCCATTGGAATTGTAAATGAGGATCAAAGCGGAGTAACGAATATTGCAAAGGAGCTTGAACAGCAACTCCCCTCCCAGGTAACGCAATATGATTCTTTTGAAAAAGCCTCAGATAAAATGAACAACCGAGAAATTGAAATGGTCATCCAGATACCATCTGATTTTACAACAACCTTACAATCCGGAGACCGCCCTTCCATCTATTACTGGATTAATCAAGCAAGCGCCACTTTTAGTAAAACAATGATGGAGCAAGTTGCTAATCAAATGAACAACGAGGTGAATGAAAAGGTATTCTCCTTTCAGACTGAGGCAGGAGCAGCGATGTTTGAGCAGAAGCTGCAACAACTGCCGTTGGAACCACCGATTGCACAAGCGGTTGGAGAAGAAGTGCAGACTGCGTTAAAGTCCCTCCATCCTGAACCGATAGAAGCGATGATCAAGAAAACGAACGCTGTCAGTGAATTTTCAGCAAACCTAGTTCCCCTTATGGTGATTATCTCTTCGTTTGTCGGTGCCATGGTCATGATTATGCAGGTGAATGAAGCCGCCGAAACGATTCAATCAGCCTATTCAAAATGGGAGCTGTTCCTTGGTAGACAGTTGATTAATATAGGTGTCGCATTCCTATTGCCATTTCTGACCATCGGTCTAATGAAACTGTTTGATATCACAAGTCATGAGCCGATGTGGATGATCTACCTATTCCAAGGAAGTTTATTTTTGTCATTCCTGATGTTTGCACAAGTCTTTGTTCTCCTTTTCGGGAATTATGGTATGGTATTTAACATTTTGGCGCTATCCCTTCAACTCGTTACTTCCGGCGTTTTGGTTTCAAGGGAACTATTGGCAAACGGGTATCATAAATTGGCGTCTTTCCTACCGGCAACATATGGCGCGGATGGGTATTACTCCATCGTTTTTGGTGGAAATAGCGGTATGCTTATCCATAATATCGCGTACCTTTGGCTGATAACAGGTGTCACTTTCATCTTAGGGATCGTAGCTGTTGCTGTAAGAAGGGAGAAAATGAAAGTGAAGTCCCCACAGAATACAGCTTCGATGAACATTTAATAGATTTTAATTTAAAAGGATTTCCAGTTATTTTTCTGGAAATCCTTCATTTATGTTGTCAATTAACTGATTTAAGAGTTTTATATCCCGCAAAAAAGCATAAAGCGCAAATTGCACCAATACTAATTCCATCATCAATATTTCACACCCATTTAACAATGTGATGTTAATGGAAACATAAAGTTACCCTTCAGCAATGCCTTTCATTAAGATGAATAAGGCTTCATTATATAGCAAAATGGTTGCTGTCATGCAATCGTAAAATCAGACGTGAAATAAACTACTTTTCACTGTTTCCTTCACAATGCTTGTTAGAGCTGCAACATTTTTGCTGGATTTAACGAAATGATATATTGTTTGTAACCTCAGATGAATTGGAATTAGGTAAATCCATTTTCAACTACAAGCACCTTTATTTTGCATTACACAACTTTTTTCTAAATAGACTTTCTGTAATTACTTTTGAAACGAAGAAAGTTAATGAACCAGCGACGCTGAGAATAATAAAAGCCAAAATGTTGCTCATATCATCTGTAATCAAAGAACGACCCTGGATTAAATAGAGCAAGGCACTAACAAATATACCAAATACTAACCCAAGAATTAAAAGCGAGAAAAATCGCCGTTTATTTGTATTTAAAAAAGATATTTTCAACACAAGTTCTCCAATAACCACCCCTACAAAAGCCAGTAATACAATAATCGGAAAATAAATGACTAAATAAAGATTAAAGTGCTCATTAAAACTGTAATCATTGACCTGAGAACCTATGAAAATGGCTAGCACATTTAACAAAAAGAAAAAAAATAAGGTAAGAATATAAGATATTAAGAAAACAAATAAGGCAAGAATGTTAGATATTAAAAATCTCATCTGAGTTTAAACCCCTTTCACAAAGAAACTTTCCATTTCATAGGTTCAAAACTAGGAATAAATTGTGAAAACCATAGTTACGAGCTTGGTATACAGGCCACATCAATTTGATGACAGAAATCCCAAATGTTCCTAAGGAAAACAAAAATTTCTTCAAATTTATATTAGTTAAACTAAGTTTTTTCTCCTGTTGGGCATGTTGGGATTCAGTTCCGTACAATAAAGATTTTTCGTTCAAAACGATACAGCATATAAAAATACTATCTGGTAAGCGAAAGTATTAGCCGAATTTAGGCATATACTGTTGAGAAAATGAAAATACTGTCGAAGTCTGGTAATACTGTCCCAAGCCCAGAAATTTTCTGAATAATAAAATCTTAAAAGATTCAGTTCCCCTTACTCAAAAATTCTACACGATTTATCATATATTTTTATATAATTTAAAAAATCCCTACTTAAGTTGTCTATTCTTGGATTTTTTTTACATTACAACCAAAGAAATTTTATTTATTTTAGTCCGCTTACCCTACTAATTTCATTAATATAGAATTTCACACCTAAAAAACCGCCTTTATTTACATGCGCTTTAGAAAACTGAAGTCTCCGCAATTTAAAAGGATTTCCAGTTACTTTTCTGAAAATCCTTCATTTATGTTTTCTATTGTAATAATTTTAAAATTTCAGAAAAAATATCTTGAAAAACATTTTAAAGCACATTATCTTACCTAAGAAAGGAGAATTAAAATATGAAACTAAAAATCGAAGAATTACCTGAATCAAGAATTGCTTATTTCCGCAGGGTCGGAGAGTATGGTGGAAAGCAAAACAAAGAACTAATGAAATCTTTTAAAAAGTGGGCGCAGTTGAATGGTGTACTTGATCATTCTTCCATTTTAGGTATACCATGGGATAATCCGGAAATTATCCCTAGAGAGGAATGTCGTTATGATATTTGCGCTGTGATAAATAAAGATGCTCATATCGCAGAACCAGCTCGGGTTGGTAAATTTTCTGGTGGGAAATACGCTGTTTTCTTACTTGACCATACAGAGGATGCAGTCAGTGAATTTTGGCACAATATTTATACTGAAATAGAAAAAAATAATCTATCAATAAGAGAACAACCCATTATAGAAAGATATACTCCACAAATGATTGAGCAACATTTGTGCGAAATATTAGTTCCTATACAGTAACGAAACAGAGTCACTCTCCCCTATTCAAAAGATGAACAACATACCTTTTATGCAATTGATGCAGTCAAACTACCTGAATGGGGTCACCTGAATGGGGTCTGACCCCAAGATTGGGGCTGTCCAAAAAGTCAGGCAAGAACCTGGCTTTCTGGACAGCCCCATTCAATGGAATTACATGCCCCTATTTTCCGTCATCGAACCGATTCCTTCATTAAATAGCGTTTCTTTATTTGGGTGGAAGAAAGCTCCAATATCACGGCGACAAGAAGGATCGCATAGGTGATAAATCCGACTTCCCGAAGATCAAAATAAAAGCCTGAGGCCATGAATAACTCAAAACCGATTCCACCTGCGCCCGCTGCAGCACCCATCGCAACGGCAACTGTGAAGTTTGTCTCAAATCGAAGAAATGTCCAAGATATAAGAGACGTTGAGGTGGATGGCAAAACAGCATTTGTAATGACATGCCACCAATTTGCTCCACTTGCCCGCATTGCTTCTATAACCCCGTCATCGAGATCCTCAAACGCCTCCGAATATGCCTTAACTAGAAAAGCAACCGTATGAAGCAGCATCCCCAAAACAGCGGCTTCTGCGCCAAGTCCTGCTGCTATCGCAAAGATAAGCACCCATAGGACAGTCGGAACCGCCCGGATAAAGGCCATCACAATAATGATTGCATTCGCAATGGGCTTAGGTGAAAGATTTTTCGCTGCAAAAAAAGCAATAATCAAGGATAAGAAAGCACCTATAATCGTAGCTAAAACAGCAAGGCCGATTGTCAAAGAAATTTGGTGTAGTGCCTCTGCGAAAGAGAAGTTATTGAGAGATGGTTGTAAAAAGATAGCCTTTAAATTATCTAGTGTAGCGATCATCGCTTCAACAAGATGAATATCTTTATAGTCGAATGTCAAAAAACCATAAATAGTAAGCAATGTTAGGACGATAAACGTTCCTATCATGACAACTTTTTGTTTCGTCCATTTCGTAATTTTAATTTTTCCTGTATTGGTGGTCATTGTGCCAATAGCCGGGTTGCTTTTTGCTGTAATCACTATAGAATAACCCTCCTAACATAGTTGGAAATCAGTTCAATCATTATAACCACAGCAATGATACTGAGCGTGATAAGACTGACCACGCTATAATTCATGTTCTTATAATATAAATCAAAGGCAAAGCCGATCCCTGTCCCGGTTAAAATTCCAATCAATGTAGAACTTCGAATATTCGTTTCAATCATAAACAAAATCCAGCTAATGATCTGCGGGGAACATTCCGGAATAACTGCCTTTGCAACCACTTGAAAATAAGTGGCACCTGTTGCCTGCAGAGCCTCAACAGAACTTTTACTCGTCTCATCAATTGTCTCTGTAAATGCACGGACTAAAAAGCCTAATGTTGACAAAAACAAGGCAAAATAACCGGTCAGGGCATTTTGACCAAAGGACAGCAATAAAATAAGTGCCCATGCAACAATCGGGATATTCCTAAATAACGAGGCTATAAACCGGCTTAGCGTACTGAAAAAATTGTTGACCTTTGTTGTCTGCGAACCTAACAATGCCAGTAATAATGCAATAATACTGGCTGTGGTGGTTGCTGCAATGGATAAGAATATCGTTTCCATTAATTTATCCATGATGGAAGGCATCTTTTCCAATGCTTCATTCGTGATAAACAGGTTCGATCCCATCCATTTAAGAGCCTCAGGTACAGATATGAGACTATGCATAAAATCGAAGTCAGTCAGATTGGATGATAGGAGTGTAATACCAATAATCGCGAGAGCAAATATAGTAAGTTGCTGTTTCTTCTTCCTAAACACATCGATATTCATTGGTCTTCCTCCTTCACTCCATGATCAGGTTGCCTGCCTCAGAACCGTAAATGTGATGAATGACATTTGACGTCAGACGATCCGGGGTCCCATTATAAACCACCTGTCCACTATTTAATCCAATAATTCGGTCTGAGTAGCGTTTCGCTACATCCACTTGGTGTAAATTTACAATACAAGTAATGTTCATTTCCTTAGAGATCCTTTGCAAATAATCCATAATAACTTTGGAAGCATTCGGATCCAGCGAAGCAATCGGTTCATCACAAAGCAATATTTGCGGGTGTTGTATAAGAGCACGGGCAATCCCTACACGCTGCTTCTGCCCACCGCTTAATTGATCGCACCTTTTATATGCATGCTCCTTCATTCCGAGCTTCTCCAATAATGAAAATGCATCCGCCTTTTCTTCTTCGGTAAACCTGCTCAACACACCTTGAAGAGTTGTTTTATAACCTAGTCTGCCATGTAATACATTTTCAATGACAGTTAACCGTGATACTAGGTTATAATGCTGAAAAATCATACCTATTTGAGTTCGATGCTTACGCAGACCCCTTTTGTTCAAGGACATGACATCAACATCTTGAAAAACAATTTTGCCATTGGATATATTCACCATGCGGTTTATACAGCGGAGCAATGTTGATTTACCGGCTCCGGACGGCCCGATGATGGAAATAAATTCCCCGCGCTCCACCTCAAAGCTGACTCCTGACAATACCTGTTTATCTTTTTCATATTGTTTAGAGATATCTTTTACTGCTAACAAAGACATTAAAAAAACTCCTCAATTTGGATTTTGACTCAAACAAAAGAGCGTATAAACATTGGAGAAATACGCCCCTTTGCACTCAATGTGTTTGTTATTTTGACAGCTCACGAATTGGATCAAACCATGCATCATCCGTAATGACAAATTTTTCTTTATCCGTTTTCTTGAAAAGCCCGGCTTGTTCAGATTCTTCTGGAACAAAGATCTTTTCATTGTTTGCTACTTCGTCGGAAGTAAAACCCTCTTGTATTTTCTCAAGGTCTTCTTTACTTAAGCTCGACAGATTCGCTACAAAAGGTGCATTTAATACAGGTGTTACACTAATTAATGTGAATTCTTCACCTGGCAGTGTATTAAAAGGCTCCTCTGCGTCATCTTTTACCCGGTAAACAGTCCCCGGACGGTTTTCATCGCCATCAGCGATTTCGATATAATTAGCAACACATGTATCACAAAACGCTGCAACATCAGCCCGTTTGCTAAGCAAGTTTACAGCCGATCCCTGATGTGAGTCACCATACATCACTTCTTTAAAGAACTTTCCGCCTTCCATTAAATCTTCAGGTGTCAAGTCTTTCCATTGATCTTGTTGTGAGAAATGCGCAACGATATCGGTGGACGGTACTTTAAATCCCGAAGTTGAGCTGTTTGATACGAAAGAGAATTTGGAATCAACGATGTTATCGATCGAGAACTCACCATTTGTTTTATATTTCTCAGCATCTGCCGCTCTGGCAGCCAGCCAGCTATAATAAACCGCGTCATCTAACGTTCCTGATGCACCACTTGGTACAACAACAGGCTCAACATCCTTACTCTTGTTCTTTGCTTCTATATACCCTTGTGCACCCATAAATGCTAATTCAGCATTACCATTGGCGATAGCTTCAATGGCCACTGCATAATCTGTTGTTAGTTTATGCTCTACCTTTCTTCCAGTCGCCTCTTCTATTATTTTACCAATCTCGTCCCTGGCACCTTTTAAATCATTGCCGGATTCATTTGGATACCATACCATTGTAATATCTTTTGAACTAGCTGACTTCTCACTTGAACAAGCTCCAAGAATCGCAGAAAGAAAAATTAACAATACGATTGATAAAATTGACTTTTTCATGATTCGCTCCTTTAGCTGAATAGTTCTATTTTTCCGTCAGAGATGACAACCAGCTTCCTGCTACCTTTATTCCCCCCCATCCAGATTGAAGAAATTCCACTTACCATTCATTCAAACATATTTATTGAGGGAATTCGGGCAATTTACATACTCTTTATTAATCTTTTACAATACCTAGATATTCACCATGAATGTTTGAATGGCTGTGGCGGGAGAGTCGATATCTCCAATCTGGATCGGTGTGCCAAAGTCACCATGATAGTCACTTCCTCCGGTCAGGAATAAACCGAATTCAGCAGCATAGGACTCTACTTTTACTATATCTTGAGCTGTATGATCATAGTGGTTGCGTTCAATGCCATCCAGCCCGTTTTGTACAAGTTCAGGAATCATGTCGAATGAATCCAACTGGCCCGGATGGGCGAGAACAGCAAAGCCCCCATCTGCTTTAATTGCTTTTACGGCATCGTTGGCATCGACATATTCAATATCCCGTGCACAAATCCCGTCCCCTTTGAAAAGCCTTTTATACATCTGCTTATACTCTTCTGTAGAAAAATGGGTATCGGTCAAACAAGCCATGATATGCTGTTTGTAAATGGTGCCTCCTTGAGCCGCCTGCTTCTGAACCTCATCAACCTCCACTTGATAGCCGTTCTGCTGAAGCTGTTCCACCTGCCACAAAGAGTTTTCATGTCTTCTTTGAAGCAAAGGGCTGCATAGTCTTTGGATATGCTCCGCCTTTTTATCAAAGGCATAGCCCAATATATGAACCTTTCTATTCCTCTTAAAATCATAGGCTGAGATTTCAATAGCAGGAATCACCGTAATCCCCCTGCTTGCTCCTGCCTTCTGGGCATGCTCAATGCCCTTAGGAGTATCATGGTCGACAAGGCTGATATGTGTGATTCCTTTTTGTACAGCCATCTCCATGATTTCCTCCACTGTATTCGATCCATCAGAGTAATTGGAATGCACATGCAAATCAGCCTTCATGCTCCTACTCCTTCCAAGCACTTCCCTTTTTGAAAGTCGAATACTTTATCGCATAATCCTTCCATGAATTCCAGGTCGTGGAAGATGCCAATAAGTGTCGTTCCTTCATCTTTCAACTTTTCAATGGCTTTACGAACCTTTAACTTTGAAGCATCATCCAAACTGGCTGTAGGCTCATCAAGCAGCAATAATCGCGGTTTTTTCACAATGGCACTGGCAATATTGAGTCTGAGCTTTTCACCGCCTGAAAAAGTGACGGGATAGTTATCCCACAGCCCAGGATCTAAATCGAAATGGGTCAGGGCTTCTTCAGCAATTACTTTTGCTTCCTCTTGGGTCTTCCCCATTTCTAGTACGGATTGTTCGACTATTTCACGGGCGGTCGTTCTTGGCATGACACTTAAAAACTGTGAAACATAGCCGATTTCATATTTCCGCAAATAAATCATGTCTCGTTCCGATGCTTTCATTAAATCTACTTTTCCGAAACGCTCAGAGTTGTAAATAATCTCCCCGCGCTCAGGTAAATATGTGCGATAAATCAGTTTCAAAATCGTAGATTTTCCGCTGCCACTTTTACCGATTATTCCAATGAACTTCCCTGCATCCAATGAAAAGTTAATGTCATTCACCGCATGGATTTTCTTTCCAAGATGATGAATCATAAATGATTTATAGATAGATTTGACCTCTAGTAATCGGGACATTTATTCTTTCCTCCCGTTATGTTTTTTTATGAATTGTTCAATATCCAGGTGGAAATCATCCAAATACTCTTTGATTTTTTCGTAAGGCCAGTCCCACCATTGGATGGCTTGGAGTCCCTCAATCACCTCAGGGGGAAACCTGTATTTAATCACTTTTGCCGGAACCCCTACAGCAATGGCATAAGGAGGGATGTCTTTTGTAACAACGGCTCCGCTGCCTATAATTGCTCCATTCCCTATCGTCACATCCGGCTGAATAATAGCTCCATGTCCGATCCATGTATCATGACCTATGAAGGCTTTGCGGCTTACCCGATGATCAAAAAAGTCATGGTCATCCTGCTCGCTGAACCCGAACATTTTCTTGCGGTAGGTGAAATGGTGAAGTGACGGCCTTTCATAAGGATGATCAGTAGGACCTATTCGCACCATTGCTGCGATATTGGAAAATTTCCCAATCACGGCATTTTGAATGAAGCAAAACTGACCAGTATAGGAATAATCGCCCAAAATGACATTTTCAAAGAAGTTATACGTACCCACTTCATTGTATTTCCCAAACTCTACGTTTTTCAGCACCACATGGTCATGGATAAATGGCTCGTTCCCCAGTTGTACTTCTTTGGTATTCATCGATAATTCGTCCTTGTTATCAGTTTCCCATCTACAAGTGTAGCTGTAACCATAGGGAATCCATCATCCATTCTCTCAATAATGATGATATCTGCCTTCTTTCCTTCCTTGATGGAGCCGATTTGATCGTCCATCCGTACTGCTTTGGCCGGATTTAATGTGACAAGCTGAAACATCTCATGCAAATCTTGTCCTTTCTTCTCCCCAAGTAGAAAAATGGAATGTAGAAGCGCTGGCGGATAATAATCACTGCACAAAATATCAATGGCATTTTCACGAATGGCTTCTGTTGCACATAGGTTGCCGGAATGTGAGCCCCCAAGCATGACATTCGGAGCTCCGGCAATTGTCCATAGCCCCATTTCCTTCGCCTTTTTTGCCACTTCAAGTGTCGTTGGAAATTCGCTGATAGTGGTACCGTAGCTCTTGACGAGGGACAGCTTCTCCAATTCATCATCGTCATGTGAGGCGACCGCTATATTTTTTTCCAAAGCCAACTGGCTTATTTCTTTCATCTGATCAAGAGTTAATTTGTCCTTCTTCATGCCGTTTGTGATGATTTCATCTATTTCATCATCTGTAATATCGTTATAGCCCTTTAACGTTTCACGATAGATTTCCAGATTTCGATATTGCCCCTGTCCAGGCGTATGGTCCATGAAGGATATCAGATGCACCTTTTCATCCTCTATGTTCTGTACGAACGCATCCACCTGTTCAATGTTGTCAATTTCAAATCTCGCATGCATCCGATTCCGGATCAAATGCTCGCTTGTATGAGTTTCATTGATTGCATGGATGAGTCGATTCACATTTTGTGGATTCCGGATTGGTTTATGGCTGAAGCCATCATCTTTATAGATTGATAGAGAATGGAACATGGTAGTGATACCGTGGCTGATCAAAATGCGCTCTGCTTCCCGAATTCCCATATTGAAGTCCATCAATGTTGTTGGGCGGGGTGAAACAATCCCTTCTATATAATCCGAATGGATATCGACGAATCCTGGTGAGATGTAACCGCCGTTTGCATCTATTATTTGATAGCCTTTGTATGTTGCTGCCTCCTGTTCTGGTATAATCGCGACAATGCTGTCATGTTCAATCACGACTGTATAATTGTCGACAATCTGGTCCTCTAAAATAATTCGGCCATTCGTTAGTAAATACACAATATCCCTCCAAATCAAATGTGCCTTGGCATACTAGCGCCCAGATTTTATCAAGCTCCGCTTGATACATTTCCTCTAAAAATCTGAGGCATCCGCCGGAGGCTTTCACCTCACCACTTACAGTATCTGCTGGATGAAGTTAAATCAGCGAATATACGAGTTGCTGTGTGTATGCGTGCTGAGGATTTTCTAAAATTTGATCGGTTAATCCTTGCTCGATGACCTTGCCATCCAACATAACCATTGTCCGATCAGCCAGCATGCGAATGACTGCCAAATCATGCGAGACAACAATCATACTGATCCCAAACTCCTGTCGGATTGTTTTGATCAAGTCCAATACACTTGCCTGTACAGATAAATCCAAGCCCGTCGTCACTTCATCTAATAATAGAATCGGCGGCTGATTCGATAAGGCCTTAGCTATCTGAACCCGCTGTTGCATCCCGCCTGAAAATTTCTTTGGCTCATCCTTGATCCGGGTAATCGGAATATGAACATGCTTTAGCAGTTCTTTACTCCGGTTCTTCATATGCTCCACATTACGGTTACCCGCAGCAATCATTTTTTCTGCGATGTTGCCAATGGATGAAAAGTCCATTTTCAATCCAAGTACCGGGTTTTGATACACCATTCCAAGAATGGTGTTCCGTATATAACGCAGTTGTTGAGGCGACTCTTCAAAGACATTTGTTTTTCCATGATTGTATGAGCTGATATATGCCTTCCCCGAAGTCACATCATTATCGAAATATAGACATTTCATCATCGTGGATTTCCCGCTCCCGCTTTCACCGACGACTCCTAAAATTTCTCCGGGATACAATTCGAATGACACATCATTACACGCATAAACCGTACCGCATTTAAGACAACGATTTTTGTCCAAGGAAAGTTCGTTTCTATCACTGCAATAATCGCAGCCTGGACCATATTGCTTTCTTAAATTCACTACTTTTAAAACAGGCTTATTTTGCATGTTCAATCGCCACCTCTGCTTTCAGTGCTTTTTCATTCAATGTGGCGAGGCAATAGCTCGTATCATTGCATTGGTAATAGGTCTCATCCGTTTCAGGGTTCACCAATTCATCTAAGAACACATCCGTTGAATGACATAAGTGGCAATGCTTGCCTTCGAATGATTCCACTTCCATCTTATAGTCCTCAAATGCCAGTGAAGTCACCTTCGTATATGGAGGTACAGCGTAGATTTTTTTCTCCCGCCCCGCTCCTAACAGAATTAAAGATTCCGAATGATCCATCTTTGTGTTATCGAAGCGGGGTATTGGGCTCGGAGCCATCACATACCGATCATGCACCAGTACGGGGTGATCAGCATTCGTCGCTGTCTTTCCATATTTCATGATCTGCTCAAACAGCATAAGCCAGGCACCGCTATATTCATTCTCAGCATGTAATTGTTTCGTTTTCCATTCACTAGGCTCAACCCAACGCAGCGGCTCAGGTATAGGGACTTGTAAAACAAGCACCTGATTTTCTGTCAAAGGCACTTCAGGTATTCTGTGCCTCGATTGAATAATGGTCGCGTCTCCTGTTTCAGTCGTCGTTTCAACACCCGTTGTCCGATTGACGAGCTTTTTTATATTTACAGCATTGACCGATTCATCAGCCCCTTGGTCAATGACTTTTAATACATCTTCCTTCCCAATGATAGAGAGGGTGATTTGTAATCCGCCTGTCCCCCATCCACGCGCAATCGGCATTTCCCTTGATGCAAACGGAACCTGATAACCCGGAATGGCGACTGCTTTCAAGATTGCCCTTCGAATCTCTTTTTTCGACCCTTCGTCCAACAAAGCAAAATGGGGTTTATTTTTCATGTTTTTCAGCCCCCTGTTTGATTTTCCTCACACTGTCCAGTTTCGACTGGAAGGTAACATAGTGAGGCAGCTTTAAATGCGAGATGAACCCACTTGATTCAACTGAATCAATGTGCAGAAGGATGAATTCCTCATCATGTGTCGGGTAGTCTTTCTGCCCATGCTCCAACGCTTGATCCAGAATGCTCATCGCAATGGCCTTTGTTTCGTTTTGTCCGTAACAAATCCCGTAGCCAATCTCAAATTCAATTTCTTCTTCATTTTTTTCATTTTTGACGGTTATCGGAATAAATGATTCTACTTCTGTTACTTTTATTTCGCCTATATAATAATCATTTTCCTCATCATCTGTTTGGTCGGCTGGATCACTGATAGTCAATGGAAGCATTCCAACGCGCAACTCTCCGACTGTCGGATGCACTGCCCCATATCCTCTTATCGCCGCATATCCAAGAGATGTCACAGCACCCGTCTGACCTCTGGTTAAAATCTGCAGCCTCTCACTACGCGTTGTTGGAAACTGGACACTTCGCTTCGTTACATCAAGCGGTTCTGTATCATCTTCTTCATAAATAGGAAACAGATTCTGTTTGCGTAAATAATCTACAACCTTAGGCAGATCTGCCTGAACGGAAGGATCTGATATTTGCTCATTTTCTTTCACATATTGATCGAGCCATTCCAGCACCTTATCTTTTGTCTCCGAAAGTAGATCAAAATCGATTAACCGATGTGTATAATCGTATGTGGCCCCTAGAATCTGCCCACCTGGAATATCTTTGAAGCTAGCGGAAATCCTTCTTTCAACAAACATTTTGTCAGTCTCAATCACCCGAGTATAATAATTTCTTGGTAAGGTGGAACGATGAGCACGCAATAAGAAGACTGCCTCTTCCATATTTCCTTCAGATTGCTTGATTGCCAAAGCTGCCAAGAGCTCTGAATACAGACTGCTCTCAGACATAACCTGATCAACCATCCCGCGCATACCAGCGATGATTGCTTTGACCTCAAGTACTTCTTCTGATTGAATCCGTTCAAAGGTCAACCGTTTAATCGACTCTTCAATTGCTTCTGTCCCGCCTTTTACTGCTACATAAGCCATCCTTCACACCTCACACATCTTAATGACTGTTGTTCTGGGTATGCACGCAATATTAGAGCGTTCATCTACAAGGATCATATCGATACCCAACGGGTATTCTTTGTTTGTTTTCTGTCTTTCTTCGATCCAATCTGCATAATTGGCAATTGAAAGCTTCGCCGTTGTTTTGATCCCTGGTCCTTCCAGAGTTAATTCTTCTTCATTACTGAACTCTGTCTCTAAAATAATGGTTGCGGATTGCTGCGGGTCCACAAGAGTTCCCATTTTTATCTTTTGAAAAACATTTGTAATTTGTTCCTTTGTTGCTTGTTTCGTGATGAATACATACTCTGCGTCAGATGGGCTTTCTTGAACAGACATTGTATAAGCAGCTATCATGTCTCCAAGCTCTTTTGTCTGTTTACCTACAAGCGCAAAGGAAACTTCCCTGTCAAGCAATGTCAAAGCAGTAATAAAAGTTGCAGGGAGTCCCTCTGGAAAAGTGGCAATCCCATCATTAAACTCTTCCATGCTCTTAATCGTCCCAGGCCGTGACATACAATGAAGGATTGTCCGAAATCCCTTTTGAATATCGTGCACCAAATCTATCGACATCTTTTCACCCCTTTATGATTAAACGTCCATCGTTTCAAAGTTCACCTTCGTCTTTTGAATAATAGCTGCATCTAATTTCTTTGCTGCTACCATTCGTTTCTCTTCCTCTTCTAATAATGGAATCCATTCATTTATTTCACTTAACTCAGCTTTAAATGCCGCATCGATTACAGCAAGCTGATAGGCAAGATCTTCCTCCATTCCAATGACAATGCCAATGCCGACTTGATTGCCCACTTTCACTTTGCATTCAGTCACTAACACTTCACCAAGATAGAAAAGCGTTTTTTTCGCTGTCTCCCTCATTTTGATCATTGTCAATGCTCCCTGCGGCTTCATAATGATTTCATGGGAATGGTTTTTTTCTATTTCATGTGCCAAGTTTTTCGGTATATCCCGAGATCCTTCTATTAAAATGCGCATTCGCCTATTTCTTTTCATGGATCTCACCTCCCTACAAACCGATCGTAACATGTTGCCAATTAAGCCAGTGTAAAGGGTTTATAAAGATAGCGTAAAGACAAATGGGAAATATTGGATATTTAATATTTGATAATCAAAAGCGGAGATCAGGGAGAACAAAACAAAAGCGCCTGTTCATCGACGTACAGACCGAGCTGAAATGTGGAAGACGGCGTTTAGGGGCGACAAGCGCCGGCGGCACTAGACATCCTGTCCGTCGGAAGCGATGTAGGAGGAAGCACGAAGTCTGCTAGTCCATAGGCGCTGGAGCTGAACGCAGCAAATCTGTACAGAAGCATAAAATTTTGGCTCTATACCATAAAAAAACTGTCCCGCAACAAAATACGGAACAGCAAACTTTAATTTTATTTTGAAGTGATGGCATACCTGAAAGAGTCACTTCGATAGATGATTTTCGTATACTCTAAAACTTTATTTTGCGGCGAAGCGATACAGTTGCTTTCCACAATTAACAGCGGAACTAATGCGGTACATTCCAGCATGGAACGTTCTTCACTCGTTGGAAAGGAAATGCTTAAATGGCTGTCAGTGCTAGTAAACTCCGTATATCCCTCTTGCCGATAATATGCGAACATTGAACGCAACTGCACTCCATCTTCTTCGATATTCGGAAAAGTCGACTTGGCGACATAAGAGCTGTGCAGCGCAACCGGCTTTCCTTCAATAAAACGCAATCGAGAAATCTTAAATACCTCTTCTTCCTCGGTTACTTGCAAAGCTGAATAAATACGCGGATGATAAGTGATCTTTTCACAACTTACATTTTTCGTTTCAAGTGGATGGCCGGCACTTAACATTTTTTCCGTAAAACTTTTACTTCCTGTTAGATGAAGCTCAATCTGTTGCCGACTGCCCTTCAAAAAACGCCCTTTCCCCTGTTGCGAGTATATATATCCCATCTCCTCGAGCTTCAAAAGAGCATTTCGCACTTTAATCCGCGGCACTTTATAATCATTTGCTAGCTCGTTTTCGGAAGGCAGCCGCTCGTTTGGATTGAATTTCTCCTGCATGATGGATTCCAGCAAATCATCTACAATCATCTGCTCTATATCTAGATTCATCCGTGCCCACTCCTGTTAATGCAGTCCGATTTTATTCTATCCTCAAAAATCGCTGACACTGTAATTTTTCTCCTTATCAAATGCTCCTTAGCACATTTGCTCCAGAATTTATCGAGCTCCGCTCAATAAATTTTCTCTGACAATCTGTGACATCCGCGAGGCCGGGGTTTGAAACCCTGCTGAATGGAATTCCAATTTACTTTCACCTCACCACTTACAGAAGTGGGAGACTTTCTTCTGGATGAAGTTACCCTTAACATACTTTATAGCAAACTTCTTTGTTTACAGTATAACTTAGCTCCGCAATTCCCACTACGATATAGTTATCATAATGACTTTTTTAACAAAACTTTCAAGGAACTTGATGTAGAAACTATCTCTACTTAAACACATGGTATTCTCAATAAATGTTTAATAGCATATAAAGACTTGCTACCCCATTTATATTAGGTTAAATTTGAGAATTGTAGCGAAGTTTCAGCGATAAAACATATGCGAACACGCTTTTGTGATATCAGAAGTTCCGTGCACAGCAACATTTTGTAGAAATGATATAAGGCTGATATTCTGTTTCACTCCAGTACTATTGAACCGGCAGCCTTGTGGACTTGAAAGTAGACAATATATACAACTCTTCAATTGAAAAGTTGCTTTTGATAAAAAGAATTGAATCCATATTAGAGGGTGCTAGGGAGATCCGGACCATTGAACACATTGCCCGATTTTCCGGACCCTTTACAGGATTCCACCCACTGTCGGGTGATTATACGCCCCCACCAGATTTTCTATTAGAAGAAAATGCTGGTAACTCCACAATAGGAAAGGAAAGTCTTGAAAAAAGTTGTAATCATAGCGGGAAAGAAAAAATGAGGATTGGCAGTAAAGCCAACGCTGGATATACTCCCAACAAATAAGGAAAATAACGGGGCTTTATGCGTTCAATGGCCGAGGGAAATACCTTTTATTTTTTTCTGCGATATTTAGCCAATTCTACTCTTGTACTATTTGAAAAGGTCTGAAATGTTACGGTTGCATCTCCACTTTCAACAAATTGCGCAATCCATTTTCGAATCAATGCTGAAGGATTGATATGCCTACTTCTACATATATTATAATAATGTGCTTTTAATTCATAAGGGATTTTAATATTAATTTGATCCTCTTTCTCTTTCACGGCGAGAGCCTCCAATAATTATTTTTCTAAAATATTGCCTAATAAGTGTTGTCATACAGTCAGTGGCCACAGTTAGACAGGCTCGACAATATGAGTGACGCTCAATCTCGCAATGAAAAATATGCGTTACGAATAAACTATTTCTCTGCTGCTTTGATGGATATCAAATTTATAATAATGCAAACCTGCATTCAAGAAAAGTTGCTATATTCCCAAATAATCAATATTGGATTAGATTATCTGTTCGTTTTATGCACAAGAGTTACAATCAAGTTGATTTTTTTCAGAATCATACCTTACATGGCAAGCAGAACGTTTCCAACATATTGAAATGGGGAACTGCTTATTACAACAACTTTTTCCCATCTGACGTATGACAGATAAATCTGAAACCATTTCTATTTCATAAGTATAGGAATCGTAAGACATCAGTACAATAAAGTAATTTCCAATCTCAATATCTCCAAAGCTGTGAAATATGGTACGCGATAACCTGATGAAAAGATCTACTCAAATAAATAGATACGGATAAATCGCTCATAACTTTCAATGCATCTGGATCGGTTCTCTTTCACAACTACAGCGCTTTTGCCGAGCTTCGGAATTACTAAGGCTCAAAAACTTTCAACCTTACTTTGCTATCAAATGTGCCTTGGCTTATTTGCACCCGAATTTTATTGAGCCTCATTCCAATACATTTCCTCTGAAAATCTGTGGCAGCCGGAGGCTTTAACTTTATTGAACTAGGATTTGAACCCGTACTAAGTGGAATACCGATATACTTTTATCTCACCACTATCGAAGTGAGAGACTTCTGCTGAATCAAGTTAAACTTATTGATTAGTTAATCACAGTTATCTACTGATTCATTGCCCCTCTCCTGAGCTTCAATTAAAGACTGCTTTTGTACACAGCGATAAGTAAAGCACGAAAATACTACGAAGAAAAGCAAGATTTCAATTTTCACCATTTGTATTTTCTTTATGTATGACATCTTTATAGAGTAGAGAGGAAGCAAATGCTTCGAAACATTTGCTTCCTCTTTTGTACAAATATTAGCTTTTCCTGCGTCCAAAAAGTTTCGCTCCAATACCAGCAAGCATAGCACCCAGACCAGTAAGTCCCATTGTCCAAATAGCTGTGGCCGTGTTAGGAAGTTTACTTCCGCTGTTGTAACCAGATCCTGCATTTGACGTACCGTCGCCATATCCAGATCCTCCGCCACTACCAGTTCCACCCGCTGTGCCAGAACCTGAGCCACCTCCAGTTCCGCCTTCGCCGGTTCCACCTTCGCCTTCACCATCTCCATCCGCATCCGCATCGGCGTCGGCATCAGCATCGGCGTCAGCGTCGGCATCCGCATCGGCATCGGCATCTGCATCGGCGTCGGCATCTGCATCGGCATCAGCATCAGCATCAGCATCAGCA
>NZ_JACSPV010000050.1 GCF_014836955.1 Bacillus norwichensis
AAAGCCCTTTTTAAAAAATAGGAATAGAGGGCTTACTTAAGTATTGCTTTCTAGCGGAAATAATTTTCATACAAAATCTTTTGGGCAGAACTCGATAAAATCTGGGCACAAATACGTCAAGGCTCATTTAATTAGGATAGGGAGGGGAGAATACCTTTTCCTGTCCTTTTTGTAGAGAGAATATTCTCATTAGGAAGCGGTAAAAACAGCGTTCGCACGATAAAAACCGGATTTCGCACGAAAAAGGGCAAGTTCGCACGATTATCACATTTTTCGCACGAAAAGTATCAAATTCGCACGATTATCATGTTTTTCGCACAAAAAGAGTTGATTCACTCGCTCACAAACCAAACTCAAATATAGGAGTGATTGAAGTGCTTATTACGCTGACGGAGTCAGCTTTAAAGAAGCTGGAATTATTGGATATAAAAGAAGGGAAACTTCCTCGGATTGATGCGGATGTTAGGGGTGGCTGCGGAATATCGGTGTCCTTTAGATTCATTATAGATGATCCGAGGAAAAACGATTACATGGTTAAATATAATGGTATTAAAATCGGTATAGATCGATTTACTTTTCGCAACTTGGGAGATGTGACAGAAATTGATTATACGGAAGAAAATGGATTTATTGTCGGAGACCACTTTTCTTCGGGAGCCTGTGCGATCGAGTTCAATCATAAATTTTGAATCAGAGGGGAAGATGGAAATGAGAAAAATCTATGATGTAGTCATTATCGGTGGAGGACCTGGGGGATATGTAGCAGCCATTCGCGCTTTCAAGTTGGGCCTTCGGGCAGCTCTTGTTGAAAAATCGAAGTTAGGTGGAACTTGTTTACATGCTGGCTGTATCCCGAGCAAAGCATTGTTGAGAAGTGCTGAAATTTACGCCAACATGAAAAAAGGGGAAGCATTCGGGATTGTTGTTCCAGAATTGAGTTTCGATTTTTCTAAAGCTCAATCGAGGAAAGAACAAATTATGGAGCAACTTTATAAAGGTGTTCAACATTTAATGAAAAAAGGAAAGATTGATGTTTACGATGGATTTGGAAGGATTGCCGGGGGACGAAGTGTTCTTGTGGAGACTTCAGGAGATGGCATACTCACATTGGGAGCTGAAAACATTTTGGTGGCGACAGGGTCTCGACCAAGAAGCTTGCCGGGCCTTGAACCAGACGGAAAATATGTGATGACTTCAGATGAAGCATTGCAAATGACAGATTTGCCGAAATCGATTATCATTGTTGGCGGTGGAGTGATTGGTATCGAGTGGGCATCAATGTTGTCAGATTTCGGATTGGATGTAACGATTATTGAAAATGAGGGACGCATCCTTCCATTGGAAGACCGAGATATTTCAAGAGAAATGCATCGTCTATTAAAGAAGAAGAAAGTGAAGATCATCACACATGCCAAGGTTCTCCCTGAAACTTTGGAAAAAGGTAACGGCATTTTCATAAAGGCTGAACATAAGGGGGAGGAAAAATCTTTTACAGCTGAAAAAATCCTCGTAGCCGTCGGTCGGACTCCAAATACAGAAAATCTTGGCTTGGATATTTTGGATATCGAAATGGATCAGGTATTTATCAAAACGAATGAATATTACCAGACAAATGTGCCGAACATTTATGCCATTGGCGATGTTATTGGTGGGCTCCAATTGGCTCATGTGGCTTCTCGTGAAGGAATGATTGCTATTGAGCATATGGCGGGGAATTGTCCGTCCAAACTTGACCCCATTCTTGTTCCAAAATGTATATATAGTAATCCAGAAGCTGCGAGTGTCGGATTAACAGAGGACCAGGCTAAGGAAGAAGGGTTTTTGATAAAAACAAGCAAATTCTCTTTCCGATCCGTCGGAAAAGCTCTTGTGTTCGGAAATTCAGACGGATTTGTCAAGCTTGTGGTGGAAGAAGGATCCGGACAGATACTAGGGGTACATATGGTTGGTCCAAATGTAACGGAGATGATTTCTGGAGCAGGGCTGGCACAAGTGTTCAATTTAACAGCAATGGATATTGCTGAAACTATACATCCGCATCCGACTTTGTCTGAAGCCATTGGTGAGGCTGCTTTAGCAGTTACCGGCTTAGAAATTCATACATAGTCGGCCTAATGAAACATAAACGGAGGAAAAGCTATGCAGACAGAGCAAAATAAAAACAGGGCAACTTTATTAATTTCCTGCCCAGAGAAACCAGGGATAATTTCGACAGTGTCCAATTTTTTACTGGAGCACCAAGCGAATATTGTCCAATTTGATCAGCATACAACAGACCCAAAAGCTGGGATGGTCTTCATGAGAATTGCATTTGACTTGAACGATTTTGATGCTTCTCATGACAAACTGTGTGAAGACTTGCAAACTCTTGCAAATGAGTACAAGATGAAATGGCAGCTAAACAACAAGAGAGATCGAAAACGTATGGCCATATTTGTAACGAAGCAGGATTCTTGTCTGATGGAATTGATATGGAGAGTCAAGTCAGGTGAAATAGACGCGGACATCCCAATGGTCATTAGTAATCATAACGAATTGAGAGAAGTCGTTGAGAGAGAAGGGATTCCTTACTATCATATTCCAGTAAGCGTAGAAACAAAGGATGAGGCTGAAACACGTACCTTGGAACTTCTGGAAGGAAAGGTCGATTTTATCGTTCTTGCAAGATATATGCAGATCCTTTCTCCTGAATTTATCTCAAAGTTCCCGAATCGAATCATTAATATCCATCATTCCTTTTTGCCGGCATTTGTGGGCGCGAACCCTTATGTGCGTGCTTTTAACCGTGGAGTGAAATTAATTGGCGCCACTGCTCATTATGTGACAAATGATCTTGATGAAGGTCCGATTATTGAGCAGGATGTCATTAGGGTTACGCATCGTTACACAGCGGAGGACCTGAAGGTTGCCGGCCGCCATGTGGAAAAGCATGTTCTAGCCCATGCGGTTGCGTGGCATGTGGAGAACAAAGTGATTGTGCACGGGAATAAAACAATCATATTTACTTAAACAGCGTCTATTCAATGAAAAAAATATTAACTTCATTCAGCAGAAGTATCCCACTTATATAAGTGTTGAGATGAAAGCCTATTGGTATTCCATTCAGTGGGGGGCAAATCGAGGATGAGTAAGGTATAACTTCGGGGGGATGCCACAGACTTTCAGAGGAATGTATGAGCGGGGCTTGATAAATTCTGGGCTCTAATACGCTAAGATGCATTTGAATTCCCCCTTGAAAAGATGCGAACAGATATGATAAATTATTAAAGAATAAATTCATATAACCGCAAACGTGTATAACCTCAATAATCTGGTTTGAGGGTCTCTACCAGGAACCATAACTCCTGACTACAAAAATGGCAATCTTATTTTTGTAGTCAGGAGTTTTTATTTTTAAAAAATTCAAATCATGCGGCGTGAAAAGTATAAGGGGGAGCTTTAATGAATGTAAGAGTATTTATACTTGCTGCATCTACGATTGCAGTAGGACTGGTCGAATTAATAATAGGTGGGATTTTACCAGTTATAGCTGATGACTTGCATGTTTCTCTTGGAACAGCCGGACAATTAATTACAGTGTTTGCTCTTGTTTATGCCATTTCCGGTCCTGTGCTTTTATCATTAACAGCAAAAGTTGAACGAAAAAAATTATATCTTTTGGCTTTATTTATATTTTTCCTTGGAAATTTAATGACCTACTTCAGTCCTAATTTTTCTATAGTTATGGTTGCAAGAGTTATAACGGCTATGAGCACAGCGTTAGTTGTTGTTCTTTCATTAACCATTGCTGCAAAAATCGTTGAGCCAGAACACAGAGCGAAAGCTTTGGGGTTTATTTATATGGGAATCAGCTCATCGCTTGTTTTAGGTGTACCTATAGGCATCTTGGTTACGGATCATTTTGGATGGCGAACTGTGTTTTTGGGAATTGCTTTTCTTTCAATCATATCTATTCTTTTAATCTATGTGTTTTTAGAAAATATTTCTACTGAAAAAGTCCAGCCTCTATCTGTACAGATAAAATCTCTTGGCAATATTAAAATGGCGAGTGCACATCTGGCCACAATGTTTATGCTGGCCGGGCATTATACGCTATATGCCTATTTTACTCCTTTTTTGGAAACTACCTTAAACTTGGGACAATATTGGATTAGTATATGTTATTTCTTGTTCGGTCTTTCAGCCGTATTCGGCGGCGCATTTGGCGGGATGTTAGGGGATCGAATGGGGTCTCAAAAAAGTATTTTACTGGTCATTAGTTCATTTGCTATTGTATTATTTTTACTTCCGTATTCAACGTTTTCTTTTCCAATATTCCTAGTAGTGATGCTACTATGGGGAGCGCTCAGTTGGAGTCTTGCTCCTCCTCAGCAGAACTACATTATACAAATTGACCCTGATGCTTCTGATATTCAACAAAGTATTAACAATTCAGCTTTGCAAATTGGAATTTCATTGGGCTCGGCAATTGGCGGGGTGGTATTAGAATATACACATTCAGTCATTGGAACAGCACATGTTGGTGCAGGAGTTGTTGTGATTGCTTTGATATGCGGGATCGTTTCGTTGACAAGGCCATACAGGATCAACCAAACAGAAACTTCGAAATAAAGCAGGCAAATTTGCATCATTTCTAACAGTCGGATGTTCATTTTTTTTGTGAGAGGGTATCATTATAGGGGCAATTTGAATGGAGGGTATGCACGATACGGTTTTATAAAAAATCGCTCTTTCCCTTGCTTTGATTTTATTTATGGCAGCGGGAAGAATAATGATTGATAAAGAGTGTATGGATAGATGAGGATTACATGAATTCGAAAATGGACGAACTCGATTTTGTCGGAAATCGAAGTAGAAGTGTCTTATGGAAAGGACCAAGAATATGAGGCAGAGATTGAGCAGGGTAAAAACCACCCCATCGAAGCCGAGGTTGAGGACGAGCTGAATAATATCTACACAAAGGGAAAAGAAGCTTTTGATGACATTTATCCGAAGGCCAAAAAACTTAACTTAACGAGCGACAGCTCCGACAAGGAAGTGATCGACCAGGTTTTAAAAGCAGCATTCGATCTGAAGTCCGATTAATTTGAAGTTGAGATTTCATTTAAAGACAACCTTTATGAGATGCTGCCATACAGAATGGGGAATAATCCGATTGACCTTGTCATCAAGAATGGAATCGTTACAAAAGATAATACGAGTAAAAGTGTTACTGGCAAGGGATTTGGTGTCCTAGTCTAGTAACAAGGAATATTTATAAATTGGCTTGTAGACAGGGTCTTCCTTCTGGATGACTCTGTTTACAAGCTTTTTTCGTTGATGTTATCGCAAAGAAGAGACACATAGACTATAGGTGATTGCTGTTGCATGCGTCTAATGAAAACAGCCGAGCATTTTAAGACAAATGGACCCAGTCACTTTCAATTACGAAAAAGTGGAGAGGAATTTCCGGGCCTTAGTTGCTGGAATCAAAACATAGTATTTTATCAAGTTGAATTTGATTTGGATTTGCAGTGACGGAATGTTTATTTGCTAAAAAGCATGTCGTTAGGGACCATCGGCCCGATAACGGAAACTGTCGCTTGAAGAACTTGAGCTCCATAGGAAAAGTGACTTTTTAAACAAGCACGAATCACTATCAAACAGCAAATTAAATAATTTTAAAGGGAGATTAGAATTTTTTGATAATTATCATTGACAACATCTTTCAATCTCTGTAGAATGATTATTAAGGAATATTTAAGGAACATTTCCCTAAATGAAATAAACAACATAATTACTTTATGGGGAGGCACCGAATATGAGTGTAGACACAGCTAAAATAGTTGAGAGCGCTTTACCTGCGATCACGTCTGAAGAATATAGAGATGTCATCGGCCATTATACAAGCGGAGTCTCAATCATCATGACAAACAAAGATGGAGTCGATTACGGAATAACGGCCAGCGCTGTCACTTCGGTATCACTTGAACCGCCGATGCTGCTCGTGTGCGCAAATAGACAAACAGGAACAGCCCACGCAATTTCTGAGAAAAAGACATTTACAGTAAATATTCTTAAAGAAGATCAAGGAGCGCTGGCTATACAGTTTGCCAGAGCAAATACGGAAAAATTCAAGGATGTAAACTTGGTATACAGTGCATCGGGAGCTCCAATCCTGCAAGATGCTCTTGTAAGTATAGAATGCAAAGTAGTTGAAGATGTCATCGGTGGTACCCACTTGGTGTTCATGGCGGAGGTACAATCGGCCACGATGAATGAAGGAGATCCACTAGTGTATTACAGAGGTAGCTTTGGTCAATTCTGTCAATATGAAAAGGCCTGATAATCTAAAAAAAGAAAGAAGAAATTAGTGAATTGAGGAGGAAATAATATGGCATTAATGACAGGTAAGCAATATAAAGAATCGTTAAATGACGGAAGAGAGGTTTATATCGACGGGGAGCGTGTGAAAAATGTGGCAGAGCACCCGACATTCAAGCCAATTGTTGATGTGAAAGCCAGGATGTATGATATGCCACATGAGGATAGATATAGAGAAACGTTGACTGCTACCCTACCAAACGGAGAAGTCATCTCCCAGGCATATAATCCGCCAAAGTCAAAAGAAGATTTGACGGCAATCCGGAATCATGTGGAAACTGTTCTCGACGATTTGGGCGGCGTAGTTTACCGTGTGGGAGACGAAACGATCGGAGAAATGTGGTCTTTATATGACGCACAAGATAAATTGAACGAGATTAATCCAATCTATGCGGACAACATCAAATACCATATTGACCGCGTAGCAAGAGAAGATCTGTTCCATGTGTCTGCGAATACTGATCCAAAAGGCGACAGAAGCAAATTGTTCAGTGGTAAAGACGGCGGAACATTGCTCCATGTAGTCGAGGAAAATGACAAAGGAATTGTCGTAAACGGAGCGAAATTTGAAACCGCTGCCGCGTACGCACACCAGGCGTTTGTCAAACCGACGATTCTTGACTGGGCTGCAGGAGAAGAAACAATGGCTCCATTTGCCTGCGGATTCATCTGTGATATGGGGGCACCGGGTTTGAAGCATATCTGCCGTACATCTGTAGGGCAGGGACGCAAGGAAGAAGATTATCCAATTTCCACTAAATTTGAAGAGATTGATACACTCCTCATCTTTGACAATGTGCTGATTCCTTGGGAAAATGTCCTGTTCCACCGTTCCCTTCAATCAGCTGCTTATATCCGTTCAACGGTACACCGTTATTCAGCATTCAACTATGTGCTCAGAATGCTGCGCCGTGCTGATTACCTTCTAGGTGCTGCAGTTTTGAATGCTGATCAGACTGGTCTTACACGCCTTCAGGCAGTACAGGAGAAAATTTCTCAGCTGATTAATTACAGAGAAGGAATTAACGCTCACTTAACTGCTGCTGTTGCCAACGCGGAAGAAAGCCCTGGCGGTCTGACTATGCCTAACCAATCTCTGCTTTATACTGGACGTGTTTTTGCTCTCTCCAACTTCCCGGCAATGGCCCACTTGACAAGAGAGCTGGTAGGTGGACAATTGGCAGTAACTCCCGACACAGCAACCATGTCAGATCCCGCCATTAAGGAATATATCGATAAATACTATTCAGTTGGCGAATGGAGCCCGGAAGAAAGAGGGAAACTGCTTTATTTTGCAAGAGATCTCTTGAACTCATCTCTTGCTGGTCACAACACAACGTTCGAACTGTTTGCCCAAAGCCCGCCGTTCGCGCAGCAAGCTGCTGTGTTCAATAACTTTGACTTGGACCCACAACGTAAGTTGGTCAAAAAGGCAGCCAATATTAACGTAAAACAATCAGTTTCCGTTTAATCGCCGCCGGTAGATTCTTAAAGTAACTTTAGGATTCCGAAAATAGATAATATTTAATGTTCATATCAGGGCAATGCATATAGGCAGCATTCGCAGAGATTTTACACACGGAAACTTATAAGAAGGAGAGAAAAATTGATGTCAACACAAACAGAGAAAAACGGAGTTAAAATAGAAAGGTTCCGCAAGTTCAAAACAGATAACTTTTATCCATCAGAATTCGGAGAAAAAGAACATCACGTAGTAAATGAATTCAGTATGGCGGTGCGCGCAGGGAATCGAATTTTCCTAAGGGGGCAGACAGGATTTGATCTTGATGGAAAGTTTCACGGATTAAATGATCCGGCTGAACAGATGGAAAACGCCCTTCGTTGCGTTAAACAGCTGTTGGAAGAAGCAGGGGGAAGAATGGAAGATGTATGTAAGGCAACTACATACGTGACAGACCGTTCTTACCGGAATGAAGTATATGCTGTAATTGCAAAACACTTTAAAGGGGTATATCCTGTAAGTACGGGTTTAGTTGTTAACGGCCTGGCGCTTCCAGAAATGCTTGTCGAAATTGATGTAGAAGCAGTAATCAGTAGCGACGAAGCTTAAAAAACTTAATCGGGCAGTAGAAAAGTGGAGATTGCTTCACATTTCTACTGCTTTATAGCAATGAAAAAAAGAAAAAGAATGATCAGGTCAAGACCGGTCATTCTTTTCGTTTTTACCGCTATTTCTATCGGTCTTCACTCTATATATCTTTCTTGGCCTTCCTTTTGAAGAGGGCGCTTCTTCTCCGATTACCTGTGCAAGGCCTTGTTCAACTAGACCTGTAAGAATCCGTCTGGCATTCCGCGGTGTCATTTTAAGCCAATCTGCTAGAAGGTTTGTCGTAACAGAATGGTTTCCTGTTCTCTTTTGAACGGACAAAATTTTATTGAACGTTGTAATGGTTACACCGCTCTCTTTAAGTTTATCACTGGTCTCTCTATCTTCAGTACGATAACTGAACGAAATGTTTTCTTCTTGTTTTAGTGGCCCTGTAATATTGTCTCTGTCATCAACGAGAAAAGCACAAAATGGTTCGAAATTTTGTGCGTGGTGTAAAGCGACCCGAGCATTTTCTTCAGCTTTGAGCGCCGTATCACCATATCCTACACCGATATTTGCAGGCAAGTCAGTGACCAAAGCCATACTTTCTAGAAGATATTGGACGTGTTGCCCGGCATCCTTTGAAAACCCCCTGGTGGAAAAAATAATAAATGATCCAAGTCCCAGATTAACAAATGAACCAGATATGGATTCGGCAAAATCCAAGACGGCCGTTTGCAATTCCAGATTTATTCGATGGGCATCATATGATATAGTAGCACTGCTGTTCGTGCTTTGCTCAATTTTGTCCACTTCAATGAGCAGAACCGCTATTTGCGATTTTCTAAATTGATGTGTGGTCCATTTTTCTATGGCGGATAGCAAAGTTTCCCGGATATTCACGCGAGTAGGAATTACTCTGTATACGGGTATTCCCTGCAATTTAAGCTGCTCGTAGATGAAATGAAGACCGGTGACACAAATATCCACTTTTCCACTTGTATAAAGCTCTTGATGAAACGTCAACAGCTTATCCAGTGGTGTATCATACTCCAATTCATGAAAATAAATATCGTTGTAAGGAATATCCAGTTCACGGTAAGTCTCATACACGTCCCGTTCCGTCAGTAAATCAATACTCATTCTGCTTAAACTTAAATGGTCCTTATAGCTTATTTCCAATAAGGTCTTTTGCAAGCTTGATCCATCTAATTTCAAATAAAAGAAAGGCTGTTGAGAACCGCTTTTGTTGACAAAGGCATGCAAGGCAGGTCCTGCAAAAATCCAAAAATCAACAACCTGCTGGTTTTTTCGTACAATCTCTGTCGCTTCCTCAGCATGCACATAATCAAAGGGAACTGTCGTTAACTGTTCGTCATATTCTTCTGCAATCTCACAGATCGTTTCAACCATATCTTTTGGACCGACAACGCCGGCTTTTGCTTTCATTTAATGCACCACCCGGGGATTTTATGCAGCAAGGACAACAATCGTCTTACAGCCGACTGTTTTTTTATATAAAAATTTTTATTATGTATGTGTTTTCATTATCGTATCAAGTAAGCTGAAGTCACTTCAAATCCATTGCTGTTATTTTTAGTTATAAATAATGTTTAGATTGAAATTTTAGGTTAATACCGATTAAATCCTCTCCTACTCTTTAATATTATCAGCTTTTTGTATAAAAGTTAATGCCTCTGTATCAGAGTCACAAAACTCATTGCTGTTCTTTGTCCGCTAAGACTGTTTTCTTGCTAACCTCTTGAAACGTTTGGCAATTGTGCAGGCAAATATTATAAAATATCTTGACAATCATTCTAATACACTTTAAAGTCATAAATAAGTAATTATTAGATATTTTTTAATAAACATTTAATTTTAATCCGCGATTAAAGTTAATGTTATTTTTTTAACTTATTTATGGTATATTTACAGAAAAATTCCTTTTAATATTTAAGGAGGAGGAGAGAAATTAAGAAATACCAGGGAGGCAATCAAATAGCATCCCGATTTTTTTAAAAAAAATTACGGATAGTATTAGGAAATTATCCTCTATATTTGTTTTGTAAAAGGGAAAACGTTGACCAAGCAATTAAATGAGCATTTCGAACAAGTTGTAAAGATACTGGGGTATCACAACTTATAAAAATTCACCGCTGATCTTGTAAACATATAAACCATCCTGCCTGGGGACCTTTTTATAGATCAGGTCAAATGAGAAAGCGGTGACAATATGGGGTGGATTCGCTGCGTATATATGAAAATGATATAAAGAAAATCCGTGAGGTGAAGGAGGAATAATATGACACCTGATATCAACAGTATTCCACCGGTAGATAATACGTTGTTTAGAGATGTTATCGGCCACTTTGCGAGTGGAGTAACCATTATCACAACAACCAATGAAGGGGTAGATTTTGGAATAACGGCAAGTGCTGTTACATCATTGTCGATGGAGCCGCCAATGTTGCTTGTATGTGTCAACCAAAATACCGGAACATGCAATGCGATTTCCAAGTCAAAATTATTTGGTGTCCATATCCTTCACGAAGATCAAGGGGAACTGGCTCTTCAATTTGCCCGTCCCAACACAAACAAATTTGAAGGTATTGACATTACTTACGGAAAACTGGGAGCACCGATTCTGCGGGAGGCATTGGCACATATGGAATGCCGTGTAGTCAAGGAAGTAACAGGCGGCACGCACTCAGTGTTTTTGGCAGAAGTGGTAAACGCCGATGTAGAAGATAAAAACCCTTTGGCATATTATCGCGGAAAATTTGGCCACTTTCAACCTTATGACAATGAAAATGCTTATCGTACACTTAAAAAGAAAATATTGGAGCGGGAATTGACCGTAGATCAAGATGTATCCATCAACGATTTAGTCAACCAGTTGGAGCTCCCGAGGCAGTCCGTTTATTATGCACTAACAAAGCTGGAAGGAGAACAGCTGTTATCACAGACGGAAGATGGAAATTATATGGTCACCCCTTGGACTGTTGAAAAGCTTTATGATGTTTTAGATACTCGTAATGTACTTGAAGTTGCGGCAGTTGAAAAAACCATTGGCAATCTTTCAGATGAAGAGCTTAAGGAATTAAGAAAGCGCGTTCAAGAGACTATTCCGGAAAGCGGGCAGCAAATAGACCCTGATAAGTATATTGAAGCTAATATTTCGCTTCATGAATATACCGTTGCCTTGGCGCAAAGTGCAACATTATTGGAGTCTTACCGCCGATTGGCTGCCGAAGCTGTCATGTTCAGTGCGTTAAGGGCTGCCCTGGAAACCAATAACGATAAAGCGTGCAGCGAACTGAGAAAATTATCCGAAGACCACATCTCGTTGCTGGAAGCATATGAGGATGGAGATAAGAAGAAAGCAATAGAAATCATCCAACAGCACAATGAGGAAGCTAAAACACTGGGAAAGTATTTAATTGGTAATGCTGGGGGAAGTATTTAATCATTTTTAATAGCAAAAGGAGGAAATCAGATGGCTCTGAGAACTGGGGAAGAGTACAAACAATCTCTGAATGACGGCAGAGAAGTATATATTGATGGTGAAAGAGTTCATAACATAACGGAGCATCCGGCTTTTAAACCGATTATTGATGTGAAAGCACGCATGTATGACATGAACCACGAAGAAAAATACAAAGACATCTGTACGGTAACCCTCCCGGATGGAGACGTGATCTGCCGGGGTTACCATATGCCGAAGACAAAAGAGGATTTACAGGCGATCCGCAAGTATGTTGATACGTTTTTGGATGAACTTGGTGGGGTTGTCTACCGTGTGGGAGACGAGACGATTGGTGAAATGTGGTCTTTATTTGATGCACAGGACCGGCTGAATGAAATTGACCCCACATATGCGGAAAATATAAGATACCACATTGACCGCATTGCGAGAAAGGACCTTTTTCATGTTTCGGCAAACACCGACCCGAAAGGGGATCGGAGTAAATTAATTAACGGTGAAGACGGGGGAACCCTCCTTCATATCGTGGATGAGAACGAGAAAGGAATTGTTGTGCGGGGGGCTAAATTTGAAACCGCTGCTGCATATGCCAACCAAGCCTTTGTTAAGCCGACGATCTCCAATTGGTCAAATACCAGCGTCAATATGGAAAATTATGCTATAGGCTTCATTTGCGACATGGGAGCCCCGGGACTGAAGCACATTTGCCGTTCACCTGTTGGCGCGGGCAAAGATCCGGAGAACTATCCGATTTCCTCAAAGTTCGAAGAAATTGATACACTGCTAATTTTTGATGATGTGTTAATTCCATGGGAGAATGTGCTGTTCCACCGTTCACTTGAGTCTGCAAAGTATATACGTGAAACAGTACACAGATATTCGGCTTTCAACTATGTATTGCGTATCTTGAAAAGAGCCGACTATTTATTGGGAGCGGCACTTTTAAATGTGGAGCAGACTGGACTGACAAAAATTCCATCTGTACAGGAAAAGCTAACCGAATTGATCACATATCGAGAGACAATCAATGCTCATCTGACTGCGGCTATTGCCGAGGCACAGGAGACTGCCGGCGGTTTAGTGATGCCGAATCAATCCCTGTTATATACAGGGAGGATCCAGGCATTAAAGCATTTCCCCGCCATGGCACATTTGGCGCGTGAGCTAGTGGGAGGCCAGTTGGCGGTCACGCCGGATATGGAAACAATTACAGATTCCAAGATCAAGGAACATATTGACAGGTATTATTCTGTTGGTAAATGGAGTGCGAAAGAAAGAGCCAAACTTCTTTATTTCGCGCGCGACTTATTGAATTCTTCCTTGGCGGGGCACCAAATTACGTTTGAGTTGTTCGCTCAAAGTCCGCCATTTGCCCAGTCAACTGCAGCCTTTAAAAACTATGATTTGGAACCGCACCGTGAAATGGTGTTCAAAGCAGCAAATATACAGCCCGATGCAGTTAAAAACTGAGAGTGGTTTCACGAAGAAATTAAATGACAGGAGAGGGGGATTCTGAATGCAAGTCCATAAATCAAACTATGTGCAACTGTCCGAGTGCGTCTTGGTCATTGGCGCACTGGACGGTCTGCATAAGGGACACCAGGCACTCATTCATCAAGCAAAAAAAAGTGCTGAAAAAATGGGTGTCCCGCTGGCAGTCTATACGTTTGATCCACCCCCGAAAGTGTTTTTTCAACATGCGATGTTACTGACACCGCTGGATGAGAAACTTGAAAAGTTGAATAAACTGGGTGTGGATCATGCGGTGATTGCCCGATTTAATGCCCAGTTTATGACCCAAAGCACCAATGCCTTTCTGGACGAATTGGGAAAGTTGAATCCAAGGAAGATTTTCGAAGGTCATGATTTTCGCTTTGGGAGGAATAGAGAGGGAGATATACAAACGTTAAGAAGACGCTTTACAGTCTCCCTTCTGAATTCTGTTCTGTGTGAAGATGGAAAAGTTATATCATCCACCAGAATCCGCAATTTATTTGCACAAGGAAAATTCGAAGCAGCAAACGACCTGTTAAATTGGGGCTGGATGGAGGAAGCATCCTTATCATCCACCCGTTAAAAATTATAAAAAGGCTTACATGAGGAGAGATTACTATGTCAGTATTCGGAGAAACAGATAATAAAATAGAGATTCAGAGATTCAGAAAGTTTAAGACAAAAGGGTACTACCCGACTGAACTCACTGAACCGGAGTTTAGTATAGACAACGAGTTCTGTATGGCCGTCAGAGCCGGAAACAGAATCTTTCTAAGAGGTCAAACCGGATTTGACATGGATGGAAACTTTCACGGAGTGGGCGATGTGACAGAGCAGGCGGAAATGGCTTGTACAATGGTAAGGAAGCTTCTGGAAGAAGCGAGCGGATCTGTGAAGGACATCTGTAAAATTACCGTCTACCTCTTGAATCGCGAAGACAGGAGCAAAGTGTATCCCGTAATTGCCAAGCATTTCAAAGACGTCTACCCATGTAGCACGGGATTGATCGTCAGCGGATTCGCACTGCCCGAAATGGAAATGGAAATTGACGTAGAAGCTGTCGTGAGCGAGTAAGGTTCTAACCAACAAGAGGAGTAGTCGGACGATTAGTCTGGCTAAGTACATAGAGAAAGGAAGATTATAGTGAAAATCACTAATACATTTTCAGTTGCAGGAAGATGTTCCGAAACAGGAGCATTGGGAGTCGTGGTCACTTCAAGCAGCCCGTCTGTCGGAGCACGTTGCCCATGGGGCAAACAAGGAGTTGGTGCTATACTCACCCAAAATGTGACTGATCCCCGGTTGGCGAATATTGGGCTTTCAGTTCTTGAACATGGGTTGGGCGCAGAAAATGCCATACGGGCAATGAAAGAATCAACGCCTTTTCCCGAATACCGTCAACTGGCCGTTGTAGATGCTGAAGGAAACTCCGCTGTATTTACCGGTAAGAACGCCCTGGGTGTTCACGGAGAGTTTGCTGCTCAAAATGTAGCAAGTATCGGCAATCTCTTGAGTGATCCTGAAATACCAACAGAAATGGGCAAAAAGTTTCTGGAAACGGAAGGCCTTCCTTTGGCTGAAAGACTCATATTGGCTATTGAAAAGGGCTTCCAAATGGGTGGTGAATTGGATCAAGAACACTCTATCGGACTTTTGGTCTATAAAGATGATTCATTTCCTTATGTAGATCTTCGAGTCGATTACAGTGAAAGCCCGCTTGATGATTTGAAAAAACTGTGGGAGATTTATGGTCCTCAAGCGGAAGATTACAGGGTACGGGCGGTTACACCTGAAATGGCTCCATCTTATGGAGTGTTAGGCGACGAATAATAAATTTCAGAGATGCAGTCCAAGCAATTCAGGGCTGCGTCTTATTCCAAATCAAACTGCACCAGCCAAAAGCAGTTGAAGTATGACTGGAAGAAAATATAAGACATTATATATCTTTACAACCATAATAAGCTTTTCTGCTGTTCTTTCAGATTGGCAATTAAGCTTATCCTTTCATATAAGTTTTTTTACTCAGCTTTTTTGGGTGGCTTCATGGATACTCATCGCTCTATTTACAATCTATCTACATATTTTCAAAAATCTCCTCAAACCTGCCTGAAAAACATCTGTCATCAAGCCCTGAGCAGCAGGCGGAGTTTTTTCAGCTTTGGAATAGTGGGTCTATTATTAAATTGTTATACGGAGGGTTCCTGAAAAATGCAGATTAACCGGCAAAGGTTATTAAATGATATTGAAAAATACTCCCTTTATGGAAGAGATGAACGCGGAGGAATTACTCGCCCTGCCTTTTCTGAACCGGATATGCAAGTCCGCGAATTGTTTATCAAGGAATTGAAAGACTTGGGATTGAAAGTTTCAGTTGACCCCATTGCCAATATCTGGGGAAAGCGGAAAGGGAAAGGGGAAATGAACGGTACGATTGTTATCGGCTCCCATTTGGATACAGTTCCCAATGGAGGAAAATACGATGGGGCTCTCGGTGTCCTTATTGCCAAGGAAGTGGTGGTCACTCTGATTGAAAACAAAATCGAACTTCAGCATGACCTTGAGATTGTATCATTCACTGCAGAAGAATCGAATGACTTTGGTTTTTCAACCCTTGGGAGCAAGACATTCGCCGGGAAACTTACCGAAGAAGAATTGATCCACGCAAGCGATTCTCAAGGTACGCTTTTGAAAGATGCTGTCCGGTATGCTGGCGGTGATTTGTACAAGCTGGACGAAATGGTGAAAGATCGTAGAGAGAAAAAAGCCTATGTCGAGATTCATATTGAACAAGGAAAGCGCCTGGAGTCCAATCATCTGTCCGTTGGCATCGTTGAAGATATGGTCGGTGTCTACCGTACGCGCGTTAAGGTAAAGGGTGAAGCAAATCATTCGGGGACAACGATGATGGCTCACCGTTCAGATGCTCTTGCTGCGGCTTCTGAGATGGTTCTCGCCGTAGAAAAAATATGCTGTGCAGATGAAACGGATTTAGTCGGCACGGTCGGCCAGCTATCTGTGGAGCCTAATGCTGTGAATGTTGTGCCTGGAGAAGTGAATTTCGTGGCGGAAATTAGGAGTGAGGACGAAGCGCGCATGGACCACGTAATTAATTTGATTGAGGAGAATTGGAAAAGGATCCTCAATGCAAGAGGGGTCACAATGGAACAGAACCTGATGGTCAAGCAGAAGCCGATTCCCATGGATGAAGATATTGTCACAATATTTAGGGAAACAGCAGACGAACTGTCGGAGCCTTACACGGTTTTCCCAAGCATGGCTGTGCACGATGCCGCCCATATGGCGTCTCTTTCCAAGGCTTGTATGATTTTTGTAAAAAGCATCAATGGGAGAAGCCATTGTCCGGAAGAATACAGTAAGCCGGAAGATATTGAAAAAGCGGCAAACATCTTATTGAATGGCGTGATCAATATTGACAAAGTGCTCTCGAAAGAAGCACGGCCAATCATTGACTGAGTGGGGAAGAAAAATAAAAAACTGTTTTTTTTGAATAAAATATATTTTCGTATTGACAAACATTTACGAATCATTTAAATTCAATTAAAGAAGATATAAGGACAAATTCCTAAAAAGGAAGGATGATAGCAAGTATAAAATAAGAAGATCGTTTGTGAGTGATTTGAAAGCGGTAACAAAATAATGTAAGTCGGATGATAAGTTCACATCATAAGTGCCCGCCATCATAAGAGATTAGCCCGACTATTCCATTAAGAGCAATCTAAAGACACTTTGTTGAAAATGGGGGGACAGTATGAGTCAACAATTAAATAGAACCTTGGGGCTTGGAGCTGCCGTAGCAACCGGGGTAGGTATTGTTGTAAGTTCTAGTGCACTTGTTTCCTTGGGACAAGGATTTGGCGAAGGCGGAAAAGGATTTATCATCGCTATGTTCGCAGCTCTGATCCTGAACATGTTCGTTGTATTTTCTTTTGCTGAATTATCGGGCATGATTCCGGTAGCCGGAGGAATCAATCACTATACACTCCCTGCAATGGGAAGGTTTGTAGGAATGATTTCAGTTATCAGCGGTTACGTATTGGTCACGATCTTTTCAGGGAGTGCTGAAGCAGGAATTGCAGGGCTTGTTTTTACAGAGGTATTTGCGCCGGGATTGAATCCGACGGTTATCTCCATAGCTATTACAGCAATCTTGGGGTTCATCAACATTTTGGGAATCAAGGCTTACAGCTGGACGCAGATTATACTGACAATTATCTTGATTGGCTCTACGATTGTATTGGGAATTATGGGGCTGACAGGAATTGGAGTATCGGGCGAACCAGCAGAAACCTCCTTCAAGTTCAATGAAATGGGATGGGGAGTATTCGGATTGACAGCACTGGCCATTTGGCTGTTTATAGGAGTAGAATTTGTCACACCGCTGGCTGAGGAAATCAAGAAGCCAAAAATATATGTGCCGCTTGCCATGGGATTGAGTCTGCTGGTGATTTTGTTTGCGGATATCCTATTTGGACTCGCTTCTGTGAAATTCGTTCCGCTCGATATACTAGCAGGATCTGCTGCACCGCATGTTGATTTTGCTACCGCCATGATGGGAAGACCCGGACAGACATGGATGGGACTCGTTGCAATCATTGCGACAACAAGTACTTTAAACACTTTGATAGCTGCTATCTCACGGATGCTTTATGGCATGGGGCAAAACGGGCAAATGCCAAAAATATTTGGAAAGGCAAGCCGCTTTGGGACCCCATACGCTGCTATCATCACACTTTGTATGCTATTCGTTGTTTTCTTGCTGGCAGGAGTGACAACAGGCGAAACAATCGTTACGTTTATTCTTGCAGGATGCTTCTGTTGGTTGGTCACATATATTATCGCTCATGTAAACGTAATCATTTTGCGTTCCAAGTATCCAAACGCTAAAAGATCTTTCAAGTCTCCTTTAGGAGTTACATTCCAAGTACTAGGTATTATGGGGATGGTTTATGTCATGTTCAACATGCACCCGGATCCAATCATAAAAGGTGAAATATACAAATACTCCTTATGGTTTTTAGCGGCCACCTTTGCCTATTCAGCACTTTGGGTAAAATTTGTTATGAAAAAGCCGCTTTTTGAGACAACTCCGTTAGAGGAGCTGACAGAAGGTCTCCATGAAACTTCCGATGTCGAAGAGATTAAAGAGATAAGCAAGACAGTTTAATAGTTTGGTATAAATCATCAATCACCTATTTACTTTTAAGGGGGTGAGAGTCTAAAAGAAGTCTCGAACAAAGGCAAGGCAAATTATATTATCTTTTGGAGGGAACCATAAATGACAAACATTGTAAAACAACATCTAAGTGTGGAAGAGCTCAGCAAAATAGATAAGGAATATTTTATTCATCCAACTACAGTTCCGAAAGACTTTATTGAAAACGGACCAAAAATCATCTTTTCTGAAGGAAATGGAATCCGTGTTAAAGACGTCAATGGAACTGAGTATATAGACGGCGTATCAATGCTCTGGAATGTAAATTTGGGCTACGGACAAAAGGAACTGGCAGAAGCTGCGTATAAGCAGTTGAATACATTGCCATATTGTTCATCTTTCTATGGTTATTCAAATGAAAACGCTATTCGTTTAGCGGAAAGAATCGTTTCAGTAGCTCCTGGGGATCTAAGCGGGGTGTTCTTCACATCAGGTGGATCAGAGTCAAATGAAACAGCATTTAAGCTCGTGCGCCATTATTGGGATATGAAGGGATACAAGGAAAAGAAAACGATAATATCTCTGAAAAGAGGATATCATGGGGCTACCATCGCCACCGGATCAGCTACAGGAATCGCAGGATTCCATAACTTCTCCGGTTCCAAAGATACAGATATCCTTCACGCCAAGCCGCATTTGACGAATGCTGAACTCGGAGATAAATCTGATCCTGATTACGATCAAAGTATCAGAAACATCATAGACCAAGTGGGATCCAACAAAATTGCAGCAGTCATCATGGAGCCGGTTCAGGGTGCAGGAGGAGTACACGTTCCGCCCGAAAGATACTTGCAGGCTGTCAAGAAGCTGTGTGAAGAGAAGAATGTACTCTTTATCGCGGACGAAGTCATTTGCGGATTCGGTAGAACCGGAAAAATGTTCGGTGTAGAAAACTGGGATGTAGAACCTGATGTCATGTGCGTGGCTAAAGGAATCACAAGTGGATATGCTCAGCTTGGTGCAGTCCTTTTAAACAGAGAAATCAGAGATACCCTTGTTCAATATGATCAGATTCTCGGACATGGATTTACATACAGCGGACATCCGACTGCATGTGCTGTAGGATTGGCAACACTGGATCTGTTGGAGAAACAAAATATTCTTCAAAATGTAAATGAGATGGAGAAAGAACTGAAGAAAGGCTTTAAATACCTGGAAGAAAACCATCCTCATATCGCAAATACAAGAGCGGTTGGACTCCTGGCAGGATTCGATCTCATGCAGGACCCAGAGAGTGGAACACCGTTTGACCAGTCCATCAGAGCAGCACGTTACATCGTTGATCACTGCTTTGACAACAAGCTGATCCTGAGAGCGGCTGATTTTGAACATCAAGTCAATATTGTGGCAATTGCCCCGCCGCTTATTATCAACAAGCAGGAAGTTGAAGAGATTATCAATATTGTGGACGATGCTTTGACATCTTTTGAAAAAACATTATAAAAAGAGAGCGGTCTTCGCTCTCTTTTCTTAAAAATACACAATAAGGGATTGAGGTATATGGAAACTGCTACAGTCAGTCTAAAACCAAAAGTGGAACAATTTTTAAAAGGGACAAAGAAGCTTTACATTAACGGAGAGTTCGTTGAATCTGTTTCAGGGAAAACTTTCGATTCTTACAACCCGGCAACAGGGGAAGTTCTCGCAGTCGTCAGTGAGGCAGAGGCGGCAGACGTGGATCGTGCTGCCAAAGCCGCAAAGAAGGCGTTCGAAGAGGGACCATGGTCCAAAATGAGCGCCGTTGAGCGAGCTCGATTGATGTTCAAATTGGCGGATGTGATCGAAGAGAATACGGATGAATTGGCGCAGCTTGAATCACTTGATAACGGAAAGCCATTCAGCGAGTCCAAACCGTTAGATCTGTCGAATACAATTGAAACTTTTCGGTATTATGCCGGCTGGGCAACAAAAGTATTTGGACAGACTATTCCGGTTTCAAAGCAATTCCTTAACTATACACGCCATGAACCGGTAGGTGTTGCGGGGCAAATTATTCCATGGAACTTCCCGTTGATGATGGCTTCCTGGAAGATCGCTCCTGCATTGGCGACAGGATGTACAGTTGTCCTTAAGCCTGCAGAGCAGACACCGCTTACTGCTCTTTATTTGGCTGAGCTGATGGAGGAAGTCGGCTTTCCGCCCGGCGTCGTTAATATCATCCCAGGATTTGGCGAGACTGCCGGAGACGCGCTTGTCAAACATCCGGATGTGAACAAGATTGCTTTTACCGGCTCTACATCCATTGGCAAGCTGATCATGAAAAATGCAGCGGTCACAATGAAACGCGTGACACTGGAGTTGGGTGGGAAGTCTCCGAATATCATCCTGCCGGATGCCGATCTGTCAAAAGCGGCACCAGGTGTTTTCAGCGGGATCATGCTGAACCAAGGACAGGTCTGCAGCGCGGGTTCCCGTGTCTATATCCAGAAGAAGCACTTTGATAATGTTATGTCGGAGCTCGTCGACTATGCGAAAAATGTAAAGCAAGGTTTCGGTTTGGACGAGAGCACCCAAATGGGACCGCTTGTCTCCAAAGAACAGCAGGACCGCGTAGTCAACTATATCAATATCGGCCAAGAAGAGGGAGCTTCTATTGTTGCAGGCGGTGGAAACACAGAAAAAGGTTATTTCGTAGAGCCGACTGTTTTCGCTGATGTCAGTGACGACATGCGGATTGCACGCGAGGAGATCTTTGGACCAGTGGTAGTAGCGATGCCGTTCGAAGATATGGATGAAATCATTGAAAGAGCGAACAGCTCAGACTTTGGTCTTGCCGCAGGCGTCTGGACTGAAAACCTCAGAAATGCCCATTATATAGCCAATGGCCTGAAAGCCGGCTCAGTCTGGGTAAACTGCTACGGGATGGTTGACCCGCTTTCTCCTTTCGGAGGATACAAGCAATCCGGTTTCGGACGTGAAAATGGTGCATATGCGTTGCAGAACTACACGGAAGTGAAGAGTGTTTGGGTTAACTTAGAATAAATTCTAAATAGAAAAATTTACTCTGCCTCTCTTCTTGTATTAAACAGCACGCTTTTTAAAAAAGGATTTTGCATTGCTGTTTAATTAAGAGGAGAGGCTGCTTTATTAATATAAATTTAAGGAGTGTATGAATATATGTTATGGAATTTTAAATTTAATGTGCCTACATCTATTGAATTTGGTAATGGGAAAGTGAAATTAGTAGGAGAGTTCGCAAAAAAGCTAGGAGGTCAAAAAGTACTTATTGTTACGGATAAGGGACTTGCCAATACTGGCATTTTAGATAAAGTTATAGATCCATTAAAAGAAAAAAATATTGATTTCCTAGTTTATGATGAAGTAAAGCCTAATCCAAGGGACGTGGATTGCCAAAAAGCTTATGAGCAAGTAAAAGAAGAAGGTATAGATGTTTTGATTGGGCTTGGTGGTGGAAGCTCAATGGACACAGCGAAGGCAATTGGGACACTCTTGACACATGGCGGAACATTGTCTGAAAGATATGGCACAGATAAATTGGAAAGAGATATAACTCCATTAATCTGCATTCCAACTACAGCCGGAACAGGAAGTGAAGTAACCAGTTATTCCGTAATTACTGATACAAATATTAAAGATAAGATGCTTTTATTTGACTTAAGACTATCACCAAAAGTTGCTTTAGTTGATCCAGAACTTACATTGAGCTTGCCCAAGTCAATTACAGCAGCAACTGGAATGGATGCACTTACACATGCAATTGAAGCTTATGTTTGCAATGTCTCAGAGCCAATCTCCGATTCTTTGGCACTACATGCTATAGAATTGATAGCAGAGCATTTGGTAAATGCGGTAGAGAACGGCAAAGACTTGGAAGCTAGGCAAAACATGATAGTAGCTAGTCTAATAGCCGGCTTATCATTTGCGAATACTAATCTTGGTTCAGTTCATGCTATGGCAGAACCACTTGGAGGCCTTTATGATACACCTCATGGTGTTGCAAATGCAATCTTCTTACCTTTTGTATTTAAGTTTAATATTAGTTCGAACCCCAAGAAGTTTGCAAATGTGGCTAAAAAATTAGGTGTTTCTTCTGAAGGGAAAACAGATGACCAAATTGCACTAGAGGGGGCTAAGTTATTAGAAGAATTAGCTAATAAGATAAATATTCCTAAATTTAGTGATTTAGATTATGTAGATACGAAAGATTTTGATTTCCTTGCGGGAGCTGCTGAAGAAAACATTTGTACAACGGTGAATCCAAGGAAAATAACAAAAGAAGATTATATAGAATTGTTTACAGCAGCCTATGAATATAAGGGTTCAAATATATATGCTTAATAGCTTTAACTAGTTTAAATTTAAACGCATCAAGATAGCTATAGAAAATTTACTATCTTGATGTGTGCATAGTGGAGAAATATGCTTATGATAATCAACAAGAAATATACCGAGGGGGTATGTTTATGAAGGCAGAAACACGTTTTGTTGAGTATATTCCTGAAAATGAAAGGCATGGGAACGTCCGTAGTTTATTCTCAGTTTGGTTTACAGTGAATTTTATGTTATTGGCAGTTGTAACAGGGGGCTTGGCAGTAGTTTTTGGCCTAAATCTTTTTTGGAGCATAGTATCAATACTTTTAGGTAACCTAATAGGTGCAATTTTTATGGCTCTTCACTCAGTACAAGGGCCAAAATTAGGAATACCCCAGATGATCCAAAGTCGAGCCCAATTTGGTGTGATTGGAGCAATTTTCCCCCTGTTGTTAGTTATTTTGATGTATTTGGGCTATTTTGCAAGTAATGCAGTGCTAGGAGCTCAAGCTGTCACTGCGAGTACATCGATACCAATTGGCTGGAGTATTACAATTTTAAGCGTTATTACTTTCGTTATTACTTTTTATGGATATGAAATGATTCACAAGTTATCGAAGTATATCGCTATTTTATTGGGAGTAATATTCCTATTTGTAAGTATTTTAGTATTCAAACTGGATTTTCCAGCTAACAGCTGGTCACCAAGCCAATTCCAATTTGCACCATTTTTAGCAAGTGTTAGTGTGTTTGCGACCTGGCAACTTACATTTGCGCCCTATGTTGCAGATTATTCAAGGTATCTCCCTAAAGATACCGATCCTAAAAAAGCGTTTATATACACCTATGGTGGATCAGTTCTTAGTGCTGTATGGATGATGATTTTGGGAGCAAGTTTAACAATCGCCATTCCAAGTTTTTTAGATAATGCGAGTCTTAGTTTAAGTGCTCTTGTTGGTTCACAGTGGTCACTTGTTATGTATTTTGCTATTGCTTTGGGAATCGTGGCAACAAATGTTTTTAATCTTTATGGAGCATTTATGTCACTAACTACAATTACTGATACAATTGTAAGGCTTAGAGGAACAATTCAGACAAGGTTTTTACTATTGTTTATATGTGGAATAATAGGAACTGCCTTGGCTATTGTAGGACATGGGAATTTTTTGGAAAATTTCTCTAACCTAATACTGTTTCTTGCTTATTTCTTATTCCCATGGACTACAATAAACTTGGTTGATTACTATCTTTTGCGTCATGGTAATTATAATGTAGATGCTCTTTTTGATCCCAATGGAGAATATGGAAGATATAACTGGAAAGCCATGATTGCATATGCAGTTACCATAATTTGTGAAATTCCATTTATAAACACTACCATATACCAAGGTTTCATATCAAAATCTATGCATGATATAGATTTTGCATGGATTATAGCTCTGACTATTCCAGGAGTTATATACTATGTGTTAATGAAAAGTGAGGTAGAAAAGAAAACCTTAAGCAAATATACTGCTTAGTAAAAAAATTATTATGGTATGACTATGATTTGATTAACCACTGGGTTATGGGGAGAAGATCGAATAAACCCATTATGTTGATCCATTCCCAAGTTGAACGTTATAAGCTAATTATTTTGATTGTGAAAATGTAGAATGTACAGATAGGAATGCCCGGAAGTCAAGAGTAGTTAAATTAATATAATAAAGTACCTGCGATGCTTTGCGTGAGCTTTATCTCAGCCACTTTATTGGATCATCGACATTTGGAAAATTTAAATTTGTACGCTCGAATAGTTCGGAATAATTTTTATTTAAAAAATTAATTAATAAATAGTGGGGGGTTGAAATGGCATTGAAAACAAAACTGTATTCAATAATCCTGTTTTTAGTGTTCGCCGTATTCTTAACTGGCTGCGGATCAGATGAAGCTTCTTCAGGAAATGGAGGAGCATCCTCAGATACTATTCGGATAGGCCTTCAGGCACCTATGAGTGGCGATAATGCCCAGTACGGAGACGAAATGAAAAATGGAGCGGAGTTGGCGTTTAAAAGTATCAACGACAATGGGGGAATCAACGGCAAGAAACTGGAACTTCTTGTTGGCGATGATAAAGCAACACCTTCTGAAGCAGTAGCAGTAGTAAATAAGATGGTCATTAATGATAAAGCTAAAGCCATTATCGGAGGCTATAATTCCTCGCCGACGATCGCATCTCAAGAAGTATCAGGAAAAAACCAGGTTCTCCATGTAAATATGGGAGCAAGTCCAGAACTATCAAAATTATCAAATGATTATCTGTTCAGAATTATACTTACAGGCTCAGTGTATGTTCCAGCCGTCATGGAATATATGACAGAAGAAAAGAAGGTTAAAAAGGTCGTATCTTTATATGAAAACACGGATTACGGCGTGACAATGTATGAGGCGGCGGAGGATTCCGCGGGTTCTCTTGGAATGGAGTTCATTGCAAATGAAACCTACAATCCGGGGGATAAAAATTTCTCTGCACAGCTTTCCAAGATTAAAAAGTTAAAACCGGATGCAGTGATGATCGTGGGGCTCTATAACGAAGTTGCCCTTATATCACAACAAGCTAAACAAGCGGGGCTGGATGTTCAATTTTTCTCTCCTGATGACTCCATGTATTCAGAACAGCTTATTTCTTTAGGTGGTGACGCTGTTGAAGGCCATATTTTTGCTTCGATGCTTAACTTGAATATGGATACGGAAGATATGAATGAATTTAAAAAGCTGGCAAAAGAAAATGACGTGAAAGTAGAAGCTAACACAGCTATAGCATACGATGCGGCGATGACTATTGCGAAGGCATTTGAAGAGGGCGGTGATTCGCCGGATAAGGTGAGAGATGCTTACGCAAATACTGATTACAACGGTGTAACAGGTCCTATTAAGTTTGATAAAAATGGTGACCGGTCCAATAAACCAATGATCATGCAAGTCAAGGGTGGAGAATTCATTGTTATACAAGAACAAGAATAGGTGATAAGAGATGATTTTAGATCAATTGATTAACGGAATCGTTTTGGGAAGTATCTATGCCTTAATGGCCATTGGCTACACGATGGTCTGGAATGTTCTTCGTTTCATTAACTTTGCACATGGAGAAGTATACATGGGGGGAGCATTTGTCTCTTTGTACCTTATTATATTAGATGTTCCCATATGGATAGCGTACCTTGGCGGCGTAGCAGCCGGAGCGCTGATCGGCTACTTTATGGAAAAATTGGTTTACAAGAAAATGAGAAGCGCACCAAAGCTGAATTTGTTGATTGCAGCCATCGGTATAGCCATATTTTTGCAAAATCTTGCTCAATTAATTTGGGGGGCAAGCCCAGAAAGATTGGCCTCTCCATTTTTGGAAAAAAACATTTCTGTAGGGGGTATGTTAATCAACCAGCATTATGTCTATATTATCATTGTGACTATCATAGTGATGTTTTCCATGGAGTTGTTCATTAATCGAACAATAATGGGTAAAGCTGTACAAGCAGCCGCCCAAAATATTAATGCAACAGAATTGATGGGGATTAATGCAAACAAAGTGATTTCAATTACTTTTGCCATTGGTTCCGGTGTTGGAGCTCTTGCGGGAATTTTGGTAGGACCGGTCTTTTTGGTGTATCCCACAATGGGAGTGTTCGCCGGCTTAAAGGGATTTACAGCTTCAGTTATGGGCGGAATGGGTAATATTCCGGGAGCAATGGTGGCAGGTCTGTTATTAGGAATTGTCGAAAGCTTTGCTGCTGGGTTCATTTCTTCAGGTTACAGGGATGCGGTAGCAATGATTATCCTGCTGGTTATTTTGTTGGCTCGTCCTCAAGGGATTTTCGGCAAAATTGTGCAGGAAAAAGTATAAAGGGGTAGCAGAATGAAAAATATTAATTTCCGAAAATATGGGATCCTTATTGGAGGAATTTTATTATTTCTATTGCCTCTAGCAATAACGAATCCCTATTTCATGTACGTACTTAACCTGATATTAATCTATATTATTCTTGCTTTAGGATTGGATTTAATTGTCGGCTATACCGGACAAGTATCTGTTGGACATGGTGGTTTTTTTGGAATTGGCGCGTATCTTTCTGCAATTCTCTCAACCAAGCTCGGTTATTCTTTTTGGTTGACACTTCCTCTGTCGATTATCTTTACTGGTTTGATAGGGTTAGTTATCGGTTATATTGGATTGAAATTGGTTGAGGAATATCTTGTCATGGCTACGCTAGCGTTTGGAACCATTTTATGGCTTGTATTTCTTAATTGGTCAGACATGACCGGCGGACCGATGGGAATCGCAGGGATATCGGCCCCTCCGGCAATCGGTGTCGGTTCTTTTAAGCTAACATTTGATCAATATGGTGATTATTTTCCATTATTTTTGGTCTTTGTCTTCCTCGCAATATTGATTTCCCGATTATTAATGAAATCTGGATTCGGCCGTGCATGCAACGCTATCCGTGATGATGAACTTGCTGCACAAGCCATGGGAATACCAGTTTTCAAGACAAAGGTCCTTGTGTTTACTATCTCCACAGCATTTTGTGGAGCAGCCGGGTCATTATACGCCCATTTCATTCATGTGGTAAGTCCAGAGACTTTTAATTTTGCCATGTCAGTGACAATCCTTACAATGGTCATGATAGGCGGCCAGGGCTCCATAGCGGGGGCAATCATTGGTGCATCATTATTGACTGTATTTTCTGAAGCCCTCAGAGCGGCTCCTGAGCTGAGAATGGTAGTTTATGGTTTCTTAATTGTCATAATGATTATGTTTTTTCCAAGAGGACTTATGGGATTATTCCACTTTTTCAGAAGGAAGATTTCCCGAAGCAACATACGGGTAGACGATGTGGTCAAGAAGGAGGGGGTTAAAGTATGAACAAGACAGACATTGAAAAGATTTTAACAGTGGATAACCTTTCAAAATCATTTGGTGGTGTAAAAGCTGTCAATAACCTCTCCTTCTCGGTAGATAAGGGCCATATTCACGCTGTTATAGGTCCCAACGGAGCCGGAAAGAGTACGCTTTTTAACCTGATTACAGGCGTCATTCCAGCAGATCAGGGAAAGGTTGATTTTTTAAATCACAATATCACCTCGTTAAGACCGGATAAAATATCTGAAAAAGGGATTTCTCGTACATTTCAAAACATACGTTTATTTCCGGATATGACCGTATTTAAGACAGTGTTGATCGGCACCTATCTTTTGACAGGAGGAAAGCTCCTTCCAGCGTTATTTCTATCAAGCAATTTCTGTAAAAAGGAAAGGCTTGCTAGGGAGATGGTTGAGGAGATTCTCCAATTTGTTGGATTGTGGGGAGTCCGTGATGAGTATGCCGCCAAGTTGTCGTACGGTAACCAACGTAGGGTAGAAATTGCGAGGGCTTTGGCAATGAGTCCGCGGCTCCTGTTGCTGGATGAACCAACAGCAGGTATGAATTCGAAAGAGACAAGTGAACTGATGGAGCTATTTTCTTCAGTGAACAGACAGGGGATTACAATTTTGATCATTGCCCATGATATGCACTTGGTGAATACGCTATCAGATCAAATTACAGTAATCAATTTTGGAAAAAAACTTGTCGAAGGACCTCCTGCAGAAATCCAGCGCCATCCGGAAGTGCTTGAGGCGTATATGGGAAGGGCTGAGGTGAATGCTTGAAGTAAAGAATATTAGCACATTCTATGGGCAAATAAATGCTTTAGATGAAATTAGTTTACATGTGGATGAACGTGAGGCCGTCTCGGTGATTGGTGCGAACGGGGCTGGAAAGAGCACGTTATTAAAAAGCATCATGAGAGAAATTCGTCCTAAGAGCGGGTCTATCTCATTGTCGGGACAGTCGATTAATAAAGCAAAGACTTTTCAACTTGTAAGCCAGGGCATGACGCTTGTACCTGAAGGCAGGCAGGTATTTCCATATCTATCTGTATGGGATAACCTTCTGCTCGGCGGATATACGTTATCGAATTCCCAGCGTATGCAAAAAGCAGAAGAAGTTTCAGAGCCTTTTCCAATTTTACGGGAGAGAAGAGATCAGATGGCAGGACTATTGTCAGGCGGTGAACAGCAAATGCTGGCAATCGCACGTGCCATGATGACAAGCCCCAAGATTTTACTGCTGGATGAACCTTCTATGGGCCTATCGCCAAAGTTGGTATATGAAGTATATGAAAAGATATCAGAACTTCACCAACAAGGCACAACCATCCTGCTCGTGGATCAAAATGCAGAAATGGCTATCGATTTCTGTACGCGAGGTTATGTATTAATGGCTGGGCGATTAGCAGGGGAAGGAACAAAGGCCGAATTAAAGGGCAGTGAATTGGTTCATAGCTCTTATTTGGGATAACAAATTGAAATTATAATGCTGGAGGGATTATGTATGAAGACCGGTTATATCTATGATGAAAGTTACTTTTGGCATGATACCGGAACGGGAACTTTATTCCTCCCTTCCGGCGGATATTTACAGACAGATGTTTTTTCTGAACATCCTGAAACGAAAAGAAGGGTAAATAATCTTTTAGAAAGATGTGGATTAATGAGAGAGCTTCATCATATTCGCCCACGTGCAGCAACCTTGGAGGAAATTCAATTTCTTCATACGTCTGAATATATAGAGCAGGTCAAGTATTTAAGTGATACAAATGGCGGAGATGCCGGAGACCATGCAATAGTTGGAAGAGGTTCCTATGAAATCGCCTTACTATCTACGGGAGGAGCCTTAACCGCTGTAGACAGTGTCATAGAGGGCGAAGTAGATAATGCTTATGCGCTAACAAGGCCGCCGGGTCATCATGCCGAACCAGCAAAAGGCATCGGGTTCTGTATCTTTAATAACGTTGCCATTGCCGCCAAGTATGCACAAAAAAAATATGGATTGAGAAAAATCATGGTGTTGGATTGGGATGTCCACCATGGAAACGGGACTGAAAAAGCCTTCTATGAAGATGATCAAGTGTTGTTCATCTCTATTCATGAACATTTAAATTTTCCCAATAACTCGGGTTTTGCAACAGATATAGGGGAGGGGAAAGGCAAAGGTTATAATGTGAATATTCCTTTACCACCAGGCTGCGGCACCTCGGCCTATTTGCAAACTTTTGAACAAGTCATAAAGCCTTTAGCAGATGAGTTCCAACCGGAATTGATCATTGTTTCTGCTGGACAGGATCCTGGGATGTTTGATCCTTTAGGGAGGATGAGAGTTTCTGCTGATGGTTTCGGAAAAATGACAGATATAATGAAAGAAATTGCTCAAAAGCATTGTAACGGAAAACTCGTTTTTTGTCATGAAGGCGGTTATAGTAATGCGTATGTGCCATTTTGTACGTTAAGGATTATAGAAGTATTAAGTGAAAAACAAACTGATGTAAAAGATCCTTTTGCACCTGGGACTAACGGATATCCTGACAAGGTGTACGAACATGAGCAGGAAGCAATTAATGAAGTAATTAAAGTACAATCGAGATACTGGCGAAACATACAGGTTACTAAGGTAGGCCAATTAATAAAGAAAGATTAAACACCTGTGGATAAAGAAGTCACTCAGATTCTTAAATGTTCCTGGGGAAGTTTCTGTCCCTTGACCTTAATGAATAATAATATTGTTGGGGATGAATACATGAGTGAAAATAATAATACTCGTTCAATAGAACAAAAGAGTTATGAATATATCTCTTTGTCCGAAAGAAAGGGGAAGCCAAAAGAATTATTTTTTACTTGGTTTGCTGCAAGTACAGTTTCTACAACTTTGGTGACAGGAGCCTTAGCTATAGTAATTGGGTTGAATTTTTGGTGGGCTGGTCTGTCCATTATCTTTGGACATGCTATTGGTGCTGCGATCATGGCTCTTCATTCGGCACAGGGTCCAATGTTAGGAATCCCACAGTTAATGCAAAGCAGAGCTCAATTTGGCTATTACGGTGTGATATTACCTATGTTAATTGTTTTTATTATGTATTTGGGTTATGGTGCAACAAATACTGTATTGGTAGGACAAGGGATTGAGGAAACTTTAGGAGTCAATCTTAATTTAACTGTAGTGATCAGTATAATCCCTATGGTACTTCTAGCTATCTATGGGCAAGGATTGATTCAAAAGTCAATGAGAATATACACTATTGGCTATTCGGTGATATTCCTGATTTTAACTATACTTGTTATTAGCCAATTATCCATGGATCTTTTAAACCAAGGAGGGTTCACCTTTTCACAATTTTTATTAGCAACATCTATATGCGTTACTTGGCAAATTACTTATGGTCCATATGTATCAGACCATTCCAGATACATGGATCCGAGCTACGCTAAAAAGACTTTTTTTTATTCATATTTAGGGAGCTTCCTTAGTTCAGCTTGGCTAATGCTTTTAGGAGCTGCAATCGCGACCATGGTTGTTAATGGAAATGTAATGGCACAAATAAAAACTATGGGAGGGCTTGGCTTTTTTATCGTTCTTCTACTGTCTCTTGGAGTCTTAGTTATTAATTCACTAAATATTTATGGGGCAGGGATTATAGCCTTATCTATTGCTAGTAATTTCATTGAATTTAATACAACAATAAAACTTCGTATAGTCACTTCCGTTACAATCGGGATTTTTATTGCTCTTGCTGCTACAGTAGGCGCTGGGAATTTTATGAGTAATTTTCAGTTATACTTAGGATTTATTTTATTCTTTATCATACCTTGGAGTGTGATTACTTTAACTGATTTTTATCTACTTAAACACAATGATTTTCATCATGAAGAATTTATAAAAAAGGATGGAGGTTTTGGCAAAATAAATAAATCTACTTTATTGGCATATCTCTTAACAGTTCTATGCCAAATACCGTTTATTAATACTGAGATATACCAAGGCCCTATTTCAAAAATTATGAACGGGATGGATTTAGCCTGGATTGTAGGAATTTTTGTCTCTTTCTGTTTATATGTTTCTCTATCAAAAGTTCAAATAAATAAAAAAACATTAAATAAAGCTGGTTAGGTGTAGAGATAAATTAATTTCCGAGAAAGATGCAAATCTTTTAAATTAGTGTTTATAGAAATATATAAGCAATAAGAAATAATATAGCTTGCAAAAAATATTGAAGATGTCAGCTGTTGTTCCTATATGATTTTTTAATTGGTAGTTCACAAGGTTTCTTAGACATGGTTTGAACAACTTGCCACTTTCTGTCTATGTGAATCGGTTACACTTAGTTGGACAGATTTGTTAAGGTCATATAGACTTGATTCAATCTAGTCAGAGGAGAATCGAGAATGACCAAAAGGAAAAGAAGAACTTTTTCAAAAGAATT
>NZ_JACSPV010000051.1 GCF_014836955.1 Bacillus norwichensis
AAGTATAAAAAAATTGAAAGTCATGTTGGGTAGAATGAGCTTCCACCTCACTCTACCCCAACATTTGACATAGAACCCTTTTTTTGTGTTTCTATACTTTGGGGAGCGCGACATTATTACAAAAAATTACGCGCAAACATCTTTAGATTTCAACATAAAACGGAGTGGATTACAAAAGTATTTGTGTTTTATGCTGTAAAATGCAGTCCTCAGTCATCTCCTCAGCAGTAAAGGCTCTCTTAAAAGAAGAGAAGGGTTCTTTTAGTGCGGGAGCGTGTTTTGTTAAGCATAATTTTTGGCCAGGAATATAACTTTCAATTAGAATAAACTAGAGTTCTGGGATTCCTCGGCAGCATTGTAGCATAACTCATTCTTTACCATAGAAAAAAGCACCTTAAGTTGTATTTGAACCAACTAAAGATGCTTTATATTTACCCTTTTTTAGAGTGTAAATCATTTCTAGGAATTTTCTTCCGAAATTATTAATTCGTCAAGCCGTCGTACATAATGTCAATATTATACTTTAGATACTTAATATACGTATCGACTTCATCTCCGGGTTTTCCAATTTCATCAGAATAGATCGGTTTTTCATAGATTGGTACTCCTGATTCCTTGGAAACTGTCTCCATTGGACGCGGGTCAACATTAGATTCTCGGAAGAGGATCGGAACATTATGTTCTTTAAGGAATCCAAGAAGTTCTTTAATTTGTTTAGGTGAACCATTTTCTTCTGTATCAATCGCCCAGATATAGGCTTCCTTTAATCCATAACGGCTCGTCATATATTGAAAAGCCCGCTCACTTGTTACTAAGATCTTATCTTCTTCAGGTATGCTGCTAAGTTTTTCTTCGTATTCTTTTTCAATGTCTTTCAATCTTTCCAAATAAGCATTACCGCGTTTTTCGTAGTTTTCTTTTTTATCAGGATCAATTTTGATGAATGCATCTATCATATCCTCAGCCATTTGAATTCCTACATTGGGGTCGATGAAAGCATGTGGATTAATTTCTTCTTCTTTCCCGTCATGGCTTGTTATATGCATCGGCTCAACACGTTCCGTCAAACTGAAGACATTCTCTTCTTTCTGTCCAACAGAATCAATCATTTTAAAGAACCAGCCATCTTTTCCGCCTTCAAGGTTTAATCCATTATAGAAAAGCACATCTGCATCAGTAGCTGCTTTAATATCTTCAGGCAAAGGTTCATATTCGTGAGGATCTGTACCTGTAGGGACTAAGTTATGAATAACGACATCATCTCCGCCAATTTCCTTTGCAAGGTCTTCAATGATTGTAAATGAGGTGACGACTTTTAACGCCCCATCATCTTTAGATCCTGAACTCCCCCCGGAATTAGAGGTCGATCTCTTGTTCCCGCACGCTGCAAGTAAAAATACTGCGATACTTGCCAGCGCAATTAATTTCATAAACTTCTTCATTTTCTACTAAACTCCCTTTCATTCTATAAAATATTTCTTTATTAGGCAGGTTTCAGCGCCTAACCAACTGATATTCTTTGTTTGTTCGTTTTTAACATTCTCCAAAAGATACCCTGTTTTGGAGAGAATAAAAATGCGACCAAGAAAAAAACGGTTGTAGCTAATGCTATCACTGGTCCGGACGGCAGATTATAGACAAAACTGAAATATAATCCGGCGATTGAGGAGAGTGCCCCAAATACCGATGCAAGCACAATCATCGTGGATAGTCTGTTTGTCAAAAGATAAGCCGTTGATGCCGGAGTAATTAACATGGAAACAACGAGAATAACTCCCACTGTCTGTAACGATGCGACAGTAACAAGTGTTAGAAGTGCCATGATCATGTAATGGATCAATCTCGTTTTAAGGCCATAAGCTGCAGCCATTGTTTCATCAAAGCTGGAAACGAGCAACTCCTTATAAAATAGAACAACAACAAGAATGACTGCCGCTCCAATAATCAGGGTAAGCCACATGTCCGACGTTCTGACCGCAAGGACGTTTCCGAACAGAATTTGCGTTAGGTCGGTTGCACTCTGAGCCAGGGTAATTAAAATAATTCCCAGAGCAAATGCCGCAGTAAAAACAATTCCGATCGAAGAGTCATTTTTAACACGACTGTTTTGACTGATTAACCCGATACCGAGCGCTGTCAGGATACCTGTCGCTACGGCACCGTAGAAAAAATTGATTCCAAGCATGTATGAAATAGCTACTCCGGGAAGAACAGCATGAGAAATCGCGTCCCCCATCAAGGCCATTCCGCGCAAAACGATGAAACTGCCAATAACGCCGCAAATAATCCCGACTATAATGGATGTTACAAAAGCTTTCTGCAGAAACTCATAGGTCATTAAATCATTAATGAACTCCATCACACTCCGACCCCCAAACTTCCAAGCATATTGATCGGGGCTTTGTATGCAGCTTGCATCAATTCGGGTTTGAAGACAAGATCTACAGGGCCTGCGCCGATTAATTCTTTATTGATAAGAATGAGGTCGTCAAAATAACTTTGCACTTTCATTAAATCATGGTGAACGACAAACACAGTTTTACCTTCATCACGCAACCCCTTTAAAATGCGAATGATGACTTCTTCGCTGGAAACATCAATGCCAACAAATGGTTCATCCAAGAAGAAATACTCCGCATTTTGTGCCAGAGAACGTGCAAGAAATACTCTTTGCTGCTGTCCTCCAGACAGCTCACCGATTTGGCTGTTTGCAAACTGTTCCATACCCACTTTCGCAAGACACTCCATCGCCCATTCTTTGTCTTTCTTTTTCGGACGGTGAAAAAGGCCCAATTTTGGATAGGTTCCAAGAAGCACTGTGTCTTTAACAATAATCGGAAAATCCCAATCAATATTTGACCGTTGGGGAACGTATGCAATCTTTTTCCTCATTTCTTTTAACGGCCGTCCACCAATATTGATCTGCCCGCTGTCCCTTGGTATTAATCCCAATGCTGCTTTCATCATCGTGGATTTACCAGCGCCATTTGGTCCAATAATCCCGACTAATTTTCCATGGCTGCAAGTGTAATTAATGTTCTTTAGAACTTCTTTTCCATAGTAGGAAACAGATAAATTGCGCACGGATATAGCCTGATCTTTCAAAACCATCACCTTCTTTTCTATAAACAATGTATATTATTTTTTAGCCAACCCCTATTATATTGCCCAAAAGACAAATAGTTGCACTAGGGAAACTTATTAATCATAATATACAAACCGAGCTGTTTTGTAAACACCTTTCAGATAAAAAAATTTTTGCGTTAAGTATAGAGCGGAAAAACCTTTGTTGAAAAATTGTTAAAACGTCTGTATAATAAAGCAGTCAAATTTAATGGCATTATTTGTTGTTTCGTATTGCAATGACTATCTATTGTATGTATAATGTATAATGTTGGTCATTTGACAGCAATGATGCGGAAGGTTGCCGACACACCCGGCCGCTTTGCCATGGCGAGTGTGGGGGAAATTTCCGCGGAGTATGTCTATTTTTAAAATAGGCGAAAAGGAGGGAAAGTAATGGCAAAACAAAAAATCCGGATTAGATTGAAAGCTTACGATCACAGAATTTTGGATCAGTCTGCAGAAAAGATTGTAGAAACGGCAAAACGTTCAGGTGCTAATGTATCAGGACCAATTCCGCTTCCAACAGAGAAATCTGTTTACACAATCTTGCGTGCGGTTCATAAATACAAGGACTCCCGCGAGCAATTCGAAATGCGGACACATAAACGTCTGATCGACATCATCAGCCCTACACCACAAACTGTAGATTCTTTGATGAGACTCGACTTGCCGTCCGGCGTGGACATTGAAATCAAACTTTAATAAATAATTAATGAAAGAAAGCAGGAGGTGTGACTCATGGCCAAAGGAATCTTAGGTAGAAAAATCGGTATGACGCAGATTTTTGCTGAAGACGGAAGACTTCTCCCTGTAACAGTTGTAGAAGCTGCTCCTAACGTTGTTCTTCAAAAGAAGACAGTTGAGGCAGACGGATACGAGGCTGTTCAAATCGGTTTTGAAGACAAACGCGAAAAGCTGGCTAACAAACCTGAAAAAGGACATGTTGCTAAAGCAGAAACTGCACCTAAGCGCTTCGTACGTGAGTTAAATAACGTAAATCTAGATGAATATGAAGTTGGTCAAGAGATTAAGGTTGATATTTTCGCAGAAGGCGACGTAGTGGATGTAACAGGAATTTCTAAAGGGAAAGGTTTCCAAGGTGTTATCAAACGCCACGGTCAAGGCCGCGGACCAATGTCCCACGGTTCCCACTTCCACCGCAGCCCTGGATCAATGGGTGCTGTTGACCCAGCTCGTGTATTCAAGCAAAAGAAACTCCCAGGACAAATGGGTGGACAGAAAATCACTGTTCAAAACCTTGAAATTGTCAAAGTTGACGCAGAACGCAATCTTCTTTTGATCAAAGGAAATGTCCCTGGATCGAAGAAAGCAATGCTTGAAATCAAAACTGGAATCAAGGTTAAATAAATATTTTCGTAAAGAAAGGAGGAAATGAAATGCCAAAAGTAGCCGTATATAATCAAGAAGGTTCTAAGGTCGGAGAAGTAGATCTTAACGATTCTATTTTCGGTATTGAGCCAAACAACCATGTTTTATTTGAAGCAATCGTTATGCAACAGTCTTCATTAAGACAAGGTACATCTAAAGTAAAAACACGTTCGGAAGTGCGCGGCGGCGGACGTAAACCGTGGCGCCAAAAGGGTACAGGTAGAGCACGTCAAGGATCTATCCGCTCACCACAATGGCGTGGTGGTGGAACAGTATTCGGACCAGTTCCACGCAGCTACAGCTACAAGCTTCCTAAGAAAGTACGCCGTCTTGCAATCAAATCAGCATTGTCAGCTAAAGCTTTGGAGGAAAGCATCCTTGTAGTAGAAGCATTGACTTTCGATGCTCCTAAAACAAAGGAATTTGCTAAAGTCTTGAAAAGCTTGCCAGTTGGCAAAAAAGCGTTGATTGTAACTGATGTTCCAGAAGACAATGTGGCACTTTCTGCAAGAAACATCCCAGGAGTTACAGTGATTGATGCAAACAGCATCAACGTGCTTGATGTTGTTGGACATGAAACATTGATCCTGACGAAAGCCGCAGTTGAAAAAGTCGAGGAGGTGCTTGGGTAATGGATGCACGTGACGTTATAAAGCGCCCCGTAATTACAGAGCGTTCCATGGACATGACAGCTGACAAAAAGTATACTTTCGAAGTTGACGTCAGAGCCAACAAAACACAGGTGAAAGACGCAGTAGAAAGCATTTTTGATGTAAAAGTCGCAAAAGTCAATGTCATGAACTATAAAGGTAAATTCAAACGTATGGGCCGTTTTGCAGGCTACACAAACAAACGCCGCAAAGCAGTGGTTACTTTGACTGAAGACAGCAAAGAAATCGAATTTTTTGAAGTTTAATCTTTAATCTTTCAATAAATGTAGAGGAGGGAAAAAAATGGCGATCAAAAAATACAAACCTACCTCCAACGGTCGACGTAACATGACTAGCTTAGATTTTTCCGATATTACTACTGATAAGCCGGAAAAAACTTTGCTTGCGCCTCTTAACAGAAAAGGCGGCCGTAACAGCCAAGGTAGGACTACAGTTCGTCATCGCGGGGGCGGTCATAAACGTCAATACCGTATTATCGACTTCAAACGCAACAAAGATGGTATACCCGGACGCGTTGCTACTATCGAGTACGATCCAAACCGTTCCGCAAACATTGCTTTGATCCACTATAATGATGGTGAAAAGCGTTATATTCTAGCTCCAAAAAACCTTCAAGTGGGCATGGAAATCATGTCTGGTCCTGAAGCTGATATCAAAGTAGGAAATGCTCTTCCGCTTTCTTCCATTCCAGTTGGTACAGTTGTACACAACATCGAATTGAAACCTGGTAAAGGCGGTCAACTTATCCGTTCCGCAGGAACTTCAGCTCAGGTTCTTGGTAAAGAAGGTACAAAATACGTGCTTGTCCGTTTGAACTCAGGTGAAGTGCGCATGATCCTTACTACCTGCCGTGCAACAGTCGGTGAAGTGGGCAATGAGCAGCATGAACTTGTAACAATCGGTAAAGCAGGTCGTTCTCGCTGGTTGGGTAGACGTCCTCACGTTCGTGGTTCCGTTAAGAACCCTAACGACCATCCACATGGTGGGGGAGAAGGAAAAGCGCCAATCGGTCGTAAGTCTCCTGTTACTCCTTGGGGTAAACCAACTCTTGGTTACAAAACAAGGAAGAAAACAAACAAGTCGGATAAATTTATTGTACGCCGCCGCAAAAAATAACGAGGTTGTCCTACGGTTCTTTAATCGGACCGTAGCGCAATCACGAAGGGAGGTACCAGCATGGGTCGCAGCCTAAAAAAAGGACCTTTTGTAGATGAGCATTTGATGAAAAAAGTTGAGAACTTAAATGAGTCTGACAAGAAACAAGTGATCAAAACTTGGTCTCGCCGTTCCACAATTTTCCCGGTGTTTGTCGGACATACAATCGCAGTCTACGATGGACGCAAGCATGTTCCAGTTTACATCAGTGAAGATATGGTTGGCCACAAGCTCGGTGAATTTGCGCCAACTCGTACTTATAGAGGTCATGCCGCAGATGACAAAAAAACAAGACGCTAATGAGAGGAGGGCATCCTAATGCAAGCAAAAGCTGTCGTTAGAACAGTTAGAATTGCTCCTCGTAAAGCACGCCTGGTCGTCGATCTTATTCGAGGAAAGCAAGTAGGCGAAGCAATTGCCATCTTGAAGCATACTCCAAAAGCAGCTTCTCCGATTGTAGAAAAGCTTTTGAAGTCTGCTGTAGCAAATGCAGAGCATAACTATGACATGGACGTAAACAACCTTTTAGTATCAAAGGTATATGTTGATGAAGGTCCGACAATGAAACGTTTCAGACCACGTGCTCAAGGTAGAGCCAGCCAAATCAACAAACGAACAAGCCACATCACAATTGTGGTATCAGAACAGAAGGAGGGGTAGTTCGTGGGTCAAAAAGTAAACCCTATTGGAATGCGTATCGGCATTATTCGTGATTGGGAATCCAAGTGGTACGCAGACAAAGAATACGCAACTTTACTTCACGAAGATATAAAGGTGCGTGAATATATCGAAAACCGGCTCAAAGACGCTTCAGTTTCCAAAATTGAAATTGAACGTGCCGCAAATCGCATTAACATCACTGTCCACACAGCGAAGCCTGGAATGGTTATCGGTAAAGGTGGAAGTGAAGTAGAAGCTTTAAGAAAAGCATTGAACAAGCTTACAGGCAAACGAGTTCATATCAACATCGTTGAAATCAAAAAAGCTGATTTGGACGCGAAGCTTGTTGCTGAAAACATCGCTCGTCAATTGGAAAGCCGGATCTCTTTCCGCCGTGCGCAAAAGCAGGCGATCCAGCGTACATTGCGTGCAGGTGCACAAGGTATCAAAACAATGGTTTCCGGCCGACTTGGCGGAGCTGATATCGCTCGTTCGGAACACTACAGCGAAGGAACTGTTCCACTTCATACACTTCGCGCAGATATCGACTATGCACATGCTGAAGCAGATACAACATACGGTAAGCTCGGCGTTAAAGTTTGGATTTACCGTGGAGAGGTCCTTCCAGAAAAGAAAAAGTCTGAGGAAGGAGGAAATTAATCATGTTAATGCCTAAAAGAGTGAAATACCGTCGTCCACATCGTGGGAACATGCGCGGTAAAGCAAAAGGCGGTACTGAAGTAGCATTCGGTGAATACGGTCTTCAAGCTCTTGAAGCTTCTTGGATCACAAACCGTCAAATTGAAGCAGCAAGGATCGCCATGACACGTTATATGAAACGTGGCGGTAAAGTATGGATTAAAATTTTCCCTCATAAAGCTTATACGGCTAAGCCTTTAGAAGTTCGGATGGGTTCCGGTAAAGGGGCTCCTGAAGGATGGGTAGCTGTAGTAAAACCTGGCAAGATCATGTTTGAAATTGCTGGTGTACCTGAAGAGGTGGCTCGTGAAGCCCTTCGACTTGCATCCCACAAACTTCCAATAAAATGTAAGTTTGTTAAACGAGAAGAAATTGGTGGTGAACGAAATGAAGGCTAAAGAAATCCGTGATTTGACCACTGCCGAAATTGAACAGAATATCAAGTCTTTAAAGGAAGAATTGTTTAACCTTCGCTTCCAGCTAGCTACAGGGCAATTAGAAAATACCGCCCGCATCCGAGAGGTCCGCAAAGGGATCGCCCGCATGAAAACGATCATTCGTGAAAGAGAGATCGGCATAACCAATCGATAGGTGAAAGGAGGTTGCGGATATGGCTGAACGCAATCAGCGTAAAGTATACACAGGTCGTGTTGTCTCCGATAAAATGGATAAAACTGTTACAGTAATGGTTGAAACATATAAAAAACACAGCTTGTACGGTAAACGCGTAAAATATTCCAAGAAATTCAAAACTCATGATGAGCATAATGAAGCTAAAGTTGGTGACGTAGTCCGTATTATGGAAACTCGCCCTCTATCGGCTACAAAACGCTTCCGTCTTGTAGAGGTAGTTGAAAAAGCGGTTATCATTTAATTTTGTTTCGGATAGTTGAGTCCGAAGGGAGGTAAACAAAATGATCCAACAAGAATCCCGTTTGAAAGTAGCTGACAACTCCGGTGCGCGTGAAGTATTGACTATCAAAGTGCTCGGCGGTTCTGGGCGTAAAACGGCAAACATCGGCGATGTCATTGTATGTACGGTGAAAAATGCAACGCCTGGTGGCGTTGTCAAAAAAGGTGACGTTGTCAAAGCAGTTATCGTCCGCTCGAAATCAGGTGCACGCCGTCCGGACGGTTCCTACATCAAATTTGATGAAAATGCATGCGTCATTATTCGTGACGACCAAGCTCCAAGAGGAACTCGTATCTTCGGACCAGTGGCTCGTGAGCTCCGCGATAAAAACTTCATGAAAATTGTTTCTCTGGCACCAGAGGTTCTTTAATATAAACACATGATTCGGTCACTCAAGGAGGTGCGATTCAAATGCACGTTAAAAAAGGCGACAAAGTGATGGTCCTTTCCGGCAAGGATAAAGGGAAAACAGGTACAGTACTTGCAGCATTCCCTAAGAAAGAACGCGTACTTGTCGAAGGAATTAACATCGTGAAGAAGCATGCGAAACCTTCCCAAGAAAACCCGCAAGGCGGAATTTTTGACAAGGAAGCAGCCATTCATGCTTCAAATGTTATGGTCATTGATCCAAAAACGAATGAGCCAACAAGAATCGGCTATAAAAAAGTTACGGTCAAAGGCAAAGACGGTGTAGAAAAGGTCAAAAGCGTCCGGGTATCCAAGAAATCCGGTGAGGTTTTAGACAAAGATTTAAAAGACAAGATCATTAGCCAGTAAGTAGAAGAAGGGAGGTACACAATATGAACCGCCTAAAGGAAAAATATCAAAAAGAAATTACACCTGCTCTTATGAGCAAGTTCAACTATAAATCAGTTATGCAAGTACCAAAAATTGAAAAGATCGTAATTAACATGGGTGTTGGCGATGCAGTTCAAAACGCTAAAGCACTTGATAGTGCAGTGGAAGAACTTTCTATGATCACAGGTCAAAAACCTGTTGTGACAAAAGCGAAAAAATCCATTGCGGGATTCCGTCTTCGTGAAGGAATGCCGATTGGTGCTAAAGTAACACTTCGCGGTGAACGCATGTATGAGTTCTTTGACAAATTGGTTTCTGTATCATTGCCACGTGTTCGTGACTTCCGTGGAATCTCCAAGAAGGCATTTGATGGACGCGGCAACTATACACTCGGAATCAAAGAGCAGCTCATTTTCCCAGAAATTGATTACGATAAAGTAAACAAAGTTCGCGGAATGGACATTGTTATTGTAACTACAGCTAACACTGATGAAGAATCACGCGAACTATTAACTGGATTTGGAATGCCATTTCAAAAGTAATCGTAAAAGGGAGGCGAAATAGTGGCTAAGAAATCAATGGTAGTCAAGCAGAAACGTACGCCTAAGTATAAAGTTCAAGAATATACTCGTTGCGAACGTTGCGGCCGTCCGCATTCTGTTCTTCGCAAATTTAAACTATGCCGTATCTGTTTCCGTGAATTAGCCTACAAAGGTCAAATTCCAGGCGTTAAAAAAGCCAGCTGGTAAGCCCGATATTGGGAAGGAGGTAAAAATTAATGGTTATGACTGATCCAATTGCAGACTTGCTTACAAGAATTCGAAACGCGAACATGGTCCGCCATGAGAAATTGGAAATTCCAGCTTCTAAAATCAAGAAGGACATTGCTGATATCCTTAAAAAAGAAGGTTTCATCCGCGATGTGGAATTCATCGAAGACAACAAGCAAGGTATTATCCGCATTTTTCTTAAATATGGAGCGAATAACGAGCGCGTTATTACCGGATTAAAGCGTATCAGCAAGCCCGGTCTTCGTGTTTATGCAAAAGCAAACGAGGTTCCAAAAGTACTGAACGGTTTAGGAATTGCGCTTGTATCAACTTCTCAGGGAGTACTCTCCGACAAAGAAGCAAGAGCGAAACAAGTCGGCGGCGAAGTACTCGCATATGTTTGGTAATTTAGCAGAAAGAACGGAGGTGCAACAATGTCCCGTATAGGCAATAAACCAATTGAAATCCCTTCTGGCGTAACAGTGACAAAGGAAGCAGACACAGTGACTGTTAAAGGGCCGAAAGGTGAACTGAGCAATACATTCAATTCAGATATCAATATCAGCATTGAAGACAATGTCATCAACGTGACTCGTCCATCCGATGCTAAAGAACACCGCTCCCTGCATGGAACTACACGTTCCCTTGTAGCAAACATGGTGGAGGGTGTATCTAAAGGCTTTGAAAAATCACTTGAACTTGTCGGTGTTGGTTACCGTGCACAGAAACAGGGCAAGAAGCTTGTGCTTAACGTTGGCTATTCCCACCCGGTAGAATTTGACCCGGAAGACGGTATCGAAATCGATGTGCCATCCAATACAAAAGTGATCGTTAAAGGTTTCAATAAAGAAAGAGTCGGAGCATTGGCTTCTGACATTCGCGCTGTACGTCCGCCTGAGCCATACAAAGGCAAAGGAATTCGCTACGAAGGCGAATATGTACGTCGTAAAGAAGGTAAAACAGGTAAATAAAGCCGCTAGGCATTGAAAGGAGTGACTCGCATGATTACAAAGCTTGATAAGAACAAAGTGCGCAAGAAAAGACATGCACGCGTCCGTACGAAAATCAGCGGAACAAACGAACGTCCACGTCTAAGCGTATACCGTTCTAACAAAAACATTTACGCTCAATTGATCGACGATGAAACAGGGGTAACTTTAGCAAGTGCCTCCACTCTTGACAAAGAGCTTAATATCGAGTCTGCCGGCAATGCAGAGGCTGCCCAGCAAGTGGGAGAGCTCATCGCAAAGCGAGCAGCGGATAAAAACATCAAATCAGTGGTATTTGACCGCGGCGGTTACTTATACCATGGGCGTGTAAAAGCATTAGCTGATGCAGCACGCGAGAATGGACTAGAATTTTAATATAAAAAGGAGGGACGGACTACATGAGTCAAATTGATGCCAACAAACTTGAACTAGAAGAACGCGTAGTTACAGTAAACCGTGTGGCAAAAGTTGTGAAAGGTGGACGCCGCTTCCGCTTTACTGCATTGGTTGTAGTAGGCGACAAAAACGGCCATGTCGGATTCGGTACTGGAAAAGCTCAAGAAGTTCCAGAAGCAATCCGCAAAGCGATCGAAGATGCTAAGAAGAACATGGTTAATGTACCTTTAGTGGAATCAACAATTCCACACCAAATCATTGGCCGTTATGGCGGTGGGCAAGTATTGCTTAAGCCGGCTAGTGCGGGTACTGGAGTTATTGCTGGGGGACCTGTCCGTGCGGTACTTGAGCTTGCTGGAATAGCTGATATTACTTCAAAATCACTTGGATCCAGCACACCAATTAACATGGTTCGTGCCACTGTTGAAGGAATCAAAAACCTGAAACGTGCCGAAGATGTAGCGAAACTTCGCAATAAAACAGTAGAAGAATTGTTAGGTTAAGGAGGGGAGATCATGGCACAAAAACTAGCAGTCACCCTCAAACGCAGCTTGATTGGACGGACACAAGATCAGCGTGACACTGTGAAAGCACTTGGGTTGCGCAAGCTTCACCAAACAGTCGAGCATGATGATAATCCAGCTATTCGGGGAATGATTAAGAAAGTTTCCCATCTTATAGAACTTAAAGAACAATAAGCAACAAAAAATGAAGGAGGTGCGCAAAATGAAACTTCATGAGTTAAAACCTGCTGAAGGAGCTCGTAAAGAGCGCAACCGTGTAGGTCGCGGTATCGGTTCAGGAAACGGCAAAACTTCCGGCAGAGGACATAAAGGACAAAATTCCCGTTCAGGCGGCGGTGTACGCCTCGGATTTGAAGGTGGCCAAACTCCTTTATTCCAACGTTTGCCAAAACGTGGTTTTACAAACATCAATCGCAAAGAATATGCGGTCGTTAACTTGGACGCACTGAACCGCTTTGAAGACGGAACTGAAGTGACTCCTGAACTTTTGATTGAAACTGGAGTTGTTCGGAACGAAAAATCCGGTATCAAGATTCTTGCGAAAGGTAACATCGAGAAGAAGCTGACTGTAAAAGCGAATAAATTCTCGTCAGCTGCCAAAGAAGCTATTGAAGCTGCCGGCGGTTCAACTGAGGTGGTTTAATGTTTCAAACGATCTCCAACCTTATGCGTGTGCGGGATATAAGGGGGAAAATTATTTTCACCTTATTGATGCTGATTGTATTTCGGATCGGAGCTTTCATACCAGTTCCGAATGTTGATGCAAACGTACTGAAAATGCAAGATCAAGCCAGTCTATTTGGCTTTATGAATATTTTTGGCGGCGGTGCCCTGCAAAACTTCTCTATTTTTGCGATGGGTATCATGCCATACATTACGGCATCCATTATCGTTCAGCTATTGCAAATGGATGTCGTGCCAAAGTTCACTGAATGGTCTAAGCAAGGTGAAGTGGGAAGGCGTAAACTGGCTCAGTTTACCCGCTACTTCACAATTGTTCTTGCTCTCATCCAAGCGTTGGGTATGTCTTACGGGTTTAATCGGATGACACAGCTTCAACTGATTAAAGATCCCGGATTCGGCACGTATATCACCATTGCCATCGTCTTGACTGCTGGAACAGCATTTCTGATGTGGCTGGGCGAACAAATCACATCACATGGCGTTGGAAACGGCATTTCTATCATTATCTTTGCCGGAATTGTCGCTGGGATTCCAGGCGCTGTGAACCAGATCTATGCTCAGCAGTTTGAAGGTGCAGGAGACCAATTATTTATTCGAATTGTCGTCATGCTGCTCATCCTGCTTGCTATTATTGCCATTATTGTCGGCGTGGTCTTTGTCCAGCAGGCATTGCGTAAAATTCCAATCCAGTATGCAAAACGCATGGATGGACGCAACCCTGTCGGAGGACAAAATACCCATTTGCCTTTGAAGGTAAATGCAGCTGGAGTTATTCCAGTCATTTTCGCGAGCGCGTTTATTGTTACTCCACAAACAATTACGACATTCTTTGGTTCAAGTGAACTGGCAAGCACGATCCAATCGTTTTTTGACCATACGAAACCAGTCGGAATGATTATATATGTTGCATTGATTGTTGCCTTTACTTATTTTTATGCATTTGTTCAGGTCAACCCTGAGCAGGTTGCTGAAAATCTGAAGAAGCAGGGCGGTTATATACCAGGAATTCGTCCAGGCAAAAATACTCAGGAGTACATGACACGCGTTTTGTATCGACTGACTTTTGTTGGAGCGCTATTTCTGGCGTTGATTTCGATTTTACCGGTATTCTTTATTAAATTTGCTGGATTGCCGGAAGCTGCCCAAATTGGTGGAACAGGATTGTTAATTGTTGTCGGTGTTGCGCTAGAGACGATGAAACAACTGGAGGCTCAACTGGTTAAGCGCCACTATAAAGGCTTCATTAAATAAAAGACGGGTAATTACCCGAATGAAAGCAAGGGGCGGTATGAATGAATTTAGTATTGATGGGACTCCCTGGAGCGGGTAAAGGTACACAAGCTGAAAGAGTTGTGGCGAATTACGGTATTCCGCACATTTCAACAGGAGATATGTTCCGTGCTGCAATGAAAGAAGGTACAGAGCTAGGTAAGCAAGCCAAATCCTTCATGGATAAAGGCGAGCTTGTCCCGGACGAAGTGACCATCGGAATTGTTCGCGAGCGCTTGAGCAAAGCAGATTGTGACAATGGATTCCTTTTGGATGGCTTCCCGAGAACAGTGCCGCAAGCCGAAGCTCTTGAAAATATCCTTACAGATCTGGGAAGAAAAATTGATTATGTGATCAATATTCAAGTAGACCAGGAAATTTTGATGGAAAGACTGACTGGGCGTCGTATTTGTAAAAGCTGCGGTGCCACTTATCATTTAGTCTTCAATCCGCCTGCTTCAGCAGGCGCCTGTGATCGCTGCGGTGGAGAACTGTATCAACGACCTGATGATAATGAAGAAACAGTTCAGAACAGACTTGAAGTAAATGTGAAGCAGACACAGCCACTCCTTGATTTTTATCAAGCAAAAGGCTATTTGAAAAATATCAATGGCCAGCAGCACATTGACCAGGTTTTCTCTGATATTGATTCACTTCTAAGGGATTTGAAATAATGATTATTTGCAAAACACCTCGAGAAATAGAAATCATGAGAGAAGCGGGACGGATTGTTGCGATGACTCATCAAGAGTTGGTAAAGCATATTCAGCCAGGGATCACAACGAAAGAGATCGATTCGATTGCTGAAAAGTTCATCAAAAAGCATGATGCGTATCCATCTTTCCTCGGGTATAACGGATTTAAGGGAAGTGTTTGTGCATCTGTTAATGAAGAGCTTGTTCATGGAATACCAGGTGACCGTGTCCTAAAGGATGGCGACATCATTACATTGGACATCGGAGCCGACTACAACGGCTATCATGGCGATTCTGCGTGGACATATGCAGTAGGTAAAATCGACGATGAAACACAGAAGTTGCTAGATGTTACAGAGGAATCCCTCTATAAAGGCTTGGAAGAAGCGAAGCCGGGTGCTCGTCTTTCAAACATTTCCCATGCGGTTCAAGCGTATGTAGAATCCAATGGATTTTCCATTGTCCGTGAGTATGTAGGGCATGGTGTTGGTCAAAGCTTACATGAGGATCCACAAATCCCAAACTACGGACTCCCAAATAAAGGACCTCGTTTACGAGCAGGTATGGTGCTTGCCATCGAACCAATGGTAAACGCCGGAAGCCGCTATGTAAAAACATTGGCGGACAATTGGACGGTTGTGACGGTTGACGGCAAAATGTGTGCACATTTCGAACACACCATAGCCATTACAGATACAGGTTTTGAGATATTAACAAAGTTGTGAGCGTAGGTGATCGGGTTGAAAGAGTCTGATTCGAACCCCCGTGTAGGCGAAGTCGTCTGTATTCATAAGGGGCGAGATGCCGGGCAGTACGCGATTGTTATTCAACTCATTGATGAACGGTTTGTTTTGATTGCGGACGGCGACAAACGAAAATTTGACCGCCCCAAAAAGAAAAACATTCAACACCTGGAATGTTTTGACTATATTTCTCCGGAGGTACGCACTAGCCTACTGGATACCGGGAAAGTCACTAACGGGAAGTTGCGATGGGCTCTTGGAAAATTCATGGAAGATGTTTTGGAAGTTTTAGAGAAGGGAGACGAGTATGATGGCGAAGGAAGATGTAATTGAAGTTGAAGGTAAAGTAGTAGATACTTTGCCAAACGCCATGTTTAAGGTAGAATTAGAAAATGGTCATACGGTGCTGGCACATGTATCGGGAAAAATTCGCATGCATTTCATTAGAATTTTGCCTGGTGATAGAGTAACCGTAGAACTTTCTCCGTACGATTTAACCAGAGGAAGAATCACTTACCGTTTTAAATAAGTGTGCACTTCAGGCTCTTAAGGAGGTTTTTAAAAAATGAAAGTACGGCCATCAGTAAAGCCGATCTGCGAGAAGTGCAAAATCATCCGTAGAAAAGGCAAAGTTATGGTGATCTGTGAAAACCCTAAGCATAAACAAAAACAAGGATAAATGAAGGAGGTGCTAGCGCATGGCACGTATTGCTGGTGTAGATATTCCGCGTGAAAAACGCGTAGTAATTGCTTTGACATATATTTACGGGATCGGTCAAAACACAGCTTCCAAAATTCTTGCAGAAGCGGGTGTTGCCGAAGATACACGCGTACGCGACTTGACTGACGACGAACTTGATAAAATCCGTGGAATCATTGACACATTGAAAGTTGAAGGTGACCTTCGCCGTGAAGTGTCTTTGAACGTTAAACGTTTGATGGAAATAGGTTCTTATCGTGGTCTTCGCCACCGCCGTGGGCTTCCTGTACGTGGACAAAATACGAAGAACAATGCTCGTACACGTAAAGGCCCGCGTAAAACAGTAGCAGGTAAGAAAAAATAATAAGTAAAGGAGGTTTTTAATCAATGGCACGCAGAACTAACACTCGTAAACGTCGTGTGAAAAAGAATATTGAAAGTGGTATTGCACATATCCGTTCCACTTTTAACAATACAATCGTAACGATCACTGATTCTCAAGGTAACGCAGTATCTTGGTCTTCCGCAGGAGCGCTTGGATTCAAAGGTTCTCGTAAATCTACTCCATTTGCTGCCCAAATGGCTGCTGAAACAGCTGCAAAAGCGTCTATGGAGCATGGCTTGAGAACTCTAGAAGTAACAGTAAAAGGACCTGGCGCAGGACGTGAAGCTGCCATTCGTGCACTTCAAGCCGCTGGACTTGAGGTTACAGCTATCAGAGACGTAACTCCTGTACCTCATAACGGATGCCGTCCGCCAAAACGTCGTCGTGTATAATGAATTTGTATAAATTCTGTATTACTTGTCTATAATGGGGTAATATATGAATTTATCGTTAAAATTCTATTTTTCCTCACCAGTTGTTGCAAATTCGAAATGTAACATGGGGAATTTCGGACAAATCAGGCCGGAGTTTCGACGTTTTGAAGGAGGGTATATGTGAATGATCGAGATTGAAAAACCGAAAATAGAAACGATTGAGATCAGCGAAGACGCCAGATACGGGAAATTTGTTGTTGAACCGCTTGAACGTGGATATGGTACAACTTTGGGTAACTCCTTACGTCGTATTTTACTATCTTCACTCCCCGGTGCGGCGATCACATCTATTCAAATTGAAGGTGTACAACATGAGTTTTCAACCGTTGAAGGTGTAGTCGAAGATGTTACCTCTATCATCCTTAATCTAAAAAAACTAGCTTTGAAAATATATTCGGACGAAGAAAAGACATTGGAAATCGACGTGCAGGGCGAAGGGGAAGTAAAAGGTTCCGACATTATGCATGATAGCGATGTTGAAATTTTGAATCCTGATCTGCCTATTGCTACGCTTGCCGCCAATGCGAATTTTCGTGTTCGTATGACTGCTCAGCGCGGTAGAGGCTATACGCCAGCTGATTTGAACAAACGTGACGATCTTCCAATCGGTGTTATTCCTATCGATTCTATTTATACACCAGTTTCCCGTGTAAACTATCAGGTGGAAAATACTCGTGTAGGACAAATGACAAATTACGATAAACTGTCGCTCGATGTTTGGACAAATGGCAGCATCAGCCCGGAAGAAGCTATTTCTTTAGGTGCAAAAATCTTAACAGAGCACTTAAATATCTTTGTCGGTTTGACGGACGAAGCTCAGCATGCTGAAATCATGGTGGAAAAAGAAGAAGATCAAAAGGAAAAGGTTCTGGAAATGACAATCGAAGAGCTGGATCTTTCTGTTCGTTCTTACAACTGCTTGAAGCGTGCAGGAATCAATACTGTCCAAGAGCTTGCCAACAAAACGGAAGAAGATATGATGAAAGTGCGTAACCTTGGAAGAAAATCGTTAGAAGAAGTAAAAGGCAAGCTAGATGAGCTAGGCCTTGAGCTTCGCAAAGACGACTAATTGAAAAATACACATCACCATGAAGGAGGGAAACCTGAATGTCTTATCGTAAATTAGGACGCACGAGCTCTCAACGCAAAGCTATGCTTCGAGACTTGGCAACAGACTTAATTATCAGTGAACGCATCGAAACAACTGAAGCACGCGCGAAAGAACTTCGCTCTGTTGTTGAGAAAATGATTACACTCGGAAAACGCGGGGACTTGCATGCACGCCGTCAGGCAGGAGCTTTCATCCGTAAGGAAATTGCAAACGCGGAAGAAAATCAAGATGCATTGCAAAAACTGTTTTCTGACATCGCGCCTCGTTACGCTGAACGCCAAGGCGGATACACTCGAATCATGAAATTGGGACCTCGCCGTGGAGATGGAGCCCCAATGGTTATCATCGAATTAGTTTAATTCGCGATGGAAAAGGGCAGGGCGCGCGGGTCTCGCCCTTTTTCTTTAAAGAGTAAAAAAGTACAAAGTTAGATGGAATATTTTGTTCTAATTAAGGTTTAATATGTCTAGCTACAGGCGCCATCGGCTCGAGGTCACAAGTCAAATTGCTGTGGTGGCTGAGGGAACTGCCTCCTCGCAATTCGCCTTGTGCTTGTCGCCGCTAGGCGGGCGCCTTGCGCTTTTCTTAAAACATGAAGCTAAAAAAGAGCGTTACGATAGGCACAAACAAATAGAAAGTGATCCTGTCTAGCTCCATGCACCTTCTCCCCCCTGCTTAGTCGCATGGGCCAATGTACTGGTTTATCCGGTACCCGGAGTAAGGTGCAGGCTTTTTTCTATTTATAGAGGTAGTTCAAAAAACGGCCCAAATGGCTATGAGAAGCTTCTTTTCGCGGCCGCTTTTTTGGCAGCCTATTGAACGTTTTAATAAACGCTTGTTAAAAGGAAATGAAGCAAAGGCACGAGGAGGAGTAAGGGATGGCCGGTCCGGTGATTACCATTGAAGATGTTTCCTTCCGTTATAATGGACAGGAGGCGTACGCCTTAAAAGATGTTTCTTTTTCAGTAGATGACGGGGAGTGGCTGGCAGTAGTAGGCCATAACGGATCAGGAAAGTCCACTCTTGCAAAGATTTTGAACGGATTACAGTTTCCCGAACAAGGAACAGTCAAGGTTCAGAATCTTCTTTTAAGTGAAGAAGCGATCTGGGATATTCGTCGGATGGTAGGGATGGTTTTCCAAAGTCCGGACAACCAGTTTGTCGGGACGACAGTACAAGATGATGTGGCTTTTGGGTTGGAGAATAACGGAGTACCGCATGATGAAATGGTTAGCCGTGTCAAAGAAGCTCTTGAGCGTGTTCATATGGAAGACTTTCTTAACCAAGAGCCACACCATCTTTCCGGCGGTCAAAAGCAGAGGGTAGCGATTGCAGGTGTTATAGCATTGCGCCCTAATGTGATTATTCTGGATGAAGCAACTTCTATGTTGGATCCACTTGGACGGGAGGAAGTGCTGCAGACCGTCAGGGAACTGAAAGAGGAGCAAGGGCTGACCGTCATTTCGATCACTCATGATCTGGAGGAAGCGGCCAGGGCGGATCGAATTATTGTCATGAATAAGGGACAGGTATATAAGGAAGGAAAACCAGAAGAGATTTTTGAACTGGAAGAGGAATTGATTACTCTGGGGCTGGATATCCCATTTCCTGTAAAAATGAGCCATCTATTACGCAATGCAGGCTTAAATTTGCCTAAAATGTACCTGACAGATAAAGAGTTGGTGAATGATCTGTGGAAATTACATTTCAAGAAGTAGAATACCGTTATTCAGCCGGCACGCCCTTTGAGCGGCTGGCCATCCAAGATGTTAATCTGAACATTAAACAAGGTGTATTTATGGCACTGATCGGGCATACAGGCTCTGGGAAGTCGACAATCCTCCAGCATTTGAATGCCTTGCTGCGGCCGACAAAAGGCCGGGTAATTATTGGTGATAGAACGATTGAAGGCGGGAAGAAGGAGAAAAACCTTCGGAGCATTCGTCAGAAGGTCGGTATCGTCTTTCAGTTTCCGGAACACCAGCTTTTTGATGAAACAGTAGAGAAGGACATATGTTTTGGTCCGATGAACTATGGAGTTTCTGAAGAGGAAGCAAAGCAAAGAGCTAAGAGACTTATAAAAGAAGTCGGACTGCCAGAGGATGTTCTTCAGAAGTCCCCATTTGATTTGTCAGGCGGACAAATGAGAAGAGTAGCTATTGCCGGAGTACTCGCCATGGAACCGGATGTATTGGTTTTGGACGAACCGACAGCAGGACTTGATCCTCGCGGCCGTACGGAAATTATGGACATGTTTCACCGTCTGCACAAAAAGGAGAAGCTGTCTACCATTCTAGTAACACACAGTATGGAAGACGCGGCAAAATACGCGGATGAAATTGTCATCATGCATAAGGGACAAGTCCAAAGGATTGGAGATCCCAAGAGTATTTTTTCAAACCCTGCAGAGTTGCTTGAACTAGGGCTGGATGTTCCCCAGGTCGTCAAATTTCAATATCAGCTTGAACAGCAGATGAATCTGAAACTTGAAGAGACCTATTTAACGTTAGAGGAACTAACCGATGCCTTGGCAAGATTGAAAGAGCAAGGCGGTGGCGACTCATGATGGAGAAAATGATATTTGGGCGCTACATTCCGGGAGACTCTATCCTGCATCGGATGGATCCGCGTGCAAAGCTATCATTTGTATTCGGTTTTATACTTATTGTATTCTTGGCGAATAATATCATGACCTATAGTATACTAGTGGGCTTTGTTGTTATGCTGATTCTCCTTTCTAAAATGAATATCAAGTTTCTGGTGAATGGTTTGAGGCCGGTCATTTACCTGATCATCTTTACTTTTATTTTACAGCTGTTTTTTAATAAAGAAGGAGAGATTATTTACAGTATCGGCAAGGTTCATATTTATGAAGAAGGGCTCCGAATGGCTATTTTCATCTCCATACGGTTCTTCCTGCTGGTATTTGTAACCACCTTAATGACTTTAACAACAACGCCGATTACTTTGACAGACGGACTTGAAAGCTTGATGAACCCTTTAAAACGTTTCAAATTCCCAGTCCATGAGCTGGCGCTTATGATGTCTATTTCTCTGCGTTTCATTCCGACACTAATGGATGAGACAGATAAAATCATGAAAGCGCAAATGGCCAGAGGTGTGGAGTTTTCCAGCGGACCGATTAAAGACCGAATTAAAGCAATCGTACCTTTGCTCATTCCACTGTTTGTAAGCTCCTTTAAAAGGGCAGAGGAATTAGCAACTGCCATGGAAGCGAGGGGCTACCGTGGAGGCGAGGGACGAACGAAATACCGCTTGCTTGAGTGGAAAGGACGCGATACGGCTACCGTTATTGTGTTTGTCGTTCTTACAGGAGTTCTGGCTTGGTTCAGAGCTTAAAAGGTATTATGTGAGGAGAAAAGGATATGCAGCGTTATAAGGCGGCCGTCGCCTATGACGGCTCCGGTTTTTCCGGCTATCAGATTCAACCGAGAGGGCGGACGGTTCAAGGAGAAATCGAACAGGTACTCCAAAAATTGCATAAGGGCGAGGTCATAGGCGTGACAGCGTCAGGAAGGACCGATAGCGGCGTCCATGCTCGTGGTCAAGTCATTCACTTTGACTCACCTTTGCAGCTCTCAGGTGATCAATGGATCAAGGCGCTGAATAGCCTTCTTCCAGACGACATCTCGTTTTTGAGAGTGGAGGCAGCTGAATCCGATTTTCATGCCCGCTTTGATGCAACGAAGAAAAAGTATAAATACTTTTTATACGGCGGATTGGTAAGAGATCCTTTTAAACGGCACTTTGCTGCTCACGTACGCGGCGCCTTTGATGTGAAGGTAATGAGAGAGGCAGCTGAGCATTTGACAGGCACTCACGACTTCACGAGCTTTTGCTCTGCAAAAACCGAAACGGATAACAGAGTGAGAACCCTTTTTGAACTGGATATCCAAGATCACGGTGGCGAATTAGAACTGACATTCATCGGCGACGGCTTTTTATACAACATGGTCAGAATCATCGTTGGAACCTTACTGGATGCCGGCAGTGGGAAACTAAAAATCAGCGACATCCCTGGCATTCTGGCCGCCAAGGACCGCACCATGGCGGGCAAGACAGCCCCAGCAGAAGGTCTGTATCTATGGGAAGTTTACTATGAATGATGTGTGGGCCTGGAGTAATTTTGGGAGCTGGACAGAAAAGCCTGCAATTCGGACAGTATATATAGAAACCAGACAGTAAAGCTGAAAGGTTTGGACAGTAAAATTGGCGATCTGGATAGAAAAGCCCAGGGTTGGACAGTAAATTAAAAAACTAGACAGTAAAATCAAGAGCTTCGATAGTAATTTTTAAAAGCTCAATAGTAAATAGATCAATCGGCCAGTCTTTCAGAACCGGGTAAAATTGCTGGCTGTAAATAAAATTCCTTAACAACCATGCCAGGTGTTCAAAAATCACTTGACTTTACTTGTCAAAGAGGATAGAATATCAGATGGTATTATTTTTATATCTCCACGATAAGCCCCGGAAACTTATTGTGATGAAAAATAAAAATACGACGAATGTGAACTTTTTAATTCATTTGGGAGGGTAACAAATGCGTACTACGTATATGGCTAAAGCCGGTGACATCAATCGTAAATGGTACGTCGTTGACGCTGAAGGCAAAACACTTGGCCGCCTTGCAACTGAAGTTGCAACACTTTTGCGCGGTAAACATAAACCGACTTATACGCCGAATGTTGATACAGGCGATCACGTAATCATCGTGAATGCAGCGAAAATCGAATTAACAGGCAACAAGCTTCAAGACAAAATGTACTATCGTCACTCAGGCTATGCTGGCGGAATCAAAGCGACAAATGCTGCTGAAATGAGAGCAAAGCGCCCTGAAAAAATGATCGAGCTTGCGATCAAAGGCATGCTTCCAAAAGGACCTTTGGGACGCCAAATGTACAGAAAACTGAATGTCTATGCTGGAGCAGAGCATCCGCATCAAGCACAACAACCGGAAGTGTACGAACTTCGCGGGTAATTTAAAAGGAGGATAACAATGGCACAAGTTCAATATTATGGTACAGGCCGTCGTAAAAGCTCCGTAGCCCGTGTACGTTTAGTACCTGGCGAAGGCCGTATCGTTATTAATAATCGTGAAGTAGAAGACTATATCCCTTTCGCAGCTTTGCGTGAAGTAATCAAGCAGCCACTTACTGCTACTGAAACTCTAGGCAACTATGACGTATTGGTAAACGTTCAAGGCGGCGGCTATACTGGTCAAGCAGGCGCAATCCGCCACGGCATCGCTCGTGCGTTGCTTGAAGCTGACCCTGAGTACCGCGCACCACTTAAGCGTGCAGGTCTCCTAACTCGTGACCCACGTATGAAAGAACGTAAGAAATACGGTCTTAAAGGCGCGCGTAGAGCTCCTCAGTTCTCGAAGCGTTAATCTTAATAAAAACTTTGATATATCAACGTTTACAGCCTGTTCCAAATTGTTTGGAACAGGCTGTTTTTATGCAAAAAAATGATCTAGTGAATGTAATTATTTTTTGAATGTACTTCATATGGATTCTTCATCTAAAAAGTTGCTAATATTTTCTTTACTCTGTTTGGTTACGTGAGTGTATATACCCAACGTAGTAGCAATCCTAGCGTGCCCATTAAACCGTGTACAGTAATGTATCCTAAAGCGCCAAATAACCTGCTAGGCAATGCTGCTGGAAGTCAAGATGCTCAAATACAGAAAATGCCACTATGAGATAGGATTGAGTTAAGTGAAAAGCTGACTAAACATAAAAAGTTGAAAGAAGTTGCGCATAAGGTCGACGATTCAAGTCTACCTCTCGAAAAAAGTAATGGTCAGAGCATGATAAGGCAATGATCGTAATGTTTTGGTATTAGGAAACAATATTGAACAGTTGCTTCCTTCTGAAATTGCCTTATATAATCATCCTGCAACCAAGCTTGATTTTTAAAGAAGGTTTGTTGCCTGGACGAATCAGCAAGTATGTGTCCATTGGAGACACAATCAAAAGGGTTTGAAATCTTATGTCTATTGCCTATAAGCAAAACAGAGATTTTTGTTTTATCCTTTTTGCAGGTGGAGCAGGTGAAATTAAAAATTTGACGATGGAAAATCACAATTCATGTTATGTGAAAGTAGCGACTGAATTTATGGCTGACGGTACGAATTTCGCTTCGTCATTATCTAAAGCGGTAAGCATTAGTATCTGAAAGGCGTCTCAAAAAGGCTGACGCCATTTTCAATACAGATGGTAAAGCTAATTTAACTGCTCAATTCTTTGAATCATTTAATGAGGTTAAGAAAGAAAAAGATTTCAATGTTTTATCATTTGTCGTAAAGGAAATGCTAAAAGCAGAAAAGTTATTGTATCGTTTTCGGATAAGGTAGCGGACATTTAAAATTTTAATGATGAAGAAGGATATGGAGTATTTGAAATTTAATTAACAATTTACCAAAGGAACGATTTTTTTCGTTCCTTTCTTATTTTGCACGAATATACATATTTTAAGTGAGAATTTTGATTACAATGATGCTAAAACGTGTATAATGGGCATATTAAGTTCATATTTTGAAAAAATGAACGTAATGAGGAGGGAGTTTATATGGCCCCTATCAAAGGTGTTAAGAAATTGCCTGTTAGCGTTAAGACAGAACAGGCGGCTGAAATCTTTATGAAGTTGGCTACTGTTTCATCAGAAATTAGTCGTTTGGACGAAAAATTTAAACACACTATTGTTAGAAGTGATTTGATTAATACCCTTGCTTTGAAAGAGTCTGTTCAATCTACAAGAATTGAAGGCACACAGGTTACTTTTACAGATATGGTTAATGAAACACATAAATCTGAACAAAAGCAAGAGCATATAGAAGTTTTAAATTATCGCAAGGCTTTATATATCGGTCAAGAAAGAATTAGAAATGGTTATCCTTTAACAACCCGTCTAATATTAGACCTTCATAAAGTATTAATGGAAGGTGCTAGGGGGGCTAATACCGATCGTGGTGAATTTAGGAAGGTTCCCAATTGGATAGGACCTACAAAACGCTTTGAAGATGCAGTATATGTACCGATAGATGCAGGCGAAATAGAAAGCTATTTGATGAATTGGGAGACATATGCGAATAAGCATCCGTATGGTGAAAAAATGGATGTAAGCCACTTGCCTGTTGGAGATTTCGTTTTAGATGAAAGTATTCATCCGTTATTGAAGGTTGCTATCCTTCATGCTCAATTTGAATCAATCCATCCGTTTTTAGATGGGAATGGTCGTTTAGGCAGAATTATTATTGCTCTTTATATGATGCAGTCTGAACAATTATCCAGTCCGATATTCTTTGTTAGTGAGGAATTGGAGAAGCAGCGAGCAAAATATTACCACTTACTAAATGAAACTCGTGGTAACAATCCAAAATGGTATAACTGGCTGAACTTTTTCTTGGACGCCTCTCAACGTATGGCTGAAAAGTTAAGTATACTATTAGAACAAGCTGATCAAATAGCGAAAGCAGGTATAGAAAAATGTGAGGGAAGTACAGAACCACTTGTATATCTAATGACATTCAGACACCCAAACATTACAGCAGTACAGGCGGCAGAACACGCTAAAATCGCACCTACAACAGCTAGAAGAACATTGAACTCACTTGCTGAAAAAGAACTACTATTTAAAGATCCGTCACAAAAACGAAATGTTGAATACTTCAATTATGATGTATTAGATTTATTCGATAAATAACATTCAGCTCTTGCTTGTAAGCAGGAGCTTTTTTGGTGCGCCCAGCATGGTACAATCTATAGGGTTGAAAAGTCTATATCAACGATATGAATTTCTACGTCATACTTAATTGAGCCGCCGTATACGAACGGTTCGGTGGTGTGAGAGGTCGGGGGCTAGTCACTCCCTCCTGCAATATTTACATTATATGGATGATTTATATTAGAAAATGAAGGTTATATTATGGAGATGCGAACAAGAGAAGAAATCTAACAGAAGAAAAGACAGCGATTAATTGAAGAATGGGAAGCTTACATTATATGGGAAAGAGAGACCATGAAGCGTAGGATTTCCCCTTTCCTAATCCTCAACAAGTTTTTTTCAAAACGCCAAAAATATGAACAGTTTTTGAAGAAAGATTGTGTTAAACAAAAAAAAGCCAACTGAATATAAGTCAGTTGAGCATAAAAAATTATTACCTTAAGAGATACATAATAGTTCAGTTTATAAAACCCTGTCAAATCTTCTTGAAGATTAAATATAAATATTAAGCATTGAATTGTTCTAATGCAAGAAGAGTCTTTTTAAATGGAATTCCTCCCCTGTATCCTGTTAATTTCCCATCACTCCCAATAACTCGATGGCATGGTATTATTATGGGAATCGGGTTTGAACCATTAGCGGCCCCAACGGCTCTACTTGCTTTAGGCCTATTTAAACTCTTAGCAATATAAAAATATGTCCTAGTTTCCCCGTATGGAATTTTCAAAAGACCTTGCCATACTGTTTTTTGGAAATTTGTTCCATGAAGATCAAGATCAATTGAAAATTCTTTTCTTCTTCCTTGGAGAAATTCTATTAACTGTAAACAGTAACCTGACATCTTTTCTTTATTTTGAACTAGCTCTACATTTTGCATGTTTTTATAGACCCAATTCTCCAGTGTTTCAAATGACTCATTGGGCAGTCTTAGGCAACAAAGACCATTCTTCGTAGCGGCTAAATAAAAATTCCAGTCATTATAAATTAAACTATCCCAGTATACTATTTCTTGTCTATTCATCTTCGTCTCCTACTAATGCTGATGTTGAATATTGCTTTCTAAACTCTGATGGATTCATTCCCACTTTATCTAAAAAAACGGATGAAAAATGGGAAATATTATGATAACCAACCTTTAAAGCAATTTCTGTGATTGATTTATCAGTGGTTTTTAACATTTCTTTTGCTAATTTAATTCTTATTTGAAAAAGGTAATCAGAAGGTGTTTTTCCCACTATTTTCTTAAAGGTTCTGTGCAAATGGTAGGGATTGATATGGATTTCTTCAGCTATTTTAGAGAGAGTAATCGATTCATCGAAATGGTTATGAATAAACGTTTTAGCATTATGTGCTATTTCCTCATCAGGGGCCTTTAGTTTCTCAGGTTTACATCTTTTACATGGACGAAAACCAGAAGTAATCGCTTCACTAACACTCGAAAATACCTTAGTATTTTCTCTTTTTGGAGTTCTGGATTTGCAAGAAGGTCTGCAAAAAATTTTAGTTGTAGTTAGTCCATAAAAAAATTTTCCATCATACAATCTATCACATTGAACAATAGCCTCCCACATATATTCCTGCATAAAAACGCCTCCTGTTTTTATTATACTCATAACTTTCCCTTATCAAAGCCCTTTAAAATAAGATAGCAAGAATATGAAAGAGGCCTTGTGTTATGTTTTTGATACAGTTTTGTTAGAGGGGTGAAATAAGGTGTTAAAAAAATCAATCACACTATGGCAAGGTATTGCTTTATACGTAGGAGCTGTAATTGGTTCTGGAATTCTAATTCTTCCGGGGATGACAGCAGGCATTGCAGGAGCTAATGCTTTATATTCTTGGATTGGAATGGTACTATTTAGCATTCCATTAGCGTATACTTTTGCTCTACTAGCAAAGGAATATCCATGTTCAGGAGGCATTTCAACTTTTGTCGAAAAAGCTTTTGGGAGATATGCAAGTGCAATTATTGGCTGGTTTTATTTTATTGCAGCAATCGCAGGGCAAGTTATTGTTCCTCTAACGGGTGGAATATATGTAATTTACGCTTTGCAACTCGATATAGAAATAGCATACATCATTGCAGGAATTATACTTATTAGTGCTGTTATAATTAATTATTTTGGGATTAAATTAAGTAGTAAGGTACAGTTGATGATAAGTAGCCTTACTTTGTTGATTCTTCTTTTTACAATTATCTCAGCTCTACCCTTAATTGATATTAATAACATCAAGCCTAGTCTGACTTCTGATAACATTACCTTAGCTGGAAAGGCCGGAATGTTTATCTTTTGGTCCTTTTTTGGATGGGAAGCAATTGCAAGTCTTGCCCCCGAGTTTAAAAATCCCAAAAGAGATATAACTAGAGCTACGTGGGGAGCGATCATAATTGTAGGAATCGTTTATCTTGGTTCAGCATTAGCAGTGATAGGAACACAGTCCTATTCAACAGAGACATCAACAATCGAGGGAGCCATGAATAATGCTTCATTGGTTCAGGTAATGACAAAAACGACAGGTATTCACGGTGGATATGCCACTGCATTCGTTGCTCTACTAATCTCTGTTGGAACTACCAATGTCTTTGCAGCGGGAATTAGTAGACTTGGGTATTCCTTAGCCCGTGAAAAACTTGCTCCATCATGGTTCGACTATATACACAAAAGATACCATACCCCTACTCATATGATTATTTTTATTGGGATTTTTGCTACTGGCGGATTATTAATCGCCTATATATTTAAAATAAGTTTGGAGACATTGGTTTTTATACCTAATTCTCTTGGTATAGCTAGTTATGTTTTCGGGGGCTTGGCAGGAGTCAAGCTATTAGATTCTAAAATAGGTAAAATCATGGCGGCGCTTACCACAATAGTGTGCTTAGCAGCATATCCTTTTGTTGGTATTTTTATTCAAATTCCATTAATCGTGGGTATTGCCTGTTGTGACCGTCAAGTAGAATTGAACACTTTTTGCTAATTAATTTTGAACACTTTCGCTTCCAAAAATGGAAGTTCGAT
>NZ_JACSPV010000052.1 GCF_014836955.1 Bacillus norwichensis
CAATTAGATCCGTGGCCTAGGCCACGGATCTAAGAAGAATATGGGTGGATAATACCACCACATTTGACAGAGAGCCAATAAAGCTCGGTCTCTAACCTGAGTTTTCTTTGTATGAAGGGCTACGACGTAAACAGTTGGAATCAAAATCTATTATTTTTCCCTCCTTCCCTATTTGCGGCTTTTTTTAACTACCGAAATGATTGCCATCAACAATAATGCAGTAATACCACTAAAAACCAAAAGAATGCTTAATGGAACAAGAAAGAAAGGTTCAACCAATGTGCCGTCTGGCTCTACTTTTGATCCAATCATATGGAAACTAATAATACAAATTATCCCTAAAAATATTAGTGTAGAAGCTAATAAAAGTTTTTTCTTCATCATATATTCTCCTCGTATTATATATTTCAAGAAACATTCTAAACCTTCATATATATTATTTAAATGTAAACACCAGTACAAGGTCTCACAAAGCCTTGATATATCAACGTTTACTATTTTTATTAGTATAACGCACTTTATGGGCTTTCAGGTTAACGTCAACAACGTGCATTTGTTTATTCCTTTAATTTTGGACAGCACATGTATTTTCAAGAAGGTAAAATGACAGGTAAGCTGTATTCGATAGAATATATAATATCTCGTTGACTTGTTTCCATTCCTATTCGCCCAGGACAGACTTTTTAGTTTCACGATATTTTCCGGGTTTCGTGATTTTTGTACAGATCAAATTAAAATCCACAATCATAAAAGATTGTGGAAAACAAAAAAAGCGAAATCATAGTCATTCTCTCCGCATACCTTAGGTATATAACAAGCTTTACAAACCTTTAATCCAAGCGCCTCCCCTCACTTAGAAAGAGATTGCGCCACTTCAACAAACCTTTTTCCCCCTTCACTTAGTTGTTTTTCATTTGCGTAAGAATAGCTTAAACGTATCCAGGATGACAATTGTTTTAATGGATCACAAACTTGACCAGGTACAAAAGATATAGATTGTTCGATACTTTTGGTTAATAATAACTCAGTTGGAAGTTCAGCTGGAAGCTGCACCCATAAATTAAGACCGCCATTTGGACTGGTCCATTTCCAATCTGTTACCGCTAGCTCTTTCTCCATGATTTCCTTCCGGATCTGTAGGGCGATCCGTATTTTCTCCAAATGCTGCTGCAATCTTAGCGATGAAAAGTAATGGAGGAAAATTTTTTGATTAAGAAGTGGTGAGCCATTATCAGCTAACGATTTTACGGTTAGTAGTGAATTCATTACTGTTGATTGACAAATAACAGCCGCAATTCTCAAACCAGGTGAGATATATTTGCAAAAGCTTCGGATATAAATGACTGTCCCAGCAGTATCATATGTGTAAATTGGTGATGGCGGGGCGTGATCAAAATATATGTCGTGATAGGCATCGTCCTCAATTAATAGACATCGATATTGTTCAGCTAATTCTACTAATTTTTTGCGCTGCTCGACTGAAATAGTATAACCAGTCGGGTTATGGAAAGTTGGGTTGAGATAAAATAGGAGTGGTTTATATTGTTTCATATATGATTCAACCTGCTTTAAATCGTAACCATCTGGATGGATATCAACCGTTACAATTTGTGCTCCCTGTGCTCTAAAAATATCAATCGCAGCACTATAGCTTGGACGTTCAAATAAAACGATGTCTCTTGGTTTAATAAAAGCTTGAGCGATTAAATGAATCGCTTGCTGCGAGCCAGAAGTGATTAACAAATCATCTGCATTGAAATGAGTTTTGTACTGGTTGATAAAATATTGAGTGAGTGTTTCACGTAGCTCTAAATCACCTTGCACAGTTGAATAGGTTGCAAGTACTTTGGGATAAAGGTCAAACACTTTTTTTACATAATCTGAAAAAAAATAATTTGGCAAAAGATTGGGATCAATTAACGCCTGAGAAAATTGGTAGGAAACAGGTGATTGATGGATCTCAGATAAATGATTTTTTTGTACGTATGCAGAAACAATTGGATTGTCCAGATCTAGATATTCAAGATTTTTTGGCACATTTGATTGGACAAAATAGCCTGCTTTATCTTTTACATAAACCTTGTCATGCTGTTTCAGTAATTGATAAGCCTTTAATACAGTTAACCGATGAACATTCATTTCAGATGCTAATTGCCGGACGGAGGGAATCTTTTGATGTTCTTTCCATTCTTTACGTTCAATTCGGTGCAGTACATAATCATATACTTTCTTAAAAAGATAATCTCCATTTTGAATTGCTTTGCTCACATCGATTCCTCCTATTCAAAACGATTGTACCACGATCCAATCTAATCTGTTCTATCTTTTTCAATCTGTTCTACTGTCTTTCTTTTATGATAGAAAAAGAGGAGGAGTTTTATATGGTGATTATTAATTATTTCTTCATGTGTTTGATTTTTGGAACGACATTTTTAGCGATTAAAATTGGTGTTGATGCAGGAGTGCCTCCATTTTTATCGGCTGGACTTCGTTTTTTTATTGCTGGTTTGCTGCTATTTAGTTTTATGGTTAGGAGAGAAAAAACGACAATATCGCTATTATTTCGGAAAGAGATGTTTTTTACTGGAGTAGGTTTAACCTTTGGGACGTTCGCCACATTATACTGGGCAGAACAATATGTGACATCAGGGGTTGCAGCTGTCTTATCTGCTACAGGTCCAATGATGATCATAGTTATTCAGACATTCATATTGAAGCAGAAAGGAAATTGGAAATCATTCATTGGGTGTGTCGTCGGAGTCATTGGTGTCACGCTCTTAATCTTACCTAGTTTTTCCATTGAGATTAGTCCCTTCTGGATGGTTGGTTGTTTCGCCATTATATTGGGTGAAGTTTTCTACGCATCTGGAACGATTTATTCAAAGCATGTCATCCGAAAATTTGAAACGACATCTCCGATTGCTTTAAATGCAGCGCAAATGATGCATGGTGGGATTTTATTAATCATTTTGTCATGTTTCACCGAGAACATTCAGCTTAATTATCTTTTAAGTCCGGCTTCAATTGGCTCTCTTCTTTATTTAACTATTATTGGTTCAATGATCGGCCATAGCATTTATTATTGGCTTGTCTCACGGACAAATCCTGTTTTTCCTTCTACGTGGCTGTATATCTCACCATTAATTGCCGTTATGCTAGGTGTTACCTTCTATCATGAATATATTTCTTGGCTAACAGGCATAGGAACTTTGACGATTATTGCAGGAACCGTTTTAGTCAATTTCGAAACATTACGGAAGCTGCTTTGGAGGAAGGGAACCGTTCTTCAGGATGTTAAACATTAGCCCGCTAGATTTGTTCCGATAAATTATATGAGTTTAATAGTAAAAACCTAATAATAATTACATTATCAGGCATGATTGTTGAAGAACAGCAGAAGCTTTTATGAAGCAAGTTGAAGCTAATAGCATGTTTGTGTTATTCAATTAATTACAGGTTAATGAGTAATTAATGGTACCTCGTAGTATAGTATATTACGTACAAAATGATATTTATCTTTCGACCTTCTTATGTAACTAAACCCTTCATTAATAAAATGTAATTATAAAGGAGCGTAAAGTTATGGAACTTTCTAAGGGAGTAGAGATGCTCCAACTTGAATTTCACGGGAATATTATTCATCCCACTCTTTTATGGGATCAAGAAATGGCTATTTTAATAGACACTGGATTCCCTAATCAAATTGAAGATTTACGCGTGGCAATGGAAAAGGTAGGAGTGTCACTCGACAAACTAAAAAGTATTATTTTGACGCATCAGGATATAGATCATATTGGTAGTCTTCCAGAGATATTACAGGAGTGTGGAAGGAATATTAAAGTCTATGCTCACAAACTAGATAAGCCTTATATTCAAGGAGATTTACCTCTTTTGAAAGACGGGCACATAGAGAATCCGCCAAAAGGAAAAGTGGATGATACCTTGATTGACGGTCAAGAACTGTCGTATTGTGGCGGGATTCGTATTATTCATACTCCGGGGCATACCCCTGGCCATATCAGCCTATATTTGAAACAAAGTAAAACACTGATTGCCGGGGATTCGATGTACAGTGTAAACGGAATAATTGAGGGAATTCATGTCCCGACTGTTCTAGATTTAAAAGAGGCTCGTCTCTCTTTGAAGAAATACCTAGACCTCGACATTGAATCTGTGGTTTGTTACCACGGAGGTTTAAGTAAGATAAATATTAATGATCAGATGCAAAAAATAATTTCATATTAAAATTCTAGAACTTTCTTCAGCTATCGGGCAGCAATTGAACAACGGTTACTTTTAAACGGGTATTAATAACCTTTTTGAAAAAAAGTTAAGGAGTATTCAATAATGGAAGATAGTATTTTTTTTAGGGATGACTTTATCATTATTACCGGCGGACCTGGAGCCGGTAAAACGACTTTATTGGATGAATTACAGAAAAATAATCATAGATATGTTCCTGAGGTTGCCAGGAAAATTATCCAAACACAGATTTCTTCCAATGGTGATGCGTTGCCTTGGGGAAATGTAACAAATTATCGTGATCTAATGTTGGATCAATCCATAGAAGGTTATCTTTCAGCATTATCAAACCCTTCAAATCAACCTCTTTTTTTCGATCGGGGCATTCCAGATACCCTTACCTATTCAGATTTGATAAATATTCCTACTTCGAAAAAACTTGAATCTGCCGTCAAAAGATACAGGTATAACAAAAGGGTATTTATTTTACCCCCTTGGAAGGAAATATACAAAACTGATGATGAGAGAAAACAAGACTTTGAAGAAGCCGTCGCAACTTATGAAGTCATGTTTAGAACTTACGAGAAACTTGACTATGAGCTTATTGAGGTACCCAAAATAGGGGTGAAGCAGAGAGCAAGCTTTATCCTTAAGAATGTTTTACCGTGAAGAAGTTAAGCCTTTGCCGCAACTGGCCCGATTGTGGAGAAACCCGGAGAATTAAGTGTGGCCCATGACAAACTAAGCCCGGTCATTAGCCGGGCTGTTTTTATTCAACCGTCAACTTCTGGCCAACATACATCTTATTGTAACAATATCCTGCTTTTCAACACGTCTAATACCGCCTAAGTCATTGCCCACAAGTTGTAATAGATCAACATAGCTCAACGCATCATTTGGCATGCTCAAATTAAACATTTTAATTGAAAACTATTGGCTAGTTTCGCTGAATATCACAAGGTCATTGAATGAAATCCCAAGTGAGATACGCATTTCATTTAGAGCTTTACTGTAAATAACGCTAACTCCATAAATATCACCCTTTTTATACCCATTGCAGTAAGGACAATTGTGTGGGTCTGCATTTATGCTGACTAAAGAAATCATAAAACCTCGCAATATCACGTCACTAATTCAGCAGGTCCACTCTTCCTCTAAAATAGCGTAATAATATTCATCCCACCATTCATTACCATTTGGAATACATTTTTTAAAAAAGCCTTCTCTTCTCATTCCAATCTTCTCCATAACTCGGTATGATGGAATATTCTCAGGTTGACACGTTGCTATAATCCTATGTAAGTTCATTTCTTTAAAAGCATAATCTAAGATAGCTTGAGCTGCTTCAGATGCATACCCTTTATTTTGATATTTGGGATTAAACACCCATCCAATCTCATAAGTGTGCTCACCAAAATATTTATGAAAAACAATGTGCCCTATAAGAATATCTCTATCTATTAGTACTACAGGAAACTTTTCAGCCTGATCCCCTTTATTTTTATTTACAAATTCTTTTGCATCTTCTTCAGTAAAAACCCCTTCCGGCAGATACTTCATAACATTAATATTTGATGTATACTCATATACAACTTGCCAGTCCTTGGATTCAAATTCTCGTATCAATAACCTTTTTGTTTTGATGTTCATTAAACTAACTCCCTTCAAAATACTACCCTGTCAATTATATTGAAATCTAAAGATAAGAGGAATTATTAGCTTTCAAGCTATATTTAAAAAATCCAGAGTAATCACGTTCTATCTTTTTTCACATAATTTAAACGTACTCTCCCCTCATCTAACATTTGATAAATAAATTAACGCTTAAGAATAAAAAACAGTTATTCTCATAGCAAATCAGGAGGTAAAACCATTCAGTCTATGCCTAATCATCATAAGCTCCAACCTTCTGCTCTCTTTCTTATTTGTGAAAAGCTCTTATAAATCCCGTCTTCTTTTATTAACTCTTCGTGCATCCCCCTTTGAACGATTTCACCATTGTTCAAAACAATAATTTGATCAGCATTTTGGATAGTTGCCAAACGATGCGCAATAATAAGGATGGTCTTACCAGCAACTAACGCATTGATTGCCCGTTGAATTTCATGCTCATTTTCTGGATCAATACTTGCAGTTGCTTCGTCTAAAATAATAATTGGCGCGTCTTTTAACATCGCTCTAGCGATCGAAAGCCTTTGTTTTTCACCGCCCGATAATGTTGATCCACCTTCTCCGACCATGGTGTTATAGCCATCCGGCAATGCCATAATAAACTCATGGCAACGCGCCTTTTTAGAAACCTCTACGACTTCCTCAAGGGAAGCATTTGGCTTTCCGAAGCGTATATTGTTTAGAATAGTATCATGAAACAAATATACCTTCTGGAAGACAATACTAATATTTTTCAATAAGCTTTCGCTAGTAACTTCACGAACATTCACTCCACCTATTTTGATATCCCCTTGTTCTACATCATAAAATCTCGCAATCAGCTTGCATAGTGTTGTTTTACCACTTCCAGACGGCCCAACGATAGCCGTAGTAGTATATTCTGAAACAGTAAAGGAAACATTCTTAATAACTTGCCGTTGTTCATAGCCAAATGATACATTCGTGAATTGAATGTTAAATTTCTCCAAATTGATCTCCTTCCCATCCTTGTCCAGAAATTCAATCTCATTTATTTCCTCCAGCTTGTCCAAAGTAGCATCAATCACTTTCAAGACATGGAATGCGCTATTCATCGCTTCAACCTGATTAAATATAACGAATGAAAAAATAACCATCATCACCATCGTCGACAAAGGAATGGTTTCATTCATCGCCAACCATGCAGATACGGCAATAATGCCAGTAGAAGCCATGTGAAGGGAGAGAAGATGGAAGCTATTATACGGCATATAGTCTTTTTCAATTTTGACATTGATCTCTTTGCCCATTTCATACGCCTTATGAATGCCTTCTTTCGTAACCCCCTGCTGATTATAAGCTTTCACCTCAGACATTCCCCGAATATATTCAATCGTAGCTGAAATCATGCGATCCTTAGCTTGTTGTTGAATCGGTGCATTCTCTTCGCTTTTATTGCGAAGCAATTTTAAGAATAGTGCTGAAAACACAATGCCTGCAACAGCCGCCAGTGCAACTGTGTAATGATAAAAGGCAAGGCAAAGAACAAGAGTGAATACACTGATGTATCCATTTATAATGACGTCGACCATCTTCATACCGTGCATTTCGATAAAGGATAAATCTGTCGTTACAGCTGAAGTAATATCTCCCGCTTTTTTATGATGAAAAAAACCCAACGGTACCCGCTTTAAACGTCCCCCAATGTTAATTCGTTGTTCGGCAGTTACTTCATATCCCACACTATTTTGCGTGGATGCACGCAGATAGCCAAATATAAAACGTCCGGTCACTGCAAATACCATTAAAATGGCGATATACACTATAGAACTTGTACTTAACGCCCCTATACCATTCATATCATTCAAGATCAGTTTTAAACTATAAGCAGCAATAATGACAGGAAAAGCAGCGAAGAGAGTATGAAAAAAGGAGTAAACAAATCCAAGATAGACACGCTTTCGCCGTTTCCCCGTCCAATCTAGTAACCGCTGGATTGATCTAACCATTGGCATGAACCTCCCTTGCGCTGCTACTCGCTGCCCATACTTTTGCACCTATATGTGCCTTCCACATCTTTCGATACAATTCGCAAGTCTGAAGCAGTCCGTTATGGCTGCCAGCAGCTTCAATCTGCCCCTGATTCAGCACAATAATTTGGTCTGCATGCTGAATCGTTGACAATCTATGGGCAATGACGAACAATGACTTTCCATTTGTTAAAGCGGCAATCGACTGCTGCAACTTTTCTTCATTTTCGGGATCAGTAAAAGCGGTGGCCTCGTCTAAAATGACAATTGGAGCATCTTTTAGCATCGCTCTCGCGATCGCTACCCGTTGCTTTTCTCCCCCAGACAACCTGCCGCCTACCTCTCCGGCAAGAGATTGATAGCCATGTTCTAATTTCACGATAAAATCATGACAACACGCGGCTTTAGCGGCTGTAATGACTTCCTCATCTGTTGCATTTGGTTTCCCAAGCCGAATATTATCCATCAAAGAACAATCGAACAGGAAATTATCTTGTGATACATAGCTAATGGTATTCGCTAATTGCTCCAAAGGAATTTGCCTGATTGGAATATTTCCTATAGAAATCTCCCCATCCGTTACATCCCAAAATCTAGCAATTAATTTGGCAACGGTCGATTTCCCACTTCCCGAAGGACCGACTAGTGCAGTGAAACTTCCTTCCGGGAACATCAAATTTATAGAAGAAAGAACGTTGTTTTGTTCGGCTTTGTCTTCTGATTGTGCTGTATATGAAAAAGAAACATCAGTAAAGTGGACTCCATAATGATCGAATTGGACTTGCTCTGTTACATTCTCCAGCTCTTCTAGCTGTAAAAATTCATTTACCTCCATAACCGCATATTCGATTGTCTTAGCATTATTGACAAATAAAGTAAAGCTTGTAAGCGGTCCGATAATTCCTAGAGATAAAATAAGGCACATCGCAAACTCGGAAGGACTTAATGTCCCACTTTGGTACAAGTACATCCCAATAGGGACAGTGCCAAGCAATGTTGAAGGCAAGACTGCATTGGAGAAATTCATCAATTTCCAGGTATTACGAAACCAGTTGAGTGTATAGTCTTTAAATGAATGAATAGCCCGCTCAAACTTTTCATAAGAGGATGATGACTGATTAAAGGTTTTAATTACTTCAATTCCTTCCACATACTCTACAATGACACTATTGACATAATTGCTAGATTCTATATAGGACTCATATTGTTTATTAAATGACTTCATTAAATAAGCAAAAGAAATTGCCGCAATTGGTATGGTTAGCAAGGTTGCAAACGCCATTCTCCAGTCAATAACCAGCAAATAAACAAACACGCCAATCGGTAAGAAAAGGTTTGAAATTCCTTCAGGAATTAAATGCGCAAGTGGCAGCTCAATCGTTTCTACCCGATCGATCATTACATTTTTTAGTTTTCCAATTGATTGGTTCTGTACATTTCCCAACGGAGCTTTCATTAAGCGTTCAGCTATTTGAACTCGCATCGATTCCAATATTTGATAGGCTGATTGGTGGGCAAGTGTTGTAGAAATCGCATGAAAAATCACTTTGATCACATAGCCGCCAATACAAACGGCAATCCAAAAGACAATATCACGAAACTGAACTTCATGAGTCATAAACAAATGGATGAGCTGATACACGCTGAAATAAGGGATAATTCCACCAACAACGCTAATGATTGCACAAGCTATCGATAGAGAGAGTCGATTTTTACAAGTATACGCAAACGACCATACAATGGTAATCCAATTTGAATTTTTCATTAAAATTTTTCACACCCTCTAATGGTAAGTCTTGAATAAAGAAAGGTTGCCAAGTAGGTCAAATTGAAAGAGGATGAAAACTGCCAAAGCTGAGCCGATCCAAAAGGCTCCCATAAAGAAAAAGTCGTGTTTATCCATTGATAATCTTCTAAAATATGTACGAGTTTGATAAGCTCCAAAAGCGCGCGAATCCATTGAATAGGCCGTACGCTCTGCATGGCGCAAGGCTGAGGAGAGCAAGGGCAGTGTATATCTTTGGATTCGCTCCATTACTCTCCAAGCTCCTTTCCCTGAATAACCGCGAACCTGATGAGCCATTTTGACAAGCTGAAACTGTCGCATAAAAACAGGAACAAAGTTAAGAACAGCCAATGTACCGAAACCAAAGCGATAGCTTACTTTCCATTGCTGAATAAGGGCGCGGATAAAATCCGCTGTATCTGTCGTCAATGTAAACAGCAATGATAGAACAAGCATGGCAAAGAGCCGCAATCCTGTAGCTATCCCAAACAATACTCCCGCTTCGTACACTTCAATGAACCCTGCGGAAAATAATAATTTTGAGCCTTTGTTAATATGATCGCTAACTAGCAAAGGATATAGAAGCATAAATCCAAGAACAATGAACAGCATAGGCACACAGACTCTGGCATAACGCAGTAACGAGATTCTCCCCAACATCAGCGTGATGATTATTGTTCCAATGATAAACAACAGTGGTGTCCAGACATTGGTCGTCAAAGTCAGGAAAATAGCTGGCGGGCCTATTGCCAGTAATTTGCTAAGAGGATTCAGACGATGAAGGTAGCTCATGTATATACCTTCCGGAAATGTCGGGCGATTTCCACAGATGGGGGTTCATTAAGATCTGCTTCTTCAAGCAGATCCATCCTGTCAAACAAAGCTTGTACCGTACCATGAAAGCATAGCCTTCCAGCCTTCAAAACTGCTGCATGATCGGCATATTCGGCAATTAAGCCCATATCATGTGAAACGATAATAATGGTATGACCCGTCTCCTGTAATTCCTTCATCATGTGCATAAGCTGATGTGCATTATACTCATCCTGTCCAAAAGTCGGTTCATCCAGAATAAGCAGCCGCTGCCCGGCAATGAGCATAGAAGCCGTACTTAAACGCCTTTTCTCACCATGACTTAACTGAAATGGGTTAGCGTTAACATACTGTTCAAGCCCAAAGCGTTCAAGCATCTGCTCAACTCGTGCACTGATTTCATTTTGTGACAGTTGCATCTCTCTCAGACCAAAGGCTAATTCATCAAATACTCGATTTGTAACAAATTGATGCTCAGGATTTTGAAAAACATATCCAACCTCTCGTGCCATTTCATGTACTGACCACTTTGTCAGATCACGTCCATGCAAATGGATAACTCCTTTATTAGTCTGGTGGAGCTTCATCATAAAACGTGCTAACGTCGATTTTCCCGCTCCATTTTTTCCAACAATAGCCAAAAAGTCACCCCTAGGCACAGTTAAACGCATAGGCCGCAAGATGCAAGTTTGTTTGCGGGTAAATTCTGCTGGTCGGATCTCTATAGCAAACTCCTCTGCCGAGTCCGTAAAGGATAGTTTGCCTCTCGTATGAGAATATGCTGTATCAAAGGAAGCTTTAACATTTTTTATAGAGACATTTCCCATTGCAGCTTGAAAAAACAGCTCCTCCATATCACATGTCAGGCGGGAATGTTCCAGCATATCTATTGTTTCTTTTACCGTAAGAGGCGTTTCAGTAACGGCAATTCCCTGTTTCATTAGCTCATGAGTAAATTTAATGCTGTAGGGTAACCAAACGCCTTCCCGGATTAATTCATCGTAATGTTGGTAAAAAACATGACGGGGGTGTCCATCAGCTATAATCTTCCCAATCTTTCCAAGTACCAGTACACGATCCACCGTATCCATTAATTCATCAAGCTTATGCTCGATTATAATAATCGTATACTTGCCGCACTCCCTAAGATTACGCAGAATAGCAAATAATTCTTTCGTTCCCTCAGGATCAAGATTGGCTGTTGGCTCATCAAGAACAAGAATTCGCGGCTGCATACACAATGCACAGGCCAGAGCAAGACGCTGTTTTTGTCCTCCAGAAAGCTTGTCAATCTTCCATTGCCTGAATTCCGACAATCCTGTTTGCTCTAAAGCATCTTCCATCCTTCGCTCCATCTCGTCCGAATCAAGACATAAATTTTCCATACCAAAAGCAAGCTCATCCTCCACTTTTATATTGACCAACTGTGCTTCTGGGTCTTGAAAAACAATACCGATCTCACATGCTAGTTCAGCAATCGGCGTTTTAGATGTATCCTTACCTCCCACTTGGACAGTACCACTGAAACTTCCATGAACACTGTTGGGGATCAAGCCGTTTAAACAGAGTACAAGGGAGCTTTTCCCTGCTCCAGAGGCACCCAGCAGCAAAACCGTTTCATTTTTGTTAATCATTACATGAATGCCGTCCAATACTGGCTTGTTTGTTCCTGCATAAGTAAAGCGAACATCGTGCATTTCAATCATGGGTTTCACTTCCTGACAGTATCATCTAATGAGGAATGTCGATATTCTGCTAAAAACCCTGCTTTCAGCATTGCTTCTCCCAACAATTTGGAGAACAATCCGCCTATCGCTCCTCCTATGGCACTCACCGCAAGCATGGTGATTTGAACACCGATCGTTAGGGCTGCATGGCCATATAAGGGGTACTCTAAAAGAGTACTAATAACTGTGGCAATCGAACCACTTATCATCAAAAATAAAGTCGAATATTTTCTATAAAGTACCGCTAAGAAAGGCACTTCACACTCAATCCCTGCAATGGCTGCCCATACTATTCCGATGAGACCATAAGGTGAAAATGGCAACATAACCAAGCCACCAATTGTCATCGAAACTAGGGCAGCACCAGGTTTTCGAATGAGATAAAGAGCTAAGAGACCGGGAATCATAAAAATCCCATCCGTTATTCTTGAATAAGCCGGACCTAATATTGCAGCAAGTGGAAAATAAGCAAATGTCACAGCAAGCAAAACAAAAGCAAACACAACGCCGATCATTCCAGTTATCAAAATATCCTTCGTACTCCAAATAACCCTCCCACGCTTTACAAGCTCTTTAGGATCTATATCTTTTTCCATGTTGCCCATCATCCTCTTCCTAATTGATAATAAATATCATTTACAAAGTTATTATCATAAAAAAAGAACGGTTTAACCGCTCCAATTTGTCTAAGTATGCTCCATTTGGGTGACGCTTTTCTGATATTGAGATGGCGATAGTCCTTTTACCGCTTTAAATGCCGCCGCAAACTTGCTTGGGTTACTATAGCCGACCTTCCCTGCAATGATTGTTATGGTGTAATCACTGTTCCTTAGCAAGTAAGCTGCCTTTTCAATTCGATACTTTCGTAAATAGGCGTAGATGGATTGTCCATAAATAGCTTTGAAGCAAAGCTTCATCGCTGTTTGCGAAATATCAAATCGATTAGATAATTCTAGTAAGGTCATATGCTGATCTATGTGGCTACGAAGATAGTCCATAATTTCTTTTACCGTATCCACTTGCTTTTTAGGAAAATAAGGACGACTTTCCTTATCCACAGGAAGATCTACAGAACCTAAAACAAGCAACAGCTCTATAACTTTGACTCTAAAATACGGCATTCTGACCTGCTCTGGAACTGCATATAAATCTATGAAAATTCGCTGAATAGATTCAGTAGTCCGCATAAGAAAGTAGTTTTCATTGAAAAACTTGGCACGAAGCAAATCCAGATTAACCGAAAATGGCTCAAAAATAGAAACTAGGATTTTCGTGGCTTCCTCCAGATAAATACCAATAGTAATACCTTTATATTCATTCAATGGAAATCCAAATGTATGGTTGGGGTGGTTTTTCAAGCTGATTTGTAAATCCCCTTCATCGAGGTACATATAAGAACCATTTTGAATTTCACATTCGATCCTGCCTTCACGGCAATGATTAATCGTGAGCATCTCTACATTTGGCTGAAACTCTGAAAAACAGCTTTTCATTTGAAAGTCATTATACATGAGCTTAATACCCGGAAGTACATCATAGCACGTCATGATGCCAGTCCCAGTGGTATCCTCAATCTTAAATATCGTACACCCTTCATCCATTTGATGTATCTCAATATTATCACCATAAAATATGTGTTCATCGTAACTGCTGCTTATTATAACCTAACTCCTTTCCTTTGATTTTTCGCTAGATAATATAAACGGCTGCTGGACCTACATGTTTCTTCAAAAAACAAAACTCCAACTAGTTCTTATATAGCAAATATACAATAAACCTTTGGTCTTTACGATCCTTTGCCCAAAACATCAAATGTGCTTTGGCGTATTTGCGCCCAGATTTTATAGATAAATTTCCAATAAAAATCTGTAGCATCAACCGATGGATTTAAATTTGTTTACCTGGGGCTGAATGGAATACCAATAATATGCTTTCATCCCACCTTTTATAGACGTGGGAGACTCTGCTGAATGAAGTTAAAACAATTAGCACTTTTTTCGTTTATTAATCATTCCCTGACATATTTATATTTCCACGATTTCTCCTGCACAACGATCAGGACTTTTGGTACAATGTTATTAACACAAGTAGTTCTTAGGAACTAAAAAAGCAAATCTCACCTTAAAAATTCCAATTAAACAGATAATGACCACTTTAAAATTTCCAAATGAAAATAACGAAACAAGGAGCTTAATATGTTTCAATCGATTTTATCCAATCTGGCAATTATTTTATTAGGTCATTTGCTAATGAGCACATTAATTACATATAGGGAACGTTTTTCTAAGCATTTACTATATATTTACACTGTTGTGCTTTTTTCCACAGTTAGCATTACAATGTTATACTTGCCCATCTCATTTGGAGACTATCGGCTTGATTTAAGCCTTATTCCTCTTATATTTTTGGCTCTTTTTAGAGGATGGAAGATTACAGTTCCCGTTCTTTTTATCGTTTCGGCCTGGCATTTCTTCATGGGAAGTGATGAAACACTTTCCAGTATTGTTTTCGTTCTGATCCTTCCAACCATTTTTACTTTGCTACTTTATGAACGGAAAATTCCGACTAACATTAATTTGAAAATACTCTTTATCATAACAGCCTGTTGGATAATTTCGGATCTCCCTATCATCTTATTTATTCCAAACGGAATGGAGATATTTAAAAATACATTTTTATTACGCTACATATCTTTTCTTTCTGTAGCTTCCATCTATTGCGCATTTATTTTGATCGGTTATAAAAATGACCGATTAAAGCAAAGATTGGAATTTCTAGCTTCTCATGATCCGCTGACAAATCTTTTAAATCGAAATAAATTCATAGAAATCGTTGAGGTGAAAATGAAAGAAAGTGATACAAATCACTATATTGCCCTTCTGGATATTGACCATTTTAAACAATTGAATGATACGCATGGACACTTAACTGGTGATAGTGTTTTGAAGGAAATTTCATCTATATTTAATAAGTATGAAAGTGATAATTTAAAAGTAGCAAGATATGGCGGCGAGGAATTTATCATTTATTTAAAAACGGTTTATGATAAGCAAGCTGTGAGAACACTTGAACATATTCAAAATGAAATACGCACTACTCCTTTTCACTCAAACAATGGGGGGTCCCTCCACGTCACGGTATCAATAGGATTAGCTAAATTTGAAAGTGGCTCCCGATTGTACGATGTGATCCATCAAGCAGATAATCATTTATATTCAGCTAAAAATGAGAACCGGGATCAACTGGTCGTTTCATTCGATTGAGCTGAAAATTTAGCAAGCAGCTCAAAGTAAAGTAAATATCTTTCCCTAAACAGAGAAAAGCGCCTAATCTATTATAGATTGGACGCTTTTCATGTAATTGCAGACTGTATGAAAAAAAGTCCAGTAAAGCAATTCCAAATTATTTTTTGGTGAAAAATGAGCTCCGAACCACAAAGGCTGTTAGATTACTTTTTTACGGCATGAAGATAATGAATCGTTTCGAAGGCCGAAAGATCATCATTTCGTTTGTCAAAATAAAGATTATCGATTTGAGTCGGAGATAAATGCTCGTATATTAACAAACCTGATTTCTCTAATAAATGTTCAATCTCCGCATAAGAGTAACACGATTTCATAGGTTCTCCGCCTGCCGCCGCCATTTTAACCATGTTTTCCACCCTATTTGAGACCCCTTTCTCCTCAAATAATCTTTCGTCCGCATAATCAAAGACAATGGAGCTCCCTTCAGGAACTATAGAAAACAAATGATCCATCAAGCCGGAAAGCTCCTCTTTGGTTAAATAATAAGAAACACCTAGAAAGCTAAAGAATGTCCTTTTGTTAGCAAAACCTTCATGGGACAAATCCTGATTGGAAAAATATTTAGTAAAATCCATCGTTACAAAATGAAGGTTTTTAGGTATGTCAAAATTGATTTCTTTCAACCTTGTCCTTTTAAAGTGTTGGGTAGCAGCGTAATCAACTTCAAATATTTCCAGACTGTTTTCAAATTCAGGATATCGAAAGCAAAATGTATCCAGTCCAGCCCCCAGTATGACATATTGCTCTACACCTAACCTTATTTCATTTTGGAGCACTTTTTCGCAATACGCAGCTCGCGCCAATGGTGTTGGGGATAATTGAACATGGGTAACCCATTTTAAAATTTCTTCTGGATCACCCTTGAGTTTTTCCGCAACCTCTTTGTTAAAGAACTGTATACCTTTAACCAGATTCTCTTTTATGTCTCTAAATTCTTTTTGAGAAATTAAATCCTTGGCGATAAAATCATCAAAAATTTTAAGCGTATCAAATTGACTGTGATAGGTTCTTCCAAATGCCGATATTAATGAAGTTATACTAGGTTTGCCTTCATTCATGAAATTCCCTCCTTAATAAGACAAACAAGCACGGAAGAACGCGCAGTTTGCCTTCAAAAGCGGCCTCGAGCCGATGGCGCTAGGAATAGATTCTTTTAAAGAGCACTTCCTATAACGTAAAAATGGGATTCCCCTGGCCAAGAGAATCCCATTTTAAACTATAAATTGACAAAAGTAAATTATAGCACAAATAATATTTTTTGTCAATTTTTTAGCGTTCATTTAGCATCAATGACTCAATTGCTTGCTTTTTTCAAAGGCAGCCGCTAAATCTTCTATTAAATCTTCACTGTCTTCAAGACCGATTGATAAACGAATGAGCCCATCTTCAATGCCGATTTTCAAACGGCGTTCACGCGGGATAGATGCGTGGGTCATTTTGGCTGGAAGAGAGATTAAGCTTTCAACTGCACCGAGGCTTTCAGCCAACGTAAAATATTTCACATTTTTTAATATCTCCAAAGCTTGTTCTTCTGTGCTGACGGCGAATGAAATCATTCCTCCAAATCCTTCGGACTGCTGCTTATGAATGTGATGACCTGGATGGTCGGATAAACCCGGATAATACACTTTATGAACAGCTGGATGATTTTTTAAAAACTGAGCAACACTATGGGCATTCTGTTCAATTTCTTCCATACGAACACCCAATGTCTTCATTCCTCGGATCAGTAGCCAACTATCATGTGGGCTTAGAACAGCGCCGGCACCATTCTGAATGAAATGAAGCTTTTCAGCCAGCTCGTCGTTATTTGTAACCACTAATCCCGAAACCACATCGCTGTGCCCGCCCAAATATTTTGTCGCGCTATGCACCACTATATCTGCACCCAATGTCAGTGGCCTTTGCCAATAAGGTGTGCTGAATGTATTATCAACAACCAATGTGAGTCCATTTTTATTTGCCAAAGCAGCAATTGCTTCTATATTCGTTACTTTCAGCAAAGGATTTGTTGGTGTTTCAATAAAGATTGCTTTGGTCTCTGGGCGGATTGCAGCTTGAACATTATCCTGATCTGTCGTATCAACGAACGATGCCTCAATACCAAAGCGGCTTACAATTTTGCTCATTAAACGAAAGGTTCCTCCGTATACGTCATCAGTGATAATAATATGGTCGCCCGCAGAAAACAACTGCGTAACCGCAGTGATTGCCGCCATACCTGAAGCAAAAGCGAATCCCCTTTTTCCCTCTTCTAGATCCGCGATGAAGGTTTCTACTCCTTCGCGGGTTGGGTTTCCAGTTCGTCCGTACTCATAAGTAAAGTTTCCAACACCATCCTGTTTAAAGGTAGTTGCTTGAAAAATCGGCAATGAAACAGCTCCCGTTGATTGATCCACTGTTTTTCCACCATGAATTAATTTTGTTTTCTTCCTCATTTCTCTATCCCTCCATAAATATCTTTGCTTAAATATCGCTCACTGCTATCTGGAAAAATCGTTACGATGTTCTTGGGAGCATTGGCTTTTTCAGCTTCCAACAAACAAGCCTCAAGAACAGCTCCAGATGAACTGCCAACTAGTAACCCTTCACGTAGTGCTATTTCCTTCACTCTTGTAAATGCCTGTTTATCAGGAATTGTATAGGCATCATCGTATAATGAATGATCAAAGAACGACGGAAAAAACTCCATTCCAATCCCCTCTGTTTCATGCGGGCCTGACTTTCCACCATTGATTATCGAGCCTTCGGGTTCAACGACAATCGTTTTGATCAAAGGATTTTGTTCCTTTAAATATTTAGCTACGCCGGTAAAAGTTCCCCCTGTCCCTGCACCAGCAATAAATATATCAATATTCCCCGCTAAGTCTTTATAAATTTCAGGTCCAAGTCCCCGATAATACGCTTCGGGATTCCATTCATTTGCAAATTGATTGGGATAATACACTCTATCACGTGTTTCAGCTATTTGTTTGGCTTTTTCAATTGCACCTTTCATCCCCAATTCAGTTGGAGTGTGGACAACTTCAGCACCAAGAGCTTTCATGAGGGTTTGCTTTTCTTTACTGAACTTTTCAGGCACAACAAAAATCGTTCTTAAGCCATAGTGGATCGCTGCTAACGCTAAACCAATAGCTGTATTTCCTGCAGTTGGCTCGACGATTGTATCCCCTTTTTGAATCAATCCCTTATTCAAAGCCTCTTCTACAAGATGAAATCCAAGCCGGTCTTTAACACTGCCGCCCGGATTAAAAGATTCCAGCTTTGCAAAAATCTTTACATTATTGTTGAACTGATACGATTCCAGTTGAAATAACGGGGTATTTCCTACAAGGCTCCTCAAGTTTCGCTTATCGATCATTTTGTCTTCCTTCCAGTCCTTGTATATTTTTCACCTGCGCTTTGTTTTTTCGGCAGTTTCAAAAGTGTATTTTTCCTATAAATTTACTTGGTTTTATACATTAAATATATTTTATTTTGCTGAAAAAATCAAGCATAAAAAAAGAAACTCAGCATTTTAACCTCTGAGTCTCCTTTCCTGATCGTATTCAGGCTATAGAAAAAGCCCCTTTTGCCAGTTGATTTATAATCATGTCATCTGCCGGATGCATAGGCAATCCGCATTGCACATCGCGGAATAATCTTTCCAATTTGTAATCTTTGGAAAGACTGTGCCCTCCTGCAATCCGCATTGCCAATTCAACAATCCTGATGGCATTATTACATATTGTGTATTTGGCAGCATGAAAATCATCAAATAAAAGCTCCCGTTCTTCTGGAGATTGATCCCATTTTGCGGCAAGGGTAAACAGAATCGTTCTAGAAGATTTAAGCAAAGCCTCAATTTCACCTATCTTCTGTTGAACATGTGGAGCGTTTGATAAGGTCCCATCAAGGCTATGTGAATATCGCGATGAAGTGTACTCAATAATAAAATCTCTGGCTTCATGAGCCACTCCGAGAAACACTGCAGGAATCACCAGCAAAGTGGGGCGATTTTTTTCGACCTTTTTTTGTTCCATACGTGTTAGCAATGCATCTTCAGGGACAAACACATCAGACAGGATGATATCATGACTTCCAGTGGCTCTCATTCCAATCGTATTCCATGTTTCAACAATTTTCACTTTGTCATTCATTTGAACGAGAAATTCCCCTGCCACTGCCTCATCTTCTATCCAGGCTATCACTGAGAATTGATTTACGATTGGGGCCAGTGTTGCAAAAGCCTTTCGTCCAGACAAAATAAAACCTTTCGCTGTTTTTTTTGCAACTGTGGCAAGCTTGGCTCCTCTAAAAATATTTCCTGTGCTTCTTTCGGTTGCAAACATATTCAAAACATGGCCATTTTCCACTGTATCTTTACATACTTTCTCAAACACTTCCTCTTTCCATTTACGCGAATCCCGCAAATTCAAAAACATGCATAAGTGCCACCCGGCTGCAAGTGCAACGGAGCCATCTCCTTTGGCCAATCGTTCCAATATAAGCAAAATTTCGTATAAAGAAGCTTCCTCACCACCATAGCACTTAGGAACGGACAGTTTGAAAAAGCCCGCTTTCCTTAATACGTCAAATGATTCATGAGGGAATTCTCCCGTCTGGTCATAATGATTCGCTTTTGGTTCTATTTGCTTCGCAAGTTCTTCAGCAAGAAGAGTATATTCATATTCCTTTGAATCACGAATATGCCAATCTTTTATTTGACTACGATCCATCCCCTTCATCCCCTCCTAAATTTTAAAGATTTTTTCCTCTTTACTGTGGTCAGTGGCCAATGGCGGCGCAATTGAAAGTGAAGATATTTCGTCTCTCAATCCAGAATCCATTTTTATTTCCAATGCTTCTAAGGATACTTTCAATTGATCTGCATTCCGTGCTCCTATGATAGGAGCTGTAATCACTGGGTTACTACTGACCCAAGCAATTGCTAAAGATGCGGGATGATAGCCATGCTGCTTGGCAAATCCTGAAAATCTCTCAGCTGTTGAATAGTAAAGCTCTTCTCCGTACCTTCTCTCGTAATTTTTTTGTTCTATTAATCTTCCTATTTCCGGTTTTTGGTTCATCCCATACTTTCCAGTCAATAAACCTCCACCTAAGGGACTATAAGAGATTACTCCAATTTGTTCTTCGTTCGCTAGAGGCAATATTTCAACTTCCGCCTGCCGTTTAACCAAATTGTACATAGGCTGGATCAATTCAAATTTGGCCAACCCTTTTCTTTCAGATATCCCCAATGCTTTTGCGATTTGCCAAGCCGCCCAATTACTGACAGCGGGGTAGAGAATTTTTCCTTGTCGTTGCAAATCATCAAGTGCAATTAAGGTTTCTTCAATATCAGTGTTTGAATCGAATAAATGAACGAAGTAAAAGTCAATTCGATCTGTTCCTAACCTTTTTAAGCTTTCCTCTACGGAAAGTATGATATGTCTTCTGGAGGCTCCTCTTGAATTAATGTCATGACCGAGAGGCAGTCCCACCTTGGATGTAATCACAAGCTCATCTCTGGAGCCGGCTATACATTTCCCAAGGATTTCTTCAGCTCTGCCAGTGTTATAAACATTGGCGGTATCAAAAAAATTTATCCCAGCTTCCCTGCACAAATGAAACATTTGTTTAGATGTTTCTTCGTCTGCAATTCCTCCAAAGGACATCGTCCCAAAACATAAATTTGAAACCTTAATCCCTGTCTTTCCTATTGTTCTGTATTCCACTTTTTGTTCCTCGTTTCATATTATTAATCTTGTAAAACTCTTTGTTTTCTAAAAATTGCACCTGGATGATCACTAGGCAAGGTTGCTTTTTCCCGCCCAAATAACTTTTCACGGAATGTCCCCTGCTCATATTCTTGTTTATATAGCCCCCGCCTCTGCAATTCAGGAACAATCAACTCAACAAAGTCTTCCAATGATTGCGGGGTAACCAGATGCATAAGATTAAAACCATCCACTCCAGTTTCATAGAAATATTGTTCTATGGCATCGGCAACTTCAATCGGATTTCCAACAAATACATGGTCTCTATCAAGATTCTCGAAGCGATCCAGTACATCCTTGACCTTCAATTTTGTCGGAGAATCCTTCGTAAGCGAGGCTGCTCTTGTTTGACCATGTTCTGTATGTTTATATTCAAAATACGCTTCAGGATCATCATATTCCGCTAAATCGTAACCACTTGATCCGCCATATTGCGCTTTTGCCGCATCCGGACTCCACAATCGGTTATATTCTTCATATTTTGCCTGTGCTTCTTCTGTTGTTTCTGCCACAATGACATTTAAAAAAGTAAATGTTTGAATATGCTCAGGATTCCTTCCGTATTTCTCTGCCCGATTTTTAATATCTTGAATGTAATAGCGAATTTTTTCCGGAGTTGGCCCACCTACAAACACGCATTCAGCATGTTTTGCTGCAAAGTCCCTGCCGCGTTCCGAAGTTCCCGCCTGATAGATGACCGGAGTTCTTTGTAATGACGGCTCAGTCAAATGCGGTCCCTGAACACTATAAAATTTCCCCATGTGGTTGATTTCATGGACTTTGGATGGATCAATCAGCACTTCTTTATCGACATCCGCTATAACAGCATGATCCTCCCAGCTGCCTTCCCAAAGTTTATATGATACTTCCAAAAACTCATCCGCCTGTTCATAGCGTTCATCATGTTTTTTCATCTCCTCGAAGCCGTAATTCCTGGCGGCGTTAGGCAAATATGAAGTGACAATATTCCATGCAACCCTTCCCTTTGTCAAATGGTCCAATGTTGAAAAACGCCTTGCATTTGAAAAAGGATGTTCATATGTTGTGCTCACAGTCACTGCAAATGAAAGATGCTCTGTAACACTTGCCATCGCTGGAACAATGAAGGCAGGATCATTTAAGGGAACCTGTACGCCATCTCGTATCGCAGGTTCCTTGCTTTTTTCATAAACATCGTATATACCTGCTACATCAGCAAAGAAAACTGCATCAAATCTGCCTTTTTCAAGGAGCTCGGCTAAGTCAATCCAATAGTCCAAATCTTTATAACGTTCATGGCGTCTGCTGTTTGGATGCTTCCATAAACCATGTGAATTATGCATAGCTCCTGCCATTTCAAACACATTTATCTTTATTTCTTTTCCCATTTTCCTCCAGCCTTTCATGATAAATTTCCTCTTCTTCCAAATTAAAGAGGAACGAAAAGTAATTTATTGTTTCTTAGATCTAATATCTTCTATTAATTGATCCAGTGTTTTTTGAAGTTCTTCCTTTGGAACATCCACAACAACGTTTCCTCCATTTGAATCTTCTTTCACTGCCTCAGCTACATCCTCCTCCTGATAAATCTTTGCTATCGTTTTGTACGTTTCATTATCTACATCTTCAGAACGAACTGCGAATACATTTAGATAAGGGCGTGTTTCCTCACTATTTGGGTCATCTTGAAAAATAGCCTTATCCAGGGTAAATCCTGCTTGACCGGCAATTCCGCTATTTATAATAGATGCTTCGACATCTGGGAGGACGCGAGGAGTTTGCTGTGCAACAACCGGCAAGATTTTAATATTTTTTGGATTTTCTATAATATCTTCTTCAGTTGGGTATAAGCCGACATCTTTCGTCAACTTCACTAATCCTGTTGCTTCCAACACTTTTAATCCTCTCCCTAAATTTGCAGGGTCGTTTGGAATAGCAACTTCTGAGCCATCAGGTATTTCTGAGGAATCCTTATATTTATCTGAGTATAGCCCCATCGGCGCTATGACAGTCGATCCAATTGGCGCGATATCCACATCGTTCTCCACAATGAATTGGCTTAAAAATGCCAAATGTTGAAATGCGTTGATATCTACCTCACCATTTGCCAATGCATTGTTTGGAAGAGTATAATCAGAAAACTCGATAAGATCTATCTCAATATTTTTTTCTTTTGCCTTTTCCTTTATCAGATTCCAATACTGGCCATCGGTACCAGTAACACCAACTTTTACATGAACAATTTTTTCAGGTTCCTTTTTGTCATCTGCCGATGATTTCGTTCCGCATCCTGCTAAAATTCCTATAAGAGTTATGACTAATACAATAAGTGATAATCTTTTTTTCATTTCTGTTTTCCTCCTTAATTGTTACCTTCTTAAAAAGAATCTGGATAAAAAGTTGCCAATATACTGTGCAATTTGCACGAATAGAATTAATATTATGACTGTTACAAGCATGACAGATGTATCAAATCGTTGATATCCGTATGTCATTGCGAGATCCCCAAGACCACCTCCTCCAACGGTGCCGGCCATTGCAGAAAAGTCAATCAAGCCGACTGTAATAAAAGTAATACCAAGTATTAAAGGTCCAAGCGCTTCGGGTATCAATACACCAAAAATAATTTGAAAGGGGCTTGCCCCCATAGCCAGCGCAGCTTCAATGATACCTGGATCAATGGAAACCAAATTGTTTTCCACTACCCTTGCAACAGCAAATGAAGCAGCAATTGTCATGGGAAGTACAGCTGCAGCTGTTCCAATTGTCGTGCCAATAATCAATCTAGTGAATGGACTTATTGCAACGAGAAAAATAATAAATGGAACGGGCCTTACGATATTAATCAATAAATTCAAAGTAAGAAAAATATATTTATTTTCAAGTATGTTCCCTTTACGAGTCACAAATAATAGCAGACCTATTGCTAAACCGATGATACTGGAAAAGACAAGCGTAGAAAGAACCATTGAAACTGTCTCCCCTGAAGCTTGAATAATCCGGGGCCAAAAGGTGCTCCATTCAACTTTCATAATGAGTAATCTCCTTTACCTCAACAATTTTTTTCAAGTCCTCTATTACTTTCTCCACCTCAGATTCCTCACCGATAAATTCGACAATAAGACTTCCAAATAAACGCTCTCGAAGTTCATGAATATTGCCATAGAGTATATTAAACTCAATCTGGTATTTTTGACTAATCCGGAATAGAATGGGCTCGCTGCTAGTTCCCTCATTAAAGGTAATTCGTACAAATTTGCCGTAGTGGCTTTCTTTTAATTTTTCAAGCAGCCTGGATGATAATTTGTCATTTAGAACTGAGCTAATGAAATTTTTTGTTGTTTTCGTTTTAGGATTGGAGAAAATTTCAAATACATCGCCCTCTTCAATCACTTTTCCCCCCTCCATAACAGCCACTCGGTTACAAATATTTTTTATAACATGCATTTCATGGGTAATAAGTAAAATGGTAATGTTATATTCTTCATTGGCTCTTTTCAATAGTGATAATATTTCGCCAGTAGTTTCCGGATCTAAAGCAGAAGTCGCTTCATCACAAATAAGAATATCGGGAGAAGTAGCCAGCGCACGTGCAATTCCGACTCTCTGCTTCTGTCCTCCTGATAATTGCTCCGGGTATTTTTTTGCTTTGTCCTCCAGATCAATAAATTTAATCAACTCATTGACTCTCTTATCAATTTCATGTTTCGGCCACTTTGCAAGCTTTAATGGATAAGCAATATTTCCATATACTGTTCGTGAGTTAAACAAGTTAAATGATTGGAATATCATGCCGATTTTTCCTCTTAATCTTCTTAACTCTCTTTGAGAAAGACCATTAACCTCAAGAGAATTAACCAAAATATTTCCCGAAGTAGGCTTTTCCAAAAGGTTAACAAGTCTTAGAAGAGTGCTCTTTCCGGCTCCACTAAAACCGATGACTCCAAAGATGTCTCCCTTATTAATTTCAAGGGACACATCTTTCACTGCATGAACCTCTCCCTTCCCGCTAACACCAAACGTTTTATTAACGTTTTGAAATTTAATCAACAATGTCTCCTCCTCTGAATAAATGAATAGGCTAAAAATAAAAAAGCACCCTTCTTTTAAAAAGAAAGCTGCCTTTAGTTGTCTAATGGGCAATATTTAATTTTTCCTAAATGCTGCATTATTTTTAAGCCTGCATAATTGAACATATCACAAGGCCATTGCGGCCGATCGCCAAAACTAACTTTACACATAGACTTAGTTGGTTTAAAGACAAATCAAATACGCCAGATTTTATCAAGCGTAGCTCCATCAATTTCCTCTGAAACTCTATGGCCATCCACCTGTATTCATTCGGGGGTACCCCCCGCGGAATGGAATATTGATATGCCTTTATCTCACCACTTATAGAAGTAGAAGATTTCTGCTGAATAAAGTCAAAAAACCTCTTCTATGCATGACAAGAAGAGGTTGATTCATCGTTAAATGTCTCTTCTTATCTTTCAAGCACTCGCTTGCTGGATTTAGCACAGTACTAAAGAATAGTCTGCTGCTGAGGCATCTTTGGGCCAGTCCCTCCACCTCTCTGGATAAGAATTAATGATATAAAGTTTTTGGTGTTAGATTTAATATAAAGCATGAGTATTTCCTTGTCAATAATTTTTGTCGAAAAACTACAAAAGCCAGACAAGTATAATGCCCCATCCCGTATGCTCTTATCACCAACCATTCAAAAGACAACGTCATTTCGAGTGAGTGATTATCGAAAAAAGTTGATTTAACCACTTTTAGAATAAAACAGTAGACTGTTCGAAAACGTCTTGAAACCAATAGAAAAAGGAAAAAATTACTGTATAAGGCTTCTGCCTTTTCGTATGAGTATCCCCTTTCATATTTTATAATAAGGGGGTGCTAAGATTGGCTCGAATACGTAGAAAAAAACGCGGACTTTGCTTATTTCCCGGTTATAACTGGTGCGGACCAGGGTGCAGTGGCCCGCGAAGCCCCATCAATGATGTGGATGCTTGCTGTATGGGACACGATTTATGCTTAAAACGTGGAATCCATCCATGTATTTGCGATGAGAGGTTCATTCAATGTCTGTTTACAAAACGTGATCCGAACACTCAAAAAGGGAGAATTGCAACGATGCTTGACACTGATTTTCGAGGTTTCGCCACCATTTTTATTGCACGTTAACATAGCACATATTAAAATAATAAGAACTAACGTTCGTGTGTTCGCCCTGTTATTTTTTTCTGTTAGTTTTCAGTTAGTTTTTAAAAAATAACAGGGCGATATTGATAAAGAAAATTTAAGGTGGTGCTGCCAATGATAGACATCCCAGATAGCGATCGACAACTCATTGATCAAGCAATATTTTGCCGATGTTGCTGACTGTTTTACAGCGAGATCTCGCCGCTATTGATAAAGGCTCGTTTAAATTAAAGCAACCATATCAAATCTCAATTGAAGCTATTATCCGAGATGTCCAAAAGGATTTAGCTGCTGCTAAACGATATTTGCATAAAAACAATATCAAGATCATACGAGGTAGATCAGAAAATAACTTTACTTTTTATACGGTGATGTATAAAGGCGGCGAAGAAAAACGAAGTTATTTTAATGATAAGATCAGGAATAACGTGGAGGATTTATTGGATTATTATTTGGTAGGACGAAAAGAGTAATGCCCGGTGCTAATGACCGGGCATTTTTCATGGTGTGAGTTCCTGGAGCCTTTATATTATATGTGGATGTTTGTTATTCAAGTGGTAAATTTTTCTTGTAAATATATGATTACAGAAGCCTAGTTCTAAAAGATTAGATTGGTTGTTTAGAAGTATTAAAACAGCTTGTTCAAGAAGTCATAGAATCTATAAGGGAATTCACAAAGTATAAAGTACTACACTAATCCTTTATTCCTAATTTCCACTAATTTGGTAGTTTTATTCCTAAAATAGTATATGATATATATGTGTAACATTTGTAACATTTATTTAATAAAAACAGCAGGAGGAATTTTCAATGAAATCGTTTAAGGGTTTGATTAGTTTAGCTTTATTAGTTTCAATGCTATCTTTTGGGTTTGATAGTTTTAAAGTCGCAGCTGCTACAAATGATGAAATTATTAATTCCGAGGTTAAAGAGGTTGCTGAAAGAAATGATTTGGAAATTGTCGACCCAAATTTAATTCCTAAAGATCAAATGGTGGACTTTGATACAGTAGAAGAATTTGAAAAGTTTATTAAAGAAGATGAAAATGTTATTATAGAGGCAGATCAAATAGAAAATAATTCAATTTCACTTTTTGCTAAAGCTAAAGAAAGTAAAAAACTTTATAAAACAATTGAATATAATGGAACAGGTAAAATAGAGGCTTATGCCCGAGTAACAAGAAAGGGTAAAAAAGTTACAAACGTCGTTGTCTGGAGTGAACAAATAGGTATTATTTTCGGTATTACGTATACTCCTAATGACACAGCTTCTTATTACAATCTAAATTCCAAAAAAACAGGTGGAACTGCTTATGCAAAAGGCTCAAAATTATATGGAGCAAGTATTCAGGGACAACCTGTTGGTTATAAGAAATCTGTCACCTATAAAGTCAAATTTTAACATTTAGAAAGGATGAGAACCTTGGTTACAATTAATTGGTTTGATATAGGCTTTCAAGTCTTTTGGTTAATTTTATTAGGCGGAATAGGATTTCTGATATATAAAGTCATTACTGTAATAAAAGCAAATAAACGCTTAAACAGTAAGTAAAACAAGCTTATAAAAACTAAATAATATTGTTTCATTCTAAACCTGCTATCCGGCAGGTTTTTTCATTATCGTCCAATTTATTGTATTCCAGACCGATAAACATGCTTGTTTTCCTTAACTTATATGTATTCAATCGGTGAATTTTTTCTTACAATTAAAAACACTAGCGTTGCATTAATTAAAAATATCAATTCAAAATACTAAAAAGATTCAAAGTTTATCAGTTTAGACAAAAAAA
>NZ_JACSPV010000053.1 GCF_014836955.1 Bacillus norwichensis
GTAAAAAAAAGAAATTACAGTAAGCGTGTTTGAGTTACTCTAAAACTTGAAAAAAGTATTTGACATTGTACGCTATACCACAAAAAAGGACACTACGCAATGCTCTAGCATGTTTCGTGTCCTTCAGCATTTTATCAACTTCTATCCACAAGCACCATTACTCTAGAAACCCTAACTTCTTTTTTCGACATTGACTGAGGCGAAATCATTAAACAATTTTCACTACAGGAACTAAGTTATATTATTGGAGGTCTATTCTCCTTTTAAATATTGGAATTGCTTCTTGATTTCCTTATTTAGGATTAAACATCCAAGTCGGCTCTGAAGAATTGACTTTTTTCACAATCCAATCGGTCCAAAGTGCAGACTTCTGAAGCATATTTGAGCATGTCCCCTCATACAAATCCAATTATTTGAATGTATATTTTTTCCTTCGTTACAAAAACTGATAAAAAAATGGAGGAAAATATGAATAGCAATCTAAATGAACTCAGTCAACAAATTCAAAATTTAAGAAAGCATCTGAACGAACTGGCGAAGTCTAAACAATTGTCAGACCCAAAGGTAATCGAAACAAGCCAAAAGCTGGATGAATTATTAAATGAGTTTGAGCGCCTAATAAAATCGAAAGATTAAATTTGTTTTTTTAAAAGAACTGCCTAGAAAAGCGGCTTCATTGGTGGCTCCATTAAATATCCTTTCGCGAAACAAACTGCTTTTTCAACCTTTTGCCCCTTAACCTGTGAATCAGCATCGCAGTAATTAACAGAGGTGTATTAAAATTAATGAATAATAATAATTCCATATTAATATGGAAATTAGCAATAGGCTCTGCTTTATCTTGGGAATTAGCCCATCTGCTTGGTTCAAAGCATCCCTATTTAGCCCCGCTATCAGTTATATTATGTCTTCAACCAACCCTTGATAAATCCGTCCGAATCTCTATAAAACGGATAATTGGAACCATTATTGGTATTCTTGTAACAGTGCTAATTGCAAGCCATATCAAGATAAACGGTTTAAACTTAGGCTTATTAATTTTATTAGGCTGTTTTATTACTCAGTGGTTAAAGTTTGATAAAGTGGTCATTCATCATGCTGCAATCACAATGTTATTTGTTTTTGTATTTGAACACCAAACAAAGCATTATGCCTTAGACAGAATGAGAGATACTGTTGTCGGTGTCGTTGTGACAATATTGATACAGTTCGTTTGGTTCCAGATCATTAAAAGAAACAAAGCTGCATCATAGAAGAATTTTGTAAAAGTTTTTTTCAGTTGACCAAGAAAATAATGAAGGTAAAATTAAAGGTTAATGCTGTGCAAAATACCATAAAAGAATGCTGCTCCCCGGTGATTGCAGTTAAACCGAACCGGGGATGCTTTAAGTCGTTGATAATGAAAAACATAGTGATCATCGAGTATTAAGCTGAGCATGTCCCTTTCAGCTCATTTGGTTTAAAAAAGATACAAAGAGTTTACGGTATGAAAATTGGATGAAAGTAGTGAAGAAATTTGAATAATGCTTGGAATAAAATCATCTATAAAATCGGTTCCCCGATTTATGATAAGTTCTTTAATTCAGGTATTTTCTTAAAAGCACGAACACAAATATTTCAACAAATACAATTCAATCACAATCAAAAAATCCTGTTTGTTGGTGTAGGAACAGGGGCTGATTTAGAATTAATTGGTCATTCTGACCTGGATATAACCGCTATTGATTATTCACCTGATATGCTAGAAATTGCAAAAAGAAAGTTTGAAAATTCATCGATCCATTTTTTAGAAATGGATGCACAAAATATGGGTTTTGGCGATGATTCATTCGATTATATTGTAGCCAGTTTAATCCTTTCAGTGGTACCTGATGCCAATAAATGCTTTAGTGAGATTACGAGAGTTTTAAAACCAGATGGAAAAATCATCATTTTTGATAAATTCGTCCCTGAAAATGAAAAACTATCGATACCCAAAATTCTTTTACGCCCTTTCATTAAAGTGTTAGGTACTGATATTGGTCGGAGTTTCGAAGAGATACTTCAAAACAATCAAAATGATGTAAAAGTCGAAGAAGATGCACCAATCATGTTAAATGGGATGTATAGAAAGTTAATCATTAGTAAAGTTAATTGAGTGCTTTGTTGCTATTTCTAAAAAGAAAAATTGATTGTGACGGAAGAGCCTATTTTCTTCCGGCTTTTGCGCCAATGTCGGCTGGCCTTACCAATGAACCTCAGCGTATTTGCGCCCAGATTTTTTATCGCGCTCTGCTCGATAATTGTTAGAACCCTTCGTAGGCTTTAGCTTTATTCAGCTGGGGTTTGACCCCACTGAATTGGAATACCGATATGCATTCATCCCACCACTTACAGAAGTGAAAGACACAGAACATCCCGGGAGATGGCTTTTCCATATGTAGAAACTGGACAAATAACTTTTCAGATAAAAATTTAAAAAGCCCGGTCATTGCCCGGGCCATTTTTATTACCAATCGCAATGTTCGCGTCTACGCGCTCTACATCTGCACTCAATATCTCTTTCGCGCTCTTCACGCCGTCTTTCTTCATGACAAACACAAACTAAGCGTCTTCTCCTTCTGTCCCTTTCGCCACCAACAAAATCGTCTTCAAATTCAAAGCCCATTTATATCTCTCCTATAAATTTTTTTAAGCCGGCCGACTCGTATATAATATATTAAGAATCGTAAAATTCGATTGGACAGAGCGTCTGATAGAAATGACGATTTTTATATCCAAAATAACTCTCCACATTTCAGGAATGAAGGTTTTTCTGTCAATGACAACAGTTTCCCATTCTTTTTTGTTCCCACCATGTGCTCCAGCCTGACACTAAATTAAATACTTTAATCTTGAAAAGAGGGATTGCATGATCATTAAAGTCGTCCATTACGATTCAAATTGGTCAAACGTTTATTTAAAAGAAGAACAAAAAATAAAAAAAATCTTGCAAGATGTATTAGTTAACAGCTTCCACATCGGAAGTACTTCTGTTCCTCATTTACAAGCAAAACCAATTATTGATATTTTACTTGTGGTCGATCATATTGAAAATTTGGATGCCTTTTCGGAACAGTTTGAGAAACTCGGATATGAAGTGATGGGGAAATTTGGAATACCGGGGCGAAGATATTTTCGCAAAGGCGGGGATAATCGTACTCACCAAATTCATGCTTTTCAATTTGATAATATCGGAGAAATCGAGAGGCATTTGGCATTCAGAGATTACCTCCGTGAGCACCCTGAAGTGTGCAAAGAATATGGGGATTTAAAGAGTCAACTGGCAAAAGAGTATCCAAATAATATTGATAGGTATGGAGATGGAAAGGATACCTTTGTTAAAAATGTGGAAAAACAGGCTCTTAAATGGCGTTGGACGATCCGTTAGTACTTAATTTTATTGAGATTCCCCCGACTACGCCAGTGGGATTCCGGAATGACTAAGCATTCACAGTCCATTTCTGTTTTTGAACAGCCTTCAGAATTGGAGTGGCCCCCCTCTTTATCCAGTGCATATAGTGGATAGGGCTACGCTACTATTATCATAGCGTTTTAGCGTCTCGTACTACGATGCATATCATTTTATCAATTCCATGCATTAGTCGACTGAACCTTATACAATATCCAATTTTATGTGAGCATAGCACATTTTCAGGTAGCAAAAACTCTCCCTTGTCTGATCGGACTTTCATCCCTAAAGGATGGCTATCGCACCGCTATGGGCTTTCCCGTTCAAACATCTATAATCAATGCGCCTTGGCGTGTTTGCGCCCAAATTTTATCAAAGCCCACTCGATACATTTCCTCTGAATTCTGTGGCATCCGCCGAGGCTTTAACTTTAATCAGTCGGGGTTGACCCTCCACTGAATGGAATCATTCATCTTGCCACTTACGGATTGGGAAACTTCAGCTGACTGAAGGTAAACACATTACGCCTGTTGATAGTCATAAACTTCACTTCGATTTTTAGAGAATTCGGCCTGATATTTTCAGAGTTTCCGGACTCATGTGCCATAATAAATCTGCGCGTTTTGAGTAGAAATCTGGCAATCCGTGGATGGTTTCTTTTCAATCTGATCCCATTCAGTATCCCTCTATATTTAATACGCCTGTTCTGAACTTGTCAGGACAATCTCCCGGCTATTCATGCTTGTTTTTTTAAGACGGCATGGGCTTATCGATATTGTTTTCTGTTTTTAGGCAACACTGGAACTGCTGACAACACATTCTCTATTTTAAACGTCCTGATAGATTTCCTTTGATAACAATAAGCATACATTGCATTTTTGGAGATGGAAAGTACCTTTATAATCCTTTGCGACAACTGTCGATTCGCGGAAAGATATATAATCTCCACATTCTCTTTAGACATAGCTGCACGCTCCAAAATCCGCATCCGCTCTTCACCACCAGAACACTTGTTTGTTTTATTATATGGGAATATACGTTCCTTATTCAATGGTAATTTATTCATGCGATGACTGGATTATTTTAGGTAATAATATGGAGGGAAAACATAAGGAGGGAATCCATTGGATAAGAATCATGAAAAAAGCTTGGAACTTGCCGGCAGAAAGTACGAATTGGATGATTCCCATGAAAAAGACTCCATTTCAAAGGCACTAGCTATTACCCATGAACAGGTTAGCGATGCTTATATTGAAGGACAAATCGATCCAGTCATAGAAGAGGAAAACGGAAAAGACACATAACTTAAATCAGAGAACTGATTCCATGACCGGTGAGAACTGCTCAGTGAAAGACAAAACTGTTGTCTAAAGCGCAAGAAATCAATTTTAGAAACGTTGATTTTTTGTGCTTTTTCAAGATGAAATTTTTAATTTCGTTTTGAAAAAGCACTCTGCCCCTTTATGGGCAAATATACTTTTCAAAAAAATCCGACAAAAACTTTGAGAGAAACAACCAAATAAGCTATAATCATTAGTTAAACGGAGAAACCTCTTCGCTTTTCATTAATAGGTGTTGAAAAGCGGGCATTGTATTAAAAGAGTGGAGGGGAATCATTGTGCAAATGGGAGTTTTAATCGGGTTGTCCATCTTATTGGGCGCAGTAGCCATATTTCTAGTCTACTACATTGGCTCAGTTCTGGATTCAAGCGACTCGAATAGAATTGACGAATTGCCTACCGATCAAAAAAACAACTGACAAAAACGAGGCTGGGACAGAACCATTTTAGGTAAAGGAAAATCCGAACTTTGATTCAAATTTCTTCTAGGAGAAATTGAATCAGTTCGGATTTTCTTGTTTAAAGCTATTAATTTCTATAAATCATTCGTCTTTTAGGTTGATCTTTTTAGTTATGTCCCAGCCTCTTATCTATGGCATAGATTCTAGGAACCGGCATACATTTAAACAAGGAGGAATGCTCATGCAATTATGGGTCACCCTTGGATTGGCAGGCGTTTTGGCTGCCATCGCCGGATTTCTCGTCTACTTTATTCATAGCGTCTTGAATTATGACGATTCCCACACAATTGACTCATTGCCACCGGATGAAAAAGAGAATTAAGAGAAATTTTTCCTGTCATTGACAGGATTTTTATGTTTATCAGCTAAAAAAGAGGGAATAAGATATGTATCTTCATTGTTTCCGCACTATCGAAAAAAATAGGAGGGAACTGAAATGGATGTATCAATTTTGGTCGGACTTGTTATCTTTTTGTTGGTAGTCGCTTTGTTCTTAGTATTTTTTATCAGTTCCGCACTCAATTTTGAGGATGCAAACAAAGTAGACCAGCCCATATCCTCTAACAAACTTGAAAACAGCAATGAACACTAACTATGTTTTAGAAGCTCCTGCCAAAATTAGCAGGAGTTCTTTATTATCATTCGGTAATACATTTTTGATACAATCCGTGCAGCTTTTGTACGATGGCCCCTTCCTGCCCCGGAAGTGTTTTCCCTTCGTATTCCTTTACGGGGACGATTTCCTGAATGGAATTGGTAAAGAATATTTCATCTGCCTGGATGAGCGCCTGCTCTTTATAAAATCCTTCTTCTACTTGTATCCCCAGTCTCTCAGCAAGCCGGAAAATGAACTGTCTTGTAATTCCATTCAGTATTCCAGTTTCAATTGCTGGGGTATATATCTTCCGACCTTTCACCCAAAACAGATTTGAAGTGACACCTTCCGCCAAATAGCCATCTTCAGAAAGAAAGATCCCCTCTTTCCCCGGATCTGCGCCAAGCTCACGCTTAGCAGCTATATTATTAAAAAAATGATGGGATTTTAAGCGTGTTTTCGTTTCAGGCGTGTTACGCCTTATTGTTAAAAGCACCGCTTCCTTCTCTCGAAGCGGCTCAAGTGGAGGAAGTTCCTTTTGAAAAATGATGACTGTCGACTCCGAGTATAAACTGGTCTGCAAACCTATTTCTGCGGGCCCAGCCGAAACATTCAACCTTATGTAGGAATCCGGCAATTGATTAAGCTCCGATAGTTTTTCAATGGCAGCTAGGACTTCCTCCCTTTCAAAAATGAGATTTATTCCCATTTCTATAAGTGCTGTATTCAGCCGCTCAAGATGTTCATTGAGCAAAAAAGGGATTCCCCCGTATGTTCGGAACGTTTCAAACACCCCCACACCATATAAATAGCCGTGGTCAAACGGGGAAATGAGCGCCTTTTCTTTTTCAATTATCTCGCCGTTCAAAAAAATATACATGTCAGCCCACAACCATCTGATTATATTCAATAAAGTTTTTAAACAACTGCTCCCCTGCCTCAGTCATGATTGATTCGGGATTGAATTGCAAACCTTCCATAGGGAAATCCTTATGCCTGATTGCCATGATCTCCTCTTTCGAACTCAATGCCGACACAACCAGACAATCCGGGAGGTTTTCTCTGCTAATCATTAATGAATGATAGCGGGTAGCAGAAAAAGGCCGCTCAATCCCTCTGAAAATAGTTTTTTCATCATGAAAAATATCCATTGCCTTACCTGGAAGAAGGTTGTCTGTTTTTTCCAACTTTCCTCCAAAGGCTTCAGCAATCGCGTGACAGCCCAAACCCACTCCAAGGATAGGGACTTTACCTGAAAAGCGTTCAATCGCTTCCTTCGTAACTCCGTCTGAAGCGGGTCTTCCAGGCCCGGATGAAATCACGATATATTTAGGCTTCAATAGACTGATCTCCTCAATTGAAAGCTCATCATACCTTTTCACAAGGATATCCCTATTTATTTTCCCTAACGCTTGAGCGATATTGTATGTAAAAGAATCATAATGATCGATCACAAGAATCATGCGAATGCCCCCTCTTTCTCCGCCTCTTCTTTTGCCTTCCAAAGGGCAGCTGCCTTATTCAATGACTCTTCGTATTCCGCTTTCGGGTCCGAATCAATCACGATACCAGCCCCAGCCTGTACATGGCACAGCTGGTCCTTGATGACCATCGTCCTGATTACAATGTTCAGATGGGCATCTCCATTGAATCCAATCCAGCCCATTGTCCCTGTATACACGCCCCGTTTGACTGGCTCCAGCTCTTCGACAATTTCCAGTGTTCTTTTCTTCGGCGCGCCGGTAATGCTGCCACCTGGAAAAACTGCTTCAATCAAGTCATATACATTTTTTTCTTCACATAATGTTCCACTTACATGGGAAACAATATGCATGACGTGTGAATATTTCTCGATCACCATCAATTCATCCACTTGTACACTGCCAAATTCACACACCTTGCCAAAATCATTTCTCTCCAAGTCAACAAGCATGATATGCTCTGCCAGATCCTTTTCATTGGAGAGCAATTCTTTCTCAAGCTGCCTATCTTCATCCTCGTTATTTCCCCGTGGCCTTGTCCCGCCAATTGGCCTTGTTCCGACTTTTCTTCCGTCTTTTTTGATCAAAAGCTCAGGAGAACCAGAAACAATCTGGAATTCTGGTGTATGGAAATAGCCCATGTAAGGTGAAGGATTTAAATTTCGCAGTTTTTTATACACATTGAAAGGCGTTGTAAACAACTGATCTGATTGCCGAACCGTCAGATTGACTTGACTAACATCGCCTTCCCGTATATAATCCTTCACTTTTTCAACAGCAGCAATAAAACTTGTTTCACTCAAAGATAGCTGGGGCTGACTCTCACCACTGTCATTCGCCGCTGCCAGCGGATTTTTCAACTCTACTTCCGCAGCCTTGAGCCAAGCCATCTTCGATTCTACTAATCTTTCTTTTGCAGAATCCCCGTTCAATGTCAGCAACCACAAACATTGTTCTTCATGATCAAACACTGACCATTCATCGAACACAAGAAAATAAAAGAGCGGCATCTCAATATCATCCTCAGCTATATGAGGCAGATGCTCAATGCACCATGCATAATCATAGCTTATATATCCAATAGCTCCTCCCTGAAAATCAGGTAGTCCTGGTAATGGTGGAAAGGAAAATTGCTTCATCCACTTTTCCAGCGTTTGAAGGGGATTTCCTTCCATTACTTCGGTCTGATCACCCTGTTTTATTTCAATCTTTCGTTCATCAGCACTAATGACAGCAAACGGGTCGATTCCTGCAATACTGTATCTCCCCGTCCGGCCACTCTCTAAAAGGACATGCTGTTCTTTGTTGATGGTTAAGTTGGAATACGCCTTAAAAAACCTATCCTGATCAAATGGTATTCTTTCAAAAATCACAGGCTGCTCCATGACTGCAACACTTCCTATCTATGTGGTTAACTTCGATCAAATGCGCCTTAGCGTATTTGCGCCCAGATTTTATCGAGCTTTCGTTCGATAAATTTCCTCTGAAAATCTGTGGCATCCGCCGGAGGCTTTACTGGGTTGAACCCCAGCTGAATGGAATACCAACAGGCATTCATCTCACCACTTACAGAGGTGGGAGACTTCTGCTGAATAAAGTTAAAATACGAAAAGCCCTACTCACGATTTTAAAGCATACATAATCGAAAGGACAAGCAGCATTGGATTTTTTTCTACGTCTGTACTTACTCTATTAATAAGTATGGATACAATCTAAGCACCGAACAACTGTTATCATTTCCAGCCTTGTTAGAGACGCTCTCTACTCTTTCTCAACAGGTTGAAGCCTTCTCTAACTGACACAAAAAGCACCCATACCCGATGCCAGCTGGATATAGATGCTGTTACATTATTCCTCTGTATTTTTGCGGTCTTTTCGAAACTGTTTTTTTCCTCTTTCAAAAGCTTCTTTTGCTCTTTTCAAGTCTTTTTCTTCAAAGTAATAAGCCATTCCCGCTTGTCCAATCCCATAAGTGACAGCGCCTGCGACGGCACCGGAAATCATGTTTCCTGCAGCTGGGATAATTTTAGCTGCAGACCGGACTCCTTCCCTTACAACAAACGCCACTCCAAGATTAGCCCCAATTGCTCCAATAAATTCAGTGGCCGCCGCCCGGTTGACTTCCCTTTCAGCAATGTAGGCAATAATCATAATCATCATGGCTTGCAGTCCAGTAAGCAGAGGCATATCAGCAAGCGGGATCGGCTCAATCCCGATAAGTACGGCCATACCGGACATGGTTACGATCACTTTTTGCGCTGCTTTTTTTTTAGCGGAAACTGCTTTGGCCGCTTTTGCTGTTTTCAGCTTCGCATCGTTCGGCAGAATGTCAACTAGATATTCTGCCAAATCATCCACATTCCATCGCATATCATAGATCATTTTTCCTGACTCATCAAAATCAACATACGTACAGACTGGAATTGTCGTCATGAGAGGAATATCGTGATCATTAAACCGCTTTTCCATTAGCTTTTTCGCTGTGTTAATGTTTTTTGCTTTTTCTGGGTTCCCATCCAATGGCAATTGCTTATAATAAGGCGGATCAAGCTCGTCCACCTGCGTGACTACACAAATGACCGGTACATCATAATGATGCACCTCCATAATAAATGCACGCAAATCATTCAATTCATGCAGATCCTCTTCCACCCGAGCATCCGTTTCTTTTGCTTTGATCAAGAAAAGAAATACATCAGGCTGTTCAGCTTCCAGCTCTTTTTTCAATTGGGAAATAGCTGTATCAGTGTCTGATGACTCAAGCAGCTTCTCACTTTCACCCAATCCACGGGAATCCAGCAGCCGGATTTCCTTGTCATCCTCCGAAGGGTACCAAAGCCACTTTCCCCGGCCCGTTCCTGCTTGTACAGAACTGACCATTTGCTTTTCCTCACCAAATAATGCATTGATCAGCGATGATTTACCAGCACCCCTTCGTCCCACCAGGGCAATCCGCGGCTCCCGCGCTTCAATCGTCAGCTCTTTCAGTTCGCTGAGCTTAGACATCATTTTTTGTTTTGATTTCTTCGATAAAGGCAGTTTGTCAACTTGATTTTTTATATTTGAAAAAACTGATCCGAAACCTGAACTACTTTTGCTCATCGTCATTCCTCCACAACATCACTTACTATAGGTTTCCCCCAAATGAAAGCAATTCAACCTTTGTATTTTGAACTTCTTGTCTAAAGGGAGGATAAGTACATATTCAAAATAAAGCTCAAAACAACAAAGCCTATGATGATTTCTGTTCATGAGACGGAATTTCTTCCCTGTCAACCATACGAATATAACTGAAACCGCTTATCATTTGTTGACTTTTTAAACATCCCCTATAATAGATGCAAGGAAGGAAAGGTGAAAGATGGAATTGCTCGAATGGTCATACACAAGGCATTACAATATTAAGGCTCGTTTTGAACCCTTTGTTCATTCAGACGTCCTCTTCAGACAAATTAAAGATTACTATTTTATATATACGGTTCGCTGGTCGGATTTGGATCCGGTGGTAGAACGCGAACATTTAGAAGAAATGGAAATATTGATAAACTGCGAGCTCGGTACAGAGCATTCCTATTTTAAGAGATTGGCCTTTTCAGAGAGCGAACGGAGTGAATATCATGACCGTTCATCTTGAACTATCCTTCGAAGAATTGGAAAGAACGCTTCGAAGATTAAGAGAAGAAGAGATTGTCTATTTCGATGAAAAAAAAGATCGAAATGCGGTAATGAAATATTACCGTAAAGTGAATATCCGGAAGCCAAAATTCCAACAACTCCATTCATTATTGGAACGCACTCACAAGAACAGGCTCCCCTATTTTATAAGCAAAGACCAATTTCTATACACATGGGTTGACCTGCAGCCGGACTGCACAATCAAAAGCATTTATTCCGGCAAGGAAGATGACCCGGCGGATCTGATTAGAAAAGACTTCGAAGTGAGCAGGCGTTATGAAGAGTTTCAGGATTTTCTTGCGAATAGGGAACAAACCATTATTCACCAGCCTCTTCCGGAGGAACTCAAATTTAATGCGGAACATATTGTACCGCAGTCCTGGTTCATTGGCCGCGAGCCCATGAAAGGAGACTTGCACCATCTTTTTGCCTGCGAACCAAGCTGCAACGCTGCCCGCTCCAATTTTCCTTACTTCGATTTTCCAAATTATAACCCAGAATCACCTGATGAAACAATCAGAAACCACTGTGGTGTAGCAGCCGCTAATCTGTTCGAGCCGGAATTTGGAAAAGGTACCGTTGCCAGAGCCATGCTCTACTTTCTACTTCGTTATCCTAAATCTATTAAAAAACGTTTCAGAAGCAAGGTCAATTTTAACCTGTTAAGGGACTGGAATCAAAAGTTCCCACCGGATCTGTATGAAAAACACCGGAATCAAGCCATTTACCACATTCAAGGAAACCGTAATCCTTTTATTGACTTTCCCCAATTGGCTGACGTCCTTTATATCCCATTGAGATGGTAAAACCTGGTATGTTCTGCCTGCGGTCTCTATCAAGGGCATCGGCTAATAGTTCGGCAATGCCCTGCCCCCATTCCTTGACAAGCACTCCCTATACTTCTTTTTAACTTCATACAGCAGAAGTCCCCCACATCTATAAGTGATGAAATGAACGCATATCGGTATTCCGTTCAGCGAGGGGGCAAACCTCCGGTAGATGCCACAGATTTTCAGATTAAAAGAAAGACGTACTGTCCAATTTAGGAAATATACTGGCCGAAAAAACGCAATATTATCCAGAAAAGAGAAATATTCCCCCGTTTGGCCGAGTTACTAGCCGAAAAAGACAGTATACTTTCCTTTATCTTTAAAGAGCGATGAAACCATTTCACATAAACTGGGTATCTACTGCTATTAGTGACCGCTTTGAATGAAAACAAAAAAAACGGGCACCAAGCCCGTCCCCCAATGATATGCGTTTCTCAAGACTGCCCCTTGTCAAAGTCAGCAATCTTGCCTTTATATAGCCGTTTTCGTTCAATAGGGAATTTCATTTCTCGTGCATATTTTTTCAATTCCCTCTCATCTCTTGGATTAGCCAGGGTTACAACCGTTCCGGCCGCTCCCATCCTTCCTGTTCTCCCTGCACGATGCACATATTGAGCAGCATTTTCAGCAAGATCAAATTGAATCACATGGCTAAGTCCGCTGACATCCAATCCACGAGCTGCAATATCGCTAGCCAGTAAAATACTAATTTCGCCTGTTTGAAGTCGTTTTAAGGCCCTTTCCCTTTCGTGTTTTCCGAGGTCGCTGTGGAGAAGCTCCAGTCTGACACCGTCATACTTCAGCTTATCAGCAAGTACGTTCATATTGCCGACAGACCTGATGAAGACAAGTCCCTTCATGCCCTCCATCTTAGCAATTTTACCGAGCAGCTTCGTTTTTTCCCGCGGCTCACATAATAAATAATAGTGATTGATTGATGAAGGAACGGATACTGACTTTTCTGCTGTAAGTATTTTCGGCTCTCTCCCAATCATGGCCTTTACTTGATCAGGCTCCTCCAGGCTTGTCGCAGAGAAGAGAAGAAGCTGGCGATCATTCAATGTTGTTTTAACAATTGTACGAACTGTTTCCAAATGTTCCTTATTCAAAAGTTGATCCCCTTCATCCAAAACAATTGTCTTTACTTCATGCATCTTTAATTTCTTCATTCGAATAAGCTCCAATATTCTGCCAGGGGTCCCTGTCAAAACATTTGGCTTCTTTTTTAACCTATCAACTTGTCGTTTGATATTGGCTCCTCCGACAAGCGCTGCACTTGTTATTTCGGTCCCTGCTGACCAATTTTGAACTTCTTGGTGGATTTGCATGACTAGTTCTCTTGATGGTGCGAGGATAAGTACCTGCGTTACTTGCTTTGACTCGTCCACACGATCAAGTAACGGCAAAACATAAGCAAGAGTTTTACCTGTTCCCGTCGGTGACTTGACGATCATATCTATTCCTTCAGTAATCTGAGGAATCGCTTTTGCCTGCACAGACGTCAACTCGTTAAAAGCAGATTTTTCCCATAAATCCTTTATCGCAGGCTTCAGCCTGCCTATAATATCCTTTGTCTCGCTCATTATTTTTCCTCATTTCATGTGTTCCCAGTCTCTTATTCATTTTAAGTTTATCATGGATCTTGTACTTTTTCAGCCTCGTCCAGATTGAACAAATGCCGATAACAGCAGGAGCCAATTCATTCGTGCTGGTTTCAAATAATAAAACAAGGAAAAACCTTTAAGGACTTAATCAATTTCAGGTGATTTTCGATGTTGCGTCGCCTGCTCAAATGCATAGGCGATCTTTAGCAGAAGGGCTTCACTAAATGCGGTTCCTGTAAAAGAAACGCCGAACGGTTCACCGTTTGGAACAAACCCAGCCGGGACAATGACAGTAGGATAGCCTGCTCTGGCTGCGATTACAGAGCCTCTGTCCCCTCCAAAAAATATCGCGTCCAATCGATGTTCCTTCAAAGCATGTTCGATTCCTTCCTCTCTTGAAAGACGAAGGTCCTGCCCCAATGTGGAATGATATTCCGGTTCGGTCAGCGTACCTTTCGTTTCTTCCGACATTTCCAAGAGCTTTTGCCCGTATCTCAACATACTCTCCGAATGAGCTTCGTTAAATCTTATGACATCTGCAAGAGACCGGATTTGATTCACTGGAGGTGTTGCTTGAAGATAAGCATTAAGGCCAACCTTGAACTCATAAGTAAAAATGTCAAAACCCCATACGTGTTTAGCAGAAGGAATATGAATTTCTTCTACAAGCTCTGCCCCAAGCTCCTTTAGAACTGATTTTGCTTCCTCCATTAAAGCGAGTTTATGCTTGCTTAAGCGCAGTGTGAACGGTTCACCCGGTACGCCAATCCGGGCACCTTTTAAATCGTTCAGTTGAAGCTCGGCAGCATAATCAGTAACAGCCGACAATGGAATAGCCCCTGTTGCTGGATCTTGATCGTCTTTTCCCGCCATTACACCAAGCAGATAGGCAGCATCTTTCACTGTTCTTGCCATGGGCCCGGGTGTATCCTGACTATGAGCAATGGGAATGATTCCCTTCCTACTTAAAAGACCGACTGTTGGTTTAATTCCAACAAGTGCATTTTTCAAAGACGGATTTAAAATCGATCCGGATGTTTCTGTCCCGATGGCAGCCAATGCAAAATTGCAGGCAACCGCTGCACCAGACCCCGAACTCGATCCTCCCACATCCAGTTTTCCTGGCCCATAAGGATTTAAGGTTTGCCCTCCCCTTGAGCTGTAGCCGCTCGGCATTCCAATCGTCATGAAGTTGGCCCATTCCGTCATATTGGTCTTTCCAAGTAGAACAGCACCCGCTTTTCTTAAACACCTTGCAACAAAAGCGTCGTTTGAAGCGGTATGACTGGCCAGAGCAAGAGACCCCGCAGATGTATGCATCCTATCTCCTGTATCAATATTATCTTTCACAAGAATAGGAATACCATGCAGCGGTCCCCGCGCTCCCTTTGTTCTTCTTTCTTCGTCAAGCGCTGCAGCGATATGTAAAGCATCTGGATTGATTTCCAAAATAGAATGGATTTTTGTGTCATGTACTGCTATCCTGTGCAAATACATTTGTACAAGCTCAAATGAAGTAACCTCCCCTTCCACCATTTTTTTCTGCATGTCGTCTATTGTCGCCTCAATCAGCCAATTACCGTCCTTTTGATTGAACTTCGGAATATCCATGATGCCCCTCCTTTATCTTTAAAATAAAAAAACCGCTGAGAAAAAGAATAAAAGAGCTGAGATAAAAAATGATATCAATCGTAAAGAGGTCAATAATCAAACCGCAGAGCATAACCGCTGCCCCTGCAAAAATAGATGTCCAAAAATGATAATATCCTATGACTGCTCCTCTACTGGAAGAATTCGTAAAATCTCCGAGCATTGCTTTTTCACTCGTTTTTTGCATGGCTCCAGCGGCTCCTAACAATTCTTGTAAAAGATCTTTCATTTGGTCGACTTCTTTCCCTTGAACCACTTCTCTTACTTTGACGGGAACAAGGCGTCCCACATCAGTCATTAGATGCTGATCGTCCGCTTTATGTTGAGAAGAGTATATGAAAAAAGCACTGTAGATTCCCATAAATAGAATGAGTAATATCACTAGAATCTTTTTATTTAAGAAAAGTTTTCTGCGCATAATTGTAACATCCCCAATTTTAACTTATATTCAGTTTACTTGATTAGAAAGAAACATGGAACAATCTGGATAAAGCTCTTCACAATATTCTCCTTGATGTTATACTTTGAAACCATTGTTATGCGGTTAAGCAAATGCGCCTTGGCTTACTTGCTCCCAGATTTTATCAAGTTTCACTCAAGCACTTCCTTCTAAAAATCTGTGGCACGCACCGGAGTTTGACTCCCAATAGGCTTTCATCTTCCCACTACTGAAATAGGAGACTCTACTGAATGAATTTAAAAATAACTCGATATAATGAAACCACGGATGTGTTCATCTCGTCTAATGTTTTAGTACGGCAAGGGGGGTAAAGTCTTGAATGAGGCAGCTGCTGAAGAACTCCAAACTTCAGATATTGATATATTATTTGATCAGATCATGACGGATTACGGCCAGGACATTATGCAGCTTACCTATTCGTATGTAGTGAATTCTGCGCTTGCGGAAGATTTAACACAGGAGATTTTTGTGAAATGCTATCATTCTCTTTCGAAATTCGAAGGTAGATCCAGCATCAAAACCTGGCTTTGGAGAATTGCTATCAACCATTGCAAGGATTATTTGAAAAGCTGGCATCATCGAAAAGTATTGCTGGCATATGAAAAAGCTCCTGAACCAATTTCCTCACACGATACAGTGGAGCAAGCGGTCATACGCTCTGAAGAAGACAAAGAACTAGCCGAAGCAGTACTGAAGCTTCCTGTCAAATACCGTGAACCTATCTATCTGCATTATTTTGAAGAGCTGTCTGTCAAAGAAATAGCGATGTTAACAGGCATTAAAAACAACACGATTAAAACACGAATGCGCCGGGCAATGGCCATGTTAAAAGACAGCTTGGGAGGTTCTTAAAAATGGAAGAAAGACTAAAAAAATTAGGAAAAAAACAGCTTTCAGAATTGAAATTCACTGAACAGCACCGCAAGAACATTTATAGAGCCATTGACAGAGAACAAAAAAACGATGAAGAGATTCTGATTGCCACCCTGCAATTGCTGAACGAAAAAAGAACCGGATTTGAATTATTGCAGCTGTTAGAAGGCCGGAACATCAAAAAATTTATGAATCAAGAAGGCTCGCTCTACTTGCTCCTCCATGAGCTGGAACAAAAAGAATGGATTTCCTCCTTATGGGCGGATGATCATCTGAAATACTATTATTTGCAGGATAAAGGAAGAAAGGTCTTGATGAAAGCGGAGGAGAAACAACAGAGAAATTCCCCGGCGTTAAATGATTTATTAGAGGGAGATATTTTGTATGGGTGAGAAAAAAGCTTTTTTAAAGCAAGTGACCAATCCTATTAAATCGAAAGAAGCCAAGAAATTTGTCGCTCTAGAGCTTGAGCAGCATATGGAGGCCGTAGTTCGAAACATGATAAAATCAGGCCTTTCCCGCGAGGAAGCAGAATGTCAGGCGGTAAAGCGGATGGGTGATCCCGTTAAACTGGGAATCAAAATGGACAAACTGCACCGCCCCAAAATTGACTGGAGTCTCCTTTCTCTCGTTCTCCTATTATATTTAATCGGCTTTCTGCCTTTTCTAATAACTCAATATGAGTTTCAGTTTTCTTTATTCAAAAAATCAATGGATGTGCTGTTAGGAATCTTGATCGTGCTCACCTTGATGATGTTTGATTACCGAAGGCTTAAGAAGACGTACTGGCTTATGTTAGGCGTAGCAGGAATTATACTAATACTAGTTTTTCATTTTGGTTTTTCGAGTTGGATGGTAAATGGCGTTCAATTTGCCCAATTTGGTACGTTTTCGGCAAATTCATTGATTGTTATACCGCTTCTTTTTATCGGATGGGCTGGACTCCTTCACCGCTATGCAAACCGGTCTTTGCTCATATCTGGGTTATTCCTCTTATCATTGGCCCTATACATTCCCATCAGTCCTGTACCTAATGTAGTAGTCTATGTTGTTATGGTTGTGGTCATGTATCTTTGGTCAATACGAAACCAATCGAAAAAACTGGTTGGTTCAATCATTGCTGCCTTATTTTCTGTGATTACGGTTTGCCTTCTTGTCTTCTGGAAAAGCTCTAGCTTATATATAAGAAAGAGATTAATGGGATTCCTTTTTCCTGAGCAATATGAATCAACTTACGGCTATTTTTATTTACAATTCAAAAAATATTTATCTGAAGCTGGATGGTTTGGACAATTTCCCCAAATAGAGAAAATTGAGATGGTAGAAATGTATACAGATATGATTTTCGTCACCTTAACCTATTCCTTTGGCTGGATATTTGCTATTATAATCGTGCTCTTTCTCGCTGCTATTATGGTAAGAATTTGCTGGATCTCGCGCAAGACTCCGGATTCCTTCGGTCAACTCATCATTTTCGGAGCGGCGGCATTATACACGGTACAGTTTGTATATAATATCGGAATGGTGCTCGGTCTTTTCCCGATTGCCGGATTTTCACTGCCGTTTATCAGCTACGGCTCCTCCCCCGCTGTGATCAACTCAATCATTATCGGCCTCGTATTAAGCGTATACCGCCGGAAAAAACTAATCGTTTCTATTAACTAAAGACTTGTGGTGATAAGTCAATGTAAAAATGAAAAAAGGTAAAGCTGTCTTTGTATTTTTGTCCAGGTAGTAAGATTTATGCAGGTCAGCTGAAAGAAAAGTCTGGAGGCTCCTCTACAGCTAAATGGTAACCCGGACAAACCATTCTAAGCATTCGCCGGTCGGGGCCCCGACCCCTCTTCTAAGAACCGGGCACTGCAATCAATGGCAAGCAGCTTCGCTGTGGCTCTGTATCATGGCAGAGAGTGCCTGCTTCCTTTGGATCAGCGTCTTAGAAAATGACCTTATTCGGAAGTTAGAAATAACACATTTATTTAATTATCAAAGACCAAGTTTTTGTTCTTGAAATATATAATACGAGGAGAATGATCCATGTTTATTACGATACCAATGGTGCCGTTCGGCACCATTTTTTTAGTGATTTATATTCTTTTTGGCCTCATTAGAAATAGAACTAGAAATTGGATGCAACGAATCATTTTGTATACCTTCATCTTTTATTTGCTATACATTTTTGATTTAACAACGGGAGGAATCATCATTCCGCCTTCTAACGAAGCTAGAATTCAAATTCAACCTATTCCCTTTTATTTCGTAGCTGATTGGGTCAGACTATACAAAATAAACGGTGCAGATTGTTTTTTTTTGGAATTCCGTGAAGCTCACCTTCTACAATTTCATCATGCTAGCACCCTTGGGCATTTATACCTCCCTGTTGTTTCGTATTCATGATTTTAAAAAAGCGGCACTCCTCATTTTTTTGACTAGCTGTGTAATCGAATCGTATCAACTTTTATTCAGTTATTTCGGCCTGATTTGGACTCGCGGATGCAATGTGGACGATATCATCGTAAATACTGCTGGTGGGATGATTAGTTTTTTATTATGGAACAAGGTAAAAAAGTTGCATTCAAGAAGAAAATTTTACAAAATTAAGAGATAAAGGCTTCAAGTGTAGATTCAATTCACAACTTTTTTTTGCAATAATCGGAAAGGCTCTGCGCTTAAGTCATGAAAATCATTCATGGGAAGGTTGATTTTATGGTTGCAATCGAATCTGATTTGAGTACGGTTCAACATAAAAAGCTGCCAAAAAGGGCAGTTTTTTGGAGAATTCTTTTTGTCACCATTGGAGCCGTATTGATGGCTGTTGCTCTTGAGCTTTTCTTAATTCCTAATAATATTTTAGATGGCGGTATCACCGGCATTTCTATCATCATCAGTTACTTGACTGATTGGCGAGTTGGCTTTATCCTCTTCATATTAAACCTTCCATTTGTCTACCTTGGATATAAACAAATCGGAAAGACTTTCGCATTTGCCACATTATACGGAATTTTTGTCCTATCGTTAACCTCTGTATTCCTTCATAATGCTTATGTTGTCACAAACGATTTATTGCTTGATACCGTTTTTGGCGGCATCATTTTGGGGACAGGTGTAGGCATTGTGATTCGTGCAGGCGGTTCCCTTGATGGTACAGAAGTTCTCTCAATTTTGATGAGTCACAAACTTCCTTTTTCCGTCGGAGAAGTTGTCATGTTCTTCAACTTCTTCATCTTCGCAACTGCGGGATTCATTTTCAGTTGGGACCGTGCCATGTACTCCATCATCACCTATTACATTGCTTCAAAAGTAATGGATTTAGTCGTCGAAGGCTTTAATGAATCAAAATCTGTTTGGGTCATTAGCGAGCAAGCTGATGAAATCGGGAATTCCATTATGGCGAGGCTGGGGCGAGGAGTCACGTATTTGAAAGGTGAAGGTGCATTCACAGGCAATGATAGAGCGGTCATTTTTTGTGTCATCACCCGTTTGGAAGAATCGAAGCTAAAATCTATCGTCGACGAACATGATCCCGCTGCTTTTCTAGCAATTGGAAACATTTCCGAAGTCCGCGGTGGACGTACAAAGAAAAAACGCATTCACTAAACGGTCCAGAGACACCCAACCTGAATATAAGAATCAGGCAAGAGAAAATGCCTGATTTTTGTCCTAAGGTTACTATTGTAAATACTTTGGATGTTCATCATTCTTTCCTTGAATCTCAGCAAAAATATTTGACTCATTTTTTTCTTGCCCTATTGATTGTGATTCTTTCACTCCTAACATGTACTCATCCATCAGCTTTTTAAATTCTTTCTTTGTAAGTGGCTTGGCTTCGTCTATAAGTTCATATCCGAGTTCTCCATTCGGTTCAATCGTTGCTGTTTTTATTTCATCTATTTTGCTAATTCCATTCAACCTCAATCTCGTTTCCAATTGGTCGACACTCATCCTGAGCTTTCGCAGTTCATGTACATTGATTGTTCCATTCTCAATTACTACTTTGGATTTACCTGTTAAAATTGTTTCAAGGCCATTCATTTTCATCTCAAGATATTCCATCAAAAATAAGGTGACAACAAAAACCCCTACTACAACCAGCGTCCGTACTATCCCTTTTTGTGCAATCGGCTGTACAAGGATGGTTCCTAAAGAGAGCATGACAATTAATTGAGGCATAGTCGTCTGAGCAATCGCTTTTCTTCCAGTCAATTTTAATAAAAGTAACCCCGTTACAAGAATGATGAACGGCTCCCAAAGCAGCTTCATCCCATCAACTCCATTCATGGCATTATTGTTTGCATTGTGAATTGAAACATGCATCCATGAACACGTTCTTTTATAGGGTAAATCCATAGCATCCCCAACACATTACGCATGAGCTAATATTTTACTTGCATATTCAATGAATGATGTGAGAAGTCTTTTGGAATGTTTCAAAGTGATGTTGAGCAGTTTTCCTTTATTGTTGAATAATTCGAGGGAGTCGGTGAGAGAATTTAGCATAAGAAATAACCCGTTGCTTATTTAAAGTGAGCAACGGGTATTGGTTATATTGATTTCTTCTTAGTACCTGATTTCAAAAAGGAAAAGTATGATCTCCACCATGCCCCAGTTTTGGAATGCAGGAACATCTTCATTCATATATCTAACGGTTATCCAGTCTGTACCGAAAAAAGATTTTTCATCAGTAGCAAGGGTTATGCTTTTACTAGTGCAAAAATGATCTCGACTGGTTCATTGCCTTCATTGACACACCAATGGGGTTCGCCTGCTGGAATAAAGGATGCTTCACCAGCAGAAATTTCATACGGTACGCCTCCGGACTCGCCTTTTAGTGTGCCTTTTGTTATAAATGAATATTCTTGTTCTTCATGAAACGTCGTACCTTCGCTTGGAAGACGTTCACCTGCCGGGATGGAAACATAGCCGAATTTTATTTCAGCTCCTGGGTACTGATCGTGAAAAAGGTCTTGCACAATATCGCTTGTTAACTTTGGTGTATTTTTCTTCATGATGGCCTCCTGACTTTATCTTCCGGGCAATTCTTTATAGTCAAATGTCTCTGGATCAACTTCAACTAAGAAATGTTCACGCGCTTCTTCTACTGTGAAGTAATCATTTTTAACATCCATTGCGACTTGGGCTGCCGGTCGTTCTTTTGGATCGCCATAGCCTCCGCCCGTTCCAGTCATGAGACGGACTACATCGTTCGTATTCAATTTATAACGTGGATAGACACCATAAGGTCCGTCTGTTTTCCCATCCGATTTAATAACACAGAATTCATTCGGTGAGCCATCACATCCATTAGCGATGCCCCATGGAAGAAATTTATTGCGGCCAAATGTTGCCGTGACTGCCTGCCCATCCGATAATGCACGATAGGAACGGATTACTCCTTTACCGCCAATATACTTGCCTGCACCTGCTCCGTTTCCATCTTGACGCAAGCTATATTCATCCAACATCACACCATATCTTGTTTCAGCTACTTCCACAGGGACATTGTAGGTTTCTCCATCTGCGATACAGAATTGCCCGGACTCCCCGTCTTTTCGATTTGAAGCGCCCCATCCTCCGACAGAAGGTTCAACGATGAGGAAAGGTTCATTTGTATCTTGGTGGGTACCCGATAATGTAACAGCACATACAGACAAGAACTGGCCTGCGGTTAACCGATTTGGCAATTGCGGAGCCATTGCTTTCCAAACTAGATCAAGGCATCCTAATAGCGTTTCGAAGTAGTTAGAAACTGGAACTGGTCGCTCAGCTGACATGATCGACTTCGGATCAACAATAACTGTCAATGGACGGAATACGCCATCGTTTACGTCTTGTGCCGGATTAGTGATAGCTAAAAATATTGTGCGAACCGCAGAAACGAGACCGGTATATGAACAGTTCACTGGACCCAGCACCTGAGAGGAACTTCCCCGGAAATCGCAAACGAATTCATCGTCTGTAATGGTCACCTTCACTTTAATTGGGAAGGGACCATTACCAAGTCCATCCGTATCAATGAAGTCCTCAGCATAAAACGTCCCTTTGGGGAGGTTTTTCAGTTCCTGACGAGCCATTTCTTCCCCATGATCAAGTAAATAATTAATAGCGGCAAGAATCGTTTCTTTCGAATGCTTTTCACAAAGTTCCTGCAAACGCCGATCACCAGTACGAAGTGCCGCAATTTGCGCCCACATATCGCCAAGTGATAGGTCAGGGAAGCGGACATTTGAACGGATAATTTCGATGAGTGCCTCATTCACTTTTCCTTCATCAAAAAGTTTAAGGCAAGAGAATTGAAGACCTTCTTGGAAAATGTCGACCGAGTCATTCGTGAATGAACCTGGATCTTTCCCTCCAACTTCCGTCCAGTGCGCTTTATTGGCAGAAAAAGCAATGATTTCCCCTTCAGAAAAGATTGGCATAACGAGCCCGACATCGGATAAATGTGAGCCCCCGCCTTGATAAGGATCATTGATGATGATAATGTCGCCGGGCTTCAGTTGATCCCCCGGATATTTATTCAGCGTCTCTTTTACCATGAACGTAAGCATTCCGATAAATCCTGTAACACCATTTCCTTGTGTAAGGAGGTTTCCTTTAGCATCAGTAAGTCCACTTGCATAATCAAGCACTTCATAGATGATCGGACTCATGGACGTCCGTGCTAATGCTACGAACATCTCATCACCGACGGCTAAGAGGGAGTCTTTTACGATTTCCAATGTGAATGGGTCAATTTTGCTTGAGATGGTCATATTAGTTTTCCTCCTTTTCGATGATGATATTGCCATAGTCATCCAAATAGAGCTTTTGCTGTTCATATATGACTGTGACTGCTGCTTTCTCCTCGACAATCACCGGCCCAGCAATAACTTCATTTACCGGGAGCTTGTCCCTATCATAGACAGGCGTTGTAACCCAGCCTTTATTTTCATAATATACGTCACGATCCTCTTTTTTTGCTTCCGTTAGTGAACTTATTCTGTTCAATTTGGAGATGGTCGGTTTCTCCACTTTTCCGAACGCTGTCACATGAAGATTCACGATTTCCGTTTGGGCATCCTCTAATTTGAATGTATAGTTCTTTTCATGCAATTTATGGAAATCTTCGATGTTTTGCCTTTTTGCCTCATCCGTCCACTTTCCATTTGTAACAGGTACCTTCACTGTATGTTCCTGTCCAAGATAACGCATATCAGCGAATCGGTGGAATTCCACTTTGTCCTCTTTCATTCCTTCCTCGCTGAAATGCTGCAATGCGTTACGCTCAATTTCCTCCCACTGGCTATCGATCTCTTCCAATGACAGATCATTCATCCGCTTAATATATGTTTGAATATAGTCGTGACGAAGATCTGTCATCAGCATGCCCCATGCAGAGAATACAGGGGAAGCAATAGGTACGACAACCTTTTTGACACCAAGTTCAAGTGCCAGTGCCGGTCCATGCATGGAACCGCCGCCTCCAAAAGCGAGCAATGTGAAATCTTGTGGATTATAACCTTTGCGTATTGAAATCAATTTCAAAGCATTCAACATGTTCGAATTGGCAATCCGAATGATGCCAAGAGCCGCTTCTTCAGGTGAGATTCCAAAATGATGTCCGATTTTCGTTGCGATAGCAGACCGTACAGTATCCAAATTCACATCATAATCAAAATTTTTAGATGATAAACGTCCAGTGAGTAAATTTGCATCTGTTGTAGTCGGTTCAGTTCCGCCTTGGCCATAGGCGACTGGCCCTGGGTTGGCTCCTGCCGATTGTGGTCCGACTTTCAAGGAGCCTGCCCCATCAATCCATGCAATTGAACCCCCGCCATTTCCAATTTCAATAATATCGACAACAGGAGTCTTGATGGGATATCCTGCACTCCGACTATCTTTTTCGATGTAATAATCAGTGGAAACCTTGACCTCTCCATTTTCAATCAATGAGCATTTTGCTGTTGTTCCGCCGATATCAAAGGCTATGATATTTTTTTCCCCTATCATTTCACCAAGGACAGCTGCACCGAAGATACCAGCGACCGGTCCGGACTCCACCATATTGATCGGTGCTTCTTTAGCTTTGTCGAACTTTGTGGTTCCTCCATTTGATTGCATAATATATCGTTGGTCGATTTCCGCCTGTGTCTTGAGTTCATTTTCAAGCTGGTTGATATATGTTGTAGCAGCTGGTTGAACATAGGCGTTCAATACAGCTGTATTAGTCCGTTCATATTCCCGCCATTCCTGTGTGATGTCGCTAGAAGCAGTAACTTTTACTTCAGGCCACAGATCTTTAATCAATTTTACAGTTTGTTGTTCGTGTGAAGGGTTCGTGTAAGAGTGGAGGTATGAAACGGCAATTGCTTCGACTCCTTCCTTCTTGAAGAAATCAATACATTGTTTCACTTCATCTCTATTCAATTCACACAGAACTTCACCTTTATAATTAACGCGCTCACTTACTTCCCTGCGTAAATAACGTTCAACAAATGGTGTCGGTTTTTCATAATTCACATTGAACAGGTCCGGGCGATTACCACGGGCAATTTCTAGTACATCGCGAAATCCCTTCGTTGTGATCAAGCCTGTTTTAGCACCTTTTCTTTCCGTCAATGCATTAATAATAACCGTTGTCCCATGAATGAACATTGAGATGGACGACTGATCAACTCCGCTTTTTTTAATGACATCTAAGACACCTTTTTCAAAGTTTGGCGGGGTCGTACTGCTTTTATCAATCCCGATATTGCCATTGTCATCAACGTATACTAAATCAGTGAATGTTCCTCCAATATCAGTAGCTACTCTCATGCTGGTCACACTCCTATAATCAAATGCGCCTTGGCGTATTTGCGCCCAGATTTTATCGAGCTCTGCTCAGTTAATTCCCTCTGAAAATCTGAGGCATCCGCCGGAGGCTTTAACTTTATTCATCCTGGGTTTGAACCCCACTGAGGAATACCAATATGCATTCATCCCACACTACAGAACTGGGAAACTTCTGCTGAAGGAAGTTAAAAAATAATTGGTGTCACTATGCTTAAAACAATGCTTTCCTCTGAAAGCGGATTTTCCCATTGATGAATCAGACTGGAAGGATAATGAATTGTATCTCCTTCGAATAAATGAAACTTCTCTTCATTCAAATAAAAAATCACTTCGCCCTTTAACACATAATAGAATTCCTCCCCATTATGACTAAAAGAATGTTGCTCGTGCATATGCGGTGGCAGCACAACCTTTAAAGGCTCCAGCTTCCGGTTGGTAAAAGTACCCGTTAGCCTTGTGTACACCTGACTCCCTGAGCTTGTTGTAAAGCTATGTTGTTCATTCGCACGAACAACGTATTGCTGATGTGCAGTCTCTTCCAAAAAGAAATAATTAATATGAATCCCCAATGCATCTGAGATTTTTTTGAGTGAAGTTATGGAAAGAGATGATGCCCCTCTTTCTATTTGTGATAAAAAGCTAAGCGATAATCCAGTTTTCTCACTCAAATCCTTTAGCATAAGATTTCGCTCTTGACGCAATGCCTTGATCTTAATATGAATTTCATCCATGTACGAATACCCTTTCAAAATTGAAGTATAAGTGTAGTAGTTCTGAATATAGCATAATTATTTTACAGTTGCAACGATTATTATTAATTATCAGTCAACTCAGTATAGGTATTTTTACAATGTTTCTGACGCATATCCGAATTAGCAATATTAAAAAAATGTCTAAGCATTCTCAGACATTTTTCTTTTAGGTGTTTCATATTTATCAAGCTTAACTATTTATATTCGGTTAAATATTCTTGATATTTGATACCTCTCTATATTCAAAGTATAATAAGAACGAATATTCGGAAACAGTTGTAAGGTGGTAATTTTTATATGAAACGAAAGATAGTTAATTACTCAACTTTCGCAGAGAGAAATTGGCAAATAAGCCTTGATGTAGTTGGGAAGGCCAGAGAACCACTGCTC
>NZ_JACSPV010000054.1 GCF_014836955.1 Bacillus norwichensis
TTTTTTGTTTTTTCAGATGTGCTCCCAACTGCTTAGCAGTAAGGGAGACCACCACATTCAGTATAGAACCATAAAAAACTGACAATAATAGAAAAAAGCGAAGAAATCATTGGCTGCTTAGTCGTGTAACCGCAAGGGACTTCTACGCACGTACAGTCAATTCACATTCTTCACTCGTCTTATTATACATAAAGTTTTTAGTAATACAACCGCTAATTTTTTCAGACAGTTCAAACAACCATTTGAACTTTTTTCACCATTTCCACCGTTTCTGGAGAAGAAAGCACTTCCAATTCTGAAAGCCATTCAACTTTCATACTCGACTCAAGGTTCAGTCGCTCTTTTGATTCGATATAAACGTCCTGGACACCGCTATTGCTTTCTGTAAGATTACACAATCCTTCAATGATGTCAGCCTCCGTTCTCAAACGGATTAAATACATTCCCTTCTTCGGCAGCATATATTCATCAAAAGACATCTTCATGACGATTGTTCGATTGTCTATATCATATGACCCACCTTCCATTTTTCCTCTGGTGGAATAATAACTTCCCAAATAATGCGGAATCGCAGCAACCGCTCCATCGTTTAACAGTTCCCGGATTTTAGATGAACTGATCTTCACCTTTTTATAGGACTTTTTCGAAACTACAGTCATGTCAAATTCGCCGCCTCCTTCTTGCAGGATGCGCTCCATATTTCCCTGTCCTTTGAATCCATACGTAAAATCAAAGCCGGCCACTACATGTTTGCAATTCAACCCGCAAATGTATTTTTTAACAAAGTCAGCTGGTGCAAGCTTTGCAAAATCTTGATTGAATTTTACAACAAAGAGTTTTTCAACCCCTAATTCTTTAAAAATTTCTTTTTTTGCATCCAAAGGAGATAAATATCGGTCTATTTTTCGACTGGTTGGCAAAACATTGCTTGGATGTGGAAAAAATGTCATGACAGTCAATTTAAGATTTTTCTGTTCGGCAATTTCCATTGAAGTTTCAATCAATTCACGATGACCTAAATGAACGCCATCAAAAAAGCCAAGAGCCATCACACAAGGTTCATTTGTCAGCGTTTTCAAATCGAGTAGTTCTTTTATGTAAACTGTTTCCACCTATAACACCACCGTCATCTTTTTTACGGTAAAACCTTCATATTCTCATCATATACCAGATCGTATATGATTTCAATTATAACCCAAAATTCTTGGTAAGATTTCAGCATTTAAACCACTACATGAGCGGAACCATTGTTTTCGGTTGTACATATTATAGGGATATAGGAGGTGTATTCATGATGTCTTGTCTTCCAAATTCTACTTTAGGTCTATACTTGGCAGCTATTATTGCCGGCTATGCCCTGTTGGTATTGACTATCCTTCTTCCTGGTCCTCTTGCTGCCTTCTCAACAGTCATTATGGTAGTAGCAGTAGTCATCATCGTTCTTTTTTCTATTGTCGTTATTTTAAAAGCACTCAAAGCACTATTATCCAGGTGAAAAAATTAGAAGGGACTCAAAAAGTCCCTAAAATGAATCATCCGGAGGAAAACGGTTTGTTTTTCTCCGGATGATTTTGCATTTATGAGGTTTCTCACAAAAAGTAACCCGCGGATACTTTCTTTTATCTTTGAAATTTATCCACTATTGATAACTGTTTTTGAAGCCAAGGATGATGGTCAACTTTTTTCACATTGTTGACCTTTTTTATTGAATAATTGAACAGCGGGGCTCTTTTATTGAACGTCGAACTCGTTTTCTGCTGTTAAACTCACCAGGACATGAACACGTAAAATTAGCCCGAGCAGTTTCTTTTCTTCATTCACCACGGCAAGAGGATATTTCGATTCCAAAACTTTTGGTATTAAATCACTGACAAATATCTCTTCATCTACTAATGAAACATCGTGACGCATGACCTCTTCCAACGTCTTTTTCTCCCTTAATCCCTTGACTGCGTCATCGATCGTGACGATTCCTCTCAGGCTGCGCTGCCGATCAACGACAAATACGCTTGAGATACCGTTTGTTTTCATTTCTTTAATTGCTACGTTCAGTCCATCTTTTAAAGAGACAAGGGCATTCGGCTTAATCATTATATGCTTCGCCTGAAGAACCTTCGATCGGTCAATGTCTTTGATGAACTCCGAGATATAGTCGTTCGCAGGATTTTCGATAATTTCTTCAGGAGTGCCGACTTGAACCACATGCCCGTCTTTCATAACCGCTACCCGGTCACCTAATTTGAATGCTTCGTTTACATCATGAGTAATGAATATGATTGTCTTCTGTAACCTATTTTGGATGTCTAGCAATTCAAGCTGCATTTCCCGCCGAATTAAAGGGTCAAGTGCACTGAAAGGTTCATCCATCAACAGAATATCAGGATCATTTGATAACGCTCGAGCCAACCCGACCCTTTGTTGCATACCTCCAGATAATTCATCAGGGTATTTATCCTCATATCCCTTTAATCCTACTATTTCAATATTTTTCAATGCAATTTCCCGCCGCTCTTTTTTGGGGATGTTGCGGATTTCTAGACCATACTCAACATTTGCAAGAACTGTCCTATGATTAAACAGACCGAAGTGTTGAAAAACCATCGCGATTTTTTCTTGTCTCACTTTTTTTAAGCCGGCGCTGTTGCATTTCACAATATTTTCATCATCTATATAGATTGCTCCATCAGTCGGTTTATTCAATAGATTGAAGCAGCGAATCAAAGTGGATTTTCCACTTCCGGATAAACCCATAATCACAAAAATTTCGCCTTTGTTTATCTCAAGAGATGCATCATAAACACCAACTGTATGCCCGGTCTTCTTTAAAATCTCACCCTTAGACATCCCTTTTTTAACGAGCGGTATCACTGACTTCGGTTTGGGTCCGAAAATTTTTGAGACATGCTCTAGCTTGATTTGTGTTGTCATTGGCTTCCCCCCCTGTGTTTTTGAAACTTATCAGCGACGCCATTTGTAACCCGGTCAATGATAATAGCTAAAAACACAATGCTGATCCCTGCTTCGAATCCCAATGCAATATCAATGCGGTTAATCGCTACAAGGACTTGTTCACCAAGCCCGGATGCACCGACCATCGAAGCAATAACAACCATCGCAAGCGCCATCATTGTCGTTTGGTTTACACCGGCCATAATGGTTGGCAGAGCCTGAGGTAATTGAACTTTTCGCAGCATTTGCCATCTGGATGATCCAAATGATTGTGCCGACTCAATAACATCTTTATCAACGCCCCGGATAGCAAGTTCTGTCAATCGGATAACAGGCGGCAAGGCATAAATAAGTGTAGCGAAAATCGCGGAGACATTACCTAAACCGAAGAAAAAGATGGCAGGAATTAAATAAACAAAGCTAGGCATTGTTTGCATGGCATCCAAAATAGGTCGCATGACTTTGGAAAAACCATTGCTGTATGACATCCATATTCCCAGCGGAATTCCAATAATAAGGCATATAAGCACTGAGGCTATAATAATGGCAATCGTTGTCATCATATCTTCCCACAGTCCGAATGTGCCGATCAGGAATATAAATCCTGCATATATAACACCTGAAAAAACTGACCGGAAATACCAGCCCAGCAAAAAAATCACTGCGATAAAAAACCACCAGGGCATCCACAATAAGAAATCCTGGATTCCATTAATTGACTTCGAGGAAATCAAAAAGATAAAGTCAAAGAATCCTTCCAGTGTTCTGTCGAGAAAATCGACAAAATCACTGACGTAACCGCCTAAATTCGTCCTAATCTTTGGAAATTCTCCCATTAACTAAACCTCACTATTTTAGATTTGAAATAAGAAACTCACATGACTTACCACTCACATCCCGCGATGAAAAATTTATTTCCTCATTCCGGGAAGTTCATTTACCTATTATATTTTCATAGAAAAATGCAAGCAGTTGGGCTAGGTGCTTGCCGCTTCAAGCCTGCCACATCCTGTGGCTTCGGTGGCACTAGTTCTTCCCTCTTTAAACGTCGCCCGACTTCCTTCCCATCGCTTCGCTTGCACTAAGACACCCCTCGGCATGTCCAATCGCGACGTCCCTATCGCTTTGCCTGCACTAATACTTCATGTAATGTTGACTTATCGTAGGAGGAGGTGCAAAGTCTGCTAGTCGATAGGCGCAAAATAAGTTATACACAAGGATTGAATTTTATACTTTCCTATACCGTAAGAAAAAGCAGCTAGCACAAGCGGCCAGCTGCTTAATTGTTAAAGAGCTTCCTTAACTTTTTGTGCTTTTTCTTCAGGAACCCACTTCACCCAAACATCTTCGTGTTCCTTCAGCCACCATTTGGCAGCTTCTTCAGCCGAAGCTCCTTCGTCCTCCATGTATTGCAGAGCTTCTTCCGTCAAGGCACTGCTCGTTTCGTATTTCTTTAGAAACTCCACAGCTTCAGGTGCCTGTTCCGACAGATCTTTGTTCACTGCTGTTACAACATCGTTTGGAGGAAACTTAGTCTTCTTGGTTTCTTTCCAAGCTTTTTCGTCATATTCCGGTTCTTCGAGCAGGACAAGGTCATATTTAGCAGTAATCGCTGTAGGAGACCAATAATACCCCACCCAACCTTTGCCTGATTTATAAGCATCAACCAGCGATGCGACAATTGCTGAATCCGACCCCGGCATGAAATTATTAAATGTTTCATCTAATTGATAGGCATCGAACTTGGCATCAATATTATCCGCGACAACCCATCCGCTCGGCGCATTGATGATTCTACCTTTCCCGGAATCCTCGGGATCCTCAAAAACCTCTGGATACTTCTTTAAATCTTCCACAGTTTTTAAATCTGGTGCTAATGGTTTAATATTGCGTTCTTTGTCACCATGAATAACATAGGATGGAACATAGAGGCCTTGATCGTTGTCATCAAAATTTACTGAGGTTTTAATGATATCGCCTGAGTCAATTGCATCTTGATATACATCTTTGACATTGTCTGTCCAAACTTCCATGTATACGTCAATATCACCTTTTCTCAGACCTTGCAGTGTAGCGGAGGTTGATCCGGCGGTCATATCGGTTTTATACCCATATCCTTCTTCAAGGATTGTTTGAGCAATGGCGTTGTGGATCCGGATGCTGTCCCAGCCTGCATCAGCGAAGACGATTTTATCTTTTTCTTTTTTTGATTTTGCTGCATTGTTCCCGCTTCCTCCACATGCTGCCAAAAGCAAAAGTGTCATAGCGGCTATAATGCCGGCGATTTTCTTCACAAATTTCTTCTCCTTTTTATAAAGCATTTGATTTACTGTTCAGCATTTCATTACGTAACAAAATGAGTGAAACATTGCACAAAGTGTTTCGAAACACGTACCACTATTAAGCTTATCGAACAAATACAGTGAAATCAAACGAGTATAACAGCCGATTTACGTGATTTACTCTAGTGACATAGAATTAACCCGCAGTTAGTATGCTGTCGTTCCTTTTTCTTGCTGAATACTCTATTTAACTCCCCCATACACTGTATTTCCATATAAATGGTTTAATATTGGTTATTTTCGATATTTTAATCAAAAAAGACTGCAAGCCTCTCTATGAGCCGATAAAATCTGTCTTTTTATTATAAAGATTAGCTTTACTGATAAAATGAAAAGGCCTGAGCCCAGTACAGTACCGAATTCAGACCTTTATAGAAGACTTCTCATGCTGCTTAATTTTGAATCAGCTACAAAGTTTGAGAAGCCGCTTCAATCTCTGTTCGTTGAGTGTGTAACTACCATCACTTGCTTCGATGATTGCTAAAATACTCATTTTTGTTTCGAGTATTGATGATTTTGTTACAATTGAAATGGCTACTCCAACTACTGATTATGTTGTTTCATCACTGATGAAAGTGTCCTTCTACTTATTCTTAATTTTTGAAATACATTTCTTATCATGCAAATATCAAAACGAGTATTCCGACAACAAAGCAATATATGCTAAAATAAATAAGATTGCCCTTTGCCATGATGTTCATGAACCATTTTAATGCAAAGTAGGAAGCAATGATTGATACGATAAACGCCGCAAGGTACGGAATGAAAAGTGTTCCCAGATCAGGATCGTTGACCATATCAGTAACACTGAGAAGCGTGCCCCCAAGGCTGACGGGAATATACATTAAGAATGAAAATCTTAAGGCAGTTTCTGGCTTCATTCCCATACCCATGGCCGCAACGATTGTTGCACCTGATCTGCTTATACCTGGAATCAGCGCAACAGTCTGAGCAAGCCCGACAACTATCGCATCCTTGATGGTCAGATCTCCATCCTGCTTCCGTCCTCTCAAGTTTCTTATTAAAAATAGAGCAGCACCTGTAATGAGCAAAGTGATCGCAGTAATGCGGACGCCTTTTAATGATTCAGATATAATATCATTAAAGAGAACCCCAATCACACCAGCAGGGATTGTTGCAACGATCAAATAAACAATAAACATGAAATCCGGCTTCGCTTTTTCATCTCGCGTTGTTAAATAGGCAATGCCGTTTTTTGCCAGTCTGATAATATCATTCCAATAAATGATTAAAACGGCTATAAGAGAACCTGCATTTACTAGAAGCTCAAATGTCAGCTTCTTTGTCTCTATTCCTAAAAAATGCTGGGCTAACACAAGATGACCGCTGGACGAAATCGGAATCGGTTCAGTAATTCCTTGAATAAGCCCTAAAAATATGTACTTCAATAGTTCAATCATATTTAACTCCATATCCAGTCCCCTTTTCGCGCAAGTTTTGACTTCCAAGTGTAAAGGTTACCGTTTATCTCTCCTGTTTTCAAGGTTGTCTATCATTCTTTTTAAAAGAAAAGAGATTCTACTTGTATTTCAATTTTACTCATGATAAAATCACAATCGACACTATATTTAGTGATTGACAATACTAATCAACACAATATATTGATAATTAACAAGAAAAGGTGTCCATGCTGGACTTAAAAGGGAATCCGGTGAAAACCCGCCACTGTAAGTGCGAACTACCGGGAAAAAACCACTGTCTATGACGAGAAGGTTTCCCACTGGTGATGCACGAGTCAGGAGACCTGCCATTTCTTGTTTGAGTTTCAATTTCTTCGGGGGTTTGAGAAGATGAAACGATAGAGAAGCTGTTTTCTTTTTCCCTATCGTTTGATCCCCTCTATTCTATGCCCTGAGCGGATTTTTTTATTGGAGAAAACAGGAGGTTTCTATTAAAAATGACAACAATCATTGTGAAAGAAGACGGTAACAGAAAAAAACCATTTGACAGGAAAAGGCTGGACAGCTTCCTTCAAAGAGTCACTTTGATAGAATCGACAGACTACCGTGATAAAATTTTTAGAAGCATTGAATCTAAAGCAGAAATAAAAGCAGAGCATCTTACTGATTTACTTATTCAATCTGCCTTAGAAAACATCGATGAATTACATACAGAATGGGCTTATGATGCCGCAAAAATATATTTAAACGATTTATATAGAAGAGCTGCTGAAAATCGCTCATATGATAAAAACAATAAATACGGCGACTTTTATAGCCTCATTAAAAGCTTAACGGACAAAGGCATATATTCTCCTTGCCTTTTGGACAAATACAGTGAACAAGAAATCAATCAATTATCAAAGCTGATTGATCCTGAGCGTGATTATCTTTTCGATTATACTGGCCTTCATACGCTTGCTACAAGATATTTGGCTGTTGATCATGAAAAGAACACATTTGAGCTGCCGCAGGAAAGATGGTTGATCATCGCCATGCACCTGATGCAGGACGAGTCTCGCGATAGTCGTTTGGAGCTTGTAGCGGAGAGCTACTGGGCACTTTCAAATCTCTATATGACGGTTGCAACTCCCACGCTTGCCAATGCCGGGCTTGCCCATGGCCAGTTGTCGAGTTGTTTCATTGATACTGTAGACGATTCACTCATCGGCATTTATAACAGTAACACGGATGTGGCTAGACTTTCCAAAGACGGTGGCGGAATCGGCGTCTACATGGGGAAAGTAAGGGCTCGAGGCAGCTCAATTAAAGGATTCAAGGGAGCTTCCTCTGGCGTCATTCCGTGGATTAAGCAGTTGAACAACACCGCTGTCAGTGTAGATCAGCTTGGGCGACGCAAAGGCGCTATTGCTGTTTACTTAGATGTATGGCACGCTGATATCCTTTCTTTTCTCGATTTGAAGCTTAACAATGGAGATGAAAGGCAACGTGCACACGATATTTTTACAGGTGTCTGCCTGCCTGACCTATTTATGGAACAAGTGGAGAGACGTGGAGACTGGCATTTATTCGACCCTCATGAAGTGAAACAAGTAATGGGCTTTTCATTGGAAGACTTTTATGATGAGGAAAAAGGATCAGGCTCTTTCAGAGAGAAATACGAAGAATGTATTCGAAATGAAAAATTGACAAAAACTACAGTTCCTGCCATTCAAATCATGATTCGAATCATGAAATCACAGTTAGAAACAGGCACGCCTTTCATGTTTTATAGAGATCAAGTAAACCGGATGAATCCAAACAAGCATGCCGGAATGGTATATTCCAGCAATTTGTGTACAGAGATTATGCAAAATATGTCGCCGACCATCCACTATGAAGAGACAGTTGATGGGGATACAATTATTTCATATAAAAAAGCTGGAGACTTTGTCGTATGTAACCTCTCCTCTATCAATTTGGGCAAATCAGTTAATCCGAAAGAAGACAATTTCGAGATTTTGGAGAGATTAATTCCTATCCAGGTAAGAATGCTGGATAATGTCATCGACTTAAATACAATTGATGTTAAGCAAGCAGCTATTACGAATCGGAAGTACCGCGCCATCGGTCTTGGAACTTTCGGTTGGCATCACCTGCTGGCCTTAAAAGGCATTGCCTGGGAATCAAAAGAGGCCGTTCAATTAGCAGATAGTCTATACGAGAAAATTTCACAACTGACGATTAAAGCAAGTGTACAGCTGGCAAAAGAAAAAGGAGCTTACCCACTGTTTGAAGGAAGCGACTGGCAGACAGGACATTATTTTAAAGTCCGTGGCTATTTAGCTGGTGATGACACAAATGAATGGAATGAAATCAAGGATGATGTAAAAGAGCACGGGATCAGAAATGGCTACTTAATGGCAGTTGCTCCTAATTCCAGCACTTCTGTTATAGCAGGATCGACCGCCAGTATAGACCCGATCTTCAAGCCGTTTTACCATGAAGAAAAGAAAAATTATAAGCTTCCGGTTGTTGCACCAGATCTTGACCACCATACATACAATGTGTACCGCAAATCGGCATACATTGTAGACCAACGCTGGTCCATCCAGCAAAATGCAGCCAGACAGCGCCATATTGACCAAGCAATTTCATTTAATTTTTACGTCCCGAACCATATTAAGGCGCAGGTCTTGCTTGATTTGCATTTGCAGGCTTGGGATTCTGGATTGAAAACAACGTATTATGTTAGATCGACCGCATCAGATATAGAGGACTGTGTATGGTGCGAATCCTAATTTGCTATGCTAGCTTTAGCGGAAACACAAAGGAAACTGCTGACATCATCAATAAAGTTGTTTCTACTCACGGGCATTCCACGGTTTTATACCGGATTGGGTCGGGTCCAGTACCCGATCCCTCCCTTTTTGACGCTATCATGATTGGGACTTTTACTTGGGGAAAAGGAGCGACTCCAGATCTCGTAAAGGACTTTGTTTACGAAATCGGATATAAGCCGCCCAATGTTTATGTCTTTGGAACAGGCGACACACAATTCGGAGGGGATGACCTGTTTTGTCATGCTGCCGAAAAACTTGCAGCATTTTATCACTCACCATTTGAGACTTTAAAAATTGAGCAAAGTCCCAGAGGTTCACAAGAAAATATAGTAAAAAATTGGACGGAAGGAGTTTTGAATCAATGCCTAAAACACTTGAAAAAGTAGCGGTATTAGAACCATTGAATCCTAATAAATCAACAGCACTGTTCGGGGGAAAAGCAAGCGGTATTTTGAACTGGAACAACATTGCCTACCCTCATTTCTACAATCACCGTGAACAGATCAGAGCTTTATTCTGGAGGGCTAGTGAGGTAGATATGACCCAAGACATCAAGCAGTTCCCAACACTATCGGAAAAAGAACAGAATGCTTTTTTAAAAATCATCGGGCTGCTTGCAACACTTGATGGCCCACAAACAGATATTGCAAGCAGAATTGGGCATTACTCAACGGACCCATCCGTGAAATCCATCATGGCAACAATCGCAGACCAGGAGAGCGAACATAACCACAGCTATGCATATGTACTCTCCTCCGTTACGTCTTTTGACAAACAAAATGAATCTTTTGAAACTGGAAGAATAGACGAAGTATTACTAAAAAGAAATGAAAGAATCATGCAAGTGTATAATGAATTTGCATGGAACCCTTCCATTGAAAATATCCTAAAGGCACTGGTTTATACTGCATTGCTTGAAGGATTATTCTTCTATTCAGGATTTGCTTTTTTCTATAACATGGCCAGGAATCAAAAAATGGTTGGAACCTCAACAATGATTTCTTATATTAATCGTGACGAGCTCCAACATGGCCGCTTCATTAGCGAGCTATTCCGAGCCACATTAGCCGAAAATCCGGACCATAACACAGTCGAATTTACCAACTGGGTCTATGACCAGTTCCGTCACTCCGTTACTCAGGAAATGAACTGGAGCCGCTACGTGTTAGACGGCATTGATGGCATTGATCTCCTTGAAATGGAAGGCTACATCAAATATCGAGCAAATAAAATGCTTAGAATGCTTGGTTTGAGTGAGATCTATGAAGACAACATTGATAACCCAATGAAATGGATTCGTGCATATGTAGACAACTTCGATGATACTAAAACAGATTTCTTCGAACAAAAATCACGTCAATATACCAAAACAAGTGATTTAAACGGATTTGATCAATTGTAATAACAAGGCCTTGCCTGCTACAATAGCTGGCAAGGCCTTTTCTTTTAGATTAGAAAATAGCCAGCTCCTTCTTTTTGGATCTGGCCATTTTTTGGTCCCTATTTTTGCTAATCAAAGCATAAAAAAGAACTGCCCTTAATGGCAGCTCTTGGTCATGGATAATATTATAGTTTAACAACGTTTTCCGCTTGTGGTCCACGTTGACCTTCAACGATTTCGAATTCTACTTGTTGACCTTCGTCAAGAGTTTTGAATCCCTCGCCTTGAATAGCGCTGAAATGTACGAATACGTCATTTCCGCCTTCTACTTCGATGAATCCGAAACCTTTTTCACTGTTAAACCATTTAACTGTACCAGTTGTCATGTACATAAACCTCCAAAAATTTATTAATATGTTCCTAATATTTACCAGGTAAATAAAAATTCACATATTATAATCAATACCTACCCACTTGCTGGAGTAGATATTCATTATAACATGTGAATAATGGTAACTCCAAAAACTGGCAAATAAAATTGACATATCTTTACTTCTCATTATACATAAAGCAAAAGTAAAAAGCAAGAAACGGGCGAACTTTTATTTATTTACTAATGTATTGCCCATTTCTCGAATTTTTTATTCATGCTAAGATGATTTTTTTCTTATTTTTTTGTGCCTGTTGCAGATGTTTTGACTACAGTCTTTTTTGTTTTAGCTGGCTTTTTAGCCTTTGGCTTGGTTCTGTCGATTGAAGCTTGAAGTGCTGCCATCAGATCAGTCATTTGTGCTGCCGGTTCTTTCTCTTTCACCGTAACCAGATCTTTTCCAGTGCGTTTTGCCTCAATCAGCTCAAGAACCTTCGCGCGATACTCATCTTTATACTTTTCTGGATCAAAAGTTGTTGTCAGCTGGTCGATCAACATGATGGCCGTATCAATTTCCTTCTTCGTTACGTTGTCTTCAGCTGGAACATTCGGCACATCAGCCGCCTTCCGAACTTCATCTGGAAAATGGATAGTTTCCATTAAAAGGGTATCCAGATAAACCCGGATAACAGCCAATTGTTCCTTGGACCGAATCATGATTTTCGCAAGTCCCACTTTTTCTGAATCAGTTAAAGCTTTTCTGAGCAGTCCATATGCCTTATTTCCACCATCTGGTGACATATAGTAGCTTCGGTTGAAATAGATGGGATCGATCTCATCCAATTTGATAAAATCAATAATTTCAACTGCTTTTTCCTCCACTGCATCCTTCAAGCCTTTCAGTTCGTCCTCTTCGATGACGACAAATTTGCCTTTTGTAACTTCATATCCTTTAACAATATCCTCAGTACCAATTTCCTTTTCACATGTTGGACAGACTTTCTCATATTTAATGGGCGAGTGGCACTCATTGTGCAATGACCGGAATTTAACATCTTTATCTTCTGTTGCAGCGTGCAGTTTGATCGGAATATTCACAAGACCAAAACTGATGCTCCCTTTCCACATTGTATGCATAATGTCACCTTCATCATTTGTTTTTCCCTAGCTTTTGCCTATGGTCAAAAGTATACACTGATAAACTTTTGGTAAAAAAAATCAATCGGGAAAAACTATAGGTAGAAATATAATGATAAGGTGTGATTTCCATGAAACCAATGCTCCCTACTTTAACCTTTAATATGCCCAAAAACGGAAATTGGCTCTACGAAATAAAATATGATGGTTATCGTGGGATATTAGAATGGACGGAGGAAAAAATACACCTTTGGAGCAGGAACGGCAAGGATTTGCTTCCACAATTTCCTGAGGTAAAATCTTTTTTGGATGAAATTTCAGAAAAGATACAGGAGCATCTTCCACTTTTATTGGATGGTGAACTGGTCATTTTAGAAAGTCCGTTCAAAGCTAATTTCACTAAATTACAGCAAAGAGGGAGAATGCGTGCCAAAGATAAAATTTTGTCTGAATCCAGTGAGTGGCCCTGCCATTATCTCTTATTCGATTTGTTATCCTATCAAGGGAACGATCTGACCTCCTCTCCCTTCCATCTAAGGAAAAGTAAATTATCGGAACTAGTTCAACTCCTCCATTTACCAGAAACACCTGAACCTGGAGATGATAAACTATTACAATACATCCCTTTTTCCACTTCTCTTAAGGAGAGCCTGCACACCATGCAGGAATTTGAAAGTGAAGGAATCGTCGCAAAACAGGAACAAAGCAAATGGCTTGAGGGTAAAAGAACCTTTGAGTGGTTGAAAATTAAGAATTGGAAAACCGTATCTTGCTTTATCACTTCCATGGATGAGGAAAATGGATACTTTTATGTAGGGGTATGGGAGAAAAGTAGTATATTTCCACTTGGTCAATTTTTATTCAGTCTTGATTCCAGGACGAAGTCCGCTTTAAAAACAACCTTACGTGAGAACCATACTAGGCGGGAAGGCTCAGTATACTTTGTTGATCCCGGCATCTGTGTTGACATCTATTATTTAGAATGGATGGATAATCAACTGCGGGAGCCGCATTTCAAAAGCTTGCGTTTTGACCTTCAACCCGATGACTGTACATTTGAAAAGTTTTTTCATGACGAGGCAATGTTTCCACCAGATATTATCATTACTCATCCAGATAAGGTTTTGTGGGAAGAAAATTATGTCACAAAGCTTGATTATGTCCGTTATCTTAGAAAAATGGCTCCTATCATGCTGCCTTTTTTGAAAAATCGCGCCCTGACAGTGATCAGGTCACCACATGGTATATTTGGTGAATCCTTTTATCAAAAAAATAAGCCAGAGTCCTCCCCAGATTTTATTGAGTCAGCCATAATAGATGACATCAATTATATTATCTGCAATGACTTGAAATCGCTCATTTGGCTCGGTAATCAACTTGCGATCGAGTTCCATATTCCTTTTCATCCTGTTACAAGCAAATACGTAAGCGAGATTGTATTTGATCTCGATCCTCCGGACCGCACATACTTTCACCTGGCAGTCTACGCAGCTAAAATCCTAAAACAGATTTTAGATGAACTAGGGCTGTTATCATTTGTAAAGCTATCAGGAAATAAAGGGCTTCAAGTATATATCCCACTTCCAGAGAACCGATTCACTTGGGAGGATACGCGCCGATTCACTTCATTTGTTGCTGAATTTCTAGTTCAATATGACCCTGAGTCCTTCACTACAGAAAGATTGAAAAAAAATCGGGGAGAAAGACTCTATGTCGATTTTATTCAGCATGCTGAAGGAAAAACCATCATCGCACCTTATTCAGTAAGAAAAAATGAGGGTGGACTTGTTGCTGCTCCCATCTACTGGCATGAGCTAACTGAGGCTTTGTCCCCTACCCAGTTTACGATGGGAACCGTCCTTAAAAGGCTTGTGAAGATGAAAGATCCGTTTTCCAGTTTTTTTCACTGCAAAGACAAGCAGCTATTTGAGCAAGTACTGAAACGTTTGGGCCACTAAAGCTAAAACAATGTAAGCAAACATAAACAAAGACTTCTTTCATGTTTGGACAAGCTTGAATCCATTTTTAACAAAGGGGTGTTCGGGGAAAAATATTGCTGCCACTTAATGGGCATCAACCCCTTCTTGATAGTCATGACTGCTCGTCCATTTTTCAATAAAACCCTGTCCGAATACGGCTTTTTTACCTCATAATAATCCGGACCGACAATGAAACTGAGGCTTTTTCCACTTCTTGTATTGATGATCACCGGAAGCTTTTTCTTGGCAGTGATAAAGCCTATGCGTCCTTGATCTATATGCATGTAAGCTGTTGTCCCAACCCCATGCTCATTAATCTTAACCAGCCGTCCCCTTTTTCCCAGTTCATAATATTTCAAATGGGCTCTCCTCTCCCTGCCTTTAACCAGCAAAATGGAGAGTTGACGGATTCCGTCGGAAGAATATACCTCCATCAAACAATTGGCATTGTGTGAGGGAATAAGAAGAAGGGTTTCATTATTCTCAGCTATCAGACCATTACTAAGGGTCATTGAAACGGCACTGCCTTTATATGAAAAATATAAAAATCTCAACACAAAATAGACCATGAACAGAAATACAGCCAGTCCTGCCAGGTTGCTCAGAAAAAAATCAGCTTTTTTCAAATTCGGCAAGATGATAACCGTAAAAACAACGGTAAATAGTATACTCTGATGAAAATACAGTCGGGCCATGAAAGAGTAATGTTCTTTTATATTCATTCTCTTCCCCCTATTTCAGGAGTCTCGATTCATTATACGAGACAAGCCCGATAAACATGACTTCCTGTTAAAAATAAAAATGCCCCTGATATTCCGTCGAATCAGGAATATCAGGGGCATCTAAATGTTCCTATTTTATAACTCTAAATACAAGCGGAAAATGGTATATTTCTCCGTTATATGCCTTAACCGCTGCAATAATCGTGAAAACAAATACCATCACTCCGATAATCGGCAACAAGATAAAACCGATAAGTACAAACATTAATAATGAGGCTACAATACTATATACCCCGTATGAGATGAAAAAGTTCAAATATTCCTTCCCGTGAAAATCTATAAAAGGTGACTCATCTTTTTTCAAAAGCCAAATGAGTAGCGGACCTATTAAGGTTGTGAAGAAACTTGTCAAATATATAGCCATCGCTAACGTTCTATCACTGCTGCTAGGTACTGTGTCCATCTTATTCCCTCCCAATGTATGTCTATGTTGATTTTACGCATAAAGAGCATAAAAGGTTTCAAAAACAATAATATTTTTTTTGTACAAGCATAATCATTCTATGAACACGATTTGAATGAACGGGGTGGTTAACTTCCATGTTTCGCGAATGGGCTATTGAATTGCTGCAGACACTTGGGGAATATGGATTCATAGGCATTGCTGCCGGTCTGATGGTGGAAATTATCCCTAGTGAAATCGTCTTGGGGTATGGGGGGTATCTAATAGCCAATGGAAAAATATCATTTTTCCAAGCTTTCATTGCAGGAGTTTTTGGCGGGACAATGGCCCAGATCTTTTTGTATTGGCTAGGAATATATGGAGGAAGGCCATTTTTTGACCGTTATGGAAAATTTCTTTTGATCCAATCAAAACATTTAAATGCAGCCGAAAACTGGTTTGCGAAGCACGGAACAATTGTTATATTTACAGCACGGTTTATACCGGTTATCAGGCATGCCATCTCCATTCCTGCCGGAATAGCGAAAATGCCCTTTCATCATTTTACCATTCTTACTGTCGCGGCTATGATTCCATGGACCGCTTTATTCCTTTTAATTGGCATTGAGCTAGGAAACCATTGGGATCAAATCGGAGAGCACGCTTCGGCTTATTTGAAACCAATTATAGGAATAGCTCTGACAGTGCTTTTATTATACTTTCTTTTTAAAATATGGTCTCAACATCGCACGTCAAAAAACAATTAAAGAGTACCATCCAATTTTGTTTTCATGGATTATGACAATAATATAATTTTCTCCCTGTAGAACTAGCCAATATTAATGGGGTAGAGATTCCCGTTAAATCCAAATGAGACCCGCCCTGTCTCTTCAGATACGACGAGGACAAGTGCATCACTTCGTTCAGATAAACCGATAGCGGCACGATGTCGCGTACCCAGTTTCTTGTCCCCGACAAACTTGTCTGAAAGCGGAAGTACATTTGCTGCAGAAACAATCTGATTAGCTTTTATCATTACAGCTCCATCATGGTGCGGATTTCCTGGAAAGAAAATCGATTCTAATAAGGAATGAGTCAACTCTGCCATGAGTGGAATACCTAATTGTATCAATGAATCAAGGGAATCTTCTCTTTCAATGACAATTAACCCGCCATGTCTGCGGCTAGACATGTTTTGAATGCAAATCGATAAATCTAAATATTTATCTGTAAACGGAGCCAAATAACAGTTCAAATAAAACGAAGCGGCTTTCATATCAATGGATATAAACTGTTCTTTTATCTTTTCGAAGTTTTCAAGAAGACAGTAATTTTCATTATCCATTACTTCTAAATTATTTTGAAGTGCCATTATAACCTCTCTAATCTCATCATTTAAAGCTTGTTTCAACGGGGAAAAATCGCAATTTGGTTGATTCACGAAAATACACCTCCTCCTTTAAGTTTGTCTACCGTTTAGACTGTTTATTCGTCTGTTTTAAAACGATTCACACAAGGTTTTTGGTATAAGAATAGATCAACTAGCTCAGAATACTCTTATCTAGAAAAGGCTCATGATTAATAACCCATCTTTTGGAGGTGTGAAAATTGCCTTTCGTAACAGTGTTCGGCGAAAAAACTTTTGAAGTAGAGATGGGAAAAAAATTAGTATTAGCCCTTGAAGATAATGGCATAAACATCCTCCATTGCTGTGGGGGAAATGCAAGGTGCACCACCTGTAGAGTAGAAGTATTAGCAGGTGATTTTATGGAAGTAACGAAAAAAGAAAAAAACGCCTTTGCTAATAAAGGCGTTGATGAGAATTTAATAGAAGATTGTTTACGTTTATCCTGTCAAATTCGTGTGAATGGAGACATTACCGTTCGACCGATCATGACCGCGCAAAATACCGGAAAAAAAGTGGGGCCAAGACCAGCTGATTAAAGACTGCTTTCAAGCGGCAGGTTTACTTTCTGAATTAGACCAGCTTTTTTGAGCTTAATATTTATCGTTGTTTCAGTCCCATACTAGGATTGATGTTAATGATTTTCCGCCCAGGGATTGCAGCACTAATGACACCTACGAAAACAGGAACAATTAACCCCGTTACAAATACCCATAATTCATTCCATTCAATAGCTTGATACATAAAATGCAGAGTTACAATACTGAACACTACGCCCAAAATTCCGCCCAAAAACCCGATAAGGCCACCCTCGATATAGATCATCTTTCGTATCGTCAGATCCTGCCACCCCAGTGCTTTGTATAAGGAGATCTCTACATTTCTTTCCTTGATATTTTGCCACATAACTTCCGAAGTGGTTAAAATAGCAATGAGAAAACACAAGGCTACCGAAAAATAATGAGGTGCTTTTACCTCTATCGAGACATACTGTCCCAGCCAAGTGGTGAATAAAACCCCGTTCAATCTTAACGATACTGTAATGAACACGATGAGCAACCCGCTCGGCAAGCCTATTGTAACAATAGTCAACAGGTTGCGAAGCCATCTGCTAAATATGGCATTCACCTCGATGCTGATCAGCCCTTTAACCGGAACAATTCTCGCTTTGGATAGACTAATCTCTCCTTCTTTCATGACTTCTACGGGTTGGATTTTTTTCGCAAATAAGCTAGGTAATAACGCCCCTAGCAGATAAATAAACAGAATGCTGCCTAAAATGATTAAGAGTTTGTAAAGTGGTAGTGTGCCGGGATTGTATGATCTGATGATCATCAGTACCATCATTGTAAATAGAGCAACCATGAATCCTACAAATAGAGATTCCACGATCATTAATGACTGGATTTTAGTAGTTTTCCACCCCAAAGCTTTTAATATGGCAAACTCCTTTTTTCTTGATAAATAGGAAACCAGATTAACAGCAAATACATACATCACCGCTACGATAATCAGACATACGACAAGCCCGGTATACCCCAGCTTGGTTTCATTGAAGATGTTGATGGTCGTTCCCTTTTTAATCCAGGGCTGTTCCATCCATCCTAAATCAGGCTCTTGATTGGTTTCGGGTACATGGATTAATACCGGCTGTGGTGAAGACCCCAACGTAATTTCGGCTTTTAATCCAGTCTCCGCTTCAATTTTTTCAGCAACCGTTTCGAGCTTATTTTGACTGGAATCGGAAATCTGGCTAACCCCTTCCACCTTTATCCGGATGGCGGAAATCGGCTTTTCCCCTAAAATCTCCTTTGCACCGTTGATTGTTGTCAGCATCACAGGTGGCTGCATGATATATCCAAATGGATTTGAGGTGGCAATCACACTTTTCGGTGGATTGACCGGGTTCCCTCTGTCATCTAACACATATTTAGCTGTCGGTAAACGATATGTCTCCATCGGGAGTTCATTTGTTGGATCTATTGACAGCTTCAACTTAGAGGGATCGTAGAATCCCACCAGATTGGGGGCAATCACGGGAACTTCATTAATATCTTTACCATAAATTTGAGGACTTCTATATAAATTATAGTGAGTTAAGAACTCATCAGTTACATCCTTTTCTGTTTTTATTTCATAAGCTAGGCTCCATTGATTTTCAAAAGGACTTTCTACCTCTCGGTATAAAATAGGGCTTGGCTTTTCTTGAAGTATACTTTCAAGAGATTCGATTCCTTCGTTATTCCCAAAAGAAATGTTTTCCATTAATTGTTTATGGTGATCCTTCGAGGTAAATTTGTAAGTCTGTTTATCTAAGGTATCGACTGCTTCTAAATACTTCTCCCCCCATTTTCAACAATATTTTGTATCGTCTTTTCAGCTTTCGCTTCATTTTGAAAGTTCAAATTCAATTTAGAAACCGTATATGTATATGATTGGTTCGCATAAGACTGATTGCTTAATAAAATGGGAAGATAAATTTTTTCGTAGCCAATTTCCGGATAGAAACGTGTCGAGACAGGAGCGTCTGATTTCAGATAAGCACTCACTCCATCATTGATGACAGCTTGATCCAACCCTACCAGCTGTTTCTCCTCTTCCGGGTCAATCGCAGCTATTAAGACTGTACTCAACGAGTCCAAAGCTATACCATTTTCTTTCTGATAATTCAACAGCCCAAATTCATGGTATTCGTTAGGGACTTTATAATAGACGGTATAAAAAGAAGTATAATCTCGTTTGTAATGTTTAATCCCATCACTTTCAGATATAGAAGAAATAACCTTATATACGCCTGGCTCCTTCAAGAAGACCTCCTGAAATTTTGTTTGATACGAGGCATAGCCAACCATGCTAATGGGGGCAGCAACTGAAACCCCTTCGATGGCTTTGATCTTTTCCCACTCTTCTATAGAAATTCCGCCAGACAGTCCACTTAAAAAGTTGGGATCCAACAAATCGTTTGAGTTTTCCTCTTCGATTACACTTGGCCGCACCACAATATCGTAGGATGTTTTCCATTTTTCTTCGAGAGTATTAATAATAGTCCCTCTATTTGTTTCGGATAATCCCACCAACACACTCAATCCCGAACTGATCACAAGGGCCCCAATAATCAATAATGCTAATTTGTCGGTTTGCCTCCAAATATTTTTAACGATATACCTTACCATTAACGATCACCTTCCGGTTAAAAGATCTTGTCGTAGCATTCCGTCTTTCAATTCAATCACGCGGTCTGCTTTTTCCATCAAGGAAGGGTCATGAGTGATAATAATAATACCGCACCCTCTGTCTTTTTTAATATTAGAGAGCAGCTCATATATCTTTTGTCCATTAACTGAATCTAGGTTCCCTGTTGGCTCATCTGCAAGAATCCAATCCGGATGAGTTACTAAAGCCCTCGCGATAGCCACTCTTTGTTGCTGGCCGCCTGATAATTGTGAAGGGAAGGACTGCGCCTTATCAGCTAACCCAATAGACTCTAGCATCTCTAAAGCTTTTTTTTGTTTATCAAAGTCCACCTTTCGATGGAGCAAAGGTACGATAACGTTTTCCATCGCAGTTAAATTCGGTAACAAATGGAATTGTTGAAATACAAACCCAATCTTCTGACTTCTAATGTTAGCCAACTCATCGGCTTTTAGATGTGATATTCTTTTACTATCGTAGAAAACATCCCCAGATGCTGGCGATTCCAATGTACTTATAATGTTTAACAAGGTCGACTTTCCAGAACCGGACGGTCCAGTGATCAATGTAATCTCATCACTTTTAAAAGATAGAGTAATATTCTTTAAGGCATAAAAAATATTTTCTTCTCCGTATGACTTTGTTACGTCCTTAATATGTATTGTTCTAGACACACATGTTGCCTCCTAGTAACCATTATTAAACAATCTTATGTGAATAAATTTTCAAAGTAGTTTGCTCTTCCGAGCCATTACTTATTTCCTCTTGCCCAGTCTCAAATTGTAATTGAACAATAAAATATCAAAAGCAAAGTGAAGAATTGTATAGTGCAGATTGCCGTTATTTCATTCATCACAAAATCTTTTAGCACTACCAGTAATGCCGAGGATATTCAGCCAAATAATCGGTACATAAGTTTCTCTTCATTTTTTTAAAGTCTATATTATTAAATATATACTTTTCTGAATATTACATCAACCATTTTTCGAAAGAACATATAGAGATTTTCCTTTACCTGAAACATGGCATAAAGTCTCGAAGAATTTCACTCGCTGTAAATTTACTTCTTTATATCATGGTTTGTCTTCTACTTTCCAATTCATTTTGAAAATAAAGGGTATTTAAATTTACATAATGGCATTTTCCTCAATTTTAATGATCAATAGTTAGAGCCCTACTACACACAAATGGTAATAAGGCTCTTTCATGTTGTTTAAATTTCAATCTCAATATCTTTAACATAAACAGCCGTGCCTGAAATAGAGATATCCAATTGCTCCTGATCTCCTCTTACATGCACATATACTCGTCCGTCTTTATTGATTTCATGTCCTTGTTCAACAATCAATGTCGTTGGTAATTTAGTGTCTTTGTTTACAAAGGTTTTATAATACGCCCCCATTACGCCTGAAGCTGTTCCCGTAACGGCATCTTCAATTGTACCCGAATAGGGAGATGAAAAGTGACGAGCATGCATATCATTTTCATCATCTCGAACTTCAAAACAGATAGGATGTAAAGAAGCTTTCGGCATTTCTTTTAAAACGCTTGGAAAGTTTTCTGTCATTGGATTCATTTTATTAAAGCTGGCTAACTCTTTAACCGGTACAATTAACGTCCATATTCCTGTACTACCATAAACAATTGGGTATTTTACATGTAAATCTTCTTCTCGTAATCCGATTGAAGCTGCTAAATCAGACTTTGAACCACTAAATGATTGGAACTGTGGCTTCGCATGTTGCATTGTGATAAGCAATTGATTATCTTCTTCACAAATATGTATTGGCAATACACCTGCTTTTGTTTCAATGGTAAAATCTGATTGTTTTAGTAAGCCGTTCATTCTTAATGCGTAAACAGTTCCCATTGTCGCATGACCACACAAATTTATTTCATGTCCAGGTGTGAAGTAGCGGATACGAAAATCAGCAAAATCCGAAGAAACAACAAAAGCTGTTTCGTTGAAGCCTACCGCGGATGCAATGGCTAACATTTGTTCTTCTGTATAATCCTTTCCATTTAATACAACGCCTGCTGGATTTCCTTTCTCTGGAATCGAACTAAACGCATCAATATGTTTTACATACACTTTTGTCATAATAAGTTCTCCTCGTATTATATATTTCAAGAACAAAAACTTGCTCTTTGATAATTAAATTAATGTGTTATTTCTAATTTCCGAATAAGGCCATTTTCTAAGCCGCTGATCCAAAGGAAGTAAGCACTCTCAGCCATGATACAGAGCCACAGCGAAGCTGCTTGCCATTGATTGCAGTGCCCGGCTCTTAGAAGGCGGCGGAAAGGGGTCGGGGCCCCAGCCGGCGAATGCTTAGAATCGGTTTGTCCGGGTTACCATTTAGCTGTAGGGGAGCCTCCAAACTTTTCTTTCAGCTGACCTGCATAAATCTTACTACCCGGACAAAAAACAAAGTCAATGGTGGCGGATAAACGGCCGGTTCAAACACTTATTGTCAATATGTTCCTGCATTTTCTCGAACTTTCTGCTTGGGTATGGCGTAATGTCCTTAGATAATTAAATTGGAATGGATCCAACTGAGAATATGCTTTTTATTCTCCTGTAGTTCGACTACAAAAAAAGACTGTGACCCAGACAACTGTTGTACTGCAAACGCACAAACTGTATCGATGCTTCGCTAAACCAAGGTTAGTAGGCTTTGGACAGCTTTTGGCGGGGTAGCTTGGAATACTTATACGCGAGGTTTCCGTCAGACAGTTGTTTCTAGGGATATCCCGCAGTATCCAAGCTTATTCCAAAATCACTTTGAAAGGAGGTCCTTTCCGTGAAATTATTCGTAGGTATTGATGTTAGCTCCAAGAAACTGGATGTATGCTTCCTTGACAGCGAGGATACGCGCCTGAAGGAAGAGACATTTCCCAACGACCTGATCGGTGCCAATAAAACCAAGGAAAATATCTTGACTTATAACCAACAGTTCCATTATGAGAACATTGTCATCGGAATGGAATCCACCTCCGTTTTTAGCTTCCATCCAGCTACCATGCTGGATCAAGATAAAGACCTGAAACGGATCGGTGCGGAAGTGGTCGTTCAGAACCCTAAGGCCATCCATCGATTCAAAAGCTTATTTGAAGAAGACAAAACCGACCGAATCGATGCCTTTCGCATTGCCGATTTCCTTCGATTCGGACGTTACAATAAAACCGTCATCAAAGAAGAGAAATATATGGCCCTTGGGCGGTTGACCCGTTCACGTTATCAAGTGATCCAGCAATTGACGGAATGTAAGCAGCACTTTCTGTCTTTTTTTCCTTAAAAAGTACATTGACAGCTTTACCTTTTTTCATTTTTACATTGACTTATCACCACAAGTCTTTAATCGGCTACCTTTTGAATGAAAATTCCTACAACCATTGAAATTTTGTATAATCACCATTGTGCGGCCCTAACTAATTGATAGTATATAATAGCAGGAGTAGCATCTGCCATTTTAGGCAATCTAATATTTGTTCCCATCGCCATTAAAGCAGACATTAATAGCAGGTCATAGAGTGCCAAACTAAAGTCATACCGATGTTTTGCCAACGCTTTGGAACAAAATTATGCGCTGCACCTTCCGGCACTTTTGTAGGTGTCGCATACTTCAGCTTGTGTGGATCGAAATGCTAGTGAATGAAGTAATATATGAGTATACAGTCTGAGATAGAAATACCTAGCATTTAGGAGTCTTCTTACTTTTTATTAGGAGAGAAAATATAAAGCGGTCGATTCGGCGGGATGTCGACCTCAAGGGGAATGTTCAGCTTATAAGCGGCTATATGCAAATTCTTCAGCAGCGTAAACCATTCCTCATCCGAAAATGCATAATTTTTCATTTTGACAGTGTGGCTACTGCCATCTTGCTGCTGGAATGTGATCTCTCTCCCGCCGCCATTCTCCCGACTTACTTTGCAATTTACAATGATTTTTCTAATCTGATTTGCAAGCAATTGCTTTTTTTCTGAAAAAATAATCTGGTTATGCTCATAATCCACGATGATCTGCTGGAACTTTATTGTACTGTAAGTAAGTATTAATCGATCGGACGAATCTGTACCTTTTTGCAACTGCGCCGTTGCTTTAAGCGCCTCCAATCTCCGGTTATTCAGCCCTTTGTTTCTCTCTAGCAACCGATCCTCGACCTTATAATGGCCCTCGATATATCTCAAAGGCAGTTTGCTGACGTGCTCAGGCGTATAAAGAAGATATTCTTTCAACCAGTAAAAAGCGAAGGGCCGGATGACGAATCTTTGCTCAACCCCAATCAGTTCATCGAACGCTATATCATAACGACGACCCCATTTTGAGAATTCAATCCGATCAGGTGACATGATGATAGAATACGGAGGTTGCAAGTAGCCATATAGCACTGTTCCACTCATGAACAAAACGATACCCATGAATAGGGCTGAAGCATTAATCGCCAGCATCTTCAAATCTCCTGATAAAAAGGACAACCACTCAATGCGGGGAAATTGAACCAAAAATATCAGAACCATAATGCCCCCAATCAAAAGAATTGAAACAAAAAACGAGAGTAATGCAGCAAAACCAAAAGATATAAACAGCGACTCTCTTCCTAATATTTCAATCGACGGGATGCTCGCCTGCTCCCCCTTTTGTTTTAAGTTTTTTCGTTTATTCATAGTTAAATTATAACATATTTGCCACTTACAACGCGGCTAACTCAGTATAACTGTCATCGTTATGGCCGATCTGTATAGTTAACAAAATTGCCGCCTGCCTTAAAGAACTATGTAAGCCCGAAATATAAATAAAATAAGCGCACCTTTTCGGTGCGCATGCCAAACAGCCGTCTATTCTTATGTTTTT
>NZ_JACSPV010000055.1 GCF_014836955.1 Bacillus norwichensis
TAAAAAATAGGAATAGAGGGCTTACTTAAGTATTGCTTTCTAGCGGAAATAATTTTCATACAAAATTTATCGAGCGGAGTTCGATAAAATCTGGGCGCAAATACGTCAAGGCGCATTTGATCCTGTTCAATTTGGGGATAGTAGACGATATAGTCAATTTTTGCTTTTTTTTTTGTTTTATGTTAATATTTTCAATTGCGTTCATAGGAGAAAATCAAATATACATTGGGAGTGTTTTCATGACTGTAAAGTATAAACAAGGTGACCTACTGACCGGAAAGGTGACAGGCATTCAACCGTATGGGGCATTTGTAGCGCTCGACGAGGAGACTCAAGGCCTTGTCCATATTTCAGAGATTAAACACGGATTTGTCAAAGACATTAATGATGTGCTTTCTGTCGGGGATGAAGTGAAAGTAAAAGTCCTTCAAATCAACGAAGAGCAAGGAAAAATCAGCCTTTCTATCAGAGCATTGCAAGAGGAACCTCCTGCAGAAGCAACAAAGAAGCCGCGCGCGCGCCGGCAGGGAAGCGTCAAGCTTGACGAAGTGGATCAGGAAGGATTCAATACACTAAAAGACAAGTTGCAAGAGTGGATTGATAAATCTGAGCGTGATGATTTAATTAAAAAATAACAAATTCTAAGCGAGCTGAGTTCCAATAGGGATTCAGCTTTTTTGTGGATAAATGAGCAAGGCTTAGGAAAATTATATTTTGCTATGCTCGGCTTGATGTAACACCTTTGAGCCTTGGGCCCAGTAAATCTTTATCAAAAAACTTTTGAAATTTTTAAAATTAACGATCAAAACAGCTTGAAAAATACCATCACTTTCTTCATCCTTATATGTGTAAGAGTCTAACATTAATTCCTGCGATTATATCTCAAGCTATTAGGCAACCTAATAAAATAATTATAGAGAGGGAATAATTTGATTTTTTACGGGTTTTAATCTTCTTGTAATCAGGGAAAATTGAAAGACGACTGTTGATAAAATTATCTTTGTCAACTTGGCGGACAGAAAAAATGTTGTGTGACATGTACAAAAGCTGCCAGGGAACTAGCCATAAGGCTATGGAAAGTACTCCTACAACTTCTGAAACATGGAAAAAATCAGAATTGAAATTTGTTATCGAGAGAGTATACAGTTGGGCTTTCACTTAAGAGTTTTTAATAAATAATACGTATGTGCTTTGTTCAGGTCTAAGGCCTAACGCTGGAAAGGATCAAGTTGTTTCCAAGCTGCTTTCTTAGGAATCGTCTTATGCTTGTGTTTTTCTTAATATTTTTAAGGGGTTGAGATCATGAAGAAAACAGATCAGATTATTGAGCAGACTGAAAAATACGGAGCACGGAATTATCATCCCTTGCCAATTGTCATATCGGATGCGAAAGGTGTGTGGGTCCATGATCCGGAAGGCAATCGGTACATGGATATGCTGAGTGCTTATTCGGCAGTCAATCAAGGACATCGACATCCCAAAATAATTCAGGCTTTAAAGGACCAGGCGGATAAGGTCACATTGACTTCGAGAGCTTTTCACAATGATCAGCTGGGACGATGGTACGAAAAAATTACAAAGCTGACTAACAAAAAAATGGCACTACCGATGAATACTGGTGCAGAGGCAGTGGAAACGGCTTTTAAAGCGGCACGTCGTTGGGCCTATGATGTTAAAGGAATACCTGATAACCAAGCGGAGATCATCGCTTGTGAAGGGAATTTTCATGGCAGAACGATGACAGCAGTCTCCCTTTCTTCTGAAAAGGAATACCAACGTGGATTTGCTCCTCTGTTACCGGGGATCAAGCTGGTTCCTTACGGAGATTTGGAAGCTTTGAAGAAGGCCATTACGCCAAATACTGCTGCGTTTTTAATAGAACCCATCCAGGGTGAGGCTGGAGTAGTGATTCCACCGGAAGGATTTTTAAAAGCTGCCAATGATATCTGCAAGGAACATAATGTGCTCTTCATAGCGGATGAAATACAGGCGGGACTTGGAAGATCCGGAAAAATGTTTGCCTGTGACTGGGAAGGTATTGAGCCGGATATATATATTCTAGGAAAAGCGCTTGGAGGAGGGGTATTCCCGATTTCGTGCGTATGCGCCGATGAAAATATACTTGGTATATTCAATCCTGGCTCACATGGATCTACATTCGGAGGAAATCCGTTAGCCTGTGCAGTTTCGCTTGCAGCACTCGAAGTAATTGAAAATGAAAATCTTTCTGACCATTCACTTGAACTTGGTGACTATTTTGTGTCAAAATTAAAAGAGATTGATAATCCCATAATTAAAGAAATCAGAGGGAGAGGGTTGTTTATCGGAGTAGAATTGCATGAGGGAGCCCGAAAATATTGCGAGTCGCTGAAAGATGAAGGTCTATTGTGCAAAGAAACCCATGAGAATGTCATTCGGTTTGCACCTCCGCTGGTCATAACCCGGGAAGAAGTCGATTGGGCGCTGGAACGTATTAAAAAAGTTCTGTCCTAGTGTTATAATGTTAGTTGATTACAAAACAAAGAGGCGAGAAAAAACGATGGCAGAAAATCTGAACTTATTTACATCAACACAAGAGGTCATAAAAGAAAGCCTTAACAAGCTTGGATTTGGCGAGGAAATGTATGAATTATTGAAAGAGCCGATTCGTATGCTTACTGTCAGAATACCCGTGAAAATGGATGACGGGTCAGTCAAAGTTTTTACCGGCTTCCGTGCGCAGCACAATGATTCTGTCGGTCCCACAAAAGGTGGAGTTCGCTATCATCCCGAAGTGACGGAGGAAGAAGTAAAAGCGATGTCCTTATGGATGACCATTAAATGTGGGATTGTAAATCTTCCGTATGGTGGTGGAAAGGGTGGAATCATATGCGACCCGCGCACAATGTCAATGGGCGAAATTGAACGCCTCAGCCGTGAATACGTTCGTGCAATAAGTCAGGTTGTAGGCCCGACTAAAGACATCCCGGCACCGGATGTATATACAAACTCCCAGATCATGGCTTGGATGATGGATGAGTACAGCCGTCTCCGTGAAAATGATTCTCCCGGCTTCATTACAGGCAAGCCGATTGTACTTGGCGGATCGCAAGGAAGGGAAAAAGCAACCGCCCAAGGTGTAACCATTTGTATTGAAGAAGCTGCAAAGAAACGCGGCATCGATTTGAAAGATGCAAGAATTGTCATTCAGGGCTTCGGTAATGCAGGTAGCTTTCTATCCAAATTCCTCTATGATGCGGGTGCGAAAATTGTTGGTATCTCTGATGCTTACGGAGCTTTGCACGACCCTGATGGATTGGATATTGATTACCTCCTTGACAGAAGAGACAGTTTTGGTACAGTGACCACTTTATTTGAAAATACAATCTCCAATAAAGAATTATTCGAACTTGATTGTGATATTATCGTTCCGGCAGCAGTTGCCAACCAAATCACGGGAGAAAATGCTCCAAACATCAAGGCATCCATTGTTGTCGAGGCTGCCAATGGCCCGACGACGGAGGAGGCAACGAAAATTTTGACTGAGCGTGGAATCCTGCTTGTGCCGGATGTACTTGCAAGTGCCGGCGGGGTTACAGTTTCTTATTTCGAGTGGGTCCAAAATAATCAGGGCTACTACTGGACGGAAGAAGAAGTGAATGAAAGACTAAGGGAAAAATTAGTTGAATCGTTTAATAATGTTTACAACCTTTCTCAAAGCAGAAGAGTCAATATGCGCTTAGCTGCATATATGCTCGGATTGCGTAATGTTGCTGAAGCATCCCGCTTTAGAGGATGGGTATAAAAATAAAGAACTAATGAATAGAAACTGCCGATACATCTGTACCGGCAGTTTTTTGTATAACCCCCACCCCTCTTAGGAACAATAATTTTAAATATACCATGGGAGTGAGAGCAATGATTCAGATCGAATCCTCTATTGAAGGAAGGCGCTTTAATTTACATAAGCTTGAGCAACTGTTAAAACCGCGGGGCTATACCATTGGTGGCAACTGGGATTATGATCGGGGATTTTTTGATTACAAAATGGCAAACGATGAGGGGTATCAATTTTTACGTGTTCCTTTCACTGCCGTTGACGGCCAACTGGATCAGAAAGGGGCAGTTGTTGAACTTGGCAAGCCTTTTATACTGAACCACGTATATCAAGAAGGGATTGACGATGGGCCCGATCCGGGAAACATGACTGCTTCTTTCAATCAGTTTGCTGAACCTGAAGATCCGGACGGTTCCGTGGATGACAAATATATTGCAAAGGGGCATGAACTTATAAAGAATCTTGAAGTTGCTCTTCAAGGTTAAAAATCCAAAACAGCGGACTTTAAAAGTCCGCTGTTTTGCTCAAACTATTCTGTTTCTGCAGCAGGCCCTGCAGGTGGAGGAGTAGCTGGAGTGCTAGTTCCATTCAATGGGAATCGTATCGTACGGGGCGTTCCGTTATCACAGCGGTAATTATTAACATCAGTTAAGTTTGACAAGTCTTGTTGGTTTATTCTGCCTATCATTGGTCTAGTTACAGTCAACGTTGTACGCATAACGACTTTAAACAGGGCGGATGCTACTCCTACTACGCCACCAATAGATGCCAACGGTATTGGTTGGATAATGATGCTGTCAACCTCTAGCTGTGATTCCGCCAAATAGTCTTCCGGACATGCACCAGGACATGGAGTATGCTCCTGGAATGGGAGACTTACAGATATAGGTAAAGCGATGCCGGCTACAGTAATATTCGCTGGTACATAACCGACATTGAGAACTTCATCCCTTAAAACAGTCCTGTTTTGAACGATACCTTCCAGATCCGGTGTTAAAGTAATAAGTGGAAGGGGTTCCCCAGGCCCTATTACAATTCCTAAAGCCGACAAAGGAATAGTTGCTTCCGCTACTTTTTGAACTTGTTTTGAACAAATGACCTTATTCACTAGGACTTCATGATCCGGGTAACGCGGTTTTCTGCTGCATCTGCAAGGAGAATCCATGGATCCGCATCTGTCGCATGATGAGATATGATAGTCATCATCTTTGCACCAGAATTCATCAAACCTCATATATTGTCCATCCTTTCTTTTGATTTTTTAATCATGCACAACCACTAAATAGATTAACAACCTGTTTTGAACCTATTTAGTGTTGATTACGATATATTGTATTGAATCTATAACGAAAATGGTTGGACAATTACCATGGTTTTGAAAAAAGGCTCTTGTCCCTTAATAGGGAATTGTCTATTCCAGGTTATATATATCGGATTCAGATACTATTTCACGAATCCCTATAAAAAACCAAATTATTTTAAATAGATAAGACATGTATACAATTTATTTAGAGGTGTTTGAGTATATCCTAACGAATTGCTTGGACAAATTACGCTGTTATTAAAAAAGTCATCGTCCTTAATTTTTTAAAAAAGAACGTTCATCATCATAGTTCATTTTCAAGACTGGGCATAATGGAAATTCGTTTGAAGAGTAAAGTATTTAAAAGTCACTTTTTGAAAAAAAACGAAGGGCTATGACCTTTTTTTGTAAAAGCCATATGTCCCTTCGAAAAAATCTTAAACTATTCATATTTATTATATCGGATGCTCGTGATATTTCGGCAATCCGTTGAAATGATTCTCTCGCTGGCGGGGTCAAAGAATGAAACACGGCACTCATCAAGATCGATTGATTTAAAATATAATGGGATATTTTTATCTTTGGAAGTAGATATTTCGACAGGTACATTCTCTACAAAATCTCTAAAGATTCCGCATGCGCAGCTATGGTGATCATGGGATCGTTTTTCATGTGGGTAGTTTTCCGATGAATCATCATCTTCATCATAACCATACTCTGAATCAATCTGGTGTTCGGGACAATAAAAGTCTTCTTTGACTTCACTTAAAAAACATAAATCACAACAAGGCTGTTGCTCGAAATAGCCTGTTGAGCAACTGCATGTTCCATCGAGCTTTTCATTCACTTGTTCTTCTTGCAACAAAATAATCCCTCCTAGGTATTAGGTAATTGGTCTTTAGTTCATAGCATATGATTGATGGGGAAAAGTTGATTGGCCAAACTACCTATTATAAACAAACATTTCCATACTAAAATATTAAAAGACAAGAGAATATAGTCTTACCTAAAGAAGGGGAAAAGAACTGTGCAAAGGGAACGAGAAAATCTAATACTTTCCTCTATACGGTTGGGATGGTTGAGTGGAAGGAATTTAGTACAATCAAATAGGACACTGATCTGTTTATAAGACAAAACATATTTATCTTTACAATCCATGTAACATATTGCTTTCATTGACTATTTAGGTGAAAACTAGCCAAAGGAGGAAAAAAGTAAATGTAAACCGGATTGATTGAAGCTTAACGGTTTATCTTGGATTCGATTCCAATTTCTGTTCAAGCATTTGTTTATTAAACAGGATTCTTTCATCATTTGGGCGATATTCTCGGGCTTTTTCATTATGTTCATAAGATTTTTTTAATTCCTTTATATGGTAATAGCATACACATAGCTGCAGGTGTGGATACCAAGTTTGATAGGCGGGATAAGTAAAGCTCCATTTGTTCGGATCAACATTCAGTTCAGTAGCTAATTCATACCAAAATATAGCTGCTTTATAATCTCTTTTTTGTTGAAAATTGTAACCAATTCGGCAGGCTGTCTCTGGCCGTGGAGTCTTGGAGAACCTGAAAGAGGAAAATAAAGATGATAATTCCTTTTCTGTATCTCCTAAATGACGATAGCAATCTGCCTGGAAGATGCAGGCATACACTTTGTCTTCAATCCATCCTTCTTCTATATTAATTACCTTGGAGTAGCGATCAATGGCTTCTTTATAATGACCATTTTCCCGCAGTTCATTTCCGTAATAAAAGTGATCTCTTACTGTAAATGTATCGCCATTTTCAATCTTGTTTTTATAAATGGTGAGATTCCTGCCAACTGAATGGCTGTTTTTTAAATGGGTGACGGATATATCGGAATTTAGAACATTCCCTGATACTTCAATGTAATTATGAACATCTCCTTGCCATTGAAAATGTTTGCTTCGTTTTAAAAGTCGATTTCTCCTATAGCGTAATGTGATGTTGCCATATTCATCAATCCCCGCATTGTAAAACATTGAAACAGAATCAACATCAGGAGCCAAAGTCTCTTTCAGTAATTTAAACTTTTGTCGATCTTCTTCCATGAGTACATCATCTGCATCCAGATAAAATATATAATCCTTGGTTGCATGTCTAAAGGATTCGTTCCTTGCATCTTTAAATTTTCCTGTCCATTCGAAGAAAAATACACGATCCGTGTATTTCTTTGCGATTTCTACAGTTTTGTCCGTTGACCCTGTATCCACAATATTAATCTCATCAACTAGATCCTTAACGGAATCAAGACATCTTTCAAGTACATCTTCTTCATTTTTTACTATCATACATAAACTAATGGTATTCATGTTCTTTCCTCCAGTCACTTTTAATTTTGCAAAAAAGAAGATACTCAAAGGAGTATCTTCATATCATATCCCTGGGGGAAGAGGTGTGGTACCAAAAAATATACAAATCTAAAGTATGAACGTTACACGATCATGAACAACCCCCAACAATTCAGTTTTGTAGTCTATATCTACCTTAAGGTCCGGCAGGCCCCGTAGGTCCAGCAGGCCCTGTAGGTCCAGCAGGTCCGGTAGCTCCGGCAGGCCCTGTAGGTCCGGCAGGTCCTGTAGCTCCGTCAGCGCCGGCAGGTCCCGTAGGTCCGGCAGGTCCTGTAGGTCCAGCAGGTCCGGTAGCTCCGTCAGCGCCGGCAGGTCCCGTAGGTCCGGCAGGTCCTGTAGCTCCGTCAGCGCCGGCAGGTCCTGTAGGTCCAGCAGGTCCAGCAGGTCCCGTAGGTCCTGTAGCTCCGTCAGCGCCAGCAGGTCCAGTAGGTCCAGCAGGTCCTGTAGCTCCGTCAGCGCCAGCAGGTCCCGTAGGTCCAGCAGGTCCGGCAGGTCCCGTAGGTCCGGCAGGTCCTGTAGCTCCGTCAGCGCCAGCAGGCCCTGTAGGTCCAGCAGGTCCTGTAGCTCCGTCAGCGCCGGCAGGTCCCGTAGGTCCGGCAGGCCCTGTAGGTCCGGCAGGTCCCGTAGGTCCGGCAGGTCCTGTAGGTCCAGCAGGTCCTGTAGCTCCGTCAGCGCCGGCAGGTCCAGTAGGTCCAGCAGGCCCTGTAGGTCCAGCAGGCCCTGTAGCTCCGTCAGCGCCGGCAGGTCCCGTAGGTCCGGCAGGCCCCGTAGGTCCAGCAGGTCCGGCAGGTCCTGTAGGTCCAGCAGGTCCTGTAGCTCCGTCAGCGCCGGCAGGTCCCGTAGGTCCAGCAGGTCCTGTAGCTCCGTCAGCGCCGGCAGGTCCCGTAGGTCCGGCAGGCCCAGTAGGTCCGGCAGGCCCCGTAGGTCCAGGAACACCATCTGATCCTTCAAACTCTAATAAAACTACATCATCAATTACTACTCTAAACATAGCACTCAAATTACCTGGTTTAATAATTTCAACTCTTGCTTTTGTCGCTGTAGATGGCGCAGGTTCAGTCACTTGGTAGATTTCCTTCCAATTTTCGTAAATGGAAACTGGAAATAACTGACCGAACGGAACGTTAATATCCAACCCTGTTCCAACTTCTACGTTATTTTCATTTAAATAAATAACGCGCAGGATAATCTGATTAGAGCCCTGTGAGGCCAAAGAAACTTTCAATAAATAACTTTGATTTGGACTTATTGGTACAGTTTGTGTGAGGGAGGATGCTACGAATCCCTGATTAAACACAGCAGCATATTGACCCGTATGGGTATGAGAGGTTGTAATTGACGTATTATTGGCTGTCCAACCTCCCAAAGTTCCGGTCTCGAATCCTCCGTTGTTAATTAAGTTAGTAACAGACAAGGTATCCCCTCCTTTTGAGAAAGTAGTTCAACCTTCTGATTGAACTCTCAATATACTATGTGAGGGAATAATGCTTGTTCAGGCGGTTTAGCTAGAATAAATACACAATTAATTGGGAGGATATTAGTATAATGATAGATTGAGGACTGTAGACTCATGAAAAGTGTTGGTTCTCAACAGATACGAAAAGAAGAAAAGAATTACGAATGTTATAATGCATTTATGTCTCTCAGCATTTGTTTTGCGCGTTCGTCATGGGTGTGGTGCTGATGGATAAATTGAAACCCGTTTTCTGTAATTCTTAATCGTTCTTGGTCATTGGTTAGATAATATTCCGCTTTTTCCTCAAAATCATTAACGGTACACGCTACAAAGTTTTGTTTGTCAACGAATCCCAAGTCATAAATATCATCGTTCGGTTCAGCTAAAAGCAACGTTTTGCAGGCAGGTGCCTCAAAGAACTTTAGAACAGCTACCTTGCCCATTTTAAGGCGTCCGCCACATGTGAAAAAAATTTTAGATCGGTTAAGTTCTTTTGCAAAACTTTCATTCACGATTAACTGATCGGATTGACTAGCAAGATGTCCAGGATGGGGATGATAGACAAAACCCGGCTTATCTTTCATCTTTGAGAAAACAGTGTCTCTGAATTCATACCTTCCTTTTGGCGGCATAGCTTTTGGAAACTTATGAATGCCATGTGCGTTATTATCGATGTATACTAATCCCATAAGCAATAGATCAATATCCTTTTCTAATCCATAATCTTTCATAATTGCGGGATTTACAGACCAAGGCAGCCAGCGGAATTTATCACTGAATTGAGGGAACGTATTAAGAAATGGATATTTCGTGGCAGAAAAAATGAGATCAATTTTGTTTTCTTGGAAATATTGAATCCTTGCATCTGCCTGCCAATGAAGGTCGATGACAAAGCAGCCGGTTGGAATGTCTATATCGGCTAAACCTTCAATTTTTGGAGACATGATAAAATTCCAGGCGATATCGTAATGAAAAATAAAATCAGGTTTGATATTTAATACCCTTAAAATATCTTTTATATGGCCATTTTTATACCAATAATAGATATCAGCATATTTTTCAAGGGCCTCAAATATGTCTCTCTTTACTTTATGTTTAGGATAAACCCAAAAGGGTTTTACAAGCACCAGAATTTTGGATCTCTTATTCATGATCCTTACCACCTTTAACTCTTTTCATAATAGTTATCTGTATGGCAAAAAGCCCTCATTTGTGTTTAGTCTCTATAAAATGAAAAAAATAAAGGGGATGTATTCCCTTGCCATCATAGCCTCCAAACCTGGATGTTTTTGCAGAGGGCATCTTTAGGAACAACTCCCTTTAGATCCATTAAAATTCCATTATTCTTTTTAAATAAGGCATTTAAATCAGCCGTTTTAAATTCCTTATGGGGTACTGCTAAAATAACAATGTTTGATTTTTCAAGTCGGTTGAATGATTTTAACTGAATATCGGTATCTTTCAGTTGATCATTGGAAACATTCGGATCGCAAACTTGCAGTGAGAGACCAAGATCTTGAAGTTTTCGAACCATCTCCAAAGATTTGGAATTCCTTAGATCAGGAATATTCTCTTTAAAGGTGATACCTAAAATCGTGATTAAGGTTTCTTGCACAGTCAGTTTTTCCGATATCATTAACTGCATTAAAGATTGGATGATGTATTCGGGCATAAAATCATTGGTTTTCCTAGCTTCACAAAGTAAGCTCGGGTAATACCCTTCCAATTTTGCTTTGTGGATTAAATAGTAGGTATCTACTCCGATACAATGCCCACCGACCAAGCCTGGAGATAAGGGGATAAAGTTCCACTTTGTTTTTGATGCAGCAAGAACGTCATAAGTATCAATGTTTAATCTGTCAAATATCAGAGAGAGTTCATTCATGAAAGCTATATTGATATCCCGTTGGGTGTTTTCAACAATTTTTGAAGCCTCTGCAATTTTAATGGATGGAGCTTTATAAATGTTTGCGTCAATTACTTCATTATAAAGTTCATATATCTTTTCTAACGCATATTTGTTTTGGCCAGATATGACCTTAGGAATCGTCTTAAAAGTATGCTCCTTGTCTCCGGGATTAATTCTTTCCGGGGAATAGCCGACAAAGAAATCAATTCCAGAATTTAACTTGGAGTACTCTTCTAAAATGGGGATGCAAACTTCTTCTGTAGCTCCAGGAAATACAGTTGATTCATAAACGACGATTGTTTGCGGAGCAAGGTTTCTCCCGATAATGGCTGAAGCATCTTTAAGATAGGATAAGTCTGGATCTTTTGTAGTAGTGATGGGAGTTGGAACCGCCACAATGATATAATTGCAATCCTTCAGTTTACGTTCTTCGTGGACAAATTCGATGGCAGCTTCTCTTAATTTTTCACTTGAGATTTGTCCCGTTGGGTCTACATGACTGTTTAAAAAGTCAATTTTCTGTTTATCGATATCAAATCCAACCACGCTGTATTTTTCCGAAAATCCGATTGCTACAGGAAGTCCTACATAACCAAGGCCAACCACACCCACTTTTTGTTTATTCTCCATGTGTTGATCCTTTTCATTATCTATATCCGAATGAGGGGAGCACGCTTGACCAATACTCTCACTTTGTCTGCCTTGTTCTACCTCTTTTTTGAATTTTGAATGATGCATATCTAGTCGAGTTTCCACTATTAATGTTCCTTTCAAAGAAATTATTAACTATATATGCAACATGGATGTGAGGTGCCAAGCTTTAATAGAAAAAAAGGCGACCCCACAATCGTAGATATCTCGTTTATTTCTGTTATTTGTATGGCTGGTTTAGGAATAAGCACCACGGTCATCAACAGTGGCACATTTTTATATATATGGAGTAGAGCCGTGTTGTTGCAAGAAAGTAAGGAGTAAATTAACCAAGAGGAGGAAAGAAAACTAAGAGCATGGGAGGATGGGATATGATCCCAATTACAGATCCGAAAGGCCAGTTAACCTTTATTCAAGATAAAATCATAAATAAAATAAACGAAGTTTTAGTGAGTGGCAAGTATATCTTAGGGCCGCATGTCACCGAACTTGAGAATGAAATTGCGGGGCGTTTGGGAGTTTCTGATGCTATTGCGGTTGCGAATGGAACGGACGCTCTAGTGCTTACCCTTCACTCGTATGGAATTGGAATGGGTGATGAAGTCATTACAACGCCATTTTCATTTTTTGCCACAGCGGAGGCAGTTTCTAGAGTAGGAGCCACTCCTGTTTTTGTCGACATTGATGAGACATTTAATATCGATCCGTTAAAAATAAATGAAAAAATTACATCTGCTACTAAGGCCATCTTGCCGGTCCATCTATTTGGGCAGCCTGCTGCCATGGATGAAATCAATTCAATTGCAGCAGAGCATGGTCTTGTTGTCATCGAGGATGCTTGTCAGGCATTTGGAGCAAAGTATAAAGGAAAAGAAGTAGGGAGCTTGGGAAATGCAGCTTGTTTTTCTTTTTTTCCAACAAAAAACTTATCGACAATAGGTGACGGGGGAGTTATTGTAACTTCTGATAAAAAAGCGGCGAAAAGAATTAGGGCACTAAGGGCACATGGAAGTACACAGAAATATTTTCATAGTGAGATTGGTTATAACAGTCGTCTTGATGAACTTCATGCGGCCATTCTATTGATTTGTCTTGAATACATTGATAGCTGGAATGAAAAAAGAAGAGTATTAGCCAAACGATATTTGAAAGAATTAAAAGATACAGTATGTCTGACAATGCCACCTGCAATAGAGCATACCACTCATGTGTATCACTTGTTTTGTGTTCAATCTGAATATAGAAAAGAAATGATCGACTGTTTAAATGAAGCCGAGATTCAAACAGGGATTTATTATCCACGCTGTATTCATCTGCAAGAAGCATATGCGTCCCTTGGGTATAGAAAAGGGGATTTCCCCAATGCAGAATTATTGTCAGACAGATTATTTGCCATTCCACTATTTCCAACCATGACAATAGAAGAGCAGGATCAAGTCATATCCGCTTTGAGAAATTTTGAGGTGAGCGGGCAATGATTCGGGTTGGACTGATCGGCTGCGGTTATATTGCGCATAAACATGTTCAAACATTATCCAGGATCAGAGGATTTTCACTAATTGCTGTCTGTGATATTGAACTTGAGAAAATGAAGGAAACTGCGGCCTTGTATCAAAAAGAGCGAAAGAGTGATTGTGCGATTTCTTTTTATGAAAAGTATCAAGATCTGCTGATGGACAGGCGGATTGATGTTGTCATCATATCCGTTATCTCCAGTTTGCATTCCACAATGACTAAAGAGGCGTTAAAGCATGGGAAGCATGTCATTGTTGAAAAACCGCTGGCTTTGTCGATGCAAGAGGCGAATGAAGTCATTCAATTGGCAGATGATCTCAAGAAAGAGGTTTTTATATGTCATCAGCTCCGTCACCGCCCTTTGATGAAAAAAATGAAAGAAATATTGAAAGAAGGTCTATTGGGAGTACCTTATATGGGAACTGTTTCATTGAGACTTCATCGTTCCTTGGATTACTACAAGTCCTCAAACTGGAAAGGAACCTGGGAAAGTGATGGCGGCATGCTTGTGAATCAAGGGATCCACCTTATTGACTTATTGATTTGGCTATTGGGTGATATTCAATCTGTTTATGGGGAAATTGCCTCATGGGTAACAGAAAAGGAAACTGAAGATATTGCCTGTGGGGTCATTTCATTTAAAAATAAGGCAAAAGGATTCATTGAAGCAAACACCATTACAAAGCCTAAGAATCAAGGATACTATTTGTCTGTTTTTGCCCAAAAAGGCTCTATCTGTATTGGAGGACCGGGTTTCAATGAGATCCATCATTGCTATATCGAAGGTTTCCCACATATTGGGGAGGAATTGAAGAAAATTAGTGATAAATCGGATGATCACTACTGGATGTACAGAAGTTTTTTTGATGTTATCTCGAAAAAAACACCAAATGCCCTGTCAGCAAAGGAAGGGAAAAAGGCTTTGGAAGCTATTTTTGCTTTGTATGAATCAAGTAAGAGGAAGCAACCTGTGTCGGTTCCTGTGGAGTATTTTTCCACAATTGACATGAAAGACGATAAGAGTATCCTGAGAGAAGAATCCCAGGAGGATGAAAAATGATTGATAGAACGGTAAAGATGGGATCCAATGTAAAAATAGGCGAGTATGTCATCATTGAAAGGAATGCCGTGATTGGTGATAATGTCACAATCGGCCATCATGTTGTCATAAAGGAAGATTCCCGAATTGGCAACAATGTTACCATTAATGATCACTCTGTATTGGGTCAAACCCCTGTAGCAAACAAGAAAATGGCAAGAAAGCCTCCCAAATATTTATCCTCATTGGTTATCGGCGATGATGTGAAAATCGGTAGTCAATGTGTTATATATCGGGGAACCACTATTATGGATGGTGTTTTGATTGGTGATCTCGCTGCTATCAGAGAAAAAGTTACAATTGGAAATAATAGTATTGTTGGCAGGAATGTAATGGTCGAAAACAATACCCAAATCGGTCAATATGCCACAATTCAAACAAGTTCATATGTTACAGCCTATATGGTGATTGAAGATTACGTTTTTATTGGACCATGCCTCTCCACATCGAATGATAAATATATTGGCACTCGAAATGGAGAGTTGAAAGGTCCTATTCTGAGGAAAGGGGCGAAAATAGGGAACAATGCATCTATTTTGCCCGGTATAATCATTGGGGAAAAAGCAACAGTTGGTGCAGGAGCAGTTGTTACAAAAGATGTAAAACCAAATGAAGTAGTCGTTGGCAACCCTGCTAGACCAATCCACAGATGACTAATGACTGCTTTGATCCATACTCCCTGGAATTCAACGGGGGGTATTTTATTTGTAGTTGTCGTCATCTTTAGTGGAAATCAGCCCGATATTAAATCCATTAGGGATGCTGAAGGGAAGGTTCGAAAATGGCACAGAGGAAAAAAATCCTGCTTACAAGCCAGAGGCAAGGCGATAGCCCTGCCTTCATGGATAATTACTCTTTCTCAGGTACAGCTAAATGTAAAGGAGGCGGGATAAGCCATCCCTTTTCCTTATTTAACCGTAAAACTTTTAAGCCCAACTGTGCTTTTTTTACATGCATTTGGCCAAATGTCATCGCGATGTCCTCCCTGATGGACATTCCCATTGCCTGACTACAAGCGACCAAGCCTGCAGTAATATCAAGTGTCAGTTTGGCTCCGATTTCCTGGTCGTAAAATTTGGCTCCTGCCGGTATGTCCTCTAAGTCTGCTTTCGGCCGTTCCGGAGGTGCTGGAGGAAGGTAGACACCATTCTCTTTTAAATAAACCTCTAATTCCCTGCTGTCATTCTGTGATATTTCGATGGCCTCTTTCAGGAGCTCTTGCAACTCTCCATCTCCGGCATGGTTAAGAAGTGTTTGATACTCCGCAGCCATTGTTTTACAGCTGGAATATGCAGTCCAAATGGCAAAAACCTCTCCGTAATGCATCGGTTCATTTTTGGGAATTCCACTCAAGATGCCCATAGTATTTCCTCGCTTTCCAAATGTTTTCTTTAACGGTTAATAGTTTATGGATAGGAAGAAAAGATATACGGTTGTTGATGTTAGATTTAATTCCGTCCAAAGCCTATGATATAATTAAGTATCTTATGGAAAGAAGGAAGCTATATGGATATGGCTGCTACTATATTTGGTATCACGATTTCTTCAGCGGCAATGATTGCTCTATTGAAAATCATTGCAATTGATATAGTCCTTTCGGGAGATAATGCCGTTGTCATTGCCATGGCGACAAGGAATCTTCCCAAGGAATTGCGCAATAAAGCGATTGTTTGGGGAACTGCAGGTGCAGTGGGTTTAAGAATCTTATTTGCCGTGCTCATTGTCTGGCTGTTAAAAATTCCTTTTGTTGACCTTGTAGGGGGGATGCTCCTCCTTTGGATTGCTTTCAAAGTGCTTATCGGTGGCGGGGAAGATGCAACAGCTATTTCGGCTCATAACTCTTTTCTTAAAGCGGTGGGTACCATCATCTTGGCAGATGTTGTCATGAGCCTGGACAATGTTGTGGCAGTTGCGGGGGCAGCAAATGGACACATCGTAATGGTGGCCATTGGAGTGGCAATTAGTATCCCCGTTATGATATACGGGTCGGTTTTTATTGTGAAAGCCATGGATAGATTTGGCTGGATCGCTTATATTGGTTCGGGTATCTTGGCCTGGACAGCCGGGGAGATGATCTTAAGGGACGAATACATCCAAAGCATAACGGATATATCCAATAAGTTAGAGGCTTATACCGTTACCGGTGGAATCACCGTATTCATTCTGCTGGCAGGATATCTTGTAAACAAACGAGGACAAGCCAAAGAGAAAGTAAGGCATTCTACTTAATAGAACAAAAGCGGCCGGCGTCATGCCGGCCTTTTCAATGGAAAAGTAGTATGCACAATTCGAACATTAGTATCAGCAATTGTGAAAAAGACATGATTATTGTGCGAAATGATAATCATACGAGGCGGTAAATGTCAGTGTAAAGCGGAGGAAATCATGAACTTCGGCAAAAGATATATATCACTACAAAACGTCATTATCATTTTTGTGGTTACCGTAGTTATTGCTGCTCTATCAGCAACAGGGTTCCTTTTGGCTAATGCGACTGCCCATAATATTGAATCGCACCAGTCGGAAAAAGCGATGGGAATTGCGCAGACGGTCAGTGAAGTTCCACTCATTAAAGAAACTTTAGAAGGAAAAGCACAAAACAAGGATGCTCAAAATTTCACAAAGAAAATCAGGCAGGATACAGACATACTTTTTATCGTTGTGATGGACATGGATGGAAATAGGAAGACCCACCCGAACGCTGAATTGGTTGGGAAGCCATTCGTTGGTGGAGATGAAATTCCTGCCTTAAAAGGAAACAAATATACATCTATAGCCGAAGGAACACTAGGCCTCTCCCTTCGTGCATTCCACCCTGTTTACGATGATGAAGGGGAGCAGATCGGAGCTGTTTCAGTTGGGATTTCCCTTAAAAATGTTAAAGAAGCAGTTAGAAGAAGTCAGTATGTCATTTATGCCGGAATGGGTGTCGGGATATTAATGGGCGTCATGGGCGCTGTTTACTTGGCAAGAAGAATCAATCGAGTTTTATTTGGGCTTGAACCGTACAGAATTGCCAATTTACTGGAGGAAAGAAACGCAATGCTCGAATCGGTCAGGGAAGGGATCATTGCTGTGAATCCAAAACACACCATTGTGGTGGCCAACGCAGAAGCGGTAAGGATTTTTCAAAAAGCAGGCCTCCCATCTGATCCGGTAGGGAAAAAGGTTGATGAGTATCTGCCAGTCAGCCGGTTGATAAGAATTTTGCAGTCTGACAAGCCTGAATACGACCAGGAAAGTGATATCAACGGTCTGCCTATACTTGTTAACAGGGTGCCGGTGAAAGTGAACGGGCAGATTGTAGGAGCCATTTCTACATTTAGGGATAAATCTGAGATCAAGGCGTTAGCTGAGCAACTTACAGGGGTTCGCACTTATGCAGATGCCTTGCGCGCCCAAACGCATGAATTTATGAATGTACTGCATGTCATCACTGGGATGGTACACCTCAAGGAATATGACGGGCTGGAAAAATATTTGAGGAAACAAACAAAGCTTTATCAATCAGAAACCGGGTCTGTGTCTAAGATTGTGAAGGATCCTGTAATAGCGGGCTTTTTGCTGAGTAAAGGAAGTTATGCAAGGGAAAATCAAGTCAAGCTGACGTTGTCATCAAACTTTCCTTTGCCGGTGGCGGCCGATCCAAATACAGCCCACCATATGATTACAATTTTGGGCAACTTAATAGACAATGCGTTTGATGCCGTAAAGGTAAATGCCGAAAAACATGTTGCGGTCAGTATTAATTATGATGGAGCGACCTGCACCATTAAGGTAAAAGATAATGGAAAAGGAATCCATGAGAGAATAAGGAGCAATATTTTTCAAAAAGCGGAGTCCACTAAAGGTCCCAATAAAGGATTTGGATTATTTAATGTTCAGCAAAGTGTCCGGATGCTTGGTGGCACAATCAATTTTGAATCCGATGAAGCAACAGGCACTTTATTCATAGTGAAGTTTCCCTATATAGAAGAAGGTGAATGATTTTGATCAATGTTTTAATCGTTGAAGATGACCCGATGGTCGCAGAAATAAACAAAAAATATTTAGAAGCTGTGTCTGGATTTACATGTTCCGGAATTGCATCAAATGTCAAGGAAGCATTGAAAATGCTGGAAAACAACAATATTGACCTATTGCTGTTGGACATTTACATGCCCGGTGAACTTGGGGTGGAACTGTTATCTCAAATCAGAGCGAAAAGAGAGGAGATAGATGTCATTATCATTACTGCTGCCAACGATATTGATATCATTCAGTCGGCCTTGCATCTGGGAGTCGTCGATTATTTAATCAAGCCGTTTGAATTTGGTCGATTTTCTGATTCATTAATAAAATATAAGAAAAATAAGCAATTGTTAAATGAGCAGAAGGAGAAGCTACAGCAGGCAGAAATCGATCAGTTATTCAAAAGGGAAGGAAGCACTCCAGGCTCGGCTGATATTCCGAAAGGGTTAACGAAAGCGACATTGGAGAAGATAACAAAAAGGATCTTAAAAAAGAATGATCATTTTTTCTCAACGGATGAGCTTGCAGGAGAAGTGGGAATATCAAGGGTTTCCATGGGAAAGTATTTAAGTTTTTTATCGGAGATTCAATTTTTGGAAAAAAGGGTAGAGTATGGAACAAAAGGGCGTCCTGCAAACAAGTATTGCCTGAGAAAAGAAAATATGGAAGTGATCAATCAGTACATTAGATGAACATTCATTTACTTTACTTACATAACTTTTAAATTAATTTAACAGACTTCATTATTGGTAAAATTGCATGTAATATGGTCCTGGTATCAATGAAAACGCTTTTTTTTAATTAATGTGATAAGGGGGACGGTGACGATGGAAAGACTACATATACGATCAGCATGGGAGACTCTGTGGAAATTACATCAGCAAACCAAAGATCTATTGATGTTTGCAATGCCCAGAAAAAAAACTGACGATAAATATAAAAGAAAAACAGAACAAAATGTAAGGGCTGATCAGCAAAAAGGGGACGGTAAAGGGCCCGGCTCCTATAGAATGCCGCAAAAAATTGGTTTGATTTTAGGACCATTATTATTTATTCTGACTCAATTATTTTTTGCACCTGAAGGATTGAGTGCCGAAGGCAAGTCAGTGCTTGCTGTTACATTATGGGTAGCAACATGGTGGGTTACCGAAGCCATTCCAATCCCGGCTGCTTCATTGCTTCCGATTATCTTGCTGCCAATGACGGGGGCCATGGACGGGTCTGATGTAACCGCTTCATATGGGGACCCGATCATCTTTTTATTTTTAGGCGGTTTCTTTATTGCCATCGCCATGGAGAAATGGAATCTGCATAAGCGGATTGCATTGACAATCATTTCACTTATCGGAACAAATGTACAAAGAATTGTGTTGGGTTTCATGATTGCAACAGGGTTTTTATCGATGTGGGTCTCCAATACTGCTGCGGTCATGATGATGATACCCATTGGAACCGCTATTGTGTACCAGGCTGCTGCGGCTATGAAGGGGACAAGCAAGACAGACCCGGATGATTACCGAAACTTCGAGAAGGGCGTCATTTTGGCGATTGGTTATGCTGGAACGATTGGTGGTCTTGGTACGCTGATCGGAACTCCTCCTAATATCATTTTGGCCGCAACAATCAACAAGCTTTTTGATGTGCAAATTTCTTTTGCGGACTGGATGATGTTTGCAACGCCGGTTGTTATCATCATGATCATTTCGACTTGGTTTTATATCATCAAGGTTGCTTTTCCTGTCAAGATGAAAGAACTGCCGGGTGGGAAAGATCTGATTGAGAAGGAAAAAACATCGTTGGGTAAAATGACTTTTGAAGAAACAATGGTGTTGCTCGTGTTTCTTTTCGCAGCGTTCATGTGGATATCCAGAACATTCCTGTGGGAAAATCTCATTGGGATCACCACACTTTCAGATACATTAATTGCTATTCTTGCTGCAGTTATACTCTTTTTGATTCCAACCCGAAAAGGGAAAGGGCGCCTACTTGAATGGGACAGCGCAAAAGAAATCCCATGGGGTATATTGTTATTATTTGGAGGGGGATTATCCATAGCCGGAGGTTTTATTGAGACCGGTCTCGCCGAATGGATGGGAACCCAATTGACTGTTCTGCAAGGAGTCCATTTCATACTGATCATTCTCCTTTCGACGGCCCTTGTACTTGGTTTGACAGAATTTACATCTAATACTGCGACAGCTACAATGATTCTGCCTGTTTTAGCTTCGCTTGCCCTGGCAATCAATGTTCATCCCTATGCCCTGATGGTTCCCGCAGCTATGGCGGCAAATTGTGCATTTATGATGCCTGTCGGAACACCGCCGAATGCAATCATGTTTGGAACCGGGAAATTAAAGATCATAGAAATGATCAGGGCTGGTTTTTGGGTCAATATATTCGTTTTGATTTTAATTGTCGCAGTTGTTTTTCTGGTTCTGCCTGTTTTATGGGGAGTGGATTTAACCGTATATCCTGCGGCATTTAAATAAAAATGTATTCGAAAAAGCTGTCCTCTTTTGCAGGACAGCTTATTTTTGTAGTAAAGGGAATTCATTTTCTGGTGATAAATCACTTATTTTTAATGGAGCGCCTAGTTTCAGCCCCGACTAACAGGTCTTCGGACAATACCCTCTTCCGACCATCGTATTTAAGGAGCTTCGGCGAGCATCATAGCAAAAACTGTACACGTCAACCCGAAAAATTAACATACGAGACCATCCAAGCTGGAGCGTCCTAAAATAAGTTAAAAGGAATTTAAACCTGTACTTCGATAAACAAGTACTTGTACTTTAATACATACGTGTCTAATGGGGGGATTCTTTTAACTCTTCCATTGCCTGTTGAACAAGCGTTACAGCCTGGCTCATTGCCGCCCCGCCTCCGAAAGCGGCAGCCACACCAACCGTTTCCAGTATCTCTTCTTCGGTGCATCCTTGATCGAGACATCCCTTGGTGTGGTAGATAATACAATATTCGTCTTGAGCATATAGGCTTATTCCGAGTGCAATCATCTGTTTTTCTTTTTGTGATAGCATCCCTTCCTCAAAACATGCCTGTGTGAATTGATTATAGGCTTCGGCTAATTTAGGCATTTTCTTGGTGAAAACTCCAATGCCATTTTTATATTCCTGTAACGCAGCTTCTGTAAAACTTTGCTCTTCCATGACTTAATCTCCTTTCGGAGAATAGTATGACTTATTGGAGTGAAGTTCATACGAAATATTTATGACAACAAAAAAACCCTGCATCTTCTGAAAAAAGATGCAGGGTTACGTCAGATGGAGCATAGCGGGATCGAACCGCTGACCTCTTGCATGCCATGCAAGCGCTCTCCCAGCTGAGCTAATGCCCCGTTAATTGAACACATATTCTATTATATAAACTTTTATTAAAAATGCAAGAGAAATTTTAACAAATTATTTATATTACTGGATAGCAATTTTAAACATCGGGGAGTTCTGGTTTCTATGAAAAAGCAAATCAATTGATTGAACTTAGCGGGGAATCTAGATTTAATTTGGTATTTATCCTTTTATTCCGGTACTGTTGGGGTATCATTATTTTTAAAGGTGCTTAGGGAATCAACCAGCGTATCGGGAAAGGTGCTTCTTCCTTCGGTATCAAAGCTGGAGTTCCCGCTTCAGGTAGGAAATAAGTAAAAATAAAAAGTACTATGAACGGAGTAACAAAGCTAAACAAAAACATTGCAGTAATTATAGAAGTAACGAAAATGTTTAGGATTTTCATGAAATCACCATACTCTCTCCATAATACTTTAACTGCCTATTACTTTCATGATTATCAAATGAACATATCCGGTTCTCACTGTGCATCTCATATAAAACTCCTCGGTCTTGTTGGAGCAACTGCTGAAAACTATAGGTTTTTACTGGCGGATACTGCATAATATATCAAAGTTCTATGAAGAGATCATGTGTACCGATGTTAAGGATTGAGAAATAACTAGCTGATTATCTCTATTTCTTGAACATCTTTCATATGGGAGATCGTATAATAAATATTTGTCACGGATCTCTTTGCGTTGACTCGTGTCTTTAACTCCAATAAGTGAGCAGACTTTTCCCTCAAGTCTTTAATCCGCATGTGAGTAATTTGGATTTTCTCTTTTTTCAAATTTAAAAGCACATGCTCCACACTTTCCCTTTCATTTACTGTTATCTTAATGAGAAGGTCTCTTTTTAAAAGTTTTTTCGGCCCTATTTTTGTTAGAGCAAAAGGGATAAACTCCACACTGATAATAAGAAGCACAACCCCTGCAAAGGCTTCGATATAAAAGCCGGCTCCCACAGCTATTCCGATCCCAGCAGCTCCCCATATCATGGCAGCTGTCGTTAGTCCGGATATATGGTCATTCCCGCGTCTCAATATGACGCCAGCCCCCAGAAAACCGATTCCTGACACAATTTGCGCGGCAAGACGGAGCGGATCCATTTGAATCCTGACTTCATCGCTTCCAGGAAAGAGATAAGCTGATTCAATAGAGACAATTGTTAAAAGACAACTTATGATTGAAATGACAAGACTGGTTTTTAGACCGAGGGGTTTTCTTTTTAATTCTCTCTCCAGCCCGATCACTAATCCAAGGGCTGCAGATATACATAATTTTATAAGCAATTCCATATCCATCATTTCCATTATCATCTCTCCTGTCTTTTATATGAATTGATTTGGAAATGAAAAAAATGATTAATTTACTTTATTATATTGTATAAGCAACCTATAAAGGAAAGATATTAAATGGAAACACCGAAAATCAATCCACATGGAGCCGTTATCCTAGCCGTCATCTCCATTTCAACTTCCGCCATCTTCGTCAAGCTGTCTGCGGCTGAAGCTGGAGTGATTGCTTTTTATCGAATGTTGTTCTCGATTTTGATCATGGCGCCTGTCTTTTTTCCAAAATATACGAAAGAACTTAAGGGAATATCAAAAAAAGACTGGCTCTATTCAGCGTTGGCTGGAATTTTTCTTTCATTTCATTTTATCCTTTGGTTTGAATCGCTTGAATACACATCCGTTGCAAGTTCGACTGTCCTTGTAACATTGCAGCCGCTATTTGCGTTCTTTGGTGCGTTTATATTCTTTAAAGAGAGATTTTCTTTCAAAGCGATCGCTTCCGCTGGTATTGCCGTCATCGGGAGTATCATTATCAGTTGGGGAGACTTTCATATAAGCGGCAGCGCCTTGTTTGGAGATATGCTGGCATTGGCAGCCTGCGCTCTTATTACTGCCTACTTGTTGATCGGCCAAATGATTAGGCAGAGGCTTTCGTTGATGACATATACATTTTTCGTCTATTTATTCAGTGCATTTGTCTTACTGGTATACGTATTCATGACACAGGGGCAACTCTATCCTTATCCTCCATCAGAATGGATCTATTTTTTATCGCTGGCCATTCTACCTAACCTGCTTGGACACTCGGTGTTTAATTGGGCTTTAAAATGGATCAGTACAACAGTCATTTCGATGGCTATATTATTTGAGCCGGTCGGTGCCACCATCCTTGCATATATCTTTCTTGGGGAAAAAGTCTACTTGACCCAAATAGCAGGCGGTATGATCATCATCTTTGGTGTCTCACTATTTATCCGTAAAGAAAAAGAGGATGATCTTTAAATGAACATATAAGTAAAGCCAGAAAAAACAAATGCCATACAGGACATGAAAATGAAAGTCCCTGCTTCAACTTTTTCATCTGAGTTGCTAATTCGCAACGCCTCGATATATGAATAGGAAAATAGATAAAGAGCCATTAAGAAAGAAATAGTGAGAGCAATGCTAGTTAAAATGATAATCACCTTCCCAATTAAATAGATGTTTGCTATTATATTTATGTGCAGATTCTGAGGAAGATGAAAAGATATTTTTTAAAAAACTATTGCATCTTCTAAAATGCTGTGATATATTATTATCTGTCCGATAGAGAAGAAGTTAAACGTCATTAAAACAACTTGAAAAAAGTTGTTGACAGATTCCAGGACAGATGTTATTCTATAAAAGTCGCTTCGAAAGAGGTTGAGAAAAACAACTTAAAAAAAGTTGTTGACAATCAAAAACGAACGTGATAAAATAGAAGAGTCGCTCGAGAGAGTAACTTCAAGTTTGATCTTTGAAAACTGAACGAAACGAACGTCAATAATTTGATGTAACAATGGTTTTAAACCATTGCCAGCT
>NZ_JACSPV010000056.1 GCF_014836955.1 Bacillus norwichensis
CCGGCCTAGCTCAATTGGTAGAGCAACTGACTTGTAATCAGTAGGTTGGGGGTTCAAGTCCTCTGGCCGGCACCATTGTAAATTCTTTATGTCCGATTATGTCGAATGACTGGAATCTACATTTAGTACGAGCCATTAGCTCAGTTGGTAGAGCATCTGACTTTTAATCAGAGGGTCGCAGGTTCGAATCCTGCATGGCTCACCATTTTGCGGGTGTGGTGGAATTGGCAGACACGCTAGACTTAGGATCTAGTGCCGTAAGGCGTGGGGGTTCGACTCCCTTCACCCGCATATTAAGCGGAAGTAGTTCAGTGGTAGAACACCACCTTGCCAAGGTGGGGGTCGCGGGTTCGAACCCCGTCTTCCGCTCTTTATTTTGCCGGGGTGGCGGAACTGGCAGACGCACAGGACTTAAAATCCTGCGGTAGGTGACTACCGTACCGGTTCGATTCCGGTCCTCGGCATTCGGCTTTTGCGCCCGTAGCTCAATTGGATAGAGCGTCTGACTACGGATCAGAAGGTTATGGGTTCGACTCCTTTCGGGCGCGTTACTTGCTTTACATCGGGAAGTAGCTCAGCTTGGTAGAGCACTTGGTTTGGGACCAAGGGGCCGCAGGTTCAAATCCTGTCTTCCCGACCACTTTATAAAATATAATTGGGGCCTTAGCTCAGCTGGGAGAGCGCCTGCTTTGCACGCAGGAGGTCAGCGGTTCGATCCCGCTAGGCTCCACCAATTAAATGAAATAGTATTATGTGGGCGGCGTAGCTCAGCTGGCTAGAGCGTACGGTTCATACCCGTGAGGTCGTGGGTTCGATCCCCTCCGCCGCTACCATTTGTAGGACCTTTAGCTCAGCTGGTTAGAGCAGACGGCTCATAACCGTCCGGTCGTAGGTTCGAGTCCTACAAGGTCCACCATTTTACTTTTCTTTTTCGCTGGAGGAATACCCAAGTCTGGCTGAAGGGATCGGTCTTGAAAACCGACAGGCGGGTTAAACCGCGCGGGGGTTCGAATCCCTCTTCCTCCGCCACTTTCATTCTATTATCGCGGGATGGAGCAGTCTGGTAGCTCGTCGGGCTCATAACCCGAAGGTCGCAGGTTCAAATCCTGCTCCCGCAATTTAATAAAAGGTCCCGTGGTGTAGCGGTTAACATGCCTGCCTGTCACGCAGGAGATCGCGGGTTCGATTCCCGTCGGGACCGCCATTTTAAAAGCATAAGGCAGCTTTATAAAATATATTTGCTGCTGAGACTGTTATAAACTTCTCATAGCTTAATTACATACGGCTCAGTAGCTCAGTCGGTAGAGCAAAGGACTGAAAATCCTTGTGTCGGCGGTTCGATTCCGTCCTGAGCCACCATTAAGGCGTTCAATATAACGACACTGCATGGCGGCTATGGCGAAGTGGTTAACGCATCGGATTGTGGCTCCGACATCATGGGTTCGATTCCCATTAGTCGCCCCATTTCAAACCATGCGGGTGTAGTTTAGTGGTAAAACTACAGCCTTCCAAGCTGTTGTCGTGGGTTCGATTCCCATCACCCGCTCCAAATTCAATTTTAGTGAGGGCCTATAGCTCAGCTGGTTAGAGCGCACGCCTGATAAGCGTGAGGTCGGTGGTTCGAGTCCACTTAGGCCCACCATTCCGCAGTAGCTCAGTGGTAGAGCTATCGGCTGTTAACCGATCGGTCGTAGGTTCGAATCCTACCTGCGGAGTTTTCTTTACGCCTTTTTTTCCTTTTACATCATTTTTTGTAAATAATATAGTGGGGAAGTACTCAAGAGGCTGAAGAGGCGCCCCTGCTAAGGGCGTAGGTCGCGTAAGCGGCGCGAGGGTTCAAATCCCTCCTTCTCCGCCATATCATATGGCCCCTTGGTCAAGCGGTTAAGACACCGCCCTTTCACGGCGGTAACACGGGTTCGAATCCCGTAGGGGTCATCCATTTAAAAGAAGCATTCCAGTATTGGAATGCTTCTTTTTCAATGTCGCTTCTATTCATGATCTTTGTCTACATAGCCGTCAGTTTGATGATAGGGCAGATCTCCAAAGGGAGTGTCGATTCTCTCTTCGTCTAATACATCTTTATACTCCTGTTCATCATCAGTGTTAAATACTTCCACATTATTTCCTTTCATATTGTTACCTGTAAACATCTCATAATCCTCAGTAAATCCATCTCGAATTTCATCATGGTAGAGCTCTTCATAATTATCAAAGTCTCCTTCAAAATCTGAAGGCGTCTCAGATGTACCGTATTTGGCCACTTCCTGGAAACTGTCATGATAATCGCGAATACCATCTTCCTTATGTCTCCCGGCAAAAGAGTTATCGTAAGCAGGCTTTAAATAATCCAATTCCGCCGGACTATCCTCGGATATCGAATGTTCAGGAGTATGTTCCATGCATGCTGTCGCATAAGGGATGGCCTCCAGACGGTCGTAGGGGATATCCTTTTCGCATATTTCACATTTTCCATAAGTGCCCTTTTCCATCGAGGAAAGCGCAGCTTCCACTTTTCCTAATTGATCCTCTTCATGCACAGACAGTGCCATATCCTTTTCTCTCTCATACAGTTCAGTTCCCAAATCTGCCGGATGGTTGTCATATGATGAGAGCTCCATATTGTCCTTTTCCTTCTCATGACTCAAAATTCCATCTGTTGAATTTACTGTTTCTTGTAGGTTTTCTTTCTCTTCTAACAGCATTTTCTTTAATTTATTTAATTGCGGCTTTGTTAGCAAGATGTTCACTTCCCTTTAGTGTTTATATTTTAGTATGAGCGATTTTGCGTCAGTTATATTTATTTTCTTTAAAGGTAAAAAAACATGCCCAAAAAAGTGGGCATGTTTTTTATTTCAACAGGTTGCTTATAAGGAAACTGATGGCCATAAGAAATCCGAAAATGGTGTTTGTTTGCGCAGTAGCTTTCATCGCCGGCATCATTTGGATTGGTTCGGTTTTTCCAATGAATCCTTTGACCGCACTAACTGCTTTCGGAATACTGACAAATGTGATAAGAAGCCAAGGAGATAAAGAAAAGAATAATATCAATACTAAAATAAACAAATAAGAAATAATGAACATGGCTGCCAGTAGTTGAATAGCTTTTTTGCGGCCAAGAAGTATGGCAATTGTTTTTCTTCCGTTTTCTTTGTCCCCATCTAGGTCTCGGATATTGTTGGCTAACAATATGGAGCCGATTAAAATTGAAATGGGAATGGATACAAGGATACTAATGGTATCAATTTTTCCAGCTTGTATAAAATAAGCGATTTGGGTGATAACAAAACCCATGAAAAAACCAGAAGTGATTTCTCCAAATGGAGTATAGGCGATAGGGAATGGCCCCCCTGTGTAAAAATACCCGGCTGCCATACAAACGAGGCCGATCACAGCAAGCCACCAGCTGCTGTTGGCAGAAATGTAGATCCCAAGTAGCAGGGCTACTCCAAGAAAGGCAAATCCCAATCCAAGGACGATCCCAGGTTTCACTCCATTACGTACGATAGCTCCACCAATACCAACGGAATGCTTTGTATCCAGACCTCTTGCGAAGTCGAAGTATTCATTGAACATATTGGTAGCGGCCTGTATAAGGAGGCTGGCTATCAACATCGCTGCAAAAAGAAGGCTGTTTATAGAGTAGTATTTCGCAGCCAAAACTGTACCCAACAGGACTGGCACAAATGCAGCCGTCAATGTATGCGGGCGAGTCAGACGCCACCAAATCCGCCAGCCTTTTTCTGGTGGGACGGCAGATTGAGCATGAAGATTCATAAAATTTCTCTCCCTTAACATATTCACCTAATAAAGTGTAGAGAATGTAAGATGAAGTGTCAATCCCTTTGGCTACAAAGTTTGATTTTACCAAAGCTATTTTACTACATTTAGTGCCTTGCTTCATATATAATAAGGAAAGAGATATAAGATCAGTCGCTTTAGGAGAGATTTATGTTGATTAATTCACCATACCAAACAAAGTATATCAATACCTTAAAGCATAAAGCACAATCCAATAAAGTGTTGGCAAGCTATACAAAGAAAGTGGATAAAGTCGATCCCTTTACCTTTTATCAAATGAGCAAGCCTGCAAATGATGGGAAGAGATTTTTTTGGAAAAGCCCGGATGATCATACAACGATTGTGGGGATAGGTCTACTCCGTTCTTTTTCAAACAGTGGGGCAGAAGACCGCTTCAGGCGGATAGGAGCAGAATGGAAAGAAATTCTTTCATCTGCTGTAATCGACAATCCCTTTCACTTACCTGGCACGGGACCGCTTTTGTTTGGCGGTTTTTCTTTTGACCCTTACAGTCTAAAAGAAGAGAAGTGGCAGCCTTTTGGTGATGCTTTATTTTATTTGCCTGAGTACATGCTGACAGTCATTGAGGAAGAATATTATTTAACAGTAAATCTTTTTGAAAGCGAAGAGTTAGTCAATCAAACAAACAAGCTTAGAAATTTTGACTCGTTAATAAAAAATGCCGAACTTTCCGAGGCTCTTGCGCCGCATTTAGTGAGCAAAGAAGAACTCTTTGTCCCTCAATGGCTGGACTCTGTTGCGGAAGTTGTAAATATCCTGAAGTCATCAGAACTCGTAAATAAGGTCGTTTTATCAAGACAGATGCAGTTGGATTTTTCAGAGCCTGTATTATCCGAGTATGTATTGAAACAGCTTCACAGCCAACAGAGCGACAGCTTTATATTCCTTTTAGAGACGCCTGAAGGCAGCTTTACAGGGGCCTCCCCTGAAAGACTTGTTAAAAAAATTGATGATCAAGTATTATCGACAAGTTTGGCGGGATCAATCGGTAGAAGCGAAAACGCTGTTGAAGACAAGGAACTCGGAGATATACTGTTAAACGATGAGAAAAATTTGTATGAACATAGTCTAGTTGTGGAAATGATTAAAAAGGCACTGCAACCCCATTGTAATGAACTCCTAGTACCCGACCAGCCTTCTCTTTTGAGGACGCCGTATATACAACATTTGTATACGCCAGTCTCGGGTGTTGCCAAACCTGAGACGTCTATTTTCAGCCTTGTGGGAGAATTGCATCCGACACCTGCTTTGGGCGGTGTTCCTACTGGCCAAGCAATGAAAATAATCAGGGACGAAGAAAAGATGGACAGAGGTTTCTATGCTTCGCCAATCGGCTGGACTGATTTTGAGGGGAACGGAGAATTTATTGTTGCGATTCGTTCAGGATTGCTCAAAGGTAAACAAGCCTATTTATATGCAGGCTGCGGGCTGGTTGCTGACTCTGATCCAAAAGAGGAATTAAATGAAACTGGCATTAAGTTTCAACCGATGTTGCAGGCAATAGGAGGAAAAAGTGAATGAATTGGCAAGAAACATTAACGGAATATGCGGCAAGCTTCATTGAGGGACTTGTTCACACAGGTGTCAAAGAGGTTGTTATCAGTCCAGGTTCCAGATCTACTCCTCTAGCCATGTTGTTTGTTGAACATCAGGACATACAGGTATATATGAATATAGACGAACGCTCCGCATCGTTTTTTGCCCTGGGGCTTGCCAAAGCTTCTGATCGCCCTGTTGCTCTCTTATGTACATCGGGAACAGCTGCAGCTAATTATTTTCCTGCAGTGATTGAAGCAAGTCTTTCTAGGGTTCCGTTGATTGTTTTAACTGCTGATAGGCCCCATGAGTTGAGAGATATTGGAGCCCCGCAGGCAATCGACCAACTTCATTTATTTGGAAAATATGTAAGGTGGTTCGCTGACATGGCATTGCCAGAATCTGGGCAAGAGATGTTAAAATACGCTAAGACATCAGCAATACGTGCTGCTTCCATGGCCAAAGGTGTGTTGCCTGGTCCAGTTCATGTTAATTTCCCTTTAAGGGAGCCACTTGTTCCAAAGATGGATCAACCATTCAAGCATGCTTCACATATAGCACTACCCTATGTAACAGAAGGGCATTTGAGTATCCCATTTGAGACGTATAAAGCAGTTGCGGATCAGTGTTCGGATATTGAAAATGGCCTGATTGTTTGTGGAAATATCGATAAGCCTGGATTTCCTGAAGCAGTTCTGGCACTGGCGAATTCGCTTGGATTTCCGATACTGGCAGATCCCCTTTCTCAATTGAGAAGCGGAAACTTTGAAAAAGAAATGGTTATTGATTGTTACGATGCATTTTTAAGATCAGATAAGGTTAAAGAAAAACTAAAACCTGAGCTTGTCATCCAGTTCGGCGGTCAGCCCGTTTCCAAGGCACTTTCATTATTTTTAAAGAGCTTGGGAGAATCATCGGAACTGTTGATTATAGATGGAGGCGGAGGCTGGCGTGATCCAAACCGTACAGGTACTCATATGATTCATTGTGACGAAACCGTATTTTGTCAACAGTTGGAACCATTACTGGAAAAGAAAAGTGGAACTTCGTGGAAGGGGATATGGATTGATCTGAATCAACGGACAAGAAATATCATTCAATCTTATATTCAGTCAATATCTGACATAGAAGAAGGGAAGTCTGTTTCAAAGCTTTGTGGTCTATTACCTCCTGACAGTACAGTATATATAGGAAACAGTATGCCTATCAGGGATATGGATACTTACTTCCATAACACTGAAAAAACTGTTCGGTTGATAGCTAACCGCGGTGCAAACGGAATAGATGGGGTTGTGTCCAGTGCGCTTGGTGCTGCAGTACATTGCCGGCCGCTCTTTCTTGTGATTGGCGATCTTTCTTTTTTTCATGACATGAATGGCCTGCTGGCTGCTAAGCTGTACAAAGTCAATATCAATATTATTCTGTTAAACAATGATGGAGGAGGCATCTTTTCCCATCTTCCACAGGCAGAAGAAGGTAAAAACTTTGAATTGATTTTTGGAACGCCGACGGGATTGAACTTTGAGCATACAGCCATGTTGTATAATGGCCAGTATACGAAAGTCCTGAACTTGGAGGATCTGAGTGTTTCTATAGAAGAAGCAACATCCAACGAAGGGTTGAATATCATCGAAATTCCGACAGACAGGGAAAGGAATGTGCAGGTTCATAGAGAATTATGGAAACAAGTTTCCTGGGAAATAATCAGTTATCTGCAAAGTGACGAAACATGCTGATTCCAGTTGATAAAGTTACGTACAATGTAGAAATAGCTGGAAAAAAGGAGAACCCTGCGATTATTCTTTTACATGGCTTCACCGGAGATCATACCACTTGGAAAAACTTAAGCAATGCACTAAAGCCTACTCTTCAAGTCGTTTCCGTCGATCTTCTTGGACATGGTAAAACGGACTCTCCAGATCAATTCGACCGATATAGAATGGAAAATGCAACAAGGGATATCATTCATTTAATGGATCTTTTGCAAATTGATAATGCCCATTTACTCGGCTATTCAATGGGGGGAAGGCTTGCTTTGGGTACTGCGACACTATACCCCAATAGATTTAAGACGCTGATTCTTGAAAGTGCGTCTCCAGGTTTAAAAACGGAGCAAGAAAAGATAGCAAGAATGCAAAGTGATGAATCCTTGGCAACTAGAATTTTAGAACAAGGAGTCGAAAACTTTGTAAATTATTGGGAAGACATACCCTTGTTTCAATCTCAAAAAAGGCTTTCAGCAGATATCCAGAAGCAGATTCGGTCACAGAGGCTGCAAAATGATCCCAATGGACTTGCAAACAGTCTCAAAGGATTTGGAACAGGAAGCCAGCCGTCTTGCTGGCATAAGCTTCAGGAGCTAAATATTCCTGTTTTGCTCATATGTGGGAAGCTGGATGAAAAGTTCTGTAAAATTGCAGATGAAATGAATCGGCTTTTTCCAAAATCAAAGACAGTAGAAATTAAAGAAGCGGGTCATGCTATACACGTGGAAGAACCGGATAAATTTGATACAATAGTAAAGAAGTTTCTGATTGAACAGGACTAATTATTAGGAGGGGGATCCTCAATGGCAATCAATTGGATGAAAGAAAGAGAATACGAAGATATTTTATATGAAACGTATAACGGGATCGCAAAAATAACAATCAATCGGCCTGAAGTACATAATGCATTCAGACCCAAAACTGTTATGGAATTAATCGATGCTTTTGCCTATGCAAGAGACGATGAGAAGGTTGGAGTGATCGTTCTTACAGGTGCAGGCGGCAGAGCTTTCTGTTCAGGGGGAGACCAGTCAGTTAGAGGGCATGGAGGATATGTTGGGGAAGACAATATCCCGCGTTTGAACGTATTGGATCTGCAAAGGCTTATTCGTGTCATTCCAAAGCCGGTTGTTGCAATGGTAGCAGGCTATGCGATTGGTGGCGGACATGTGCTTCATGTGGTTTGTGATTTGACAATTGCGGCAGATAACGCCGTATTTGGACAAACAGGACCTAAAGTCGGAAGCTTTGATGCAGGTTACGGTGCCGGATATCTTGCGCGTATTATCGGACATAAAAAAGCAAAAGAGATTTGGTTCCTTTGCCGTCAGTATAATGCGCAAGAAGCTCTTGACATGGGCTTAGTCAATACAGTGGTACCACTTGCTCAGCTTGAAGAGGAAACAGTGAAATGGTGTGAGGAAATGCTTGAAAAGAGTCCAACTGCCCTCAGATTCCTGAAAGCTGCCTTTAATGCTGATACAGATGGTCTTGCCGGTCTTCAACAGTTGGCAGGAGATGCTACTCTGCTATATTATACGACGGACGAAGCAAAAGAAGGACGAGACGCGTTCAAAGAAAAACGCAATCCTGACTTCGGACAGTTTCCACGTTTCCCTTAAAAGAAAGCATGGACGAGATTAAGAAAGTCGCTCTCTAAATACACTTACAGCCAAACAAAAGGGGACGCAGGCATTCAGGCCACGTTTAAATAGCTTCTCTATTGGTTTGGAGCTGATATTGATTCAATATCTTTGGAAAGCAACCACGCGTTTTTTGAGGTAAGATTGTGCTGGATAAAATCATTAAATGAAAGGGCCTGGTGGTTATCCATCGGGTCTTTTTTGACAACTAAAAAGCAAGGGGTTTTGCTTATGGAAACAATTACTCCCAACTGGCTGAAAAAAAGAGCAGATTTGTCACCGGAACGCACAGCTCTGATTTTTAACGATCAATCTTGGACATTTGGGGAAGTATTTACATTAGCTACAAAAATAGCAGGTAAAATAGTTGGTTTGCTTCCAGGGAAAAGCAGTCGGGTTGCCATACTTATGAATAATACACCTGAAGCTGTATGGGTGATCTATGGGCTTCAGCAGCTAGGAATTGAAACGGTCTTTCTAAACTCCAAATTGACAGCAAGCGAGCTGGAATTTCAAATAATAGATAGTGAAACCGAGCTGATCATTTATGATCGTTCTTTAAAAGATAAAGCAAATGAATTAAGCGTAATGCTGACCGAAATTCTTATTGTCTCCGTCACAGAGCTGGAAGGACGCCCAACCTTTGAAATTGCGATTAGAGAAGAATACCGACTTGACGACGTCTTCTCAATTATGTACACATCGGGAACGACCGGAAAACCTAAAGGTGTTCTTCAAACATTCGGAAATCATTGGTGGAGCGCAGCAGGATCTGTATTAAACATTGGTTTGCAGGAAAATGATTCGTGGCTTTGTGCTGTTCCGATATTTCATATAAGCGGGTTATCCATTTTCATGCGAAGCATCATTTATGGCATTCCTGTTATTTTAGTGGAGAAATTTGACGAAAGGGCGGTAAATAGGTTGTTGTCATCAGGAAAAGTAACCATCATGTCAGCTGTGACAGCTATGATCAACAGAATGCTTACTGAACAGGGGAATCTCCCTTATCATCCGGCGTTCCGATGCTTGCTGGCCGGTGGTGGTCCTGTTCCCAAGCCACTTTTGGAAGTTTGTAAGGAAAGACAAATTCCTGTTTTTCAAACATATGGGATGACGGAAACATCATCGCAAATTGCCACGCTGTCCCCAGAAGATAGCTTAAGAAAGCTTGGGTCCGCAGGTAAGCCGTTATTTCCATCTCAATTAAAAATAATGGTTGAACAAGAAGAAGCGAAGCCTATGCAAGAAGGTGAAATCTTTGTAAAGGGCCCGAATGTAACTGGGGGATACTTAAACCGAGATGAAACCAATGCTGATTCGTTTCGAGATGGGTGGTTTTCCACTGGAGATTTGGGCTTTAAGGATGAAGAAGGTTTTGTATATATTCTAGATCGCCGCTCGGATTTAATCATTTCAGGAGGAGAAAATATTTATCCAGCTGAAATTGAAGAGATATTATTAAGCCACGATGAGGTTGCAGATGCAGGAGTTACAGGAATTTCAGACAAAAAATGGGGGCATGTACCCTATGGATTTGTCGTTGCGGGTAAACCGATCAATGAAGAGGAGATCCTCGCATTTTGCCGCAAAAGCCTTGCCGCATATAAAGTGCCTAAGAGGATTATTCAAGTGAACGAGCTTCCGCGCAATGGTGCAAATAAGCTGATGCGAAGATTATTAAGTCGGTTGATAGAAAATGAAAAGTAAACGAGGTGCCTGCTAAGGCACCTCGTTTTTATGATCTTTGGGCAAAGGTTTGACAATCGGTTTCTTTTTCAGTTTCGGCTACATTCCCAGTATGGCTTACGATATAGATGCGATCAGCTGCACACTGGTTTCCTTTTTTCCAAAAATGACAATTCTCCACTTCGCAAAGAACATCTTCTGCCATTCGGTATCACTCCCTTTAAGTTGATACGTGAATAGTGTTAACACAAAAGAAGCTGGATATACAAGGAAAATATATTAATTAAGGAAAAGCCAAGTCCTATTTTTTTTCAGGAACATGATCGATACCCCCGGGATGAAACGGGTGGCATTTTATAATCCGTTTAAACGTCAACCATCCTCCACGAACGGCTCCAAACCTTCTAATCGCTTCCAGTCCGTAGTTAGAACAGGTTGGATAAAATCTGCAGGTTGGCGGTTTCAGGGGTGAAATGAATTTTTGGTAAAAACGGATAATAAGAATAAAGAATTGTTTCAATGAAAGATCGCTTCCTTCATTTAATTAGGATATTTTATTTTCATCGTTCTGTTTATGTTTGTCATCTGTCGGCATTGGATCGACCGTGTGGTTGACTGTATATGCTTTTGAAGTGACCAAAGCAGTTACAAGAACGACAATAATACAAATAATAATGGATATAATCATGACAAGCTTCATAACTTTTTCTCCCTTCTTCTTTGAGCCTATTGTAGCATAGATTTCTCTGTAAAAGCCGAGCATATAAATGTTTGTCCTGTGAATAATAGGGTAGAATAAAATAAAGAGGAGGAGTGATAAAATGTCAATTGAAAGTCAACAACTTATTGAATTGGTAAACAAACAGGTGGCTAACTGGACTGTGCTTTACACGAAACTACATAATTTTCATTGGTATGTAAAAGGCCCAAACTTCTTTACGCTCCATGCCCAATTTGAAGAATTGTATAACGAGGCAGCTCTGCATGTGGACGAACTGGCAGAACGGCTTTTAGCCTTGGGGGGAGAACCAGTGGCTACTCTTAGGGAGTCACTTGAACTTGCAAGTGTAAAAGAGGCTGAAAATGGACAGACAGCCGAGCAGATGGTTCAAGCCGTCGTAAAAGATTTTGAAGTATTGACGCTTGAATTGAAAAAAGGAATGGAACTGGCTGATCAGTCAGGAGATGAGACAACCGGCGATATGTTGCTTGCCATCCATCAAAGCCTTGAAAAACATTTATGGATGCTGAATGCTTTTTTGGGTGAAAAAATAAAATAAGTAGGTAAGACGAAAAGCGCTGTCGCCTGAAAAGGCTACATTACGCTGCAATTGTTTCAGCTCTATTTTGTCATTGTGATTGTACTCTACATTGGTGACATAAAACTTCCAGGTTGTGTTGATGAGTTATCCAGTCACGATAAACAATGTTCTTGAACCTTCGACGTTGATGATTTATCGAATGCTACGAAATTTATACGAGAGCTGGACAAAAAATGCCTGGTGCAAATCCCAGGCATTTTTTCTTTATGTATATTAGTGCAGATGTCTGAAGTATGAAGGTCCGTCTTCTTTTCTTCCTTCAATTTGTGCGAATTTTCCTTTTAATGTTTCCATCATATACAATCTGATAAAATATTGAAGCTCATATTCATTCATTTCTTTTACAATTTCTATTAGGTCATCATGATTATACCCTTCAAGCACTGCAAAAGTGATCATATCTAAGTCCTCTTCATCACCTGTTAGTTTATCGCGGTACATTTCAAATAATTCGTCTATCAGTTTCATGTTGCTGACCTCCTTTCAAAAAATATGCTTTTTATGTCCTTATTATATATATACCCCTAAATGGTACGAACAATCAAATATAAATGACAATTCGTCTATTAAGAATAAAATAGGCTCTTTCAATGCAAAATATGCCTATAAATTTGTTAAAGGAGCAGACCGTCTTGGATCAACCAAAAAAAACCTACTACATCTCAGTCGGGGCAGGTGAAATTTTATCTGTTCCCAATGCATCGCCGTGGGAGTTTAAAATTGAAGCAAATGACGATGAAATCACAAGACTTCGGGAAATATTCGATTCGAACCAGGACAACAGTATAGATGACTTCCTACGGGCACACGTTCCTTTCGTGGAATATTCCCACGATCCTACTAATGATCAGCATGATCAAAATTTGTACAGGGTTTATAACATGATTTATGAACTTGGAGACCAAGAAGCTAAACAGCATATAGAAAGCATGGGAATTCTTGATGGTTTTAAAAGCGAATGAGTTAATTTTATAGTATAGTTAAGGCGTTGGATTTGTTTCCAACGTTTTTCAAAAGTTAAAGGAAGATTTTATATAGCTAGCCGTACAGGAAGTACAAGTGCAAGCGTAGCGACAGGAAGTTGCGCCCAGAGCCTGCCGTTCAAGGACATAAGTCGAATTGGTGTGGTGGCTGAGGAACTCTCCTCCTCGGAATTCGACTTATGCTTGTCACCTAAGGCTGCGCGCCTTTGCTTTTCTTATCTTACTATTAAAAATAAAGGAAGACACGCAAAAATGTTTAAGTTTGTAGATAAAAACCAAAACGAAGTCCACTTGGTTTTTGCCATCAACGCATTTCCAATCAAGCCGGCACATGTTCTTGTTATATGCAAATATAAAGATAAGTGGCTGCTGACCAAACATGCCGCTAGGGGCCTAGAGTTTCCGGGAGGCAAAGTAGAAAAAGGTGAAACTGTGGAAGAGGCAGGAATCAGAGAGGTTTTAGAGGAGACAGGCGGAAACGCAGTCATTAAGGATTATCTCGGTGAATATAAAGTTCATGACCCAAAAGGAGCTTTTGTTAAAGCAGTTCTTGTTGCTGAAGTTCATCATTTGGAAAAAAAGGATCATTATTTCGAAACAGATGGGCCGGTCTTAATAGAAGGAGATCTTGTTTCCAGGCTCAATGAAGATGGGTTCAGTTTCATCATGCAAGATGAGGTGGTAAAGGCGGCTTTGAATAAAGTGCAGGAAAAGGCGCTCGATTAAAAAAGCTGCCCTTCAAAGGAGCAGCTATCAATCCTGATCTTTAATCATTTTCTTTTCAAGCCATTCAACAAGCTGGTACATGATGGTCGCAAATATAACGATGAGGAAAAGGGCCAGCATGACCAAGGTGAAATTGAATACTTGAAATCCATAAATGATCATATATCCTAGGCCTTTTGCAGATACAAGAAATTCACCAACGATGACGCCGACCCAAGATAAGCCAACATTCACTTTTAACGTGGAGATTATAGTGGGAAAAGAAGCCGGTAAAATGGCATCCTGGAAAGCTTGTCGCTTTGTCGCACCAAATGTGCGAAGTACTTTCACATAATTTTCATCGACATCCCGAAAAGCTGAATAGACGACAATCGTTGTGATGATGATGGAAATGATCGCTCCCATTGCTATAATGGAGGTGAATCCGGGACCGAGGCCAACAATTAAAATGGGGCCGAGAGCAACTTTTGGCATGGCATTTAGGATGACAAGATATGGATCGAGTACTCTGGACAGAAAAGGGGACCACCAGAGAATCGCCGCGAAAATGGTTCCAAGAAGCGTACCGAGAATGAAGCCCATTACTGTTTCAAATACAGTTACGCTGAGATGGGAGAACAGTGTTCCGTCGGACACCTTTTCTACGAGTAAGGCCCATACTTTGGTAGGGGAGCTAAAGATAAGCGGATCAATCCATTTACTGCGGCTTGCAACCTCCCATAATATAAAAAATAGTGTCACAATGAGCAGCTGATAGAAAAGTATCCAGCGTTTTTCAGTTGCCAGCTTTTGTATATAAAGCGAATGAAGCTGGATCGGATCATTCGTTTTCTTCAAGGGTCTCCAGCTCCTTCCAGATCATACGGAATAAATCGGAATAGGCATCTTTGCTTCGGACTTCAAAGGGTCTCAAATTCCGGAGTTCCTCAGGGACGTCAAATATTTTATAGAGCCTTCCGGGATTGGATGCAAAAAGTAGGACTTTGTCGCTCATGGATATCGCTTCTCCCAGATCGTGTGTAACGAGAACGGCAGTTTTTTTATAGGATTTTAATATGTTAAATACGAGGTCTTCAAGCTTCAGTTTAGTTTGATAATCGAGAGCGGAAAATGGTTCATCCAATAAAAGCAGCTTTGGATTGACGGCCATTGTGCGAGCCAAAGCTGCACGCTGACGCATCCCGCCTGATAATTGGCGTGGAAATTGTTTTTCCACGCCTTCAAGGCCTATTTTTTGCAGGAACTGCAGTGCACTGTCCTTAGTTTTTTCATCTAGCTGCTGATTCAATTTCAATCCGATCAAAACGTTTTCCTCAATCGTCTTCCAGGGAAAAAGATAATCCTGCTGAAGCATGTAGCCAATGATGTTTTTCTGCAAATCGGGAGGCTGGCCGTCAATTTTTACTAGTCCGTCTGTGGGTATCAATAGTCCTGATAGAATGGAAAGCAATGTTGTTTTACCACATCCGGATGGACCGATTAGGGAAACAAATTCTCCTTCCTCGATTGAGAAAGAAACATCTTTTAAAGCAGTTTTTATGGAAGACGGGGTGAAATAATGGTGTTCAATATTTTCAGTTGTAATAAAGCTCATTATGTTTCCGGCCTCCTTTGCTGATTGTTATTTATGATCGTTTGGCCTCTTCATTATTCCTTCATCACTTTTTCAACAATTTTGGTATTGACCAGCTTGGCATAATCGACTCTTTCTGGAAGTTCACCCGCTTCCTCCATGATATTTTGAAGGTTTTCCCAGCCATCTTTAGTTAAAATCATCTTCTCTGCAAATGAGCCCTGATTTTTATAGCGTTCGATGACGATAGCCAATGTTTCCAAATCAGAGTCTTCAAAATACGGTTGAACGACTTTGGCAATTTCTTCTCCGCTGTTCTTTTCAACCCATTGTTGCGCTTTATAAATTGCGCGGACAAATTTTTCCACCGTTTCTTTGTTTTTCTTTATATAGCTTTTTTTTGCCATGAAGGTGGTATAAGGTACCTGACCGGATTCTTGACCAAATGAAGCGACAATGTATCCTTTTCCTTCTTTTTCAAATACGGAGGCGGTAGGTTCGAATAGTTGGACATAGTCTCCGGTTCCAGAAGCAAAAGAATTAGCGATGTTTGCAAAATCAATGTTTTGAATCAACTCAAGATCTTTATGTGGATCGATGCCATGTTTTTTCAAAACGAACTCGCCGACCATTTGCGGCATGCCACCTTTCCGTTGCCCTAGGAAAGTGGAGCCTTTCAGTTGATCCCATTCAAATTGCTCTTGTTTCTCACGAGACACGAGAAATGTTCCGTCAGTCTGGGTTAATTGAGCGAAATTAATTACGGGGTCGCTAGCGCCTTGGGCGTAAACATAAATTGATGTTTCAGACCCAACAAGAGCTATATCGGCAGCGTCTGACAAAAGAGCTGTCATTGTTTTATCGCCGCCCCATGTCGTTTTTAGTTCAACATCCAGCCCCTCGTCTTTAAAATATCCTTTGGCGAGGGCAACATATTGGGGAGTATAGAAAACCGAGCGTGTTACTTCAGCCAGCTTCACTTTCTCCATCTCTTCTTTTGGTGAGCAGGCAGCAACAAAAGTCAGCAGGAGAGCCGCAACAGCGGACAATCCGATTTTTAACCATCCTTTCATTCAAGAACCTCCTGTTAAGTCTTGCAGGACTTTAGTAAATTAGGCTAACATATCGTATGATGGGCCCAGAAATGTGTGATTAACTTCATTTAGCAAAGCCTCCATTTCTGTAAGTGGTGAGATGAATGTCTATTGTATTCCATTCCATTCAGTCAAGGTTCAAGCCCTGGCTGAATAAAGTTAAAGCCTCCGGCAAATGCCACAGAGTTTTAGAGGGAATTTATCGAGCGGAGCTTGATGAAATCTGGGCGCAAATAAGCCAAGGCGCATATGATTTATTGGCAGGGGAGCAAAAGTAATGGAAAAAACTCAAATCTTGAAAAAAAACGTTTTTCCTTCACCTAATCCCAATGTAAATATGTATCTTATTACTTATTTATCCGCAGGATTGAGGGTAAAAGGGATTTTGGCTGAACCTGTTCAGGCAGGTCAATATGAAGGCATGCTCTATTTAAGAGGAGGAATAAAAAGTGTTGGAATGGTCAGACCGGCCAGAATCGGACAGTTCGCTTCCGAAGGATTCATTGTATTTGCACCATTTTATCGAGGGAACAGGGGTGGTGAAGGGAATGAGGACTTTGCTGGCAAGGATAGGGAAGATGCCTATACTGCATTTGAATTATTAAGAAGCCACCCCTCAGTTGCACACAACCGAGTTCATGTATTCGGATTCTCCAGAGGTGGTGTGATGGCTCTCATAACGGGTATTCGATATGAAGATACAGCATCCGTCGTTACTTGGGGAGGAGTATCCGATATGGTCTTGACTTATATGGAGAGGAGGGATATGAGAAGAATGATGAAGCGAGTAATCGGTGGTTCTCCAAAAACAGCTGCCGATAAATTTAAATATCGCACACCCTTATATGAACTGGATAAATTGCGGTCGCCGGTTTTAATCATCCATGGGTTGCGTGATGAAAATGTTTCAATAGAACATGCATATCGTCTTGAGAAACGACTGATTGCACTTCACAAGCCGGTAGAAACATGGTACTTTGAACACGTCAATCATTATTTCCCGCCGTCCCTTAACAGGAAGATCGTTCATGACCTTTGCAATTGGATGAAAAAAGCCGAAACATAAAAAAACTCTCCTTCCATTGAATATCTGAGGTCAAAATGAAAGGAGTTTTTCCAAATCTGACTGACAAGGATTTTACATAAATTTGGATGCGAAATGTAAAGCGAAAGCCAAACTGATGATATACATCATCCAATGCAGCTCGTCTCGCTTTCCCGTCAAAAGCTTTAATAATGTGAAGGAGACAAAACCGAAAGCGAGGCCTTCCGCTATACTAAACGTCAATGGCATTAGGATAATCGTTAGAAAAACAGGAACAACTGTTGTAAAATCATCAAAAGAGATGTTTCGAATTTCTGAAATCATAAAGGCTCCGACAAGAATGAGAATAGGCGCTGTTGCAAATGCTGGAATGAAACTGATCAAAGGAGCAAAAATCAATGTGAGCGCGAGAAATAGTGCTACAAATATGGCCTTTAAACCAGTTCTGCCTCCGGCTGCTACCCCCGTTGCATTTTCCGCATAAGCATTTAGGGCTGTACCTCCCATCGTCGCACTAAGCATTGTCCCAATTGCATCTGCCTGAAGGGCGCGGTCGATTTTTTCAATATTCCCTTCCATGTCAACAAGTCCGCCTTTTTTGGCGAGCCCGATTAAAGTCGCTGTATTATCAAACAGCTCCACAATTGTAAATGAGAAAATAATCGTTAAGATACCATATCCTATTGCTGATTTTATATCCATTGCCATAAAAGTTTCAGAAAGGCTCGGCAATTGAAATGAAACTACATCATTGAATGAGGCTGGTATTTTCTCATAGCCAATAATCATGGATAGCGCAGTAGTGGCAAGAATCGCGTAAAGCAGTCCGCCCTTTACATTTTTCGCAGTAAAATATGCTGCAGCAATTAGTCCGAAGCATGCCAGAAGGACGCCAGGGTTTGCCAAATTTCCGATTGAGACGATGGTCGCTTCATTTGCTACAATGATACCGGCATTTTTAAATCCCAAAAATGAAATGAACAGTCCGATACCGACGGTAATGGCTGACTTCATTGATTCTGGTATCGCATCAATGATTTTTTTACGGATACCGGTAATTGTCAAAATGGTAAAGCAAATTCCGGAAATAAAAACCGCACCCAATGCTGTTTGCCATGTCAAGCCTTGTCCTATCACTACAGTGTATGTAAAGAAGGAAACGAGGCCGATTCCTGGGACCACGGCGGCAGGAAAGTTCGACCAAAGTGCAAAGACAATCGTACAAAACACACTAACATAAATAGTTGCTGCCAAAGCTGCTTCGGTAGGAATTCCCGCCTCAGACAAAATGGATGGGATTACAATGACAATATAGCTGATTGCCATAAAGGTTGTCAGTCCGGCTATCAATTCAGTCTTTATATCGGTCCCTCGTTCAGTCAATTTAAAAAAATGGTCAATAGGCCCTCTCTTTTTGGGCAGCAATTGCTTACTTTCTTCTAAACTCTTATGAGGAATAGACATGGTGCAGATTCACGCTCCTTTTCCAACTTAAGTTTGTCCCGTGTGCGTGCTTTTCGTTTACTTTCACTTGGATATCTTTTTTAACTCCCCCTTTATTAAAATAAAAAAAACGCAGCGACAAATTAGCCATTAGAAATGGAAAATGTCGCTGCGGTGCAGACCCATCCGTAAACAGATATCGTTGTTAACCGCCTCATATAAGGAAAAACAGGAACAACTATTTGTTCTCCGCTTTCCTGGATTTAGCTGAAGATGACTGAAAAAGTAATTCCATAGGGAAAATTTAAATCATTCCACCTATTTTGTCAAGATGAAATATTCTTAAAAATAACTTGACAGATGTAAGCGGGTTCATTAACATTATAAGTGCGAGGAGGTTATCAAGATGAATGAAGCCTCACCAAAAATAGAGTTAAGAACATTAAAAAGAGATATTGCTCAAGTGTACAATCGAGTAAATCAGGAGTTTTATGCCACAGGTGTCCGAAGTCAACGCGTTGATGTATATGATGACAGGATTCTAATCTTTGCAAAGCATAAGCGCATTACCGCTTTTAAGGCATTGAGCAAAAATTTTTGGGAGCTTACGACCTATGCGGATGCGGCACTAATTGTCGAGTTTAAGCTTAAACTAAAGCAGTTAGTTGAAGACGTAACTGGACTGAAAGTGAAATCTGTTTTAAAAGACTACGATCCAGAATCCGAAGATGCAGCTTGTGTCGTTATATTTGATGAAAAAATCATATAATTGCGATCTTATTAAGTATCTAGAGCACTCTGGAATAAAAACGCAGGTTCGTTTTTATTCAAGGCTGTTTTGGAACGGTTACATAGATCTCTGTTGAACGGAGATTATTTGAACCGCAGATTCAGTATATTCCTTCTTTTTGAAGGAGTATCTTGAATCTGCGGTTTTTTATATCAAAAAAGTCCATAAACGGGTCTTTTACACTACTTCAAGGAGGTGAATCAAGAAATTTAGCCTGAAACCGCTCATGACTCTATGAAATCAGTTTTAAGTAGATTCATTACTTTGAAGGGAGAGAGAAAGATGGATTTGATTTTAAAAAATGCGTTGATTCCTCAAGGGGATCGTAAGGTGAAAACAAATATTTTGGTTGATGATGGAAAGATTGTCGGATTTACCTCGGATCTAAATGGCTTATCTGCTGACAGGGTCATTGATATGAAAGAGTATCTGGTAGTTCCGGGATGTATTGACCCTCATACACATTTCATGGACCCCGGATTTACGCATCGTGAAACATTCACAACAGGAACGCGATCAGCAGCTGCGGGTGGGGTAACGACTCATATAGACATGCCATGCTGCAGCAAACCGTCTGTAAGGGATGCTGAAAGCTTCCATAAAAAGCTGTCCCCTCTGAAAGATCAGGCATACATAGACTTTGCTTTCTGGGGTGGTATGACCGGAGAAGACGTTCGTGAAGGGCTGTTGGATAATATCCAGCCCCAAATAGATGAAGGTGTTGTTGCATTTAAGGTATACATGACTCCTTCAGTGCCTACCTTCCCTAGGGTCTCAGATGCGGAGATGCTTGAAATCTTCAGCCATATTGCTCCCACAGGAATGCCGATCGGAGTCCACGCGGAAAATTACGATATTTGTACATTTTACTCTGAAAAACTGAAAAAAGAAGGACGTCTGGACGGCCCGGCATGGGCGGAAGCTAGAATGGCTCTTGCAGAAAAAGCAGCGATCCAGTTGATTATCAGTTTTGCTGAAGCTACTGGAGCCCGTGTACATGTTGTTCACATGAGTACGAAAGAAGGTGTGGAACTGGTTAGGGAAGCCAAGAAGCGCGGGGTGAAAGTAACAGCAGAAACATGTCCTCATTATTTGATGCTTAATGCAGAAGACTCCATGTCAGAGCGGGGAACATTTGCTAAAATTGCTCCTCCTCTACGAGAAAAGGAAGACAATATTGTCCATTGGCAAGCTCTAGCCGATGGGACGATTGACTTTGTTGGAACGGACCATGCTCCATATGAAATTCCAACTGAAAAAGACGCGCCGGATTCAACGATTTGGAATAGCTTTCCTGGAATCCCCGGAGTGGAAACAATGGTTCCGATCCTTGTTAGCGAGGGATTGAATAAAGGGCGTCTTTCACTGTCACGATTTGTTGAGGTGACTAGTAGAAACGCCGCAATTCACTTCGGGATATATCCGAAAAAAGGTGCTATGGAGATCGGGAGCGATGCCGACTTCACAGTCATCGACCTGGAACGCGAGTATACCATTGATGAACAAAAGACGGAGTCCATGGCAAAATACAACCCGCTCCATGGATTGAAGCTCAAAGGAAAGCCTATTCAAACAATTGTGCGTGGCCGATTTGTCTACGATGAGGATAACGGTGGTATTACCGGAGATGCCGGATACGGACAATTTGTCAATAGGCAGAGTATCCAGAGTCTAGAACGCGTTATAAAATATGAAACTTATGAAGAAGAGGCGAAAGAGGCCGCAGCGAGTCCACGTATAGAAAAACCCTTGAGAAGAGACTTGATTACAAACTAAGAAAGGAATGGAGATTTATGACAAAGTTGAAAGGTGAAAAGCATGCATTGGTGATCATTGACATGCTGAATGATTTTATTGGTGAGAAAGCAGCATTGAGATGTGAGAATGGAGAAAAAATTGTTCCAAAAATTAGAGAGGCTATTGATTTTTGCCATAATAATGGAATTCAAGTTGTTCATGTCCAGGAAGCTCATCGCAAAAATGATGCGGATTTCAGGGTACGGCCAGTTCATGCGATCAAAGGGACATGGGGATCGGAGTTCATTGATGAACTTCAGCCTGAAGAGGATAAAGGAGATTATGTAATACAAAAACGCCGCCATAGTGCATTTAGTTATACAGACTTTGACTTATTTTTAAGGGAAGAAAAAATTGATACGGTTGTCCTGACAGGAGTTTGGACAAATGTTTGCGTAAGGAGCACGGCTTCTGACGCCTTGTATCACGGGTATAACGTGATTGCTCTGACAGATTCAACTGCATCTCAGGATGAGGATATGCATCGCGGAGGTCTTCGGGATATTGGAATTTTCGGGGAAGTAATGACGACAGCTGAATACATGGATGCCGCTAAAAAGAAATTCTCCCAAAACGCACAGACGGTGTAGGTGTGACAATGGGGGCTGGAAGATGAGAGTCATCGTCGGTATAACGGGAGCAAGCGGATCATTGTATGGATATACATTGATCCGTGCGCTTTACCAATTGGGAGTTGAAACCCACGTAGTTGCTACCGAAACGGGAGTAAAGGTACTGCAATTCGAATGCGGCATAAAAATGGATGATGTAAAAGAGTATGCTGTAGTCCATCACAATCAAAATTTGTTTGCCTCTATTGCGAGCGGTTCCTTCAAGACGGATGGGATGGTCATTGTTCCTTGTTCAATGAATTCATTGGGCGCAGTTGCCAATGGAGTGGGGGATACTCTATTAACCAGAGCTGCGAGCGTGGTTATGAAAGAAAGACGGAATCTTGTCATTGTCCCAAGGGAGGCTCCTTTTCATGTAATTCATTTACGGAATATGACAACACTGGCCGAAGCAGGTGTTTCGATTTTACCAGCGAGTCCAGGATTTTATCACCGGCCAACAGAAATTTGGGAATTAGTGAATTTTATCGTTGCGAGAATACTAGATGAATTGGATATTGAACATGAATTGATGGAGAGATGGGGTGAGAAAAATGAATCCCCTTAATTTGAGAGAATTGCTTGCTGATTGGGATAAGCGAGGATTGTTGCACCGTATCCAAAAAGAGGTAAGTCCCGAATATGAACTAGGCGCTGTTGTTAGAGCCATGAAAGGGGAGCAGCCTGTTATATTTGAGAATGTTCAAGGCTATTCTGTTCCCATGGCTGCGGGCATAGGGGGAAGTCGGAAGTTTATGGCTGACAGCATGGGGGTCGATCAAAACGAATTGCTCCTAAAGATGGTTGATGCCATCATTAATCCTCTTCCTACAAGGCTTGTTCCTACAGGACCTGTTCACGAAAATGTTGTTTTGCCTCCGTTCGATTTAGACGATTTTTTTCCAATACCGATTTTTCATACAGAAGACTGCGGAGCCTATTATGTTTCAGGCGTTTTGGTTGTAAAAGATATTGAAGGAAAGAAGAGGTATACATCCATTCGGAGAATGAAGTTTATAGGTGGAAACAGAACGAATATCGTTATCACTTCTCCTGAGCTGAATCGGCAATTCGCGCATTTTGAAGAAAGAGGAGAACCAATGGAAATTGCTGTCATGTTTGGAGTGGTTCCAGCAGTGGTACTGGCATCACAGGTCAGTACACATTTATTCCATACGGACAAATTGGATGTGTCCGGAGCTCTTCTAGGACAGCCATTGGATGTGGTTCAATGCAAGACTGTGGATATCGAGGTTCTTGCAGAGGCCGAAATCGTTTTGGAAGGAAGAATACTTCCGCATGAAAGAGATCCGGAAGGGGCTTTCGGAGAGCTCGGCGGCTATTATGGCGGGAACGAGCTTCAGCCTATTGTTGAAATGACGGCTATTACCTACCAGAATCATCCCATTTCCCAAACGATTTTCCCTTCTAGCTCGGAAGAAAGACTGCCAATGTGCCTTATTCGTGAAATGACGCTATTAAGTACTGTCAAACAAACTGTTGAAAATATAAAAGCGGTCCATGTGACGATGGCTGCTGCAGCAAGGCTGCATGCTATTATTCAAATCGAAAAAAGGACCGAAGGCGATGCCAAACAAGCTGCGATGGCCGCATTTGCAAGTGATAAAGATTTGAAACATGTCGTTGTGGTTGATGACGATGTCGATATTTTTAATCCCGAGGATGTCGAGTGGGCAATTGCTACCCGCTGCCAGGCCGATCAAGATGTGTTCATTATTCCTGGAGCAAAAGGCTCTCCCTTGGAATCATCGCATAATTTGCGCGGCGTGTCCGCCAAAATGGGCATAGATGCAACTTACCCGCTCTCCGAAAAAGAGATGTTCCGAAGAACATCTGTCCCTATTGATATTGATTTGAATGACTATTTATAAGAGGGTGTTTAAACAGTCAACAAAAGTATTTTTTTCGTTGGCTTGCTTCGTTTCATGCATTAAAAAGCATAAAAGTCATGACAGCTTTTGAACACGCGTTATAAGGCAGGTGAGACTGGATGAGTGCAATAGGATTAGTGGAAACAAGGGGACTGACGGCAGCGATTGAGGCGTTGGATTCAATGGCAAAAGCAGCGAATATTTCATTGGTTGATATGAAAAGAGTCGGATCTGGCTTGGTGACTGTCATTGTAGAAGGAGATGTTGCAGATGTAAAATCCGCTGTAGAAATAGGACGACTTGCCCATGAAATTGCCGGAGGAGAGCTGATTTCATCAAATGTCATTCCACGACCACATCCTGAGTTAAAAAAGATACTTTAACTTCATTCAGCAGGAGTCTCCGACTTCTATAAGCGGTGAGATGAGTCCATACGGGTATTCATTCAGCGGGGTTCAAAACCCGGTTAAATAAAGTTCAAGCCCCTGGCGGATGCCACAGATTTTCAGAGGAAACAATCGGGCGACGTTTCTCGTCGCCACCGTCTAGAATGAAAACTGATTC